>JADJOX010000007.1:0-667500 GCA_016713565.1 Ignavibacteriota bacterium
TCTTTGCAAGCATGAATTAATTAAAATGCAACTCAATTTAGTAATCTTGGCAGTTTATTTTAACATTTATTTAATTATTTATAAAAATATTAATATTTGGTATTTCATAAAAATCGATCACAGAAAAATAAATATAATGGGAGAACAGCAGACCAACTCCAATCCACCATGATTCAATTTGAGCATAAAAGTTCAGCGAAATTAAGAATGCAAAAGCAAATTTTAATAAGTGTAATTCTAAGTCGTTTACCATATTTTTCAAACCCATTTAGAATAAGAGAATTTTTATCCTTAAATGTTTTAATTATTTTAGGCTCACATTATTTTAAAGGAAATCCTATTTACAAATAAAAACAAGATTAGTCCAATTATCCCCGTTTCTTCCAAGTATAGCCAAAATGCTTGTAACGGTTTTTCCCTTCTATAAATTTCTGCACATTGCGGTTTTTGTCAAAATACCCAAGCAAGGATCAATAAACCTATTGTCCGCTAATTCCATATCCCAAGCCAATAAATCCGCCTCTTAAAGCCAGATCCCAAGAATACTTAATTGTCAAAGACCTTCTTCACCAAAAATAATTTTCATTTTTTACTAATGTCACACTATTTTTTTGAAGTATAGTTTGCGGTTAAGTATACAGTTGCAAAAATTATAAACACAAATAATAAAATGTAAGAAAGTGTTTTTACAAATGAAGTGGTTAAAATAAAATAAATAAACCAAGTAATAAAAAGACTTAAAATTGCTGCCCTAGAAGTACTAAGTCCTATAATGATTAAATTTATTATAATTAAAAAAATTGCGATTTTTTTTTTTTCATTTAACATTAAAACTAACGGCGCGCAAGAAAAGATAAATATACTGTCCAAATTTATTCTGATGATTTGTAAAACCCATAAACCCTAAACCATGTCCGCCTGTCCATGCATTATTTGAGGTACTAAAAACAGTGAAAAAATTGATACCGCTACTATACTAAAATTAATCAGCAATAATGTATTTAGAAGTATTTTGTAATTTTTGCTTGTTATTTGTGCTCCTATTATAATTGAACCTAAAACAGTAATTAAAAAAAATAGTGCTCGTTGAAGTGTGAATATTGGATACTCAGACCAAATTGCTGTTAAAGTTGCCCAAATTGTGAATCCTATTACGAAATAATAATATTTTATTAAGTCCTTGTTTAGGTAAATCTGTTTTAAACCGCTAATTGCATAAAGTAAAAAGAGAGGCGCAATAAAATAAAATTTATTTACTAAAGGGAACCCTCTTGAAAACAAAGAAAGGACAAATATGAAGAAAATATATTTTGAATACTTGGATTCAAATATAAAGTTAAAGACTTTTCCGGTTTGAATTGGCATATGATTATTTTACTACAGAAATACTTTTTTTTACAATAAAAATTTTAATTGACAACAGTGTAAAAATGTATGTCGTACTTATTATTATTAACAAAAAATAGTCTTTAGCGTTATGAATTAGAAATATGATATATAGTACAATGCAGAATAAAGCAAAAAAATGGGTAAATTCTTGCTATTTGATACTGAGCACTATTATTAATAAATTTAAATAAGATGCCATTCAGCGGATACTGTATTACTGTATATACTGCATAAATAATTAAAATACAGTAAGTATTTGTTTTAGTAATTCATTGTCAATATTTCCCGGCAGTACTTTGGGAAAATAGGAAACTATAGAAAATGCAGCTATACTATAACACAACCATAAATAATAGAAATGTAAACGCATTCTTTATTTTTTTCTTTTTCATTATTTTTAGCCGTATAGATTGTATGTTCCATAATATTACCAAGATAAAGCATTGGCGACGTTATACCCCAGGCGAAAGTATAAGAATTGGCGATTTTAAGATTAAAATAATGGTTAATAATGTATTTGTCAGCGATAAACGCAAATCCCAACGAGGCATTAACAACAAATGCGGCAAATCCTAATTTCGTAAAATTCAGTATAACTGCCGTCACCTTTATAATCTTTCCAATTATTATAATAAATTAAAAGCATCCATAAAATCCGGCAATAGGGAAAACATAAAATAATTCATAACTGAGTTTCAACAAAATAAACAAAGATGAAATTAAGATAAGCCCATAAAATAATTTATAATAAAAATAATTTCTATAACTACCTTCAAAATAAGTTTTTCATGATAAAAATATTTGCGATTATATAGAAAAAGAATATGCAAATATTGCTAGGTACATATATTCATTATAGTCTTCCCTATTGATTAACACCGTTATTATAATCATAATTGCGGTATTAATAAAACTGCTATGAATAATTTTAAATCTGAATTTTTTTATTCTATTTATCGCGAAATCAAAACCAAGTTTGGCAAATAATATTACAATTGCTGAAGTGTAATAAATTTTGTTAAAATTATTGTATTCTATTCCAGTCGTAATGTAAGGTATTATCAGAAAACAATTTTACTGATGAAAAAGCCCCACCTATATAAAGGAACTTTTCTATTTTTTTTTAGATTTAAACTAAGAGTATTCAGTTTTTTGTAGAGTGTTTATTCTGATAGTTATTAAAATACCACTCGGCTGCAAGTTCAAAACCTTTTGCAGCATCATATTGATTATAATTTATAATGGTTTTGGCTTTTAAATGCTTGCTTGTGAATGTGGAACATCCCAATTCTATTTCCGCCAAAAAGTGGTTTAATTTCTGAAATTGCTTTATCATGTTTAGCTAAGTTATTTTTAAAGCATTAAACAAATCAATTAAATTTGTATTTCCGCCGTAAGCAATATTAAATACTTCTGAAAAATAGTAATCATCCATATTTACGTTTTGCAACAAAGTTTCAACTTCTTTATTACTTGCTTCAAGTATTTATGTGTATCAAATTCAAGATTGTAATAATTTCTTTGTCCGCAAATATCTTATTATTTTCTTCAAATAATGCTTATTCATTTGCATGTATTACATTATCAATATAAGTAAAATCTCTGCTGTAAGAACCATCTCCATTTATTATCGGTTGTTCATGGTTTTGTTAATTTTTCACCCATAAAGGAATTACAGCGGCATAAGCGCCATTAGGGGTTTGCCTTTTTCCAAAAACATTAAAATATCTTAGTCCGATACATTGCATTCCATATGTTTTGCGAAGACATCCGCGTATAATTCATTAACATATTTTGTTATTGCATAAGGGGATAAAGGCATTTTTTGAACTTTTGAATTTTTTTTTGAGTCTCCATAAGTGCTGGAACTTGCGGCATAAACAAATCTTTTAACTTTAGCATCTCTTGATGCAATAAGCATATTTAAGAAACCATCTATATTTTCAGAATTAGTATTTGCAGGATTTTGAATTGATCTAGGTACTGAGCCAAGCCCGATGCGAAACAATGTCGCATCCTTTTTACAGCTTCATTGCAGACTTCAATATTTCTAATATCACCATTAATAAATTTAAATTTTGGGATTTGTAAAATTATGTTTGGATATTAGTTTCAAATCCAGTTCTAGGTTATCTAAGCATACTACATAATGCCCTTTGGATAAAAAATAGTCTACTAAATTACTTCCTATAAATCCTGCCACACCACTGTAATTAAAATTCTACTCATTTGAACTCAATTGGATTATTTAAATTATTTTAACTCGACTTTATTAAAAATATTTACAACAATTTGTTTGTTTTTTTTACAGCTTCGCCATATCAGTCACATGGATATTTAAATTTTAATAAATTTATTATATAATGTATTAATAGTACAAATATATAATTATTTGTAAATTGAAGCAATTATTTAAACCATTTTTTTTAATAAAAATGTTAACTTATTGTTATTAAAGAAGTTAAATGAATTTTTAATTAAAAATGGGGTTAAAAATATATTGCAAATAAATAGAATAAATTTATTAAAGGGATTTTAAAAATTGATGAATTTGGGCTTATTTTCAATGATTCGGCTTATTCCTTAATACGAATTTCAATTTAATAAGTCTATTTAATGCAGCTTAGGAGTTTAAATATTTAAGGAATTTGAATTTACTAGTACTTTTCTCTTTCATTTTCTGTCGTTTCGATACGCTTCGCTGCGCTATGCTTCTCAACGACCGCAAGATTATTTCTCATTAAAACAATTTCTAATTTTAAATCATTCGGTTACTGATTAATGCCGATGGAATAACTAATTTTTGACTTGTAATTAGGCATGTATCGAAGTAACATTTCACGTTTTTTTAATGTTAATCAAACTTCAATTACTTTATTATCGACAAATTTATAAGTCTTGCCCGATTTTTCACAATGAGCAATTCCATTTTCATCGAATTTTAATTTTTGTCCCGCTTCGCTGAACCAGCCAATTATTTTTGCGGGATTTCCAACCACCAATGCAAAATCCGGAACATCTTTTGTCACAACTGAACCGGCTCCAACAAACGCGAATCTTCCTATTGTATGTCCGCAAACTATAGTTGAATTGGCTCCCAATGACGCGCCTTCTTTAACCAAAGTCTTTATATAATATTGGGCCCCTACTTGAGGATATTTACTTCTCGGATCCAAAATATTTGTAAAAACCATTGACGGTCCGCAGAACACATAATCTTCTAAAGTTACGCCTTCATACACAGAAACATTATTTTGGATTTTCACAAAATTTCCAATAGTTACATTATTCGCGATATTAACATTTTGACCTAGTACACATTTTTTACCTAACTTAGCTCCGCTTTGAACGTGAGAAAAATGCCATATTTTTGTGCCTTCGCCAATTTCTACGTTATCATCAACGACCGCAAATTTATCAACATAATATTTTTTTTCTTCGCTCATATATTTTCCAGTTATAAATTGAATTTATTTATTTTTGATTAATTTTTTAATTCTCATCACTCATTACATGGATAATAATCACTTCCCAAGAATCGGATGGGCATATTCAGCTTTATCATCAACTTTCGCATTTCTGATTTCGTGCACAATCTCAATTGATTGTCTTGCGTCATTTACTCCAAAACCCTTACCATTTAAAATTGACTGATAAACTTTAGTGTGCAGTTCCGTAAAACCGTCACTGAAATGAAATTCTTCACCGTCAAGTTTAAGAGAACGGTAAGTTGTTTTATTTTCATTAACTGCTTCCGAAGGAAGGTCCGATTTGTCAATAGACAAAAACCATCTGACGTTTGCGCGTTCAAACTCTAAAAATCCGCTTACTTTTCTCGGCTCGTTCAAATATAATTTATTTGTCTGCACTTTGCCGAAAATCCATCCTAACATATCAAAAAAATGGACTCCGATATTTGTAGCTACTCCGCCGGATTTTTCTTTAACTCCTTTCCATGAATAATCATACCACGAACCTCTTGATGTAATGTAAGTTAGAATAATTTCATGTTTTGAATTTTTCTTTTCTGTTTCTACTTTATTTTTCAAATCAATTATTGCTTGATGTTCTCTAAGCTGAAGTATATTATAGATTTTTTTTCCAGTCTCATTTTCCAGTTCTTCTAAAGCGTCTAGATTCCATGGATTCAACACAATCGGTTTTTCACAAATAGCGTCAGCGTCCGTTCTTAATGCCAAACGTATGTGAGCGTCGTGTAAAAAATTCGGCGAACAAATACTTAAATAATGTATTCTTTCAGTTATCGATTTTCTATGCAGCATTTCCACATATCTTTCAAATCTTTCAAAGTCAACAAAAAAACCTACATTCGGGAAATAGCGGTCAAGAATTCCCACAGAATCATGTGGATCCAATGCCGCGATTAAATTATTACCTGTATCTTTTATTGCTTGAAGATGCCTTGGCGCAATATATCCGGCAACGCCGGTAATGGCAAAGTTTTTCATAATTTATTATTTTAGTCTTAAATTTAACATTAAAGCATATTTAAAAGTATATCTGAAATTCGTTTACTAGCCAATCCATCTCCATAGGGATTAATAGAATTTGCCATTTTTTCATAAGCAGATTTATCATCAATAAGATTTGATAATTCGGTAATTATTTTTAGCTTATCCGTACCAACTAATTTTACTGTACCCGCATTTAAAGCTTCTGGTCGTTCTGTATCATCTCTCATAACCAAAACAGGCTTGCCTAAACTTGGGGCTTCTTCTTGAACACCGCCGGAATCAGTTAAAATTATTTCAGAATTCATCATTAATGAAATAAATGGAAGATATGTCTGAGGATTAAGCAGTTTAATATTTCTTTTTCTACCAAGAATTTTATTAACCGGTTCCTGAACATTTGGATTTAAATGTACCGGATATATAAAATGATAATTGTTATATTTATCTGCAAGTTGAGCAATGGATTCGCAGATGTTAATAAAACCTTCGCCAAAATTTTCCCTTCTATGCCCGGTTATTAAAACATATGGCTTCAATTCTTCTATTTTAACTTCTTTTAGTCCATCAATAATCGGATTAACTTCATTAACTTTATCAATAGCTAGATAAAGAGCATCAATAACTGTATTGCCGGTTACAAATATTCTATCCTTTGGAATTCCTTCATTTAGTAAATTATTCATTGATATTTTTGTTGGGGCAAAATGCAGTTCAGCTATTCTTGATGTCAAAACTCTATTCATCTCTTCAGGAAACGGAGAATATTTTTTAAACGTTCTTAATCCGGCTTCAACATGACCAACTTTAACTTTATGATAAAATGCAACTAAGGAAACAGCCATTACCGTTGTTGTATCTCCTTGAACCAGAACTATATCAGGCTGATAACTTTTAAAATAATCATCAATAGAAGAAATAACTTTTGCGGTTAATTTACCAAGTGATTGGTTTGGCTGCATTAAATCTAAATCTACATCCGGAACAATATCAAATATTTCTAAAACTTGATCAAGCATTTCTCTATGTTGAGCAGTAACGCAGATATTAACTTCAAAGTTACTATTCTTTTTTAATTCAATAATTAAAGGTATTAATTTTATAGCTTCGGGTCTAGTTCCAAATACAATGGAAATTTTCATTATGTACTTTTAAATATTTAAAAAAGGATTCGCTACAATTAATTATAAAACATAAATTTAATTTTTAAAGAATTCGTTTATTTTTTCAACAACATATGTAATTTGTTCTTCTGTCAATTCAGGATATATTGGCAGAGCTATCGAACTTTCAGCCGCAAAATCCGCGACAGGGAAAGTCGCGTTTTTAAATTTCGAATTCTTCAATACATCTTGGAAACATTCTTGTTTATGGAACGGCACCGGATAATAGATTTCAGTAGCAATACCATTTTCACTCAAGAAGTTTCTCATTTCATCGCGTTTCTCAACTCTTATAATATATTGATTGTAAATGTGATAATTTACAATTGGAGAACTCGAATTTTTGCTTTCAATTGCTGCTTCTTTATAAACAGCTTTAGGAAGTAATATTCTGTTATTTGCATCAAATTCTATTTTACCCTCTTCTTGCGAAAGTCGGGCAGATTTAAAGAGCGAGGTGTATAATTCGGCATTTTTTCTTCTTTTTTCCGACCAAGAATCCAGATGAGGAAGTTTAACATTTAAGACTGCCGCCTGTATTGCGTCTATTCTAAAATTTCCGCCAATTACGCTGTGATAATATTTTGGCTCACCGCCGTGAACTCTTAAAATTTTTAATTTATCGCCAAGTTCGTCATCATTTGTAACTACCATTCCGCCATCACCAAAACAGCCCAAATTTTTACTTGGGAAATATGAATAACACCCAATATCACCTATTGTGCCAACACATTTACCATCTTTATATTGCGCGGAAATAGCTTGAGCGCCGTCTTCAATTACTTTTAGATTATAGTTTTTCGCTATTTTCATTATAGGGTCCATATCAGCGCTTTGACCATATAAATGAACCGGAATTATCGCTTTAGTTTTATTTGTGATTTTCTCTACAATTTTAGCGGGATCTATATTGAATGTTACCGGATCGCTGTCTACAAAAACCGGTACGGCATTAAGTCTCGACACTACTCCTGCGGTAGCAAAAAAAGAATATGTCGGAACAATTACTTCATCTCCGGGATTTAAATCAATTGCCATTAGAGCTACAAGTAATGCGTCAGTTCCTGAAGAAACGCCAATTGCTTTTTTAGCACCTAAATATTTACAAGTTTGTTCTTCAAGTTTTTGAACTTCGGGCCCTAGTATAAAATACTGCGATTCCGACACTCTTAAAACCGCTTCGTCCAATTCTTTTTTCAATGATTGATATTGAATTTTTAGGTCTAATAATGGAACTTTCATATTATTCTCTTAAAATATTTTGAAATAATGTTATATCAATTAATTAAATATGAAATAAATGTTGATGTTATTTTAAATCAACAATTACTAAATAAACCAAAAAGTAAATAAATAATTTAGCTAATAAATTTTATATATTCTTGTAAAACTTTTTAAAAATAAAGTTGGAATTTCAGATTGTAAATTTATTTTTATAAAATGTAATTTCACACAATCTACATAAAAATGAGTTCATGTCCTTTATCACAGTAAACTTTTTTTTCTATTATATATTGCAAAGAAGTTTATTATAAATATGTGGGACAATGAATGGTACTAACTAAAACAATTAGTGAAAATTTATTAATAAATTCAATGGTAAATCAAAAAATATTTTCAGCTGAACAGAATAAAAATATAAACAATTCGTCTTTTTTTATAAAAGTGGAACAAGTATTTTTTGTTTTACCCGCATATAATGAAGAAGATTCATTACCTAATTTGCTTAAGCGGATCTCACAGTTAGATTCTGCATATAAAATTAAAATTAAGGTAATAGTAATTAATGACGGCTCTAAAGATAATACAGCCAAAGTAACTGAAAACGCTTCAGAAAATTTATTTTTAACTCTCGTAAATCATGAAAAAAATATGGGCTTGGGTCAAGCAGTTCAAACTGGAATTAAAGAAGCTTTATCTCAAGCTTCGATAAATGATATTATTATTATTATGGATGCGGATGATACCCATGATGTTGCTTTAATGGATCAAATGATAAAAAATATTGAGGATGGCGCTGATATTGTAATTGCTTCGCGTTTTGTAAATGGTGGTAACGATGAAAGTGCGCCAATCTTTAGAAGATTTCTATCACGAGGCGCAAGTTTAGTTTTTAAAACTTTGCTTCCTTTAAATAATATAAAAGATTTTACAAGCGGATATAGAGCATATCGAGTAGGACTTTTGCAAAAAGCCTCATTTCATTATGGTGAAACTTTAATACATGAACAAGGTTTTGCCTGCATGGTTGAGTTACTATTAAAACTTAGACATTGGTCACCTAAAATAATTGAAATACCGTTTTTCTTAAGATACGACAGAAAACTGGGCGCAAGCAAATTGAAGTTGTTTAAAACAATTATTCAGTATTTTAAATTAGGTATAAGAGATAGAGTTTCACCAAGTCCGCGAAGAATATAATTTATGAAAAAAATAGTAGTTATAGGCGGTGGAATAGCTGGATTAGCCGCTGCGCAAAATCTTTCCAAAGATGGATATAATGTCACTTTAGTCGAAAGTAATGATCAACTTGGCGGATTAGGTACTTTTTTTAACCATAATGGTAATTGGATTGATAAATTTTATCATTGTCATATGCCAACAGATGAATCATTATTAAAATTGATTGATGATATTGGATTGACCGAACAACTTTATTGGAAACCAACAAGAATGGGATTTATTGTTGACGGGAATAGGTATTCCTTTAACACTCCAATTGATCTGCTAAAATTTAAACCAATAAGTTTTTTTGAAAGATTAAGATTCGGTATTGTAAGTTTATCCCTCAGATATTTAGGAAAAGGGAAAGATTTGGACAATCTTCCTATAGAAAAGTGGCTTAAGGGACTCTATGGAAGCAATGTTTGGAATAAAATATTAAAGCAATTATTTCTTTCAAAATTTGGAGACCATTCGGGAAATCTGCCGTCATTATATATTTGGCAAAGACTCGGAAGAGAAAAAAATATTGCCACAAGGGGATATTTAAAATGCGGATTAAAAGGATTTATTGATGCGGTTGAAAAAAGTATTTTGTCAAAAGGAGGCAAAATTCTTAAAAATTCTCCGGTTAAAAGTTTAATTCAAAATGGAAAAAGTGTTGAAGTTATTCTTGAAAATGAAAAAATTACTGCCGATTGGGTTATTTCCACAATACCAATTCCACAGTTTAGCGCATTAGTAAAAAACACTGATATAGGCCAAAATTTTTCAGATCCAAATTTAATTTATCAAGGTGTGGTGAACGCGTTATTTTTCCTAAAACGACCATTGGATAATTATTATTGGACTCCTGTAGTCAATTCAAATACCGAATTCGACGGAATTGTAGAAATGACCGAATTGGTTGAAAAATCCCAATATGGAAATTATAATATGGTTTATACTATGAAATATTGCGGCAGAAACTCCGATCTCTTTAAAGAAAATGAGAGATCGATAGCCGATAGATGGAAGAAACAATTAATTAATTTATATCCGGATTTAAATATTTCGGAAAATGATATAGAAGATATAAAAATTTTTAAAGCACCTTTTGTTGAACCAATTTATCCCTTAGGCTATTCAAAAATTAAACCAGAAATTCATATAAAAGGAACAAATATTCTACTTGCAACCTCAGCACAAGTTTATCCTAACATTACTTCGTGGAATGCCAGTGCCGGTTTAGTTGACGAAGTAATTTTAAAACTTAAAGATTTAGAAAATAGTTGATAACTTTAAAAAATATAAGCTTTTGATTCATTTGCTTTCTTTTTTAAAATTATATAAAACAAATCTTCAGAAGGGTAGATAAAATTCATTTTATCCGGAATTAATTTAAGTAATTTAAATAACAGCTTCGATTTGAATTTTTCCGATAGCAAAGTTCTAGCATGATCAACATTTATTTTTTTGAATAGTCTTCCCTTTTTAACCAAACTAAAATTATTTTTTTCAAACATTTTAATAAGTGATTTTGCTGAAAACCAGTGGATTACGGTTGGCGGACTATATTCATGCCATTTCCAGCCCAAGACTTTTGCCGTTATACTTTTTCTATCCCAAGTTTCTATAAGCAGGTATTTACCATCATCCAACAATGAGTTTAGCTTTGAAATCACTTTTTCCAAATCATAAAAATGCGCCATTACTTGAATCATAATTACGCAGTCATATTTTATTGCGCTTTCAAATTGTTCAAGCGAAGCTTGTGACACATTTAGTCCAAGTTCATTTCTCGCGTAATTTACCATAGTTAAATTCGGTTCAATTCCCTCGCCATTCCAGCCTTCCGAAATAAAACCTTTAAGAATAAACCCGGCAGCTGAACCCACATCAAGCAAATTTCCTTCTTTAATTCCTATTTTTTTTAAAATCTCCGCATATTTTTTCCCTCTTTGGAAAAGTACTTCCGATTCTTTCAAGTAATCCGGATATCCGCCGGATTCACCGCTGAAAAAATATGTATCTCCATAATTTGCTGTAACGTGTTCCGGCTCTTTTTCAATTTTTACAAAACGATGATCGCAGAATGTACAATCATATATTACATAATTATTGATCTTATTTACAGGCTTGTGATATATTTCGCAGTTATCGGGACAATTGACCATAAATTATACTTTCTTTATGTTTAAATAATAATAATAAATTCAACTTTGCTTAATATATTTCACGAATTTAGAAATTTTAGCAAATTTAATAAAATACAGCTCTATACTAAAGAAAATATTTTAGTTAAAAATGTTTCAAATCACTTGGAAAATTATTTGTATTCAATTATTTAATATGATAATTGTACGATAATAATGTAAAAAAAAATCATGTGCGGATTAGTAGGAATAATAAACAAAAATAATAAAAAAGTAGATCTTCGATTACTTGAAAGGATGGCTTCTAAGATTGAAAATAGAGGTCCCGATGATGAAGGTTATTTTATTGATGAAAACATCGGGTTTTTCCACAAGCGTTTATCAATTATAGATATTTCGCAGGGTCACCAGCCAATGTTTTCTTCAGAAAATTGTATCGTTTACAACGGCGAAATTTACAACTATATTGAACTTAGAGAAGAATTAAAGAGTAAAGGTCATTCCTTTAACACAAATTCCGATACAGAAGTTATTCTGAAAACTTATGAAGAACACGGTTTGGAATGCTTTAATAAGTTAAACGGAATGTTCGCATTTCTTATTTATGACAAACGGAAAAAAAGATTAATTGCCGCAAGAGATCATTTCGGCATTAAGCCTCTATATTATTATTGGGATGAAAATCATCTTATTTTTGCTTCGGAAATAAAAGCTTTGCTGGAACATCCTTCAATTAAAGCCGAGTTCAATCTATCATCTTTTGACGAATATCTTACGTTTCAATATGTTTTGGGTCAAAATACATTATTTAAAAATATTTTTAAAATTGAACCTGGACATTATCTAAATTTGAATTTAGATTCAATGAAATTTCAATATAATAAATATTGGGATTTAGATTTCACAATTGATAAGTATCATACCGAATCTTATTTTATAGATGAAATAAAAAAATTACTGCATGATTCAATTAAGACTCAGCTGCGAAGTGATGTTCCCGTAGGCGCTCATTTAAGCGGCGGAATTGATTCTTCTATAGTTACTTTGATGAGTTCAAAACTCAGCGAAAATAGACTGCATACTTTTACCGGCGCTTTTAATGAAGGAATTGAATTTGATGAAACAAGATATGCATCTGAAGTAGCTGCGGACAGTCAATCTATAATGCATATTATACGCCCTACCGAAAAGGAATTCATAGATTTATTGCCGAAATTGATTTATTCACTTGACGAGCCGGTTGCCGGTCCAGGTGTATTTCCGCAATATATGGTTTCTAAACTAGCCGCGGAAAATGTTAAAGTTGTTTTAGGCGGACAAGGCGGAGATGAAATTTACGGCGGCTACGCGCGTTACATTGTAGCTTACCTTGAACAAGCGTTAAAAGGCGCGATAATGGAGAATAACGATGAAGGCGAACACATTGTATCTTTAAGTTCAATAATTCACAATTTGCCTCACTTAAAACAATACACGCCAATGATTCAAAAGTTTTGGGGAAACGGTGTTTTTGAACCAATGGATAAAAGATATTTTAGGCTAATAGACAGATATAACGGAAACGAAAATTTATTGAGTGATGATTTTAGAACGAACTATAATAAAGATGCGGTATTCACAAAATTTCAAAATTTATTCAATCAGCCGAACACACAATCTTATTTCAATAAAATGACTCAATATGATCTGACTTCAAATTTGCCCGCGCTTCTGCATGTGGAAGACAGAATGAGCATGTCGGTTTCTTTAGAATCACGTGTGCCGTTAATCGATCATAGAATTGTTGAATTGGTCGCAACAATTCCGCCCGCGCTAAAATTCCATAATGGTGAAATGAAATATCTTCTTAAAAAAGCCGCTTCAAATATTTTACCAAAATCTATTCTGGAAAGAAAAGATAAAATAGGATTTGCAGTACCTCTTCATGTATGGTTAAAAAATGACGCTTCAAATTTCTTTACGGATATTTTAAGTTCTACAAAAGCAAGAAACAGAGGAATATTTAAAACCGATGAAATATTAAAATCACTTTCTACCGAACCTATGTTCGGCAGAAAACTATGGGGAATTATAAATATTGAATTATGGTTCCAACAATTTATAGATAATAATTAAAAGGGATTAAATGCATAAAGAAACTTCAAATGAAAATTGGTCAGTGCAAAAAATTGGGGTAATTGGACCCGGAATAGTTGGAATGCCAATGGCGGCGCTTTTGGCAAATGCCGAAATAAAAATTGGAACAAATGATCCATTACAAGTAATTGTTGTTCAACGAAATTCAAAAACTTCAGGATGGAAAGTTGACGCGATAAATTCAGGTAAATCTGTTATCGGTGGTATTGAACCCGAATTGGATGAAATAGTAAATAAATGTGTTAACAACGGAACTTTAAAAGCTTCACATAATTATGAATCTTTAAGTGATGCAGATGTAATATTAGTCTGTGTTCAAACCGATAAAAAAAGTTTGGAACCCGATTACGGACCTTTGTTTTCTTCACTTCAGGATTTAGCTGAAGCTTTGCAAAAAAAACCTGTCAATAAAAAACCAATGATTGTATTTGAATCAACTTTAGCTCCTTCTACAATGAACACAATTATTAAAGATTTCTTTTCAAAATATGGTTTGATTGAAGGGAAAGATATTTATTTGGGTAATAGTCCAAATAGAGTAATGCCTGGAAGACTGGTAGAACGAATTAGCGCTGCCGATAAATTGATTGGCGGACTTCAGCAAATTACCGTTGACAGAATTAAGCAAATATATACAAATATTGTAAAACAAGGATTCTTATATACAACAAACAGCTTTACCGCTGAAATTGTAAAAACACTTGAAAATGCTTATCGCGATGTAAGAATAGCTTTCTCCGCTGAAATTGCAAACTATTGCGATAAAAACAATATCGATTTTTACGATCTAAGAGATAAAGTAAACTTAAAGTTAAATCAGCCGGATGACGCGAGCCACAATTCAAATTCAATTCCGGTTGGAGGAATTTTAATCCCAACAATTGGCGTCGGAGGCCATTGTCTGCCCAAAGACGGAATTCTGCTATGGTGGAGAAAAATTGAAAGCAATGGCAGTACTTCAAACAGTTTGATTATGGAATCTCGTAAAATAAACGATGAATCTCCTGCCACAACAATTGAGCGAGCAGAACTGAATTTGGGTAATTTATCCGGTAAAAAAATCGCTTTAATGGGAGCCGCTTACAGAGCAAATTCTGAAGATACAAGAAATTCACCAACTTTTGAGTTGGCAAAACAATTACTTAATAAAAACTGCACAATTAAAATTCATGATCCATATGTAAAAGAAACTGATCAAAATTTATTGAAATATAATCTGCAGAATTATTTTACCAATGATATTTCGTATTCAATAGAAGATGCGGATTTTATCATATTCTGCGCCGCACATCAATTGTATAAAGAACGTGAAAATTTGTTTATCCAAAAAGAAAATTTAATTGGAATCTTTGACGGATGTAATTTATTTGATAAAAATACTTTCAAAGAAAATAAGTTTAAGTATTCTGGCATCGGAAGAGGAAATACTAAACCAGATAATTATTTCGTTGAATTTGTATTTGAAAGCTTTAGAATAGTTGAAAAAGGTTTTGCCAACGAAATTAATGATCTAGTTGATTTTTACAATTCAAAATATGCAAATAAAGGATTTGATTTTATTGAATTCGATACAGTTCAAAAATTGGCAGTAAGCTGCACAACAGGCTGTGAGTTGGTCAGTCCCGATAATATTAATACTATGCCAGAATATAAAGGTTATTCATCCAGGTTGGCAAAAAAATCATACGAAGCATTTTTAACAAAAGCATAATTTTAAATTAGAGGATATTATTTGGCATCATATGCAATTATAGGCGGCGGACTTTTAGGGATGACCTTTGCGCATCGTTTTGCTCAACTTGGACACGAAGTATCGTTATTTGAAGCCGATGATAATTTGGGCGGATTATCTTCTCCTTGGCAAATTAATGATATAACTTGGGATAAATTTTATCATGTGCTTTTATTATCTGATATACATATAAGATCATTGCTCCAAGAAATAAATCTCGATAAGGAGATAGTTTGGAAGCAGACAAAAACAGGATTTTTTGTTGATAAAAAATTTTATTCAATGTCTAATAGTATAGAATTTCTTAAATTCCCTTTTATTTCACTTATCGATAAATTCAGATTGGGTCTTACAATTTTTTACGCTTCAAAGATTACAAATTGGCACAAACTTGAAGAAATAACCGTAGAAAGCTGGCTGAGAAAATGGTCCGGTAAAAATACTTTTGAAAAAGTCTGGAAACCATTGCTGAAAGCAAAGCTCGGCGAAGAATATAAAAATACTTCCGCGGCTTTCATTTGGACCACAATTCAAAGGATGTATGCGGCAAGAAAAGGCGGCATGAAAACCGAAATGTTCGGCTATGTTCCCGGCGGATATTCAACAATTTTAAAAAGTTTGAAAACAACCCTCGAAGCTGAAAACGTTAATATTTTTACAAATCATTCAGCGCAGAATATTTCCGAAATTCACGATGGTGTAGAGATCAAATTTTCAAACGGAACCGTAAAAAAATTCGATAATACTGTTATAACTGTTCCGTCAAACATTGCGCTAAAAATCTGCGGTTCAATTTCAAACGAAACAAAAGAATCTATGGCCAAAACGAAATATTTGGGTGTAGTATGCGCATCGGTTTTGCTGAATGAAAAAATTGAAGACTATTATGTAACAAACATTATTGACGAGAAAATTCCTTTTACGGGATTGATAAATATGTCGGCTCTTGTCGACGAAAAGGAATTCAAAGGAAAAACTCTTATTTATCTTCCCAAATATGTTAACTCGAATGATGAAAGCTTTTCGCAAACTGATGAAGAGTTGATTCATAAATTTAAAGGCGCGTTGCTTTACATGTTTCCCAAACTTAAAACTGAAAACATAATAGATATAAAAATTGCGAAAGCCAAAGAAGTTTTTGCTTTGCCTGTGCTTAATTATTCAAAAAATTTATCAAACAATAATGATATTAATTCGAAAATAAGTATTATAAATTCTTCTCATATTTTGAATGGAACATTAAATAATAATGAAATTATTAAGTTAGTTAACAGTACTATTGAGAAATTAAAATAATCAGAATTATGAATAAAAATAAACCAAACGCAAGTGTTTCATTGGACCTTGATAATCAATGGTCATATATGAAAATTCATGGGGATTCCGGCTGGGAAAAATATCCGACATATTTGGATACTTTTGTTCCATATGTACTTGAATCATTAGATAAACTTAAACTGAAAATTACTTTTTTTATTGTAGGAAAGGACGCGGATGATGAAAGAAATTTAAATGTATTAAAACAAATACCGGTTCACGGACATGAAATCGCAAATCATTCATATAATCATGAGTCATGGTTTCATCTTTACAGTAAAGAAAAAATATTAGAAGAATTAGAATCAACTGAAAGAAGTTTAGAAAAGATTACAGATCAAAAAATTAATGGATTCCGCGGACCAGGTTTTAGCTGGAGCAATGATCTTTTGGAAATTCTAAAAAGCAAAAATTATTTATATGACGCTTCAACTTTACCGACTTATATAGGTCCACTTGCGCGTTTATATTATTTCCAAACCGCGAATTTATCGAAGGATGAAAAAGAAGAAAGAGCGGAATTATTCGGATCATTTTCCGATGGTTTTAAAAAGAATAAATCATATAAATGGAATTTAAGCAATGGTCAAAAATTGCTTGAAATTCCGGTAACAACGATTCCGATAATTAAAACCCCATTCCATTTGAGTTATCTTTTGTATCTCGCGCGTTTCTCAATGCCTTTAATGAAATCTTATTTGCAGTTTGCGATTTCAATGTGCAAATTGACAAAAACAGAACCCAGCATTTTACTACATCCCTTAGATTTGATCGGCGGTGATAAAATTCCAGAACTGTCTTTTTTCCCGGGAATGGATTTAAAGAGCGATGTTAAAAAAGAAATATTTTATGTCGCAATTAATAAATTGTCGGAAAATTTCAATCTTATGAATATGAGTTCGCACGCACAAATTTTAAATAATAAATAAAGACATTAAAAATGGAAAAGAACCCCTTAGTTTCAATTGTGATTGCCGCTTATAATGAGGAAGCTTTACTTGAAAAAAATCTAAACACTATTTTTAATTTTATGAAATCAATTGAAAATAGATTTGATTGGGAAGTAATTTTGGTAAATGACGGCAGCAAAGACAATACCGGAAAAATCGCGGATG
The DNA here is from genome assembly GCA_016713565.1 of Ignavibacteriota bacterium. Taxonomy (NCBI): domain Bacteria; kingdom Pseudomonadati; phylum Ignavibacteriota; species Ignavibacteriota bacterium. The sequence goes on from JADJOX010000007.1 coordinate 17,902, forward strand.
AAATAGCTGAAAAAAATAAAAAGTTCAGAGTTCTTCATCATAAAATGAATAAATATTTAGGCTGCGCTTTACGTACAGGTTTTAGCGAATGTAAAGGTGATTTCATTATTACTTTAGATCTTGATTTAAGTTATTCCACAGATCACATTGAAAAGCTTCTAAGTAAAATTACCGAAACCGGAGCTGATGTTGTTCTTGCGTCACCTTATATGAAAGGCGGAAAAGTATCAAACGTACCATTTTCGAGAAAATTGTTCAGCAGAGTTTTAAACTTTTTATTGCAAATAATTTCAAGAGAAGATATTCATACATTTACCGGAATGGTACGAGTTTATAAAGCCGACTTTTTAAAGAGTTTAAATCTTAAAGCGAGAGATTTTGAAATAAATACGGAGATTATTTACAAATCTATTTTACTCCGAGCAATCATTTTAGAAATTCCCGCGCATTTAAGTTGGGATATCCAAAAAACAGTTGGTAAAAGTAGAATTTCAAGTTTGAGATTAGTTCGAGGAATATTATCGGGCTTTATGTCGGGTTTTATTTTTAGACCTTACATATTTTTTATTTTAGTAGGAACAATCTTACTTATTCTTTCATCGTATATGCTTATATGGATTTTCTACCACGTTTATTTGGTTTACCCTGCTGTTCATTCAACATCAACTTATTTTGATGATAGATTTTCAAACGCAGTAGCAGAAGTTTTTAGATTAAGACCGCACACATTTACAATTGCAGGCATTAGCCTTGTTGTAGCTCTGCAATTTTTAAGCATGGGATTTTTATCGGTTCAAAATAAACGTTATTTCGAAGAAACGTTTCATTTAAATACAACTATTTACAAATTATTGAATGAAAAGAAGGAAAATAAATAGAAATATTTTTCTCAAAATTAATAAAATTGATAAATTACCTTTTTTTCGAGGTATTCAATACAAAATAATTTGTTAATGTGCTTGCTGTGAATCACAACATAATATTTGGTTTTATGTTTATTTGAGCACATAATCTTTAAAATTTTAATTAAAAAAAACAAAGAAGTGATTTATGAAAATGTCTAAAATCGCAATAATATTCTTAATTACGTCGCTGCAATTTTTTGCTCAAAATTTGAAGCCTGGCGATGGCGTTAGAATTAATTTTTACAATATAAATGAGAGTATTTCAGGTGATTATTTTATTCAAGATAACGGGAATATTCAACTTCCTTATTTAGGAATATTAAATGCTGTTAATTGCGATTTCAGTTTGCTCAGAAATGAAATTTACGAGAAATATTCGGAAATATACAGAAATCCGGAATTAAGTATTCAGCCGCTTTACAGAGTTGATGTATTGGGTGAAGTTGGAAAACCTGGAGTTTATTATTTAACGGGTTTTGAAACTATTTCCGATTTATTATCAATTGCCGGCGGTGAAACAAGTGATTCTAATATTGATGAACTTTCCATCATCCGAAATGATTCTCAAATGGAAATTGATATGGAAAAATTTCTATTGGGAAAAAATAATTTAGCTGATATAGGAATAGAATCCGGAGATAAAGTTTATGTACCTAGGAAATGGTTAGTAGGTGTCAGAGATGCATCCGTTCTTGTTTCCGGTGTAGCTGTGTTAGTCGCAATTGTTAGTTTATTTACCAGATAAGAATTTTGATACAAGGATTATAAAATGAGTAGAAATAAATACGTTAGAAAAACTGAGATCTCATTAAAAGAAATCTTTAGAATATTGAAACAGCGGAAATGGACAGTAATTGCCTTTGTTCTGCTTTCAGTTGCAGCTGCATTAATATATAATACTTTTAAAAGTCCTGTTTATCTAAGTTCAGTAATATTAAAAAAAGAAATGTTTGCCGATGAAAATGATAATGACATAATTAAAACCATTCTTAGCGGCAGAACTCAAGACGAACTAGAAACAGAAATGCAGTTGGTACAAACTCGCCAAGTTTTAAATTCAGTTATCGAAAAACTGTCGTTAAATATTGTAATAAAAAAGATTGTTGAACAGGACGGAACGGTAACCATAATTGATCTGCCTTTGAAAGAATATCAGCATAATTACGAAATAAAGGAATACCCTACTTCATTTCCAAAAATAAATAATTTAAGTTTAGGTTTAAATACAACAGAAAATGAATTCATAATTCTCTCTAAGAAGAATAATACTTTGGATGTACTGAATAAGTATCGAGAAAGTGTATCAACTGATGGTAAAAGATATTCTAATTTATCATATCCGGAATGGAAATTAAATATAGATTGGGCACAAAACACTTTTGGTTCCGAAATTCACTTTGAAACTTTGGATTATCACGAAGTACTGGATAACTTAATTGAAAATATATCAACTGAAAAGAAAATAAAAACAAATATTTTTGAGTTGATCGTAAAATCAAATTATCCATATACAACTAAAGAGTTGGCAAATACCCTTTCCAATGAATATATTCAAAGCCGCGGTGATCTTCAGAAAGACAATATTAAAAATTCATTTACATTTATTGATGAAAGATTAAAGGACGTTTCACAAAATCTTGAAACTTCTGAAAATGAGCTTAAATCATTTAAATCAAGAGAAAAAATAGTTCAGATTGACGAGCAATCAAAAAAATTAATTGAATTTTTAAGCAATTTGGAATCCGAAAAATTTAAAGCCGAATTGGAACTAGGCGCGAATAAAAATAAGTTTAGAGATATTGAAAAACAAATGGATACGGAAGGATATATTGATCAAACATATCTTACGCCGGAACAATATACATCTTTTGATTCGCCATTCCTTAACTTAATGAAAGAATTGACTAATACGGAATTAAAAAGACTTGAACTTTTACAAAGAAGAACCGAAGCACACCCCGATGTTATGTTATTGGACGAGCAAATTCAAAGAATAAAAACTGAATTGGCAAATTACAATCAAAATACTTTAACAGCATTAAAGATCATTTCTAATACTCAAAAAAATAAATTGGAAAATATCAATAGTTTAATTTCCAAATATTCAGTGGATTTAGGAAAACTGCCATATCAGGAAAGCATGCTCGCAGATTTAATGAGAAAAAAAGAAGCCTATGAAAAAATGTATACGCTGCTTCTTGAAAAACGCGAAGAAATGAGAGTTGCAGAACTTTCAAAACTGCAGGATATTGTTGTGCTAGACAAAGCTATTGAGCCGATAAAGCCTATTGCTCCAAATAAAAAATTAAATTTATTATTAGCCGGATTATTTGGTATTTTATTGGGAATAGTATCTTCTATCCTTATTCATTTCAATGATAAAAAGATCAATAATGTTTCGGATATTGAAAGAGAATTCAATTTTCCAATTTTAAGTGTTATTCCTCCTTACGATAAAGAATTGAAAAATTCGATAAATACAACGGATAAAGTCAGCGATAAATTTGTAACAATGATGGAAGAAAGATTCAGATTTAAAGAAGCATATAGAACTCTTGAAACCAAATTAAGTGCAAAAATTGCTGGTCGTCCAAAAAAAGTTATGATTACAAGTTGTGAAGAAAATGCGGGCAAATCAACTGCTGCCGCAAATTTGGCAATTACAATCGCTCAATCGGGTAAAAAAGTTTTGTTAATTGACTGCGATATTAAAAAACCAAGTATCTCAACTTTATTCGGTCTGCCTAAATTTTCATCCGGTTTGATTGATTTCTTAACCGAAAAAACTGAAACACCGAATATTTATAAACCAATTAAATTAACAACAAATTCAAATTTGCTAATGAACATTGATGTTCTGCCAACGGGTGTTTTTTCAAATGTTTCGGGAGAAATTTTGGCTTCGGATAAAATGAAGCAGTTATTAAGCAATTTGGATTTTTACGATTTTGTTATACTAGACACTCCGCCTATTACTAGATTATCCGATGCTTTATCACTTGGACGAATTGTAAAAGATACTGTTTTGGTAATAAGATCCGGACAAACTGAAAAGGAAAGTGTAAGCTGGGCAATGAGCGAATTGCAAACGGCGGATATTAATTTCTTAGGAACTTTAGTAAATGACTGCGAAGTAAGTGACAGCAGTTTAAAATATCAATATGGATACAATTACGGAAAATCATAATGCCGCAGTGCTGAATATGCAAACAAAAGAAAAAATTAAAATAACGTTGATTTTATTTGCTTCTTTTCTACTTTTTTACGCTCTGCAAATTCCATATTATACATCAAAACCGGATGTAATTGTTTTTGCAATCAGGTCCTTGGCAGAAAAACCAATTACTGAATTTGCATATTTGCCTCAAAATACACTTTTGAGCGGAAAAGCTTTGCCAAATTATCACTTGGGTCACACATTAATATTATGGCTTGTTTATCAAGTAGTTCCTTTAGATTACTCTGCAACTATTTGGACATCAGGATTTATCTCTTCTATAAGCGGAGCTTTAATTGTTGTGTTTACTTTTTTTATCTGGCTTAATCTCGGCTTTAACAAGTTTAAGGCGATTACTATAGCAATAGTTGTCGGATTGATACCGAGTTTTTGGGAACAGTCAATAATCGGCGAAGTATACGCGCTTCAATTCCTTTTTATTTTACTGTTTATATATTCATTTTTAAAAAATCACATTTTATTATCATCTATATTTTTTGCATATGCAAATTTAGTATCGCCGCTTTCTGGCTTGGCATTTGGATTAATTTTCTTAAAAGGAATGAATAAACAAAATATAATAAAGGCGTTGTTTGTCGGTGCTTTTGCCGTAATTATTTACAGTGCGGTTTATACCTTAATTGGAGCAAATTTATTTGATTTATTCAGCCCGCTTTCAACAGAGCAAGAAGGAAGAGGAGTAATATATAGAGCGATTGTATTGATATTATTTATAATACTGAATTTCAATTTCTTTCTATTTTACTTAGTAAGAGGAATGATCAAAAGTATAAAAGATTATAAATTTATTACGTCCGTCTTAATCTTTGCGACTATACCTCAATTACTTTTAATTTTTGCGGGTTCAACGTTTTTTATAGAAATGGGAAGTTTTCAACTTCCGGTTTTTTGGGCTCTCGCGTTTCCGCTTGGATATTACATTTCAACTATAAAAATTAACAAATACTATTTTGCTCCTGCATTGATAATTGCAATGGCACTATCTTATTCATTATGGATAAGACCGAATTATGTGATTGGTAAAGAAAGAGAAGATGCTGGGAAATGGCTTAGAATAAATAACTTTGATAATATTTCAGTTATTGGTCCATGGAGCGTAGGAATAAGTGTTGTCAAAGGCAGAGACGGAAGTAATTTAAATGCTTTTAAGAATAATTATATTGAAAAATCATGCCCACATAATGAAGATATTATAAAGACTAAAAAAGAAAAATTAATAATTGCAAGCGCAAAAAAAATTCACTTAAGAGTTGCACTTAGCAAACTGCACTTATCAGGTTTACAAATTGAGAATTACGATCCTTCTTTAGAAATTAATATAGGAAGTATAAAAAAAATATATGAAAACGAATCTGTTATTTTATATAAATGGGAAAAGTGATTTAAATCGTATCCTTTTAAATTATATACACCATATTTGTAATAATTAAAAATGAATAAAATGAACAAAAAATACTCATATAATGAAAATTCGGAGAAAATAGTATGGATTGATTTGGACAATTCTCCGCATGTTCCTTTTTTTGCGCCAATTATTACTAAACTGCAAGAAGATGGTTTCACAATAAGAATATCAGCTCGAAATTATTCACAAACAATAGAATTAGCACAATTATACGGACTAGATTTCACCGATGTTGGAAAACATTATGGAAAAAATAAATTTATTAAAGTAATTGGCTTATTTTATAGATCTCTTCAGCTTATACCGTTTGTTTTAAAGAAAAAACCAATAATCGCAATTTCGCACGGTTCACGATCTCAAATGCTGATTGCACATTTATTTAAAATCCCAATTGTAATTTTTCTTGATTATGAATTTGTTCAAACACTGCCGTTTGTAAAACCTAAAATGATGTTTTTCCCAAATATAATCTCAAAAGAAAGATTAGACAGTTTCAAACAGCATATTAAAACATATCCTGGAATTAAAGAAGATATTTATGTGCCTGGTTTTAAGCCGGACGAATCAATAAAAAAGTTATTTACATTCAGTCAAAATACAATAACTGTAATTTTAAGACCGCCTGCTCATGAAGCACATTATCATAATCATGAAAGTGATAAACTCTTTGAAAGCGTAATTGATTTATTAGTAAATGTAGGAAATGTTCAAACAATAATTTTACCGAGAGACGATAAGCAAAAACAAAATATAAAAGATCAATATTCAATTCATTTTGAAACATTAAAATTGCAAATTCCCGAAGATGTTGTTGACGCGCTAAATTTAATGTGGTATTCCGATTTAGTTATTAGCGGCGGTGGAACTATGAATAGAGAAGCTGCTGCATTGGGTGTCCCTGTTTACAGCATATTCAGAGGTAAGATTGGCGATGTGGATAAATATCTTTCAGCAAATGGAAGACTTACTTTGATTGAAAATATTGATGATGTAAAATCTAAAATAAGATTGAAAAAAAGAGTAAAACCAAATAAACCGGTGAATATTAATTCATTGGCGCTTCATTCAATTGTAAATGATCTAGAATCTCTCGTTAATGAAATTACAGGTGAAACAAAAAATGTTTCGGCAAATGAGCATAATGAACAAATATTTTCAATTCACAAAAAACACAAAGCAAAATAATTTCCTTTCTGAAATAGTTCAAATTTCACTTAAAGGTTTGGAAGAAATGTTTCTTCCGGAAACGAATGAATTTGCTATGACAAAATTGAAAAGTAATAATTCTATTGTTATAGAAAATTCAAACTTACGTTATACATTAATTAATTTGATCGGTCTTCAAAAGGCACAAAGCCATGGCTTTGAAGTAAATGTTGATATACATAATATATTAAAAAATAAAATTGTTCATCTCAATTCAATTAGCAGTATTGGCGATTTAGGGCTGCTGCTTTGGGCTATTGGTTTAATATCACCGGAAAACGCAACTCCACTTTTGACAAAAATAAATTTAAATGAAGTATTAAATGAATTTAAGGATTCAAAATCAAATTATACCATGGAACTGTCCTGGTTTTTAACAGGTTTATTATTCGCTTCTACATTTAATGAGAAATTTAAGAACTCAATTGATAATCTTCCTGCAAAAGTATATCAACGAATTAGAAAAAATTACGGCGGACATGGCATATTTCAACACGAAGATAAGAATAATTTTGAAGGTAAATTAAGAGCAAATATTGGAACATTGGCTGATCAGTTATATTCTATTTATGCATTATCACTTTTTTCACAGCAAATGAACAATGAGGAAGCTTTGCTTATCGCAAAAGAATGTTCGGAAAAAATTTGCGAACATCAAGGAAAAAACGGTGAATGGAAATGGCAATATAATTCTGAAAATGGAAAAGTAATCAATAATTTCCCAATCCATTCAGTTCATCAACTTGCTCTTGCGCCTATGGCATTGTTTTCTATTCAAATGACATCTGGGATTGATTTTTCCGAAAATATTTTAAAAAGTATAAACTGGTTATGCGAAAATCCAAAATTACAAAAACAAATAGTAGATAGTAAAAATAACGTTATTTGGAATAAAGTTGCACCGGTTTTCAATAATAAACTTAATTCAATTTTTAATTTTCTTAAATTTTATTCCTTTGGAAAATATATTAATCCAAAAGTTGAATATGTGTGCAGCTCTTATGATTTTGGCTGGATTTTATATACTTTTGCCGGCAGAATACATTTGGAAAATAAAAATATTGAAAAAAAAATTAATAGCAATGCACAAGTTTTTGAAATTATAGATTTTAGTACGCAATAAAATGAAATTAAAATCATTCAGCCAAAATACGCTTTATTATGCCATTGGAATTATTATTATCCGGTTTACTACGTTTTTGTTGATTCCACTGTATACCGAATTTTTATCAAAGGAGGATTACGGTTTATTAGCTACTTTGCTTTTTACAACAGAAATAATTATAACAATAAATGACGTTGGAATGCGCTCCGCGTTCATGCGGTTTTTTTCCGAATATCAGTCAAGTAATAAGTTAAATGATTTAATTGGCAGCTCTACTTTTATTAATATTGTTGTTGGTATTTTATTACTTGGTATTTCATTTTTTATTCCCGCTTCTTATCTATCAAAATTATTTCAAGTTGAAGTTTTGGAAAATGTAATTATTCTAACAATATTAGTCGGTATTTTTAGAACTCTAAGTTTAAATATTCTGTCATACTTTAGAGCTAAAAATCAGGGCGTCAATTACATGATTATTAGCATTGTTTCATCTGTACTTTTGATAATTTCCACTTGGATTGTTTTAAAATATTTCGATTGGGGAATTAACGGCGTATTATTCGCTCAAATTTTCACATATAGTTTATCCTGGCTGTTTGTTCTGGTTTGGATTATAATCAAAGACGGTTTGAAAATTACATCGCATACTTCCAAATTATTATTCAAATTCGGTTATCCATTGATATTGGCAACTTCTGGAACAATGCTGGTAAATACATCAGGCAATTATTTTTTAGGAGCTTTTAGAAGTCTTGAAAACGTTGCCGTTTTGGCTGTTGCTTACAAAGTTGCATCAATTGGAATCATGGTCTTAATCGCCCCTTTCCAATTAGCTTACGAACCATATGTGTTTAATAATAAAAATAATCCCGAATTAAAGAATATTATTTCCAAAATTATTACTTTTATTTCACTTGCATACTTGTTGGTTGGTATTTTAATTTTATATGTATTTAAATATTTGATGAACATAATCGGCAACGGCGGTTATTCAGACGCTTATGTTTTGGTCATTTTCCTTCTTCCCGGTTTGGGATTTACAGCTTTAAATTATATCGGTCAATCTCAAATTCACTTGAAAAACAAAACCAAAACAACGGGATTCATTTCTTTCATTGTAACAATAATCAGCATAATAATTACTTATTTCTCTACAAAATTTTATGGAAGTTTCGGCACAGCTTTCGGGATAAATACTTATTTAATAATTTCAGGTTTTGCTTTATTTTATTATGGTAATAAAGAATTTAGAATTAGTGTCGATTTAAAAAGAATTAATATTATTTTAATTGTTGGATTGCTTGTATTAACGGCGTTTTATTTTTTGAGTTTTCAAAGTTATTTAGTTTTTTATATGATTTCAACAATATTAATTGTTTTCGTTTTGCTTGGATTTTTGTTCAGCAAGTTTTTATTGAATAATGAAAAAGAATTACTTCTAAATGGTTTTAATAAAATTTTAAAATCCGTAAAATTGAGATAAAATTGAATCAAGATCTATACATATTTTTTGGTTTGGGAATTGGACTGATTTTAGGTTCAGCACTATTTTTATTATGGTTGAAAAATTTTGAAATAGCAGTTTTCTTTTTTGCTCTTACTCCACTTATTTCCGCAATTTTCTTTGATAATTTGCCTCAAGAAAATGTTGTAATGGATGATGCAACTATTGGAATTGGAGGTACTCTACGTGCTGCAACACTAATATTGTTAGGCATCGCAGGAATAATTAAATTTTCACTAAATATCCCTAAAAATAAACTTAAAGTACCAGTCCATTTTATTTTATTGAGCATTTTTTTGTTTTTCTCTTTTTCTTCTACAATATATTCCCTAGATCAAAAATTTACTTTAATAAGGTCGGGATTGTTGTTTGCGGTTTTTTGTTTTTTATTAGGTTTGAATGTTTGGATGCAGGAAAATGGTAATTTAAAGAAGGCTATGAACTCATTGTTCGTGCTTGCTTCAATAATTATTTTGGCAACATTAGCCGGAACAGTTGCAGTTCCTTCTAGAGTTTGGTGGTGGAAACTACCAAGACTAGTCGGTTTATGGGAACATCCGAACACTTTCGGTTCATTCTGTATGTTGACTTATCCAATTTTACTTTGGAAATTTTATACAATAAAGTCTAAAAATAAATACTTTATTTTACTACTTATTTTTATCAATATGGGTTTACATATTCTTACCGGATCAAGAACAACATTACTTGCTTCATCGGCAGGAGTTTTAGTGTGGCTTTTATTAGAAAAAAATTGGGTTAAATTATTTTCTTTGGGTATTGCGCTTGGAATTTTTCTAGTTTCATTGTTGTATTTTGCCCCGTCAAGTTTCAAAAGAAATGAAACATCCGAAATAACAGATTTAAGTTCTAGAGAGGATATTTGGAAAAGTGCCGAAATTTTTATCAAAGAAAAACCTATATTTGGTTATGGATATGGAGTTGAAGGTAAAATATTCCAAGATGAACTGAAAGTTGATTTGGAAGGAAGTTTTATTGAGAGAAATGTTAGACAATCTCTTCATAACGGTTATTTATCATTATTGGTCGGCGTTGGAATTGTTGGACTTATATTATGGTTATTAACCTTAACATTTCCTTTTATATTTTCAATAACAAGCGTGTTTTCACCTGAAAAAGCTTACGCATATTTTACTTTTGTAACTGTCATAATAACAAATTTTGTAGAGTCTGCATTAACTGGTTATAGCCTGCCCAGCGATATATTTTATTGGCTGGCATGGACAATTTTAGGTTCCATTTTGGTCAAGAATTCAAAATAAATTTAAGAAAGAATTTGATGAATAATTATATACTAATATCTGCGGCAAAAAATGAACAAGATTACATTGGAAAGACAATAGAGTCTGTCATCCGCCAAAATATAAAACCAATTTTATGGTGTATTGTAAGTGATGGTTCAACGGATAAAACAGACGAAATAATTCAAGAGTACTCAAAAACAAATTTATTTATAAAGTATATTAGAAATGATAAAACAGACGATAGAAATTTTGCTTCCAAAGTTTATGCTCTTAACATCGCTTTGAAATATATTAGTGAAATTAAAATAGATTATGATTTTATTGGAAATTTAGATGCAGATACGGTATTTGATTCGGATTATTATTCCAAGATATTGGAAGAATTCAAAAAAAACGAAAAACTTGGTTTGGCGGGCGGAATATTCTTTGAAACATATAAAGGTAAAAAAATTAAAGTTGTTTTGGCTAGCAACAGTGTTAGAGGAGCCGTTCAGTTTTTTAGAAGAAAATGTTTTGAAGAAATTGGCGGTTTTGTTCCATTAAAAAACGGCGGTGAAGATATAATAACAGAAGTAACTGCAAGAATGAAAGGCTGGGAAGTAAGGTCTTTTGAGCACTTGCACGTACAAAATCTGCGCCTTTCGGGAACTGGACGTTGGGGCGTTATTGAAACTAAATTTAGGGAAGGATTTCTAGCACATTCTATCGGTTATCATCCTTTGTTTCAAATAATAAAATCATTCTATAGATTCAAAGAAAGACCTTTGATAATTAGCGGTATTTTGCATTTATTAGGTTATTTATGGGCTGTAATAACTAATAACAATATTAAAGTCAGCAAAGAATTTAAAACTTACCTCAGAAAAGAACAAATGCAAAGATTAAAGGAAACATTCTTTCCTACAAAAAAATAATCCTGCTTTTTATTAAATCAATGAATTGCAATTAATTAAATTGAACTGCAGTTGAACTCATAACCGGCAAATGATTCCTGTGATAAATAACCATATAATAATTTCCCGCTGCAACATCCATTGAAAACTGAGTTCCGTCTGAATTAACTATTGTTCCATCTGATTTCAGAATTGCGGCTTTCCTTGAGTAAACATAATAATTAGAATCAGCAGATGATCTTAGTTCAACAAGTACCCAATCAATAATGTTTTGATGTGAAATTGTTAAAATTTCATTTCCGTTATAATTCCATGGTGTATTATTATAAGGTTGATTTTGCGGAATAATATCTTCAAAATCTTCATCAACACTCATTGTTCCGTTATTATATGCTCCCTGTAAATTTATTTTCAAATTTACAGCTGTAGATTGTTTCTTTTTAAAAAGTGACATGCCTGTTACTTTTATTGAATCACCATGAGAATCGAAATAGTATATTTTAATTTCAACCTCAATCCTTGACACATCATCCGGAATAACCAGTGAAGTATTTCCATTTGAAGAACTGCTTAAATTTCGCTTAGTCCAAGTCTGTGTGTCCGATGGAATCCAATATTCCTTTTCTGGATAATTTGTATTAGGAAATCTAAAAAACACTCGAATTTTGTCATTAGTGCTGCCTTTAGTCCAAATTTCAAATTGATTCTCCCCTTTTTCAATTCCGGCTAATTCCTGAATTAAAAAAACTCTGGCATATCCTCCAATCGCATAACATAAATTACCTGGTGCGGGAGATGTAAAATCAACAACTAATTTACCATGATCATTAGCGTATCTTTGTACATATCCATCAGGTACACCATTTGGATTCAAGTTATTTGAAAAATTGTCATAATTTACATTTAATGCTGGGAATATATTTTCATAAGGATCAGGTGTTTTGTCAAATAAAATATCTGCCCACTCATTATATGTATTTACTTCAATATTATTTTGATTGCACCAAGCAAGCAACTCAGCTACTCTTTGAAAATAAACAGTCGGTGTTACATATGAATTTCCACTTACTACTTTTCCAAGATCATAAAAATGATTATGTCCAATCATAACTTTATGTTTGGCAATTCCATCAGATATTTTTGTTTTTATACTTTCAATAGTTTGATTTGTTTTATCTTCATTAAAATCTTCCCACTGAATTCCGAAATTCTTTTGATCTTCCGGGTCATATTCGTTAAATACTTTGAATGCTTCGGAAACACCAGGCGAAACAACATCAGTAAATGAAGCACCGGCTGTGTACCCAAGCGGCGTAAGCGCTTGTTTTAATTCCGACATAGATAAAATAGGCCAGCGTCCTCCTGGCTGAATCCATGTTTTTGGTTTTTGAAGTCCATAAAATAAAGCTAACTTTTGAGTCTCTTCTGCAAGTACTTTAAGACCATCTATTGATAATCTGTTTCCTCGTGTCATTTTATAAAAAGTAACGTTAGATATTTCTCCAAGACTTATTTGCTCTTGCCAAACATCATCAACATATGCAACACTTTTATTGTTATTAAAAGCAGAGATATAAAGCAAGGTGTCAAGTTCTAACAAATAAACATAAACATCAGTATCATAATTAAAAGATGAAAAATTTCCAGTGAGCATATTACCGCTAACACTGCATGTGCCAATGGCAGTCAACCCTGTTGTATCAATCGGGTTAAATTCTAAACATATTTTTGTTATGCTGCCTTGCGAAATTACGCGATCAATACCAGATTTAAACAGAGTTGTATTCGGAATATAGTAATCGGAAACCGGAAATTTAGTTGTAAAATAGTTTGTTCGGTGATTGGGAGTATGGTCCATAATCTCATGACCTCGAGCTTGAATCGCTTTAACCGTATCTATATAAGCAGTTGTATCAAACTCAGTACGAGCCATATTTAATGCAAAGCTGAAATGGTAAGTTCTCCCAAACGTATTATTATTGTAATGATCAAATAATTGAGACATTTGCGAATAGAATTCTTTTGTCGGATTATCATCAATTCTAAATGCGATACCGGCTTTTTTAGAAACAAATGGAATTGCTTCTGCTGAATTTTGAATTTGAGAAATGTCATTTCTTTGCGAAAATGAAGTTTCCACACCTATGAGAAATAGTAACAATAATAATTTAATTTTATAAAAATTTATCATTTTTTTGCTTTCAATATTTCTAACAATACCTAAAATCTGATTATGTTAAATTAGATGTTTTTATTTCAAAAAAAAACGACATGTGATTTATATCACTTAGCTACAAGACGATAAAATATTATTACTTTATTTTACAAAGCATAAAAGTTAATTATTTGACTAATACCATTTTTTTTGTCTGCGTATAATTTCCACTTTGCAAAGTATAAAAATAAATACCGCTCGAAATGTTTACCGCGTTAAATGAAACTTCATAGTTGCCGGAATTTTGTTTTTTATTTACAAGCGTTGCAATCTCACTCCCAAGAATATTATAGACTTTTAAGGTTACGTTTGAGTTTTCTGCAATACTATATGAAATTTTTGTCTCAGGATTAAAAGGATTCGGAAAATTTTGGTTAAGAGCATAATAATTTGGAATTTTATCTACCTGCGTTTGGGTTTCTGATGTTCTGCTTTTTGCCAAATACATTCCTGTTATTCTAACTTCGCCGGATACATAATTGGAGCAAAAAATATCAATTGTAATAAAATTTACATTTTCCGGAATGATGAGTGATGTATTTCCGTTTGAAGACTGCTCTATTGAATATTCAACCCAATCTTTTGAATCTGCCGGAAATTTAAAAACAGCATCATTAGTTTTTGAATATTCCCCAAATGAAAAAACCACCTCAATAGAATCGCCCGGGTTTCCTTTTGTATAAATCTTAAAATCATTTTTTCCTTTTTCAATTCCAGCTAAATTTTCAACTCTGCAAATTCTGGAATTAGTAGAAATAGAATAAGCAAACTTATCAGCACTTGTAATCGTTGTGTCATTAATTAAATTGCCTTGTCCAGACCAATATCTTTGTGTATAACCATCCGGTACTCCGTTGGTATCTAGATCTGAAATATTCTTGTCCAAATCAGTAGATAAACTAGGGAAAATATTAACATAAGGGTCTGGTGTCTCTTCATATAAATACTTAGCCCATTGACTGTATGTTTTAATGGGAATATTATTTTCTGTGAGCCAAGAGAGTAAACTATCAAGTTTTGAAAAATAATGTTCAATAGAATCAATTGCATAAAAATGAGCATGACTGATTTGCATATAATGTTTTGCAGTTCTATCTGCAATTATATTTTTGCATTTCTCAACAGTCCAAGTATCGTCAAAAAAATCTCCCCACTGCATTTCAAATTTTTCATTTTTATTTGGGTCAAGTTCATTATAAATTTGTCTTCCTTTATTTTCGGCTGCTCCAGCTACGTAATTAAGTTCATTACCTAAAATATTGCCAAGCTTTGTTTTAGTAAATTGTGGAAACTTTCCGCCAGGTTGTATCCAAACATTTGGCGGATTTATATTAAATAAATTCGCAAGTTTAGTTGTTTCGTTTGCTAATAGCTTAAGCGCATTTTCCGAAATCTGTATATCGTTTTGGTCAAAAATAAAATATTTTGTCTGCCAAGTTGTTGGCAATATCAATTTATCATTCCAAATATCCAAAAAGAATATTTTATTAAAGCTGACTGAATCAATTAGAACTATTCTATTTAAAATTGGTATGTAAACAAATATTTCACTTTCTGCTAATTCAGTAAAATTATTTGAACTTATCAATTCATTTTGGAAAATATCACAAACTCCACTTTTAACTGCATTACTTGTATCTATTGTTTCAAACTCTAAACAAATTTTATTATTCTGAATGTGATCAATTCCATCAATTGGAATTGTTGTTTCTGGTCTGAGGTAATCATTTATTGGAAATTGAGTTATAAAAAAGTTTGTTCTATGGTTTGGCGTATGGTCCATAATTTCGTTGCCCATATCTTGAAGAACTCTTATACTGTCAATATATTGCTGTGAACTGAACATGCTAAAATTTAATGACATACAAAAATTTGCGTTGTATTTTGCGAATAATCTTGCGGCTCTCATATAATCAGCAATCGGCGCGTTATCATCAAATCTGAAACATACTCCACCTTTTTTCTTTAGATAAATGCTGTCATCTGATGTTGATATAAATTTTGCATTTATTGAATTTGTTAGCAATGCAGATATAATAAAAAATAAAATGATGCTAAAATATTTAAACTTCATTTTCACTTTCCGATCAAATAATTTATTTTGTTAAATTAATTTTATTTCTTAGGCAAATAAGAAGAAATAATTGCAATTAATGTGATAATTATCAAAAATTTTTATAATTATTATTCGAAAAATTTTTAAAATAATAAAATTTAAAGGATGTTTTTATGCACTTAATTTTTGTGAAATGATTGAAACAATCCTTTCGGCAGCTTTTCCATCCCAAAGTTCGGGAATTGAGCCTTTTTTCAACTTTCCATCCAAAACTTCTATTGCCGCTATTTTGGCTTTTTCAAGGTCGTTTCCTAGTAATTGGTTTGTTCCGACTTCAACAGTTATTGGTCTTTCCGTGGATGTTCTCAAAGTAATACATTGAATTCCCATAAATGTGGATTCTTCTTGAATTCCTCCTGAATCTGTAACAATAAGTTCGGCATTACTGGTTAAAGTTAGGAAATCGAGATATCCTATTGGGTCGGTTAAAATAAGATTTTTGCTGATTTTTTCGATCAGTCCAAAATCGGTAAGATTTTTTTTAGTACGGGGATGTATTGGAAATAAAACCTTTCGTTTATCTGCTAATGTGTTTAATACGTCAATTAATTTTATTAATTGATGTTTATCATCTACGTTGCTTGGTCTATGCAGAGTAACTAAAACATATTTTTGGGATTCAAGTCCAAAATTATTTAAAAAATCAGAATTTGCTATTTTTGGCTTAAAGTAAACCAAACTGTCAATCATAACATTTCCTGTAAAGTAAACTTTTCCATTGGAAACACCTTCATTTTTCAAATTTTCAATTCCGCTTTTTTCGGTTACAAACAGTAAATCGGAAATCGCATCGGTTAGAACTCTATTAATTTCTTCCGGCATTTCTCTGTCGCCGCTTCTTAATCCGGCTTCAACATGAATTATTTTAATGTGAAGTTTTGCCGCTGTTAAACTGCAGGCAATAGTAGAATTAACATCGCCTACAACTATGATCATATCAGGTTTTTCTTCAAGTAAAATCTTTTCAAATTTTATCATTACATTGGCAGTTTGTTCGGCATGGCTTCCGCTTCCTACTCCCAAATAAAAATCAGGTTTGGGCAACTCTAAATCTTCAAAAAATACTTTAGACATTTTTTCGTCATAATGTTGACCAGTATGACAAATCAAATGTTGAATTGAATCTTTATATTTTTGAAATGCTCTATGTATTGGAGCAACCTTCATAAAATTTGGACGAGCGCCGACAACAGATATTACTTTTTTCATGTATTCTTTTATTAAGTTATGGAATAAAAAGCCGAAAACAATTTTATAGAAACTGAATTCGGCTGAATAAATATTTGTATTATGATTTCTTAATGTGCTTTGCTTTTACGCCGTGTTTTTCAAATGCATTTCTTGTATCAATAATAAGCTTTGAATTTTCTGAAATAAATTTGTAATCATAATCCGAATGATCAGTACTTAAAACAACTAAATCATATTTCAATAAATTTGCAGCAGTTAGAGGTACAGATTTCATTGTATAACTGTATTTTCGCATTTTAAATAATTTAGGAACATAAGGATCGTTAAAATCAACTTTTGCTCCTTTCCTTTCAAATAATTCAATTAATCTTAGCGATGGGGATTCTCTCATATCATCAATATCTTTTTTATATGCCGCACCTAATATCAAAACTTGTGCTCCTTTTAGAGCTTTCATTTCATCATTCATAAATTTTGCAGCATTTTCAACCACATAATAAGGCATAAATGTATTTATTTCACCAGCAAGTTCTATAAATCTTGTGTTAATTTCATAAGCACGAGCTTTCCATGTTAAATAAAAAGGATCGATTGGAATACAATGACCACCTAAACCTGGACCCGGATAAAACGGGTTAAAGCCAAATGGTTTTGTTGATGCTGCGGAGATTACTTCCCAAACGTCAATTCCCATTCTTTCAAATACCATTTTTAGTTCATTTACCAAGGCAATATTAACTGAACGGTAAATATTTTCAACTAATTTTGTAGCTTCGGCAACTTTCGGTGATGAAACCGGAACAGTTTTAACGATAACATTATTATATAATTCTACTGCAATTTTAACGCAATTTTTAGTTACTCCGCCAATAACTTTTGGAATTGTAGCTGTGTTAAAATCCGGATTATTAGGGTCTTCCCTTTCCGGTGAAAATGTTAAATAAAAATCTTTTCCGACCACTAATTTTTTTGTTCCGGTCTTTTGAATCATTGGCGAATTTTCAAATAATGGCTGAAGGATTTCTTCTGTGGTTCCTGGGTATGTAGTAGATTCAAGTGTAACTAACTGCCCTTTTCTCAAGTATTTGGAAATGGTTTCGGCTGTATTAACAACATATGACATATCCGGTTCACGGTGCTCGTTTAATGGAGTAGGAACACAAATAATTATTGCGTCAACTTCTGGTAATCTTTTAAAATCTGAAGTTGCTTCAAATCTGCCTGAATCAACAGCTGCTTTAATTCTTTTTGCGGAAATATGTTTAATGTAACTTTGACCTTTTTTTAATATTGGTATTTTCCTTTCATCAATATCAAAACCGATTACACTAAATCCCTTTAAGGCAAATTCTAATCCTAATGGCAGTCCAACATATCCAAGTCCTATTATGCCGACTTTAGCCGTTTTCGATTTAATTTTTGTTAAAAATTCCATATAACTTCCTTTTAATGTGCTTAAACAGAGTTAATTTTTTTCATTTACAAATTAGAAGTAAATTTTAATTTATAGCAATTTATTTATTCTTGTAATAATTAAGCCCAATGAATAAGATTAAGTTCAAAAGGATTATTCAATAAATTGTGTTTAGGTAAAATTCTCAACGTGTATCCATAATAACCGGTATTAAAGCATCTTATTTCGCCGGAAAAAGTATGAATTCCAAGTTCTTCATTTGACTTAACATAATTCATAATGACAAAATTATTTGAATTAGCGTCATTAATATTATCAAGTTTTCCAAAATAAATTTGAACTTCAACGTCGTTTGGAGATAATTTTCCTAAATCTACCTCACAGCTAAGCTTATACGCTGAATCTACTTTCATCTCAGACTTTGGACTTTCTTCCGAAACACTGACAAATTTAATACTTTTCCAATTTTTCAAAATACCGGCTTTCCATTTGGAAAACTTTTTAGCTTCTTCCCAATCATTTCCTAAAATGAATTTACGTCTATTTAACGCTTTAAAATAATATTTGTCAGTATACTCCGAAACCATTCGATTTGTATTAAAAACAGGACCAAGATTTTTCATCGACTGTTTCATCATATAAATCCATTTTCTTGGAAGTTTGTCTTCTCCTCTATTATAAAAAGTTGTTACAATTTCTTTTTCCAGTGTTTCGTAAATTAATCTTGATTCTATTTCATCTTGATAATCTGTATTTTGATACTCTTCACCGTTTCCTATTTTCCAGCCTAATTCTCTTTGATAAGCCTCATCCCACCATCCATCCAAAATGCTGAAATTCAATCCGCCATTGGCAATTATTTTCATTCCTGAAGTTCCACTTGCTTCAAGCGGACGTCTTGGATTGTTAAGCCAAACGTCGCAGCCTTCTACCATATATCTTGCAATGTTCATATCGTAATTTTCCAAGAATACAATACGTTTTCTAAATAACGGATCTTTAGAAACTGAAACCAATTCCTGAATTAACTTTTTGCCTTCTTCATCCTGCGGATGTGCCTTTCCTGCAATAATAAATTGTATTGGTCGATCAGGGTTAGTTAGTAAATTTGATAATCTTTCAATGTCTTTAAGAATCAAAGTAGCTCGTTTATATGTTGCAAATCTTCTGGCAAAACCAATAGTTAATGCCGAAGGGTTTAAGACTTCTTTAGCAGCTTCAATTTCCAAATTAGAAGCTCCGCGGGCAATTAATTGCTTTCTTAATCTTTTTCTGGCAAATGAAACTAAACGCTCTCTTCTTCTTTCATGAGTATTCCATAATTCTTCATCAGGAATTTCATCAACTGCCTGCCATGCAACATTATCGCCGTTTCCAGATGCAAAATCTTCACCTAAATACCTTGTTAATAGTTCTGACATTTCGGAAGATAAATGAGATCTTGTATGAATTCCGTTAGTAACATATTCAATCGGAATCTCATCGAAAGGAATATCCGGGAAGCCATTTGTCCACATTTTTCTTGATACTTCTCCATGCAGCTTGCTTACACCGTTTACCATTCCAGCCATATTCATTGCCAAATGCGCCATATTAAAATTTGACGGCGGTTTGTTTTGTATTATTGTTCCAAGCTGATAAAATTGTTTATCCGTAATTTTGAGCTCTTCTCTATAATATTTTCCAAAATATGTTTCCACCATATCATTGCCGAAAACATCAATCCCTGCCGGTACAGGAGTGTGAGTAGTAAAAATATTAGAAAAATTGCCGATATCTTTTGCCTGATCGAATGTCAATCCCTTTTGAATTAAAATTCTAATTCTTTCTAAAGCCAAAAATGCAGAATGTCCTTCATTCATATGACAAATTAACGGTTTAATATTTAATTCATGCAGTGCTCTAATTCCGCCTATTCCTAAAATAATTTCCTGCTGAATGCGAGTTTCCTTGTTTCCGCCGTAAAGCGCTCTGGTTATTTTTTTATCTTCATCATTATTTTCCGGAACATTAGTATCTAATAAATAAAGGGGAATTCTTCCAACTTGGATTTTCCAAATTTGAAAAAACACTAAACGACCGGGAAAATCTAATGATATCTTAATCGGCGTTTTATCTTCATTTGTAACTAAAGTCATGGGTAAATTTAAAAAATCTGAAATTGGATAAAGTTCCTGTTGCCAACCGTCCGCAGCTAAATATTGTTGAAAATATCCTTCTTTATAGCAAATCCCGATACCAACTAATGGAATTCCAAGGTCACTTGCAGATTTTAAATGATCGCCTGCCAATACACCTAATCCGCCTGAATATATTTGTAAACATTCGGTTAATCCAAATTCTGCGGAAAAATATGCAATATAAGGTGTTTCAGCTTCACCGTATTTTTTTTGATACCATGTTTTATCTTCAAGATAAATATTAAGTTGCAAGTAAACTCTGTTCATATGCGAAATAAAACCATCATCCTCAGAAATTTCATTTAATTTTTGCTGACTGATTTTACCAAGCATCATTACAGGATTATGATTAGTACTTTCCCAAAGATCTCTGTCCAATCTCCAAAATAGTTCCTGTGCATCGTGGTTCCATGACCAATACAAGTTATATGCTATTTCTCTCAGTGGTTCTAATCTTTTTGGTAGTGATGGAATTACACTAAAATTTCCAATAAATTTTACCATTTACAGCTCCATTTATGTATTTTTCAATTAACAATTCAAATAAGTAGAAAAAAATTCACCTAATATATAAATAATTATGTAATTAGAAAATAAAGGTTTACAAAATAATAACAAAGTAGAAATTTATCTTTTTTCCATAATTTGTTTAATTACAATGACATTATCGATTTTTTTATTATTAGTTTATATCCTAGGTTCATTTCCGACCGCTTTTATTGTTATTAAATTAACTCATAATATTGATATAAGAAAAGCAGGTTCGGGTAATGTTGGGACTTTAAATTCATATGAAGTGACAAATTCTAAAAAAATTGGATTGATAGTTTTAATTATAGATTTGTTTAAAGGAATAATAGCGGTTTCACTTTCAAAGATTTTTTTTCCGAATGATTTTTCTGCTTCCGGTTTATCAATTGTTTTTGCGGTTTTAGGTCACTGCTATTCCATTTGGATTAAATTTTCAGGAGGAAGAGGATTGGCTACGGCTGCGGGTGGAATGTTATTTTTATCACCTTTAATTTTAGTGTTATGGTTAATCAGCTGGTATTTAACAAAAAAAATAGTTGCAAATATTCATATTGCAAATGTAACTGCAACATTGTTTGTTGTTCTGATATCAATCTTAATATCTGACCAATTAAATATTATTACCTTTCCCCCTGCTGAAAGAAATATTATTTTTACATCTTTAATTTTATTAATTATGATTATTATTCTTTCAAAACATTTAAAGCCAATAAAAGAATTATTAAAAAAAACAGCGGATAAAAATTTATGAAAAATTTTAAATATGCTTTAATATCTTCGATTTTGACCTTATTGGTTGCGTCAATTGTATTTGCGTATTTATTCTATAAAAATGTTTCAAGTGAAAAGGACAATTCATTTAAGCCGAATAATGATTCAAGTCAAGAACAGATGCAGACTGAAAATAGTTCAATTATTCCTGCAAATATGAGAACTTTAATAGACAACACAATATCTAACAGCAGAGAAAATATCATTACCAATACCGTTAAAAATGTTAGTCCCGCAATTGTAGGTATAAATGTTACAAAGACAATGTATTTTAGAGATCCGTACAGTTTCTTTTTTGATAGAGTATATGAAAAACAAATGCCTGGCGTTGGATCCGGTGCAATTATTTCACCAGACGGCTACATTGTTACAAATGATCATGTTGCAGGCGATGTTAATAAAATCATTGTTACTATGACCGATGGCACCGATTATGACGCGGAATTAGTCGGTACTGACAAATCCTCTGACATTTCTTTATTAAAAATTAAAGCGAAAAATTTACCTTATTTGCAATTCGGAAATTCCAATGAAATTCTAATCGGCGAATGGGTTATTGCGTTGGGCAACCCTTTCGGACTTTTTGAAATTAACGATCAGCCAACTGTAACCGTAGGAGTAGTAAGCGCATTGAATATGAATTTAGGATTAATTGATGAAAGATATTATCTAAAAATGATCCAAACAGAC
Source organism: Ignavibacteriota bacterium (assembly GCA_016713565.1). NCBI lineage: Bacteria > Pseudomonadati > Ignavibacteriota > Ignavibacteriota bacterium. Next base: position 40,531 of record JADJOX010000007.1, read on the forward strand.
GCTTCAATAAATTCTGGAAATAGCGGCGGACCTTTAGTTAACAGCATTGGTGAAATGATTGGAATGAACACTATTATTTGGCAGGAAAATAAAGGCGGTAGTTTAGGAGTTGGATTTGCAATTCCAATTAATACTATTAAAAATATAATTGCTGAATTAAAAGCAAATGGTTTTGTTAACAGGGATTTTTGGACCGGAATCAGTATTCATCCAATTGATGACGCAATCGCAAAATATTATAAACTTTCTAGCACATTCGGTGTAATTATTTCAAATGTAAGTCGACATTCGCCTGCCGAAGATGCCGGTTTGGCTGTTGGCGACGTTATTCTAGAAGTTAATGATGTTAAAATAAATGATGACAAAACCTTAATGTATATTTTGCATCAAGCCAGAACAAATGATATATTAAAACTAAAAATATTAAGAGACAATAAATCACAATTCGTTAATTTAAAACTAGAACCTAAAGTATGATAGAAAGATATACAAGACCCGAAATGGGCAAAATATGGGAAGACGAATTTAAATTTTCAACGTGGCTGAAAATAGAAATTTTAGCTTGCGAAGCAAGAGCTGAAATGGGAGAAATTCCTAATGCTGATGTTGAAATTATTAAATCGAAAGCGAATTTTAATGTCGCCAGAATTTTAGAAATTGAAGAAGAAACAAAACATGATGTTATAGCATTTTTAACAAACGTTGCTGAATACGTTGGACCTGAATCTCGCCATATTCATTACGGAATGACATCGTCCGATATTCTGGATACAACTTTATCTGTTCAGATGAAAGAAGCTGGCAATATTCTTTTAGAAGATTTGTTCAAATTAAAAGAAGTTCTTAAGCGAAGAGCAAATGAACACAAGAGGACCGTTTGCGTTGGAAGAAGTCATGGTATTCATGCTGAACCTACAACTTATGGTTTGAAATTTGCACTTTGGTATGAAGAAGTAAAACGAAATATTAAAAGATTAGAATCCGCAATTGAAGTTATAAGTGTAGGACAAATATCCGGCGCGGTTGGAACATTTGATCATCTTTCACCAAAAGTTGAAGAATATGTTTGTCAAAAGCTTGAATTAAAACCGGCTCCTGTTTCCACTCAAGTAATCCAAAGAGACAGGCATGCGGAATATCTTTCTACTCTTGCAATAGTTGGAGCATCATTAGAAAAAATTGCGGTTGAAATAAGACATTTGCAAAGAACCGAAGTATTAGAAGCTGAAGAATTTTTCTCAAAAGGACAAAAAGGTTCATCGGCTATGCCGCATAAGCGAAATCCGATTGTTTCGGAAAGAATTGCGGGATTGGCAAGAATCCTAAGAGGAAACGCCGTTGCTGCTTTTGAAAATGTTTCTTTATGGCATGAGCGAGATATTTCACATTCATCAGTTGAACGTGTGATTGTACCTGACAGCACAATTGCACTTGATTATATGTTAGGACTTACAATTAAATTAATTGATAATTTACTGATCTACCCTGAAAACGCAATAGAGAATTTAAATAAAACAAGAGGTTTAATTTTTTCTCAAAAAGTACTTCTCAAACTAGTCGAAAAAGGCGCAACAAGAGAAGAAGCGTATAAAATTGTTCAAAATTCCTCAATGAAAGTATGGCAGGAAAAAACTACAAATTTAGAAAGCGAATTAATTTTATCAACCGAAATAAAGAAATATTTAACAACAGAAGAAATAAAAAGTATTTTCAACACAAATGAAATGGTAAAAAATGTTGATTATATTTTCAGCCGTTCTGTTGGTATAGAATAGAAAGGAAATTTATGAAAATATTGATAAACGCATTTTTGCTGGTTATTATAATTTCATGCGGCAGCGGTAAAGAAAATTTAACTGTTGGAAACAAAGCACCCGATTTTACTTTACAGGATTCAAGGGGAAATAATTATAAACTTTCTGATTATATAGGTAAATCTCCGGTTATAGTTTATTTTTATCCAAAAGCAAATACACCCGGATGCACTAGAGAAGCTTGCGGAATTAGAGATAATTTTTCAAAATTTCAAGAAACTGGAATTCAAGTTTTTGGAGTTTCAACTGATTCTAAAAGTGCGATTAAAGAATTTATTTCGGATTATAATCTAAATTTCACTCTTTTATCAGATGAAAATAAAGAAGTTTCCAAAATTTATGGCGTACTAAATGATTCTGGAAAAGCAAGTCGTGTTACTTTTATTATTGATAAAAATGGCAATTTGTTTCAAATTTTAAATGATGTTAATGTGGAAACACACGCAGATCAAGTATTTGAAATAGCAAAAAAACTGCTATAAACGTAAAATCCAATTCAAGTTTTATGCATCAAACCGATATAGATTTAATCATATCTTGACAATTCTTCCCTTTATTTTTATATTAGCACTCGTCATAAATGAGTGCTAATATATTAGGAGAAAATTATATGAAAGAATTCAAAATTAAACCCTTAGAAGACAGGGTAATTGTAAAACCAAATGAAGCTACAGAAAAAACAAAAGGCGGAATAATCCTACCTGATATAGCAAAGGAAAAACCAATTGAAGGTACTATTGTTGCAGCAGGTCCGGGTAGAATTAAAGATGATGGAAATAAAATTTCCATGAATGTAAAAGTCGGCGATAAAATTTTGTACGGAAAATATTCCGGCACAGAAATTACCGTTGATGATGAACAATATTTAATAATGCGCGAAAGCGATATTTTTGGAATTTTATCATAATTTTAATCAATAAATAAAAGAGGAATAAAATGGCTGCAAAAATAGTTGAATATGGCACAGATGCCAGAGCAGGACTAAAAGTTGGTGTTGATAAACTAGCCAACGCAGTAAAGGTTACATTAGGCCCTAAAGGAAGAAACGTTGTAATCGATAAAAAATTTGGCGCACCAACAATAACAAAAGACGGTGTTACTGTTGCTAAAGAAATTGAATTAGAAGACGCAACGGAAAATATGGGCGCACAAATGGTGAAGGAAGTTGCATCAAAAACAAGTGATGTTGCCGGAGATGGAACAACAACAGCCACTGTTCTAGCACAAGCAATTTTCAAAGAAGGATTAAAAAACGTAACAGCTGGTGCAAACCCGATGGATTTAAAAAGAGGAATTGACATCGCTGTTTCTAAAGTTGTAGAATATTTAAAATCAATTAGCAAAGAAGTCGGTGGAAAAGATGAAATTGCTCAAGTAGGTTCAATTTCCGCAAATAATGATAAAGCAATCGGCGAGTTAATTTCCGATGCAATGGATAAAGTTGGTAAAGATGGGGTTATAACTGTTGAAGAAGCTAAAGGAACAGAAACCGGTTTAGAAATAGTAGAAGGTATGCAATTTGACCGTGGTTATTTATCACCATATTTTGTAACTGATTCAGAAACAATGGAAGCTGTTTTAGAAAATCCAGAAATACTTATTCACGATAAAAAGATTTCTTCAATGAAAGATTTACTTCCTGTACTTGAAAAAGTAGCACAAGCGGGAAAACCATTATTAATTATTTCCGAAGACTTAGAAGGCGAAGCTTTGGCAACATTGGTTGTAAATAAATTAAGAGGAACTTTAAGAGTAGCAGCTGTAAAAGCTCCCGGCTTTGGCGATAGAAGAAAAGCAATGTTGGAAGATATTGCTGTTTTAACCGGCGGTACAGTTATCTCTGAAGAAAGAGGATATAAATTAGAAAACGCTACTATTGAATTCTTAGGAACTGCTAAAAAAGTTGTAATTGATAAAGACAATACAACAATAGTTGAAGGTGCCGGAGAAAGCAGTGAAATTAAGAAAAGAGTGAACGAAATTAAATCGCAAATTGAAAACACTACTTCAGATTACGATAGAGAAAAGTTGCAGGAAAGATTGGCAAAATTATCTGGCGGCGTTGCCGTATTAAAAATAGGTGCTGCAACTGAAGTTGAAATGAAAGAAAAGAAAGCAAGAGTTGAAGACGCATTACACGCTACAAGAGCTGCGGTAGAAGAAGGAATAGTTGCAGGTGGTGGTGTTGCGCTTGTAAGAGCTGCTTCAGTTTTAGTTGATTTACAAGGCGAAAATGCAGATCAATCAACCGGAATTAAAATTATTCAAAAAGCAATGGAAGAACCATTGAAACAAATAGTAAATAATGCCGGTTTGGAAGGCGCTGTTGTTCTTAATAAAGTTAAAGAAGGTAAAGACGATTTTGGATTTGACGCATCATCAGATAAATATGTAAATATGATCGCATCTGGAATTATTGATCCAACAAAAGTTACAAGAACAGCATTAGAAAACGCAGCTTCTGTTTCATCATTATTGATCACAACCGAAGCAGTGGTTTATGAAAAGAAATCAGACGAAAAAGCCGCTCCAATGATGCCTCCTGGAGGTATGGGTGGTATGGACGGAATGTATTAATAGATTCTTTAAGTTGCAAAGAAAAAGCCCAACAAAAGTTGGGCTTTTTTATTTTAATATATTTTTATTTTTATAGATACGTAGACTTAAATTTATCGAACTGATAAATCCTTAATTTTGAACCTTCCAACTCAATTAAACCTTTTTTCGCAAATGAATGTAAAGTTCTAGAAATTGTCTCACGGGAAGTGCCTGCCATATTGGCAAGATCCTGTTGCAAAGGAAGTTTTTCTATTTCTACAGCACCCTGTCTTATTCTTCCATGATCATTAGCTAATTGAACAATTACAGTTGCGACTTTTCCTTCCGCGTCTTTTAATGAAAGAGATTTTATCTGCATATCGGCGGTTCTTAATCTTTTAGAAAGTTCCTGCATTAATGCTATAGATATTTCAGGATGTTCTTTTAAAAATTCCAGAAACTGATTTCTTTGAATTATAAAAAGTTCGGAGTCTTCAATTGCTGTTACGGTAGCGGATCTAGTTAGTCCATCAAGAAGAGACATTTCGCCGAATATATCAGCTTCCGCTAAAATATTTAATATAACTTCCCTGCCGTCATTGCTGGTTCTTGTAACCTTAACTTTGCCTGTAATGATAATGAATAGCGCACCACTTTCGTCTTCTTCCATTAAAATTATCGTGTCTTTTTTAAATGCTTTTCTAACTCCAACTTGTGATATTTGTTCGATTGTTTCATCCGGTAAATCAGAGAAAATGGGAACATAATACAAAAAGTCAGACGATGATTTCATTTATTCCTCCTGAAAAAGTCAACAACTAGAATGCTGCCAATCAAAAACAATTTTATTCTTTAATATATTATTTTATTTTGAAAATAATTACATTTTTTTTCAAAACAATTACAGATTTTAGCGGTAAATTTTTAGAAAGATTTACTTTTCTTGATTGCTTTGCTTTGTAAAATATTTTTTACAGGATCTTTTAAATAATCGATATGCATTTCTTTTGAAATTTCAGGTAAGTTAATTAAGCTTTTTCTGTCTAAAAATTCAGTCGTTGAATCAAAGTTATGAAATACTAAACCGCTTCCGAATTTTTCAATTTTCTTAAATATTGGTGGGATGATTTTTCTGCCGTACTTGTTTATCAAACCGAATTTATCGCCTTTTTTAATTTTTGTTATTCCAAATAAACCATAATATGGATGCAAAGAATCATACTTTTCCGAAAATATTTCTACTCCGTTTTTATTATATATTTTCCAAAAATAACCTTCTCTTGCCGCAAAAAATTTATATCCGGATGAGAGTGTAAAAATTTCGTTATAATATTTGGGCAGAACTTCATTACCTTCAAGATCGTTAATTCCCCACAAATCATTTTCTTTAAATCTTACGCTATTTGACGAAAATCCGATATATTGATATTTATTTTTTATGGACATATTTTTTGTCTGCATTTATTTCTCAGAATAATAAATTTCATACTGAAAAATAATCTTTTAAATTAAATGAAATGTGAGTTAAAACACCATATTTTATTGTAATGGTTTGAGGGAAACAAATAAAATTATTTGTATTTTGTCTCCCTATTCCGAATAGTCATTTTATAATATTTGTTTAAACTGTTAACTCTTTTTGTTCAGTGCTTAATTTGAACAGTTTATAATTCATAGCATCTGTTAATGCCATAATACTTGCTTCAATAATATTTTCAGATAATCCAACCGTTGACCATGTCAATTCACCGTCACTTGATTCTATTAAAACTCTTACTTTTGCTTTGGTACCATTCTTATCGCCAAGAACTCTAACTTTATAATCTACCAATTTTATCTGCGCTATTTCCGGAAAAAATCTTGTAAGAGCTTTTCTAATTGCACTATCCAAAGCATTAACCGGACCGTTACCATCAGCCGCTGTATGTTCAATTTCTCCATTTACTTCAACTTTTAGTACTGCTTCGGAATAATGAATATTATTTTGATCTTGAAGAACATTTACCTTAGCATATTTAACGCTGAAAAACGGTTTATATTCTTTTAACTCGGCTCTTAAAAGTAATTCAAAAGTCCCTTCCGCTCCGTCAAACTGATATCCGTCAAATTCCATAGTTTTTAAATAATTAACAAAATTTTTGCTGAATTCTTTTTCTTCAGGAAGGTTAATGCCAAATTCTTTTGCTTTATATCTAATATTACTTTGTCCGGCAAGATCAGAAACAACTACTCTTTGTTTATTGCCAACCGCGCTTGGACTAAGATGCTCATACATTCTACTGTCTTTCAAGACTGAACTTACGTGTATTCCGCCTTTATGCGCAAATGCAGAATTTCCGACAAACGCAGCTCGAGTGTTTGGTTCAATGTTCATTATTTCTGAAATAAAATGCGACATTGATGTTAACTTGGAAACGTCCAATGAACCGGAAAATTCTTTGTTCATCTTAAATTTTAAATTGGGTATAATGCTTGAAAGATTTGCGTTTCCGCATCTTTCACCCACACCATTCATAGTTCCTTGAACGTGCACGGCGCCTGCTCTCACGGCCATCAAAGTATTTGCGACGCCAAGATCACCATCATTATGAGCGTGTATTCCAATTGGAATATTAAAATTATTTTTAACATCGGTTACAATATCAAAAATTTCATTTGGCAATGTACCGCCGTTGGTATCGCACAATACTAAAACTTTTGCGCCGGCATTTTCAGCTGCTTTTATCATTTTAAAAGCAAAGCTTCTATCATCTTTGTAGCCGTCAAAAAAATGTTCGGCATCAAAAATTACCTGCCTTCCTTCTGTACCTAAATATTCAACAGAATTAAAAATCAATTCTTCATTTTGTGAATCAGTTAAACCCAAACTAACCTCGGAATGAAAGCGCCATGTTTTTCCAAATATTGAAATATAAGGTGATTCAGCTTTTAACAATAATTGTAGATTGTGATCTTCCTTAATTTTATCAGGATATCTTGCGGTTGAACCAAATGCACAAATTTTTGAATGGGATAAATCCAAATTTCTCACCAAACGAAAATATTCTTCATCCTTTGGATTACTGCCAGGCCATCCGCCCTCAATAATATCAATGCCGAATGAATCCAATTTTTGAGTAATTAAAAGTTTGTCCTGAAGCGAAAGGTTAATTTTTTCACCTTGAGTTCCATCCCGCAAAGTTGTGTCAAATAATTCTATTTTCATTTTATTTTCTTGGTTAGTTATATCATATTATTTTTTCTTGCATACTCAAAAATACCGCCGGCTTCTACAATTGGAAGAACGCTTCCTAGAGGCTTTAATTCGTATTTTTTATTTTTAGAAATATTTAACAAAGAATAATTTTCAAGATCAATCTCAATCTCATCTTTAGTTTCAATTTCCTTATTTAGTTTTACGGGAGACTCAAGCGGGACCAAAAATCCGCCATCAACAGAATTTCTGTAAAAAATTCTAGCATAGGATTCGGCAATTATCGCTTTTACACCGGCCATATTTAACGCGAACGGGGCGTGTTCACGTGATGATCCGCAGCCGAAATTAGATCCTCCAATCAGAATATTAAATTCAGACAAATAATTGTCGCCTTCAATAAACGGTTTTCCTCCGTCTGGTAATCCGGCTTGATTTATTGGAACTCCGGATAAGGCAAATTGTCCGTATTTTTTTGATTCTTCTTCATCAGTAAGACTATAAACCAAATGCTCCGCAGGAATTATTTGATCGGTATCAATATTATCACCTAAAACAAATGCTCTGCCTTTAATTTTTTTATCCATATTAACCTTTTTGTTTAATTCAATTTTCAGAATTATTATTGGGAAACTTAAATTAAGAAATCTCTCGGATCAGTAATAACACCTGTAACAGCAGAAGCTGCAACAGTTAGTGGTGATGCAAGATAAACTTCTGATTTTTTGCTTCCCATTCTTCCGGGGAAATTTCTATTCGTTGTTGAAATAACAACATCCTTGTCAACACTTCTTCCTACTGTATCATCCGGTCCGCCAAGACAAGCAGCGCAAGAGCTTTGAGCAATTACACATCCAGCATTTTGGAAAATCTCTTTTAATGATATTCCATTATAGCTTTCTACTTCCAATTCTTTTGCAACTTGAGTCGAAGCCGGCACTATAAAAGTTGGGACTTTAACTTTATTTCCAAAAATAATTTTTGCGGCAAAAATAAAATCAGTTAGTTTTCCGCCAGTACATGAGCCGATATAAGCTTTTGTTAAATTTGTTCCTTGAACATTTCTAACGGTATCTTTATTATCCGGACTATGCGGTTTTGCAACTATTGGTTCCATTTTATTTACATCATACGTAAACTTGCTAAAATATTTTGCATCAGCGTCAGAATTAAAAATTTCATATTCATAAACACCTTTGGACTTTACATAATCTTCGGTTACAGAATCTGCTGCTATAATACCATTCATTGCTCCTGCTTCAATTGCCATATTTGTAAGAGTCATTCGTTCATTCATTTCCAAAGAAAATACACCTTCGCCGTCAAACTCCAATGCTCTGTAAGTTCCACCGTCTGTTGTTATATCTCCAAGAATTGCTAATATCAAGTCTTTTGCGGTTAAATATTTTGGCAGAGTTCCATTAAAAGTAAATTTCATAGTTTCAGGAATTTTTTCCCAAATTTTCCCTGTACCAAGAATAAAAGCCGCGTCTGTATTTCCAACACCGGTAGAAAACATTCCAAATGCGCCAGATGTGCAAGTATGAGAATCTGTTCCAATTAAAACTTTTCCGGGTACGTTATAACCTTCTTCGGCTAACGCAATATGGCAAACACCTTTATATCTTTCGGTTCCAACGTCATAATAATTATCAACTTGATAGTCATTGGCAAACTGTCTTAAAATTTCTACATTTCTGTTCGCGTGTTTGTTGGCAGTAAAAATATAATGATCCGGAAAAATCACTAATTTATCTTTATCCCAAATTTTTGCTTTTTCACCAAACTGTTCTTTCCAAATCCCAATCGTTGGCGGTCCGCATACATCATGAGTCATAAGTGTATCAACGTTTAGCCAAACACTTTCTCCCGGAGTTACATTTCTCATTCCGGCAGATCTTGCCAGTATTTTTTCGGTTATTGTCATTCCCATAAATTTATCCTTTATACAGCTTTTGTCATTTCATTTTGTGAGTTAAAATTCTGTTCTAATTTTAATGAGGTATTTTTTTTGTTTAACGCGCTAAGATACGCAAGCGCGCTTGCTTCAATAACGTCGGTAGAAGTTCCTCTGCCGGTATAGGATTTCGAATTGCTTCGAATTCTAACTAACACTTCGCCCATTGCCTGTCTGCCAGAAGTAACTGATCTAACATTATATGATTCCACTTCAGGGTGAATTTTTAATGCTCTTTCAATAGCATTGAATACAGCGTCTATTGGTCCGTCGCCAATTGCCGATTCTTGAATAATTTCATTATCAACTTTTATTCTTACAACAGCATTTGGTATTGAATTTGATCCAGAAGTTATTTGCAGATGATCCAAAGTAAATTGTTCGTCTTTATGGGCAACAGTGTCTCCCATTAAAATCCTAAGATCTTCATCGAATACTTCTTTCTTTTTATCGGCAAGTTTTGTGAATTCATCATAAATTTGAATTAACTGTTCTTCTTCAATTTCATAACCAAGTTCTTTAAGTCTTGCTTTTAATCCGTGTCTGCCTGAATGTCTTCCTAAAATAATTTTTGTTTTAGGATAGCCGACTATTTCCGGGGTCATAATTTCATAAGTTTCTCTATTTTTCAGCATTCCGTCCTGATGAATTCCAGATTCATGAGCGAACGCATTTTCGCCGACTATTGCTTTATTACGTTGAACTAAAATGCCGGTAAACCCTGAAACTAATTTACTTGAGTTATATATTTCTCGAGTATTAATTTCAGTATCAAAGTTCATAAGATCAGCTCTAACTTTTAACGCCATCACAATTTCTTCAAGAGATGCGTTTCCGGCACGTTCACCAATTCCATTAACCGTACATTCAATTTGCCGCGCACCATTTTCAATTGATGCAATTGAATTTGCTACTGCTAAGCCAAGATCATTATGACAATGTACGCTAATAATCGCTTTATCAATATTTCCGACTCTACGTTTTAATTCTTTTATTTTATTGCCGAATTCGGTTGGGAATGTGTAGCCTGTAGTATCAGGAATGTTTACTGTTGTTGCGCCCGCTGCTATTGCGGTTTCAATTACTTCAGCTAAATAACCTATTTCCGTACGCCCAGCATCTTCCGCCGAAAATTCCACGTCGTCACAAAGACTTTTTGCGTATGCAACTGAATCGTATGCCATTTTTAAAATCGTTTTACGTTTTTCTTCTAATGAACGACCATATTTTTCATGCCCGAACTTTCCAAGAATATGATAATCAGATGTACTTGTAAAAGTATGAATTCTTTTTTGTTTGGCGGGTTGAAGTGCTTTAAAAGCAGATTCAATATCTTTCTCATTTGCTCTTGCAAGCCCGGCAATTGTTCTTTCAACTTCTGATGAAATTGCGTGAACTGCGTCAAATTGCGCAGGAGAAGAAATAGGAAAACCCGCTTCAATAACATCAACATTTAATTTGGCAAGTTGATGGGCAATTTCCAATTTTTCATAAATGTTTAACGATGCACCCGGAGATTGTTCGCCGTCTCTTAATGTTGTATCAAATATTATAATTTTTTCTTTCACATCCGCCTCGTTTACTTAGATTAAAGTAAAAAAACTCCTATTGATTCATCTGCAAAAATTTTCTCAATATTATTTATAATTAAAGATGTCATTTCTGTTGTTGAAACAACTTTACTATCAGATGAAGCAATATCAACGGTTCTAAAACCTTCATCCAATGTTAATGAAATAGCTCTTTCTATAATTTCTGCGGCTTTTGTCATTCCAAATGAAAGATCGAATAGCATTGCCGAAGAAGAAATTGCCGCTATAGGATTTGCTTTATTTTGTCCGGCAATATCTGGTGCGCTGCCGTGTACAGGTTCATATAATGAATATTTAGTTCCAATACTCGCCGATGGCAGCATTCCCAAACTTCCGGTTATCATTCCGGCAATATCACTTAAAATATCACCAAAAATATTTGATGTGAGAATTACGTCAAACTGTTTGGGATTTCTAACGATTTGCATTGCCGCGTTATCCACATACATGTGGTTTAATTTTATTCCGGGATATTCTTTATGAATTTTTTCAACCGTGTTTCGCCAAAACTGCGAAACTTCAAGAACGTTTGCTTTATCAACACTTGTCACAACTTTTTCTCTTTTGGAAGCAATTTCAAATGCCTTTCTTGCAATTCTTTCAACTTCTTCGGTTGTGTAAACCATCGTGTTCCAACCTTTGTTTTCATCCATACCTCTCGGTTTGCCGAAATAAATTCCGCCGGTCAATTCGCGCAGCACAATAAAATCAGTACCTTCAAGTACTTCTTTTTTTAAAGTAGAATTATCCAGCATAGAGGGATAAATTTTTGCGGGACGAATATTAGCGAACAGCCCCAAACTTTCTCTCAGTTTTAGCAAAGCGGCTTCCGGTTTCAAGTGATGCGGAAGTTTTTCCCATTGCAGACCGCCAACGGCACCCAAGAAAACTGCATCCGAACTATAACATCCATCTAAGGTCTCTTGTGTTAACGGCGTTCCGAATTTATCATAAGAATTTCCACCGATAGCATATTCGTTGAACTCTAATTTTACGTTGAATTTTTCAGCAACAAACTCCATTACTTTTATAGCAGCTTGTGTAACTTCTATTCCAATTCCGTCGCCAGGTAAAAGTGCGATTTTATAATTCATTTTCCACCATTATTTTTTATTTGTTCTTAAAAGCCAAGACATCATTTTCCTCAGTTCACCTCCAACTTTTTCAATTCCGTGCTGCTGGTTTGAGCTACGAAGTTTTCCAAAATTTTGCGAACCGTTTTTAATTTCGGAAATAAATTCATTTGCAAAACTTCCGTCCTGAACTTCGGTTAATATTTTCTTCATTTCCTTTTTTGTTTCTTCTGTAATAAGTCTTGGTCCGCGAGTCATTCCACCGTATTCTGCAGTATCGCTTACTGAGAAATTCATTCTGGAAAGTCCGCCTTCATAATATAAATCAACAATTAATTTCATCTCGTGCATGCATTCAAAATATGCCAGTTCAGGTGGATATCCGGCGTCAACCAAAACTTCAAATCCGGCTTTAATTAATTCCGCTGAACCACCGCATAATACGGCTTGTTCGCCAAAAAGATCTGTTTCGGTTTCATCTTTGAAATTCGTTTCTATAACACCGGCTTTTGTTCCGCCAATACCTTTTGCCCAAGCTAACGCCAAATCTTTTGTGTTGCCGGAATAATCTTGATGAACTGCTATCAAGCATGGTACACCATTGCCTTGTTCAAAAGTTCTTCTTACCAAATGTCCGGGACTTTTAGGAGCAATCATCATAACGTTAACATTTGCAGGAGGAACAATTTGTTTGTAATGAATATTAAAACCGTGACCGAACGCTAATGTATCTCCTTCTTTTAAGTAAGGAGCTATTTCCGCATCATAAACTTCTTTCTGAAATTGGTCAGGTAAAAGAATCATTATCACATTTGAATTCTTTACCGCATCAGAAACAGTATAGACTTTAAGTCCAGCTTCTTCCGCAACTTTCCAATTTTTGCTTGATTCTTTTAAACCAACGCACACGTTCATTCCGCTGTCTTTAAGATTTAGCGAATGTGCGTGACCTTGACTTCCATATCCAAGAACCGCAATTTTCTTATTTTTTAGTAGATCTAATGATGCATCTTGATCATAATAAACTTTCATTGTTACTCCATCTATTTTGATTTAATTTTCTTTTGTGCCGGAATTATTTGTTCTCCTCTTTTCATGGCAATTGTTCCTGATCTAGCCATTTCCTTAATGCCAAACGGTAGAAAAACATTTACCGCGGCTTCTATTTTTTCCGGCGGGCCGGTAATTTCCAATGTTATGCTTTTGTTGTTTATATCAACAACTTTTCCTCTGAAAATATCACTTAAATTTTTAATTTCATGAATAGAATTGTTTTCTAAATTAACTTTTAACAAAGCGAGTTCACGCACTGTTTTTGGTTCTTTACTTAAATCAACCACTTTAATTGTATCAATTAATCTATTGAGCTGTTTAACAACTTGGTCTAAAATCTGATCATTCCCTTCTGTAACGATCGTCATTCTAGATACTTCGTCTATCTCGGTTTGTCCAATTGAAATAGATTCAATATTAAATCCTTTTCCGCTGAACATGGTCGCTACACGATCAAAAGCGCCGAAAGTATTTTCTACTAATACAGAAATTATTCTTTTCATTTATTACACCATTTTTTTAGGATTAAGTCTTTTCAATATCATATCACTAACTGAACCACCGGCTGGAACCATCGGAAATACCATATCTTCCTTTACGACTTTGAATTCGATAAGTGTTGGACCATCATTATAGTTCAATACTTTTTCAAGTAATGTATCCACCTCATCCATTCTATCGGTTGAATATGATTTAACTCCAAATGCCTCAGCAACTTTTGTAAAATCAGGATTGCTCTTACTTAAATCGGTAAAGCTGTATTTTTCCGCATGATACAACTCCTGCCACTGCCTAACCATTCCGAGGAAACTATTGTTAATAATTATAAACTTTATCGGGAGTTTATGCGCAACGGCTGTAATAAGCTCCTGGATATTCATCTGGAATCCGCCGTCTCCGCTGAATGATATGATTGTTTTATTTGTTCCCGCAAATGCAGCGCCAATTGAAGCCGGAACAGAAAATCCCATTGTGCCTAATCCGCCGCTGGTTACGTGAGATCTGGGATTTGTAAATTTATAATATTGAGCAACCCACATTTGATGCTGACCAACATCGGTAACAATTATTGCGTCTCCTTTAGTAGCTTCGGAAATCCTTTCAATTACATATTCGGTGCGCAATTTTATATCATCTTTATCGTAGCATAAAGGACAATCAGTTCTCCATTGATTAATTTGATTCCACCATGGAGTAAGATCCTGTTTATGCTCAATCTCCGCCGCAATTTCAGCGATTACATGTTTTACATCCCCAACAATCGGCAGATCAACCAAAACATTTTTGTCAATAGCTGTTGGATCAATATCAACGTGAATTTTATATGAATTTTTTGAAAATGTTTCAATATTACCTGTAACCCGGTCATCAAATCTAGCGCCCAATGCTACTAATACATCGCATTCGTTAATTGCCATATTAGCCCAAAATGTTCCATGCATTCCTAGCATTCCCAATGATTGCGGATCAGTTCCGGGGAAAGCTCCTAATCCTTGTAAAGTCATGGTAACCGGTAAATTATTTTCTTTGGCTAAAACTTGAAGTTCTTTATTTCCATTGGACATTATAACGCCGCCGCCGACATACAACAAAGGTTTTTTAGCATTTTGTATAATTTGCGCAGCCTTTTTAATTTGGTTGATATGCCCTTTATACTGAGGCTTATATCCTCTAATATCAATTTTGGATGGGTAAACAAATTCCGTTTCCATAGCAATAATATTTTTTGGTAAGTCAACAAGAACAGGTCCAGGCCTTCCCGTTGAAGCAATGAAAAATGCTTTTTGAATTGTTGAAGCTAATTCATCAACAGATCTGACTAAAAAATTATGTTTGGTTATTGGACGAGTAATTCCGACAATATCGGCTTCTTGAAAAGCATCGTTTCCAATCAAGTGAGTTGCAACTTGTCCGGTAAAAACAACCAATGGAACAGAATCCATATAAGCATCAGCGATTCCGGTAACTGTATTTGTTGCGCCTGGCCCAGAAGTAACCAAAACAACGCCCGGCTTACCTGTTACCATCGCATAACCTTTAGCCATATGAGTTGCACCCTGTTCGTGTCTAACTAAAATATGTTGTAGGAAATCCACATCGTATAATTTTTCATAAATTTTAAGTGTTGCTCCACCGGGATAGCCAAAAATAACTTCTACATTTTCTTTTTTTAATGCTTCAAAAAATATTTCAGCACCTGACATTTTTTTTGATGTGCTCATTTTCTTTTCCTTCCATCTATATTTTAGATTTTTAATATTGCGCCGGTATTAGCAGAAGTTACTAATTTAGTATACCTTGCTAAAAATCCTTTTTTAATTTTGGGTTCAAACTTAGTTAAATTTTGTAATCTATTATTTATTTCCTCTTCACTCAAAAGTACTTCTAATTTCTTATTAGGTATATCAATTGAAATAATATCTCCGTTTTTAACAATTGCGATAACTCCGCCTTCGGCAGCTTCCGGCGAAACGTGTCCGATACAAGCACCTCTTGTTCCTCCTGAAAATCTTCCGTCAGTAATCAAAGCTACTTTGCTTCCTAAACCCATTCCCATTATAGCACTTGTTGGTGCGAGCATTTCAGGCATTCCGGGTCCACCTTTAGGTCCTTCAAATCTGATTACAACTACGTCGCCCGCTTTTACTGAATTATTTTTTATTCCTTCTAATGCATCATCTTGACTTTCAAAAATCACAGCCGGACCTTTATGTACTAGCATTTCTTTATCAACGGCTGCAGTTTTAACAATAGCTCCGTCTTTTGCCAAATTTCCAAACAGCACTGTTAAACCGCCGGTTTTTGAATATGCATTATCTAAGGTTCTAATTACTTCATTATTTAAAATTTTAGATTCATTAACATTTTCTAATAATGTTTTTCCAGTTACTGTAATTACATCATTTGAAATTAATTTTTTGTCTTTGGAAAGCTCATTAATGATTGCGGAAATCCCACCGGCATATTCTACATCTTCAATATGAATATCAGGTCGGGCCGGACTAACTTTACAAATATTCGGAGTATTTTCCGAAATTTTATTTATTTCATTAAGGTCAATTTCAATTCCGGCTTCATTGGCAATTGCCAAGGTGTGCAAAATAGTATTGGTACTTCCACCCATTGCAACATCCAATGTGATCGCATTTCTTATAGAATTGTTAGTTATAATATCTAAAGGTTTAATATCCTTTTCAATAAGCATAAAAATTTGTTTTGCCGCTTTTTCTGCCAATTTTTTTCGTCCTTCGTCAATGGCTAAAATTGTTCCGTTGCCAGGAAGCGCAATACCAATAGCTTCCATAAGACAATTCATGGAATTTGCGGTAAACATTCCCGAACAAGATCCGCATGTTGGACAGCTTACATCTTCCAATTCTTTTAATTCAGCATCTCCTATTTCGCCTGATTGATATTTTCCAACGCCTTCGAATACCGTTATCAAGTCACTTGATTTTCCGTTTGACAATTTACCGGCTTTCATTGGCCCGCCGGAAATAAAAATTGTTGGAACGTTAACTCTGACGGCACCCATTAACATTCCGGGTACAATTTTATCGCAATTCGGAATGCAGATCATTCCATCCAATCTATGAGCTTCAACTACTGTTTCGACAGAGTCGGCTATTATTTCCCTGCTTGCGAGCGAATAGCGCATTCCAATGTGACCCATCGCAATTCCATCATCAACGCCAATCGTATTAAATTCAAATGGAACGCCGCCGAATTTTCTTACCGCATCTTTTATTACCTTTCCGAACTCTTGAAGGTGAACATGACCTGGAATTAAATCTATGTAAGAATTACATATACCGATAAAAGGTTTATTAAAATCTTCATCACTTTTAATAACGCCTGTAGCTTTTAATAAACTTCTGTGGGGAGCTTTATCATAACCTTTTTTAATTGTATCTGATCTCACATTACCTCAAAAAAATATACCAATCTAACACCTCTTTTTAAGGTCATTCCAAAATTAATTAAAGGATTTTATTTCCGGGAATGACCTTTTATTCTAGCCAATAATAATGAGGCTGAGAATAAGGTTAATTCCAAGAATCACGATGATGCTAATTGGTAGGTTAATAAAAATATCGATATCAACGTTATTGTTTAACGCGATTGATTTACAGCTTGTAATATTTTTTTTCAAGTAACTCATAATATTAACAGTAATTATATCAGTAAATTTTTTTTTTGTCAAGTATAAAAAACTTTATATATTATTTATTTTTATAATTAGTCAGAATTTTTAAGGTAATATTCGTAGTTTTAAATAATTATTCATTTCTGTATTTGGAGGTTGAGTGACTGATATAAATAAATTAAACGGCTGGAGTTTTCCTAAGGAATTTTGGTTAGCTAATTTTATGGAACTTCTTGAAAGAGCCGCTTACTATGGTTTTTTTATTATTATAACATTATACTTGACAAATATTATTGGATTTACTGACATTGAAACCGGAATAATTGCCGGAATTTTCGGAGCTTTAATTTATTTTTTCCCTCCCTTTACAGGCGCAATTAGCGATAAAATTGGTTTTAAAAATGGATTGATACTGGCTTTTGTATTTTTAACTGTAGGATATTTTTTCTTAGGCATATTTCACTCAAAATTTCTTGTCGTTGTTTTTCTATTGATAGTTGTTGTAGGTGCATCATTTATTAAACCTTTAATAACCGGAACAGTAGCAAAAACCACAAATGCCGAAAACAAGGCAAGAGGTTTTTCTTTATTTTATTGGATTGTGAATATTGGCGCTTTCGGCGGCAAGACCGTTGTTCCTTCCATCAGACAAGGAATTGGCTTGGAATATGTAAACTTCTTTTCCGCGGGAATGTCTTTTATTGCATTATTATTCGCGATTTTTATTTTTAAAATAGATGAAAATAGAATTGAAAAATCTAAATCATTCTCTGAAATTTTAAAGTCGCTGAAGGCAATTTTAATGACTCCAAGATTAATATTATTAATTCTTATCGTTTCCGGTTTTTGGTTAATTCAACATCAGTTGTATGCAACAATGCCAAAATATGTTATCCGACTTTTAGGCGAACAAGCAAAACCCGAATGGCTGGCTAATGTTAATCCTTTAGTTGTTGTACTTTTTGTTGTATTTATAACTCAATTATTTAAAAAATATAAAGCAGTTTCTGTAATGCTAATTGGAATGATAATTATGCCGTTTTCGGCATTGGCAATGGCTTCAAGTCAGACATTGGAATCTATTACCGGAAATTCGATAAATATTCTCGGACTGTTTACAATGCATCCTTTAACTGTTATGATGATCATTGGTATAGGAATTCAAGGTATTGCAGAATGTTTTATATCTCCCAGATTTTTAGAATATTTTGCGCTTCAAGCACCCGAAGGCGAAGAAGGAACTTACATGGGTTTTAGTCATTTGCATTCTTTCTTTTCTTACTTAATTGGGTTTTTTCTTTCAGGATTTTTGTTGGATGCTTATTGTCCGGACCCTTCGACTTTACCAATTGGAATATCTGAAGCAGAAAAAATGGCAATTTATGCCAACGCTCATGTTTTGTGGTATTACTTTGTTGGAATTGCATCAATTGCCGCAATAGCTTTATTTATATTTAGATACGTAACAAATAAAATTGATTCATCTACCGAAAATGCGGCTGTTAATTAATTGGAAACTAATATTATTATTTTGTTTTTCGTAATATCTGCGATTCATATTTTTACAGATTATAAGTTTCCTAATGCTGTTTATTTTACGAAGCCACTGCCATTGCTGTTTATAATTTTTTATTGCCTGCTTTCAAAAGATCTGTTCCAATCAAATAAGTTATTTATTTTTTTAGGATTTATTTTTTCTTTAGCAGGCGATTTACTTTTAATAAATAAAAAGTATTTCTATTTCGGTTTAATATCTTTTTTAATAACACATTTATTTTTTATTACTTACTTGCTGCTACAGTTTCATCCGCATTTTAACATAATTATTTTTTTCATTATTGTTTTTGCCTTTATTATGTTCTACCGACAAATAATAAACAGAGTCCAAACAAAAAAGAATTATTTAATTCTTTATGGGATTATACTTTTTAGCTTACTTTGGCAATCACTTGAGCAAATAAATTTTTATAAAAACAGTTCATCTTTAATCTTTGCAAGTGGAATACTTTTATTTGTAATATCAGACATTCTTATAGCATTTAATAAATTCATAACAAAATTCCAATCAGCTCAATTTTTGATATTATCAACTTATTTTTTGGCCCAATTTTTAATTTTAATTTCAACATTTGAATAAAATTTAATTTATAGTCATAAAGTTTTTATACTAACTTCCGATAATAAGATAGTTTATTCTATTTATTAAGGGGGACAAATGAACTTAGAGGATTTAAATTCTCGAATCTCACAAATTATTAATCTATACAATTGCGCATTAGCCGACGGTAAATTTGCGGACAGTGAAAAAAAACTGCTTATTGAAATTGCAAAAAGATTTGAGATTGATTTAAATTCAATATACCGTATTATATTTTCAGAAAATGAATTTCATCTAGAACTTCCCAAAACACGCGAAGAAAAAATGCAGCATATAATTGATTTAGTTTTTATGATGATGATAGACTGCAAAATTACTAACAACGAAAAAGATTTTTGTAAAAGTATTGTTTTAAAACTTGGTTATTCGGTTAGAACAATTGATTATCTTATTTCAAAAATTCTCAAAGATATAAAAGTTAATGTCGATGGAGAAAATTTTGAATTCGACGAAAAAGTCTATGTATAGTTTAATGAAATAACAACGAATTAAACTAATTGACTATTAATTTTTTCGAGTAATTTAGAAGATTTGTTATAACCAAGCGAAAGTGATGTTTTTAGATCCAATCTTGCACCTTCAAAATCTTCTAATTTCAATTTAATTTCACCGCGTTTATAATACGCAACTGTATATTTATTATTATACTTTAATGCGTTATTTAAATCGTCAAGAGCGCCGGATAAATCATTATAAAGCTCCTTAATTTCAGCGCGCATAAAATAAGCAGTTGAATTTTGCGGATTCGCTTTCAGAACTTTATCATAATCAGAAATCGAGCCCTTATAATCATCGTACTTATTAGAATTAATAATGCTGTTAACATTTACATTTCTTGAGTTAATCAAATAATCTGTTTCAAGATTATTTTGTTCAATTACTTGATAAGCTCTCGTATCGCCGTGACTTGCTGCAATCTTCAAATCTTCAAGCGCTGCTTTTCTATTCTGAGTTTTCAGTTGAGCAATTCCTCGTTCATAATATGCTGAAGCATCATTCGGATTCAAGGCAATTTTTACTGTAAAATGTTTTATTCGTGCTTGGTAATCTCCGTATTTCACTTTTTCGGTTGCTAACGATTTTTTAACAATGTAAAAAATAATTGCAATAAAAGCGAAACCACTAAGAGAATATATCCAAATCTCCCCCATTTGGTAATTCCTTAAATTATAACATGTAATAATCGATTTGGATTTTTTTTTATTTAATTTGATTTAAATTTCAAGGCTTAATATTCAACAGAATTATTTGTCAATTCTTATTTAAAAATTTAATACGAATGAACCTGATTGTCTTATGCTCAACACTGAAACTGAATTTTTGCCGAATATTTTTTCTATTATCTTGATATAATCCTCAACATATTTATTTGGAATAAATACCTGAATTGTACCTGCGAAACCACCTCCATGAATACGACATGCGCCTTCATTTACATCCATTAAAAAATTTTCTGTAATTGCCAAGGCTAAGGAAAGAGGCTGTTCGTTTACATTTTTTGATGAATAAACATTTTGTAAATATTTATATGATGAATTTCCGGAGTTTTTAACAAGGTCAATAAATTTGCGGAAATCTTTTTTAATTAGAGCATTTACTTGTTCTTCAACTCTCAAATTTTCTTGTAAGAAATGAATCACCCTAAGAATTGCTCTATCGGAAAACTTTTGCCTAAGTTCGTAAATTGATTTTAGAACTTCCTCATAATTCAATTCAGCACATTTCACTTTTCCAAAATAATTTGCAATCTGCTTCATTTCAAATGGAATTGCGGCATACTCATCCGTTAAATTTTGGTGAGTTCCACCAGTATCAACAACCAGCAATTTGTAATCAAATTCTTCTAAATCAAATGCAATGTTTACTATTTTTGGATTTTCGTTATCTTTAAAATCAATTGTTACAATTCCGCCGGATGCACAGGCAACTTGATCCATCAATCCGCATGGTTTTCCAAAATATTCGTTTTCGGCAAACTGACCTATTTTTGAAATAACTTCGGGTGATATAGTATTATCATTATATAAAAAATTTATAACCGACCCAATGGCAACTTCAACCGAAGCTGAAGAGCTAAGTCCTGAACCTTGAATAACATCGCTGACCAAATATCCGCTAAATCCGCCAACCTTAAATCCATTTTTTTTAAAACCAGAAAGTATACCCCTTATAATTGATTTTGTGGTTCCTTTTTCTTCTTCTTTAATTTCCAGATCAGAGATATCAACAATAAATGTTTCATTGTATTTATCTGATTTCAGTTTAATATAATTTTCTTCTCCGGAAAACATAATTAACGTATCTAAATTTATACTTGCAGCAATCACTTTTCCGCCGTTGTGGTCTGTATGATTACCGCTTAGTTCTGTTCTGCCGGGTGTACTTAAAATCCAAGTTTTTTCAGAGACATTAAAATTCTCGTAA
Organism: Ignavibacteriota bacterium; assembly: GCA_016713565.1. Taxonomy (NCBI): domain Bacteria; kingdom Pseudomonadati; phylum Ignavibacteriota; species Ignavibacteriota bacterium. Next base: position 62,480 of record JADJOX010000007.1, read on the forward strand.
TAATTCCGAATCAATGACGCATATCTTTTTTTCTGATTGTCAATCACATTTTCATCATTCCCGTAAATGGTTTTAAAGTTTTTTTCAATATCAGTAATAGTCAATTTTGTTTTCATATTTATTTGATTTTAATTTCTAATTAGTTTTTTTAAAATTTCGGCAGCCGTTTCCGCTGTGATATCTCTTTGCGGATTTGCGAGCATTTCATATCCAACCATAAATTTTTTTATAGTTGCCGACCTCAATAAAGGCGGAAAAAAATGCATGTGAAAATGCCATTCGGGATGAAGTTTTCCATCAGTGGGAGCTTGATGAATTCCTGCCGAATAGGGAAATGAAACATTGAAAATTTTATCATAAGCAGTTGATAAAATTTTAATCACTTCTGCATAATCTTTTATAGATTTTTGATCAAATTGTAAGATATTATTCAAAGGAAGTTTAGAGATTATCATTGATTCAAAAGGCCAAACCGCCCAAAATGGTATTAGAACAGTAAATCTTTCATTTTCAAAAATGATTCTCTCGTTTTTTTCATTTTCAAGTTTAAGATAATCACTTAAAATAGTTGAATTATGTGCGTCGAAATATTTCTGAAAATTTATTTGCTCTTTAAGCGGTTCCATTGGTATTGAATGCTGTGCCCAAATTTGACCGTGTGGATGTGGATTGCTTGCGCCCATTATTGCGCCTTTATTTTCAAAAATCTGAACATAGTTAATTTCTTTCATACTTCCGATTTTATCATATTCATTCTGCCAGGTTATAATTACGTTTTCAATTTCCTCGAGTGATAATTCAGTAAGGGTTAAATTATGTTTTGGAGAGAAACAAATTACTTTACATATGCCTTCTTCTGATTCAGCTTTTATTAAATTATTCTCATCGATTGAAAATTTTTCAACATTTAATTTTAACGAACTATAATCATTTACAAAAATATATGTGCTTTTATAGTCGGGATTTTTTTCTCCATTTGCTCTAATATTATTTGGACACAAATAACATTGCGGATCGTACTCAGGTTTTACTGTTTTGAATTCAACTTCATTCTGTCCCTGCCATGGTCTTTGTGTTCTGTTTGGTGAAACCAAAATCCATTCATTTGTTAAAGCGTTGAATCTTCTATGAGTATTATTCATATTTTTTATTCTTTTTCATTAATATTTTTATTTGGAGCAAAAAATTTAACAAATTTTTCGCCGTTCCAGAATTCAATTTTATTCATAATAATTTTTCTAAACTCAAAAGTATCAGTCAACGGATATTTTAGTTTTCCATTTTTGACCAGCCTGTCTCTATCAACGCTCGCATTATCTCCAATTAATATGTGTGTCGGGGTTAGATTTTTATTGAATTCTACTCCGTACCAAAATTTATTTTTGTAAATATCATTGCTGCCTTCGTTAATTGTAACTCTTATTTTATTCCCTTCAATAAGCGGTTCATGCGAAACCGCGTTATACTTATCAAAATATAATTTTCCTATATCGGTTAAGGGAAATAAAATGTAATTATTAAAGTCAGCTGTTTTCATATTTAAAAATTTATAATTCTCATTTGTAGGGAATGTACCTTCAAGTTTATTATGATCTATTGAAAACAAAAATGCTCTATGCATTCCGTTTGAAATTCCGCCGGCAATTATTTCTTTTATTCCATCATTATTAAAATCATTTAATACCGCACCAACTAATCCGCCCGGATGCCATAAAATTTTACCATTTGGTTTTCCTGTCAGCATATTTAATTTCATAATGCCGTTTGGATAATAATTGTTGTGTTGGAACCAAATTATAACAGTCCTTGTGCCGCCTTCATTAATTGTATCAATTATTCCGGTAATTCCATAACGTCCTGTAAATTTTTCATTTTTTGTTTCTATACTGTCATAATGAAAATATTCCCAGATTTTTTCACCTTTATAATTATACATGGTCAACGGCGCAAACATTTCTGAATTTGTCAGCAAGACTTCATTTGTCCCATCATCATCAATATCAAAAATGTTTCCAAAGCTTGATAAAAACTTTTCCGATTTGAAATATCTCCTTTCTATAATATATTTTATACTGGGCGATTTTTTTGTCCAAAGAATTTCACCACTAATATTTTTAACAATAAAGTGGTCTTTTTCAACATCAAGTTTGTATGGATTATTATCAATACTTATTAAGAAAAAAAACAATCTTGTTATAAAAATAAATATTATCGTCAGCAAAAGTATTTTACTTTTATATATTTTTTTCCAAATCCAAGTAATAAGGTTTTTTTTGTCAATTTTTATTATATCTCTTCTATTAATAATGTCATTGAGTTTTTTTACCGTTATAATTTCTAAATTTCGATTAGGAAATTGACTCTTGAGTTTAGTCCAAACTACCTCTGTAAATTTATATTCTTCGAACGGAATAATGAATTTTGAGGCTGTGGAGAAGAAAACAATTTGAGTTTTCGACTTTAATATTTCCTCCCCGACATTTAAAATATTTCCTTCATCATCCATAGATCCGGTAACAATAATATCATCATTAAACGATATAATTTCTCGTAAATCATAAAATCTGAATAACTCTTGAATAAAACCAATGGTTAGTGCAATACCTAACGAATTGCCTTCGTAGATTCCAAGTTTATTTACAAATTGAACCGTAATAAGGAAATTTTTATCGAAAACTTTATATTGTTCTTTCACAAAGTTCAACGCAAAAGTCCAAGATTTATCAAGTTGTTCTTTTAATTTTGATTCTATAACAGGTAAACTTGGTGTAATTATAAACTCAGTCTTTTCATTTTTTTTGTTTTGACTAATGGTAATATTTAATTGTTCAATAGTGCCAAACTCAATAGAATTTTCATTTGATTTTTCTACAACAGGAAATAACAATTTTCCCTTAAATTTTTTACCATTCAATGCCAATTTCAGATTTTCGAGATCACATTTTATTCTTTGATATTGATCAGTAAGCTGAAGAAGATAATTTTCTTCCTTAATAAATGGTTTTATTTTTTCAATATTGGAAAGTACGCTTTGGGATTTTTCAGGATGAATGCCAAAAACGCTAAACTGCTTTTATTTTCAAAATAAAAAGAATCCATTAGTGGTATGGTTTTATTTAAAATTTTGTTAAAATCTTTATTTATACTCTTTTATGCTTTATTTCTAATTTGTTTATGATTATTTTTGTTAAATTTTTCTATTTGTAAAATTGTGATAAATGAATTAAATAAGTTTATAAAAAAATATTTTATATTCGAAGTTATTATTTACTTTTTAGTAATTATTTATTTCTGCCACCCGATTATAAAATTTAAAAAATCTGAATTATCCCAGACCAATTCCAATGAGTATGTATATACAAACTCTTTGACTAATATTGCAATTTTATATGAAAAATTGAACAATATTATACAATCAAACGTACATGAAACTAACTTTGAAAATATAAAATATTATCAAATTTATTATATCAAGCAGAGTTTTTCTACAAGAATAAAATTTTTCAAGTATCTAACAGTTTCTGCGGATTCGAGAAAATTAAGTTATTCAACAATAAAAATCATTTCGCGCCCTCCTCCCTATTTTGCTTAATTTATTAATTAAACAAATATTTCTAAAAAATTTAAGTAAAATTTGCGAGGAAAAAATGCCTACTAATAATAATAAAAATGAAGAAAAGATTACGAAAAATGAGTTGGTTGTTGAATTATTAAAGTTAATTGGACCAATTGTTTTAATTGTTATAATTTATTATTTCTTTTTTGCATAAAAAAAAAGGTTATCGCGTTTTCAATTTTAGCATTGAAACGTGATAACCTTTATTGATTCAGATTAATAAATTACACTGAATTATTGTTTTTCTAACCACGCCATTGCGACTTGCGGATCACTAAAAACATTCACTTTTACTCCCATGCCTTGATATCTTTCAATAATTTTTTTCATATTCATTTGTCCAACAACTTTTTCAGGCAAAATAATTGCCCAGAATTTCCATCCGGCTTTGAATATTTTAGGTTCCCAATTTGTGTGCGCCCATTCTAAATCTTCAGGTTTTAAAGCCGAATTTCCTCTATCGTCGGAAAGCCATTTTGTACATTTCTGCTGAACGAAAACATCCGCGGCTTTAAGCATAAAATTTCTAAAATTATCACCAAACAAAAACTTTTTAATTACATGGTGTACAATTTTCTTTTCAGGATAATGTTTTAGAGTCGCAAATTCATTATCTAATATTGTTGTCATCATTCCCCCATTTAATTTTTTTAAGTTTTGCATATAATCGGATAATTAAATATTATGTTGAATTTTGCCAAAGTTTGAGTTATTATTTTAAAATTTTCGCATTCATTTTTACTAAATCTATTTTAGAGAATTCTGCAAATAATGTTATAATTATGTTAGTGATTTAAATTCATAAATCTTTTCGGGGATTAATGGCAACTACTGAAGAATTAAAAATGTTACGAGAAATGGTGATAGATTTTACCGATTCTGAAATTAGACCATTGGCGGCAAAAATTGATCAAAATGAAGAAATACCAAGAGAATTAATAAATAAAATTGCAGAAGTTGGATTGTTAGGAACGGCTTTTCCAGAAAAATACGGAGGCGGCGGTTTTGGTGAATACGGATTTTGTATTGCGCAGGAAGAAGTTACAAAAGCTTGCGGTTCTACCGCAACATTGATCGGCGCACATCAATCAATTGGGACAAACGCAATTTATATTGGCGGCTCAGAAGAATTAAAACAAAAATATATGTTCGATTTGACTTCCGGCAAAAAAATTGCGGCATTTGCACTTACAGAACCGGAAGCAGGTTCAGATGCTTTTAATCTTCAGACCAATGCTAAATTTGACGGAACAAAATGGATATTAAATGGTCAAAAAATATGGATTACAAACGCTGCGCTGGCGGATGTTTTTTCGGTTTTTGCGAGAACAGAAAAAGGTATAACCGGATTTGTAGTTGAAAAAAATTTCCCAGGAATTTCAATTGGACCAAATGAAAAAAAACTTGGAATAAAAGGAAGTGTAACGAATACAGTTACTTTTGAAAATGTGGAAATTCCCCAAGAAAATTTAATAGGTTCTGATGGAAGAGGTTTTGTAATTGCAATGAAAACATTGGACGCGGGAAGAATTGGAATCGGGGCAGCTAGTCTTGGTGCTGCAAAAGAAATGTTGAAGCTTTCGGTGGAATATGCAAACCAAAGAAAGCAATTCAATCAGCCGATTTCAAAGTTTCAAGGAATTCAATTTATGATTTCCGACATTACAACAAAAATATTTGCGATGGAAAGTATTTTATACAGAGTAGCGGAGAAATACGATAAAAAAGAAGACGTAATGCAGGATGCCGCTATAGTTAAATTGTTTTGTTCGGAAGCGGTATCTGAAGTTGCCGATATGGCTTTGCAAATTCACGGCGGAATGGGATTTTCAAGAGAATTGCCAATTGAAAGATTTTACCGAGACGCAAGAATATTAAGAATTTTCGAAGGAACGAGTGAAATTCAAAAGCTAGTTATTAGCAGAAAAACTATAAAAAATAATGGGATTTGGGTAAAATAAAATGAGAAAGATATTAGTGATTCCGTCTATAGATATTAAGGATAGGAAAACAGTACGAATTGTTCAAGGAATTCCCGAATTAGATTGTAAAGCATATGGAAATGATCCTGTTGAAATGGCAATGATTTGGAGATCGGAAAATGCTAAAGTTATACATGTTGTTGATTTCGATCTTTCACGCGAACATTCCCGCAAAAATCTCGATCTAATCGGACAAATTTGCGAATCGGTAATAATTCCAATTGAATTTGGCGGTGGCATTACAAATATTGCCGATGCGGAAGAAATCTTAAATTTAGGCGTTTTTCGATTAGTAATTGGCTCACTTGCATTTTCAAATCCAAAAGAATTTAAAAGAATATTTGAAAAATTTGGTCCTTTAAAAATTTCTGCAGCAATTGATGTTATAAATGAAGAATTAGTTGTCCATGCTAGAAAAGAAAAAGCCGGTATTTCTGCTATAGAATTTTCAAAGCAGTTATCGGAAATTGGTATAAATAGATTTGTTATAACAGATGTGCTTAGAAACGGCATGATGGATGGACCAAATATTGAATTTTGCAGAAAAATTGCCGATGCAACCAATACAAAAGTTACTTTGTCCGGTGGAATTTCCGGCTTCTCCGATTTAATGAAAGTACAAGAAAATTATGCTTGCGGAATTGATTCTGTAATTGTTGGCAGAGCTTTATATGAGAATAAATTCCCATGTCAGAAAATTTGGAGAGTTGCAGAATCCGGTATTTTTGATTAACTTAATTTTGTTAGAAATTTCCTTAGCTAAATAAATTATTTTATACTTAATAAAACCATTATTTAATATAGGAGTTTATATTATGGAAACTATAACAAAAATATTGGTCCCAATTGATTTTTCCAATTATTCAAAAAATGCACTTCGCTACACCGTAAACTTTTCCAAAAAATTTAATTCTAAAATTTTTCTTGTTTATGTGGTTGAACCGGTAATCTACCCCTCTGATTTCAGCATGGGGCAAGTTACTTTTCCCGTTACAGATACTGAATTAAATGAGCGAGCAAAAGAAGAACTTGAATCATTGGCAAAGGAAGAAATAGGTCAGGGAATTCCCGTTGAAACTATTATAAGGACCGGTAAACCTTTCGTAGAAATTAATGAAACCGCAAGAGAATTGGATATCGACTTAATTATTATTGCGACTCACGGACACACCGGAATGGAACATTTACTTTTTGGAAGTACCGCTGAAAAAGTTGTTAGAAAAGCTCCTTGTCCTGTATTAACTTTAAGAGAGCCAATTAAAGGATTTAAATTTAATCCAATTGAAAAGAAAGCTTAAAAATGCAATTAAAATTTTAAATTATTTCGTTGAATATTGAGAAGGATAAATTTTGAATAGATTTTTTTTATTAATATTTTTTTTAATTACAATCTCAATATTCCCGCAAGATAATATTGAATTTTCCGATTGGGAATTGGTTGCCGATAATCAGAAATTTCCGGAAGGAATTACTTACGATAATAATGGGAATTTGTATTCTTCCAATTGTTACGGAAATTGGATAACAAGAATTTCCGGTTCTAAAATTGATACATTTCTTTTGGCATCCGACTCAACTTTTAAGAATACAAATGGAATGATCGCGCGACCCAATGGAACACTTATAGCAGCAGATTTTGGTAATGGCGTAATTTTGAATTTCAGCGGTAATGGAAAAACTGAAATTTTAATTGATGGGTACAATGGTTCTAAATTTAACAAACCCAATGATTTGACTCTTGATGAAAATGGGAACTTATATTTTACCGATCCCAAAACTTGGGGACATGAAATATTTGACGGCAGAGTTTTCTATTATAATTTTTCAACAAAAACTGTTTTGTTAGTTCAAGATAGTATTGCATTCCCAAACGGAATAGGAATTTCACCAAAAACCGAAAGACTATATTTATCGGAATCCGCAAAATCAAGAATATTAAGTTTTAGAATAAATTCCGACGGAAGTTTGGATGATAAAAAAGTATTTGTTGAAATTCCCGGCGGAGATCCGGATGGTTTTAATTTTGATGAAGATGGAAATCTTTATGCAGCTCATTTTGGTGGTGGAAATATTTACGTAATTTCACCTGAAGGAAAAATTTTAAAGAAAATCAAAACTCCTGGTAAGAAACCAAGCAACGTTGAATTTGCTGATGAAGATTTAATGACATTGTACATTACTGAAGATGAAACAAATTCAATATATAAATGCAGAGTTAACAAAAAGGGATTTAATCTTTTTTCAAAATAAAGTTTTGGATTTCTTGCAAAACGCTTTATTAAAATTAAGTTATATAATTAATATTTAGATGCGATTGTTTTTAAAAATCGCATCTTTTTTAATCAATAATTTAGTATTTCAACTTATCAATTTTTCTTGGTTTCAAGTCTTGAAAGAGCAGTTTTAACAGTTCCAATTAATTTATGATTGGGAAATTCATTTATTATCTTTGTCCAATTTTCTTTAGCTTTTAAAAAATCTCCATTCCTAGCCTGCATAACTCCCAAATTATAAATTGCTTCAACATTTTTAGGATTTATATCCAAAATTTTCCTAATATAACTTTCGGCTTCGTTAAAATTATTTTGTTCAAACTCTACTATTGCCAGACTCATTAAAATATCAATTCTTTTTGAGTCTTTTTCTAAAATTGATTCATAAAGTTCGATCGACTTTTTGGGATTGTGTGAACCATATAACAAATCGGCATATTCCCGCACTTTTGCGGTATCATTGGGATTTTTATCCACATATTCTTCTAACGACTTTAATTTACTTTTAAATTCATTTGATACATTTGAACCGCTTGGCGGCTGAGAATTATTAAATTGTGAATGGACATTATCTTTAGGCATTTCATTATTTGCAATGCTCATTTCTGTTGATTTACTTTGTACGGTAAAATAAACAATAACCATCAAAGCTAGTAAAAAGATTCCAAGATAAATATAAATTGATTTAATTTTCATTTTCCTACTTTCATTAATTTTTTGTTGGACAAAAAATAATCAATTTTGACAAATAAGACAGAATAGATTTAAACAATGTATAACAATGCATAAAACGACATAAGTCATTTTTATAAAATCAGTTAGCATTAAAAAAAATCGAATTTAGTTTATAATATTTTATAAATTGGTACCAATTGTAATTTACCGTTTGTAAGAAATTCTAATCAATTAAAAATAAAGTGAGTGAATTATGGCTGATTTCGAAAAACTTGGAGCATTTTATTTAGGGAAAATTTTCGATCCAATATCAAAAACTACAAAAGAAGATTTGGTTTTATATGATTCAAAGGATTTGACTACACACGCGGTTTGTGTGGGAATGACAGGCAGCGGAAAAACTGGCTTATGTATTTCTTTATTGGAAGAAGCTGCGATTGATCATATTCCGGCTTTAGTAGTTGACCCTAAAGGAGATATAACAAATTTACTGTTAACATTCCCGAATTTGGAAGGTAAAGATTTCTTTCCATGGATAAATAAATCTGATGCTGAAAGAAAAGGTGTTTCACCAGAGGAATTTGCAAATTCACAAGCCCAACTTTGGAAAAACGGTTTGCAGCAGTGGGGACAAGATGGAAACAGAATCAAAATGTTGAGAGAAACTTCCGATTTTATAATCTATACACCGGGAAGTACAGCCGGAACGCCGGTTTCTATTTTGGATTCTTTTAAAGCTCCCGCGGATGAAATAATTGATGACGGAGATCTTTTTGGCGATAAAATTTCCGCAACAACGGCAAGTTTATTGGGTTTATTAGGTATTGACGCTGATCCGCTTAAAAGTAAAGAACATATTTTATTGTCAAATATTATACAATTTCACTGGGCAAATAAAAAAGATCTTGATCTTGCCGCAATAATCCAAAATGTACAAAATCCGCCATTTACAAAAATTGGCGTATTTGATATTGAATCGTTTTATCCTGAAAAAGAAAGATTTGAATTGGCAATGCAGTTAAATAATATTTTATCTGCACCGGGATTTCAATCTTGGCTTACCGGTGAAGCTCTAGATATAGATAAACTGCTTTATTCAAATACCGGAAAACCAAAAACATCAATTTTTTATACCGCTCATTTATCAGATTCCGAAAGAATGTTTTTCACTTCATTATTGTTAAATCAACTAATCGGCTGGGTTAGAATGCAGTCAGGAACTACAAGTCTGCGTGCTATGCTTTATGTAGATGAAATTTTTGGTTATTTGCCGCCCGTTTCAAATCCGCCTACAAAAAAACCGTTTTTAACTTTGTTAAAACAAGCAAGAGCTTTTGGAGTAGGACTAGTTTTAGCAACACAAAATCCTGTGGATTTAGATTACAAGAGCTTATCTAATGCGGGCACTTGGTTTATAGGTAGACTGCAAACAGAACGCGACAGAATGCGGGTTTTAGACGGATTGGAAGGCGCTACTTTAGAAGGCGGCGGAAAGTTTGACCGAAATCAAATTGATAAAATTTTATCCGGTTTAGATAACAGAGTATTCTTATTGCATAATGTACACGAACCGCATCCCGTTATTTTTAACACGAGATGGGCAATGTCGTATTTAAGAGGTCCATTAACCAGAAATCAAATTAAGGATTTAAAAAATCCAAATGTTTCTGAAGACAGTACCGATATAAATTCGGTCAATTTAAATTTAAGTAAAATTTCAGTTAACCCGTTGCCGAATGAAATTAAAGCAATTTATCTAAATCGCGAAATAAGCGATTCTGAAATCGCAAATACAATTTATCAACCTTATATTTATGCACATGCGGATATTAATTTTTTAGAGAAAACTAAAGGTATCGACTTTAAAAAATCTTCGAGCTTCATTGTTCCTATTACAAACGACGTAATTTCGGTAAAGTGGAAAGACGGTTACGAAGTTAAGGTCGAGGAAAATTATTTAGTTAAAGATGCAAATCAAAATATTAAATATTCCGAATTACCAAATTCAGCTAAAAATGATAAAAATATTGCGGTTTGGCAGAAATTCTTTGAGGATTATTTGACAAGCGATTATTCATTGGAAATTTATAATAGCCCTAGTCTTAAACAAACTTCAATGCCATTGGAAAGTGACCGCGACTTTAAAATTAGACTTTCTCAAATAACGAGAGAACAGCGCGATAAAGATATGGATATAATTAAAGAAAGATACCAGAGAAAAATTCAAGTAATTGATGATAAAATTAGAAGAGCTCAGGAGAAAATTGAAAGAGAAAAATCTCAGTCTACACAGGTAAAACTGCAAACGGCTATTTCCGTTGGTTCAACAATTTTAGGTGCATTATTTGGTAAAAAAGCTTTAAGTACTTCAACAATAAGTAAAGCCGGCACCGCAATGAAATCTGCCGGAAGAGCCATGAAAGAATCAGGTGACATAAACCGAGCAGAAGATGAGTTAGAAGTTCTGAATCAGCAGATGACCGGAATTCAAGATAAACTTCAGGAAGAACTAAATTTACTTCAAGATAAATATGATCTTTCGATTGAACAGCTTGAAACGTTAAAAATAAGACCCAAAAAGCCAAATATTTCAATAAAATTATTCAGTTTTTTGTGGCTGCCTATTGGCAATGAGTCAATAAAAGAAATTGAGGAAATTCAAATTGTATAAATTCAAAATTTGGAATAATCGTAACTGTTATATATTTTACAGTGATTTAAATCACAAATAAAGGGGGCTTTATTTATCAACATTATAGGAGAAAAAATGCGTAAAATCTTTTTAATAACATTATTATTTGCAGTGACTATTTTTGCCGAAGATGCAAAAAAAGATAGTGTTGCTCAGAAAACATGGCTCCCTCTTGGAGTTGCCGGTTTAAATATTAGCCAAATTGCATTGGATAATTGGACTCAAGGCGGTGAAGATGCTTTGGCATTTACAGTTTACGGTAATTTTGGATTAGACTATTTTGATAAACCATGGTCATTTACAAACAAATTAAAAATGGCTTTCGGCAAAACAAAATTAGGTTCCGAAGATTATAAAACAACCGACAACGAAATATTTTTAGAGGATCTTTTAACTTACAACGCGGGCTGGTTCGCTGAGCCTTATTTTGCAAATACATTTAGAACTGTATTGGCAAATGGTTATGATTATAGCGGAGATTCACCAATTCAAACTGCAGCTTTTTTTGACCCGGGTTATTTAATGCAGTCAATCGGTATGGCTTACAAAATTTCCGATAATTTTACAACCAGATTAGGATTAGGCTTTCAAGAAACTTTTACAAGCAAATTCAATGGATATTCCGACGATATAGAAACTGTTAATGAAATTGAAAAGTTCAAATTTGAAACCGGTATTGAGTCCGTTACATCAGCAAATTTCAAACTTGATGACAATTTATTTTACACGAGCGAATTAAGATTATTTAGTGCCTTTAATGAACTTGATGTTTGGGATGTAAGATTTGACAACACCTTAACTGCGCAAGTTAGTAAATTGGTAAATGTAAACCTTAATGTGTTACTAATTTATGATGAAAACCAAATTAAAAGAACACAAGTTAAAGAAGCATTACAAATTGGTATTGCTTACGCATTATTTTAAACAAAAAAATTAGGAGATCCCCCTATGAGTATGATTAAAGAATTTAAAGAATTTGCCATGCGCGGTAATGTAATTGATATGGCAGTTGGTATTGTAATTGGCGGAGCTTTTGGTAAAATCATCAACTCCTTAGTTCAAGATGTTATTATGCCTCCAATAGGAGTTTTACTTGGCGGCGTAGATTTTTCTAAAATGGGTATTATTGTAAAAGAAGCAACAGAAACAACAGAAGCTGTTGTTATGAAATATGGTAATTTTCTAAATACAGTTATAGAATTTTTAATAATTGCATTTTCAATTTTTATGGTTATAAAAGCAATGAACTCTATGAAGAAAAAAGAAGAAGCAGCACCTGCAGCTCCTCCTGCGCCAAGTAAAGAAGAAATATTATTGACAGAAATTAGAGATTTGCTAAAAAAATAATGTAAGGTAACCAAAATGCATAAAAAAATATCATATTTAATTATGTTAAGTCTTTTGATTCTTAGCTATACAAATAGTCTTGCACAGTTAAATGATTATCCAATTAAAGTTGGGTTGCATGCATCCGGTTTATTGCCAGAAACAGATTTTAAAAATGATGATCTAAAATTATCATATCTTGGAAGAGCATTTCTCCGCTTCAAAGTTATTGATCTTTTTGATATTGAAGCCGGAGCCGGATACGCGAAGTTAGCCGGAGAAGATAATAACTTTAATTATTGGGAAACATCTTTAATTCCAGCGGACTTAAGACTGCTCTTAAGTCCGTTTAATTCCAAGTCTGTTAATCCTTACGCTTATGCTGGAATCGGTTTTACAAAATGGAGGGTTGAAGAAAAACCTGTTGTAACAAGCGGGCAAACCAAAGATAAAGGAACTGATCTTTACGCACCATTTGGACTGGGCATTGAAATGAAATTATCCAACTCCGTTTTGCTCGATTTATCCGGCGGTTATAATTATTTATTTTCTGATTATATAAATTACGTTAAAGGCGGCGATTTTAACGATGGTTTTTGGAATTTGGGAATTGGAATAATATTTACCGGCGAAGGCGGAAGTTCTGATTCCGATAATGACGGACTTACAAAAAGTCAGGAAATTGAGATTGGAACTAATCCGGATAATCCGGATTCCGATGGTGACGGACTAAGCGATGGATTGGAATTTAACCAATATAAAACCGATCCACTAAGTGTGGATAGTGATGGTGATGGTATTTCTGACACTGAAGAAATAAAAACTTATACCACTAATCCAAATATTATTGATACGGATAAAGACGGAATTACAGATGGGGACGAAATTCTTAAATATAATACCGATCCTTTGCGTGAGGATTCTGATATGGACGGTATTAAGGATAAAATTGAAATTGATGAATTCAAAACAAACCCAATTAGTCCCGATACTGATAAAGATGGATTAAAAGATGGTGATGAAATTCACAGATATAAAACTGATCCTTCCAAAAGCGATACTGATGGCGATGGAATATTAGACGGTGATGAAATTTTCAAATTCAATACCAATCCTCTAAAAGCTGATACGGACGGCGGCTCTGTTAATGATAAAATTGAAATAGATAGAAAAACTAATCCGTTAAATCCGGAAGATGATATTGTTCTTGATATTGCTGCGCCAATTGTGCTGGAAGGAGTAACTTTTGAAACAGCAAAATCAGAATTAACGCCGGAAAGTGAAAAGATGCTGCTTCGTGTTCTTAATACATTAAATGCATACCAGGATATTAAAGTTGAGATCAGTGGCTATACCGATAACGTAGGAAACGCATCAAAGAATTTGAAACTATCTCAGCAAAGGGCCGACGCGGTAAGATATTGGCTTATTAATAAAGGCATTGCTCCTGAGCGAATTGTTGCTAAAGGTTATGGTGAAGACAAACCAATTGCCGACAATAATTCTCCAGAAGGCAGAAGGTTAAATAGACGAATAGAATTCGTTAAAATTAACTGACCTAAAACCTTTCTAAAAAACTCCTGTTAAAAAAATAATAGGAGTTTTTTTTAATTAAAACTCTCTTCATTCCGATGATATTTCATGCGAAATATTTTCTTTTTAATATTACTATTTATTGCAAATAATTATACAGCCCAATTATATGATTACCAGGTAAAATATGGGCTTCAAAGCAATTTACTATTTCCAAACACTGAGTTTGAAACTGATTCATATAATTTATCTTTATGGGGACGCGGATTTATTAAACACGAGATTAACTCCGTTTGGGAAGGTGAAATTGGATTCGGAATTGGTAATTTAGCCGGTATTGATTTTGAAAAACAAAAATGGGAAACAAATTTTATTTCATCAGATTTAAAAATTAATTTAAGTCCGTTTAATTCTCAAATATACAGTCCTTATTTTTTTACGGGATTAGGTTTGTTAAGGTGGAATGTAATAAATCTGCCTGCCGGACAATTCAATAAAAAATACGGATGGGATTTGTACTTCCCTTTCGGCGGCGGTGTTGAATTTGCGATAAACAGCAAACTTATTGTTGATTTAACCGTAAGCTATAATTTTACGACAACCGATCAGTTAAACAATTTTAGCAATAAAAAATATAACGACGGATTTTATGCTTTAAGTATTGGATTTACTTTTGTTGAAGGTGGCGATTTAACCGATCCGGACAAAGACGGAATAATAACGAAAATTGAGGAGGAAATTGGGACTGATCCGAATAACAACGATACCGATTCAGACGGACTTAACGACAATGAAGAAATTAATACTTATTCAACTAACCCATTTAAAGTAGATTCTGATAATGATAAATTAACAGATTATGAAGAATCAAAAGTATATCTAACCGATCCTAATTCTAATGATACCGATGGAGATGATATTTTAGACAACGAAGAAATATATCTGTATTCAACTAACCCAAATTTAAAAGATACGGATCAAGATGAAATCAGCGACGGATATGAAGTTTATAAATATAACACAAATCCAACTCTTATAGATACAGATCAAGATGGTTTAAGCGATAAGGATGAAATATTTAAAACAAAAACAAATCCAAACAAAAACGATACCGATGAAGATGGAATTCCGGATGGAGTTGAGGTAAATAATTTAAAGACAAATCCACTTATAAAAGATCTAAATTTAAATTACAATAAAAGTAATTCTAATTATAAATCAGTTAATTTAACTTCAAACCAGCCAGTCGTTTTGCAGGGTATAAAATTTCAATTATCTTCTGCCGAACTTAATTCCGAATCTGAAAATGCATTGCAAAATATTTTTAATTCGTTGAATGAAAATTCAAATTTAAAGATTGAAATAAGAGGTTACACCGACAGTATTGGCGATTCAAATTTTAATTTAACTCTATCAGAAAAACGTGCTGAATCGGTTAAAAATTGGCTAATTGAAAAAGGAATTAGTCCAAATAGAATCTTTACAAAAGGTTTTGGAGAATCTAATCCAATTGGTGAAAATAATACGGCGCAAGGTCAAGAACAAAACAGACGAATTGAAATTATTCAATTGAACTAATCAAATATTTCATTTCAAAATAAAAATTATATCTTCATTATTTTCATCGGAATTTATTGAATGAACATTTAGATTCAATTTTTCCGGATAAGATTTTAATTTTAATTTCTCAAGCTGGGTTTCATCCAAATAAAATTTAAACTTGCCTGAAGATATTCCATATAAATAGAAACTGCCGTCGCTTAGTGTTTTAATTTTTGTAACTTTACTAGTTATTAAATTTTCAGCAAAAACATTTATGCCTTCAAGCGGGATTTTTTCATTTGCGACAATTTTATATACTATTCCATTTACAACCGATGCTTCGTAAAACGGAATGCTAATCTCCTTGAATTGATTTGGATCGGAAATAAAACTAAATTTATCCAATACCGGAACCCAAACCGGATTTTTATTTCTACCTTCATTCAATTTTAAATCAAATTTATAATAGGATTCCAAATCATTCAATAGAATTCTTCCATTATCCAAATACTTTTTATTTGCTATAGCATTAATTGAAACATCAATATCTGTTATTAATTTTTCGTTTGTGTCATAAATATCATTATTATTTTCATCTAAAAAGAATCTAATCGCCGCTGCAGATCTGCCTACCATTCCCCTATTATGAAAATCAAATTCATCAAATATGCTGTTATAATTTACTGAGCCTAGAATTGACTGTGAAAATACTGAATTGGAAATATTAGTATTTGTTCTTAAGAACGGAAGGTCGAGTACAATTCTAAGTTGAGTATCTGAAAATTTTGTAGCGAAATTTATATTATGCGCGATTTGTACCCTTAAATCCCTGAATAAAGTTGATGATAAAGAAATATTAAAATTTTCAAATCTCTTTAAATTGAAATTATAGGTCAATCTGGATTCAATTATATTTCCTCCTAAAAACTCATAAGGAATGTAAAATGAATAGTTCATTCTAAGATTTAAATATGAAGAAATAAAACCGGTATTGGCAATTTTTGCGTAATTGTATTCTACCGATGGACTAAAATTATTAATATCATAAAACGTTCTTAATGAATAATCATATCTATTTATTCCGTTAAAATTTATCTTTCTAGCTCTTGCAAAAATGCTTAAATAATTTTCATCCAATTGAATTGGGATAAAAAAATTCCCATCAATTTCACTCTTAATATTTGTCGGATTTATTTTATCATTTTTTTCATAAAATTTTGCGCCGATATTAAAATTTGCTAAATCGGCGAATATTGAATTTACTTCAAATTCATAAAATGCATTTGGCGCAATATTTAAGTTGGCAATATAACCGTCAAAAACTCTAGCTGAAGTTTTAGAAAATATCGATGAATTTTTAAAATCGTTGACAAACAAATCCGTTCCGAGTTGCGTTGTAATTCTATCATTTATTCCATAAGATGAATTAGCCTGAATCAAATATCCATCTGTTGAAATTAGTTTCCCAAAATTCAAACTATAATCAAATTCCCCAACGGGTATTTGATTTGTTGGTATTTGATATAATTTATGTTCTGTTTTTGTTTCGCCGTTTGTACCGTAATATTTAAATTCTAAGATTGTAGTACCGTAAGAAAATGGATAATTAAAGTTAAAATTCCCATCGGCATCCGCCTGCAATATGTCAATTATTTCGTTGTTATGATAAATTTCTACATTAGCAAATGGAAATGTTTTTTCCGTTAATTTCTGAAAGCCGAAATTTTTTCTTAATTCCAATGGCTGATTTGTAATTGAAATTCCTCTAAAACTATATGACTGCAAACCGTATGCGTATTCATTGCCCAAAGTAATACTGCTTATTTTCCGGTTATTTAAAAAAGCATATCTCCATCGGTATTCCGTCTGATTATTCATAAACTCATTTTTAAAAATTGAGTTACTTGAATTGATTTGAAAATCGCCGCCGAGTATTTCATTGCCCAAACCTAGATTTATTGAATAATACGGACTTACATTTTTAACATAGCTTCCATATAATGAGTAATCGAAAAATCCGCCGCTAAAGTATTTCCGCTCCCTATCAAATTTTAATGGATATTTTTCTTCATTTATAGAACTTTTGTTTTGCAAAATTCGTTGGTTTGTAAACCTTTCAGCCATGGGAAGCTGATTATCCGAGCTGAATTTTATTTCTAAATTTCTAAGATTTATTTCAAACTTTGCAGAAATTAATTGCTCAAATAAATTTGGTTTAACATAATATTCAAGCTCCGTTTGCGTAAAATCTGAATAACTTATTTTAGTTTCCGCTCCTTTTATCATCTTGTTTAGATTAACAAAATCAATACTGTTATTGGATTTTTCATTATCTAAACTTTGAACTGATATTCTTGAATTATTAATATCTTCATTGTGATTTAATTGAAGCAGATTTAGAATTTCGGTTAAAGGCAAGAATATATTTCCTTCATTATATTTTGCAATTATCATTTCATCAATATAATTACCGTATTTGAATCTTAAAATTAAATCGTCGTAAGCTTTGTTAACTGAATCTTTTAGTACTTCTTTTGGGATATTGAAATAATTATATTCCGAAAAATCACTCCAGGTATTTTCTATTTTGCTTCTGTACTTCCATCTGTAATTTTCATAATTCAATAAAGTTTTATCATCAATAGTAAAAAGTGTATCCAATAAATTTTGATTTACAACTTGAACATATTTATTGTTCAAAATATTTGAATTATTAACAGCTTCGATTACAATTTCATACATTTCGGAATTTTTTACCCGCTTCCATTTTATAGAGTATTTTTCGTTTTCAGAATCGGGTTTTTCAACATCATTATTTTTATTATTTATTAAGTTTGTTGTATCAACATTTTTATTTTTAATTGAAAGCGATGTAGCCGAAGTATCTTTGTTAGATAAATTAGTTTTAGAAAGTTCATTCCATTTACTTATTTTCAATGAACTGTTTTTATTGAAACGATTATTTTTAAAGGTTATTATTTCTTCTGAATTTATAAATTCATTCTTCTTGTTAAATGAATTTTCTTCTCTGTTCTCTGAATTATCATATGAATTTTTATTCGCGCTGTTTTTAATGTCAAAATCCATGCAAGACGATTTTGAATTTGCTAAAATAAGCTCATCTCCCCCACTATCCAGTAATTCCATAATGGCAATTTCAGGCGTTTTAATTTTTTTTTGTTCATTATTTTCAAAAATAAATCGTGCGCTTAAATCCAAAAAGTAAAATAAGATAACTATTAAAAATAAAGCGTAAAAGATGCTTTTATAAAATGGTCTCAATATTTTTTTTTTTACTTTTGAAATCAAGGAATTGTAAACTCGAAATTATTTGTAATATCATTCGGCGGGATTAATTTACTATCGGGAATATCTTCCTTTTCATTGAACTTTATAAAATATTTAGCGGTATAATTTCCGGATGTAAATTTTTCTTTGGGCAAAACATAATTTCGCGTTATATTATAATAAACAGAAAGATAATCCTGCTCATCCAGCAATATCTCTCCTTTTGAATTTTTCACTTCTAGTTTAAAGTTACCGAAATAAGGCGAGTTTCCTAACTGGTTCATCTTATATAAAAGCTGATAACTATCAGTTGAGTCTTTAATCAAAGATACATTTTCAATATTTAAATCTGTAGATATAGAATCAGTTCTGTAAATAGCAGTTGTTACTTGATTTAAAACAAATTTTAATTTAGCCGAAACTCCATTTCCGCTATTAACGGTTGTATCTTTGTTTATTGGTGTTGAAGATGTCACAATTCTTGTCCAGTAAGTTCTTTTAGCTATATCTTTTGGCGGTTTGACCATCAGCCTAATTGTTTGTCTTTCTTTAGAATTAAGAATAAATTTTTTGGGGAAAGCAGTAATCCAATTATTTAAAGCAGGATATTCTTCGGTCGGATTTTCTAAATACTGCATTGATCTGTTACCTAAAGAATCTGAAACAGGAAATCCGAATATAAAAGAAATTGATATTTCATAAGGATCAAAAGATTCATTTTGAATTATCATACTTCCGAATTTATTTCCTTCATCCATATAAACAACGTAGGGAGAAATTATCACTTGAGAATAAATAGGCAACGAAAATAAAATAAGAAGAAAAAATTTTTTCATAGAAACTCAATTGTTAATGTAATTACACCGTTATAATTTCCCGGACTAATTCCGGAGTTTGTTGAAATAGTTCCGCCCAGCCATAAGTAAATTGGAATGTAGACAAATGCACGCCTAATCTCTAATGGAGAATTCGGATTAAAATTTGTCCTTCCGGATTGCCTGTTATAAAATGACCAAGCTCCGCTGTCATTTAGAAATTTTATTGAAGCCGAACTATTCCCGTTTGATAAAAATTTCGGCAGCTTAAATGTAACAAGCAGATCGGCTCTTAAAATTTTTGTATGATAAAAATAAAATTGTGCGGCTCTTTCATCAGTATTTTGAACCGTTTCATCATATCCTATAAAAACATCCCCAAATTCCAAATCATTATATTTATAAGTTATAATAGACTGCGCATTAACACTCGTAACTTCCGCTATAAATAATACGAAAATAACCTTAATTATTTGTTTCATAAATCATTTTTTTGATATAATAAATTAGATAATTTCTTATAAATTTCAAAAATAGTTCATTTCATTACAATAAGTTAGAAGCTTTAATTGAAGTAATTTTTAAATAACTTCATTAAATCATAATAAAATAATAAAAAACAAATTTTATCTATAGAAATAATTGGATTGATTGTTAAAATGCAATAGTAATTATTGGGTTTTCTAAAATTTGATGATAGGAAATATTGCCATAATCTTCAGATTTAATAATCTTTTTAGCTGATTGCACAAAGAAATTAGATTCTTTTCGATTTTTGATAATATTTGCATGAATAACATTTACATTGGTGTTAATAAGTATATTTCTTTTCCCTAAATGATGCTGCTTTGAATCTGATTTAAAATTTTCAGTCGAATGAAATAATTTTTCAATATCCATCAATTCAGATTTTATCAGTCTTATTTTAATTTCAGCATTAGCCGATAAACCAGATTGACTTAATCCTCTCACAGAAAATAGAAGTAAAAATGAAAAAACCGCATAATAATATTTCACAAAATCGACTTCCTAAAAGTTCGTTTTCAAATTATCGAATTTAGGAATTGTTTTGTTTATTTTAAATCACAAATATTAATATGTTACGGAAAGAATAAATAGTCCGGTATAATCTCCAACTTCCTGTTTTGGCTTAATATTAATTTCACCGCCTACAAATATTTGAAGCTCACCTTTTTGACCGTTTTTAATAAGAGGTATGTTTGTACCGTCAGAAATTTGCTGAGTGCTTTTCAATTCGACTTTGGGAATAAAGGTCAATCTATCGAGTTTGCCGTTATATTTTGAAGCCCATTCGTAATTTGTTAGTTCAACCGAGTTAAACCTTACCGTAATATTTTTCCCGGGATGACCCGTAACAACAAATAGTTTACCCAATTTTGGTTCTATTTTAGCCGAGTAATTTGATTCAGTTACAATTATATTGCCGAAATCCAGATCTCCCGACTTAGCTTCGATTGAAAGCGGCTGAATTAAATTTGCGGAAGCGTTTCCACTTATGTAGCCGGTTTGCTGTGAATAAACGACAACAAAATTAAATAATGATAATATTACAATGATTATTATTTTCATAATAAAAAAATAAAAATTGGATTGAACTTATGAAAGAATAAAAAAATGGCGTTAGATCTCAATTGTCTTATTATCTAACGCCACTGAGGACCCATGAGGATAAAAACTAATTTCAAATTCATTATCGGTAAAATCAAATAAGAATTTAATTTTTTACTCTATAATTAAGTAAAAAATCAAAACGTATTTAAATTCATCAAATGTTAAAAATCCAAAACTATATAGCATTCTTTTTCTCTCAATATGCAACTGTTAAGGTAAAAGTACCCGAATAATCTCCATAAGGTCGGTTTGTGCTGCCAATAATGTTTCCGCCGATCCAAATGTATAATTTTCCAAGTGGTTTTGTATTTGTCAATTTTACTCTTGAATTATTGCTTAGATTAACGGCGCCGACATAATTTATATTTCCGCCCGTATGAGTTACCTTAGGTGTAAATCTCAAAATTCCAATTGTACCGCCATAAAGATTTACCCATCCGGCATTTGTTAAATTAACACTACTTGAATATGAAATATTTACGTTCCTATTTCTAAAGCCTGTAATTTCATATTCTATGCCTAAGTTAGCTGTTTTAGACAAATTTAAACTTGAACCTGTATATAAAACATTTCCGAAATCTAAATCGCCTTTAATTTTATTTAACGCTATTCCGTTGCTTAAAGTTATTCCAACATTCGTTGATATATTAACATTTGCCTGAGAATAAATATTCAAAGTCGATATCAGTAAAAAAAGAACAAATATATATTTTCTCATTATTTAATTAAATTTTAGGGGAATTAAAAATTCCCCAATGAAATTAATAAGTTACAGTCATTTGAAAAGTACCTGAATAGTCTCCGGCGGGTGCATCAGCCGGAACAGCAATACTGCCACTTAACCATAAATTTAATAGTCCATTTGCACCAAGTGAATTTCCGCTTCCTGCAGATACCAGAGATCCTGCGGCATAAGTTGTGCTTTCACCTGTTTTTTCTACTGTAGGAGTAAAAACAAGATTATCAGTACCGCTTGTTAAAGTTAAAGTTGAGGAAAATCCAACGATTACATTAGAGCTCTTATGTCCAGTTACCAAAAAATTTACAATATTACTTGAAGAAGGATTTTGTGCTGAGCCGGTTACAACGGTTTCCGGAAATGTAAGATCACCTGTCAAATTTTCAATTTTTAATCCTTTTTTTAGACTAATTTTTACAAGTGCATTAGCGCTTCCAGAACTTTGGGCAAAAACGCTTGCTGAAAAGAACAATAAAACTAAAACAATAAAATATTTTTTTAAGTACATTTAATACTCCCTAAGTTATTTGTTGTGATATTTTTTTTCAAAATAAAATTCAAAGTGTGTGCCAGATCACATTATCAAGATTATTGCTGTATTTTAATAATTTATAGGAGCAGATAAATTTGTTTGTATCATAATGTTGAGATAATAAATTTTTGTATTTAATTGGAACATTGTTTTAATCGGTTATTAAGTATTTTTTAACAATTATTTTATTTTTAGGCATTGATAAATTCTTTAACTTAACTTATTTTTTTCCATCATGGAAAGTGAAATTAACTTCATATTAAACGACAAAGATATTCACACCAAAACAAATTCCGCAAAAGTATTATTAGATTATATAAGAAAAGATCAAAAATTAACCGGGACTAAAGAAGTTTGCAAAGAAGGCGACTGCGGAGCTTGTACTATTTTGCTTGGAGAAGTATTAGATGGTAAATTAAGATACAAAACCATTAACTCTTGCCTATTCCCCATTCAAAATGTAAATGGAAAACATGTAGTTACAATTGAAGGTTTAAATCAAGAGATACCAAATTTAATTCAAAGTGAATTCCTAAATCACGGCGCTTCACAATGTGGATTTTGTACACCTGGATTTGTTGTTTCACTTACAGGATATTTTCTTAATTCTAGTAATTTAAATTATGATGAAGCCATTAATTTTATTGCCGGAAATATCTGCAGATGTACAGGATATAATTCTGTTAAAAAATCCATTAATAATATTATTTTGAATTTAAATGGCAATAGTTTTAATTCCAACAATAATATTGAACGTCTTGTTGAAGGAAATATTTTACCTCAATATTTTAATAAAATTGAAGAAAGACTAAAAAAAATATATTTGGATTTTGTTGAACAAAATGAAGTAAAAGATACTACATTTATTGCCGGCGGAACTGATCTGTTCGTTCAAAAACCTGATGAATTATTGACACACAATTTATCTTTTCACTCAAAAGTCCCGAAACTTAAGATTTATGAAACCAACGAAGAAATAGTGATTCATTCTTCCGCTACAATTGAAGAATTAAAAAATTATTTTCTGCAATATTTTCCAATATTAAATTTCGAAAAATTGTTTACACTTTTTGCTTCAAGACAAATAAGAAATAACGCTACCATTGCAGGAAATATTGTAAATGCTTCTCCGATAGCTGATATTACAATTACTTTGCTAGCATTAAATGCCGAACTAATTTTAAAAAGTTCAAATAATAAAAATAGAATATTAAAATTGGATCAGTTTTATAAAGGGTATAAAACATTAGATATAAATTCAAATGAAATCATAGAATTTATTTCCATTAAAATTCCCGATTCAAATTCATCATTTAATTTCGAAAAAGTTTCTAAAAGAAAACACTTGGATATTGCAAGTGTTAACACCGCAATTTTTATTAATTCAGAAAATAATAAAATTTTAAACATACGCATATCAGCCGGCGGCGTATCTCCTATTCCGCTTTTACTTTTAAAAACATCAGAATTTTTAATTGGTCAAAAAATTAGTAATCATGTTGTTAAAGATGCCGTGCAGATTGCTGTTTCCGAAATTTCTCCTATAAGCGACATTAGAGGCAGTAAAGAATATAAAACTCTTTTATTACAACAATTAATAAAAGCTCACTTTATTGAATTATTTCCTCAGATAATAAATCATGAGGTTTTGACTTGAACACCGATGTAATTAAACATATTCAAGGAAAATCACTATTTGTTGATGATTTACCTTTATTTGAAGGAACATTATTCGCAAAAGTTTTTGTCTCATCAATTGCTCACGGAAAAATTAAAAATATTGATCTAAGCAAAGCATATGCGCTTAAAGGAGTTGTTAAGTTAATAACTTCAAAAGACATTCCGGGAGAAAATCAAGTCGGTGGAATAATTAAAGATGAAACCTTATTGGCTGAAGATCATGTTAATTTTATTGGCGAACCGATTGTTTTAATAATCGCTGAAACTCAAGCAATAGCAAATAAAGCTGCAAAACTAATTGAAATTGAATTTGAAGAACTTGAAATAATTGTTGACGCTAAAAAAGCATATGCGGCAAATTCATTAATAATGCCACCAAAAATTTTTGAAAGCGGAAATATTGAAGAAGCGTGGAATAAGTGCGATTTAATTGTTGAAGGAACTGTTGAAAGCGGTGGACAAGAACATTTATATCTTGAAACTCAAGGCGCTGTCGCGTTTCCGCTGGAAGGAAATGGAATTAAAATAATTTCATCTACTCAAAGCCCAACCGCGGTTCAAAGAGCATCAGCGAGAATTCTTAATCTACCCATGAATAAAATAGAAGTCGATGTTTTAAGATTGGGCGGAGCCTTCGGCGGAAAAGAAGATCAAGCAACACACTGGGCAGTTCTTGCTTCTCTTGGAGCATATTGCACAAATACTCCGGTAAAACTTATTTTATCACGACATGATGACCTATTGTTTACAGGGAAAAGACATCCATATTCCTCCGAATTTAAAATCGGTTTAGCAAAAGATTTGAAGATCCTTGCTTACCAAACAACATTTTTTCAAAATGCAGGAGCTGTTGCGGATCTTTCACCGGCAATTTTAGAAAGGACATTGTTTCATGCAACTAATTCTTATTTTATTCCAAACGTAAAAGCAACCGCAGTTAGTTGTAAAACAAATCTTCCGCCATTTACCGCGTTTAGAGGGTTCGGCGGTCCGCAGGGTAAATTTGTAATTGAATGTGCGATTAAAAAAGCGGCTGAAAAATTAAATATTGAAGCAATGGAAATTCAAAAAAGGAATTTAATTACGGGAAATGACCATTTTTATTATGGTCAAAAAGCCCTAGATTCCAAAGCGGTTATTAGTTGGGAAACTGCGGAAAACAAATACGAACTTAACAAACTCATTGATCAAATATCTGAATATAACAGTAAGAATATGTTGTTTAAAAAAGGCATTGCAATTATGCCTATATGCTTTGGTATTTCGTTCACAAATACAATGTTAAATCAGGCAAGCGCATTGGTCCATGTTTATACCGATGGCAGTATTGGCGTAAGTACAGCCGCAGTTGAAATGGGACAAGGCGTTAATGAAAAAATTAAAATTTCAGTGGCAAAAACATTCTCGGTAAATATTGAAAGAATAAAAATCGAATCTACAAATACAACGCGAATTGCGAATACATCAGCCACAGCTGCAAGCAGCGGTTCTGATCTGAACGGCAATGCCGCAATTAAAGCTTCCGAATCAATTTTACAAAGATTATTGGAATTTGCCTCAGCTGAATTGAAAATTAAAGAACCATCAAAGCTTAAAATTGTAAATGAAAAAGTTTTATTCGATAATAAAGAAACGGATTTATTTTGGGATGAACTGATTCAAAAAGCTTATCAAAATAGAATTAATCTTTCATCGCATGAATTTTACGCTACGCCGGATATTTACTTTGATCGAAAATTAAATATAGGAAATCCGTTCGCATATCATGTTTACGGAACTTCCATAACTTGTGCTACTGTTGATTGTGTTAGAGGCAATTACGAAATTGATTATGTAAAAATTGTTCACGATTTTGGGAAAAGTATTGATTATAAAATTGATATTGGTCAAGCCGAAGGCGGCTTGGTACAAGGAATTGGCTGGATGACGCTTGAAGATCTGAAATATTCGGATGCGGGAAAATTACTTTCCAATTCACTTTCCGCATATAAAGTTCCGGATATTTATTCAATTCCAAAAATTATTGAAATAGATTTTCTTAATGATTCTGAAAATAGATTCGGATCGTTAAAAAGTAAGGCAATCGGTGAACCTCCGCTTATGTACGCAATTGGAACTTACTTTGCTATCTATAATGCAGTGAAAAATTTTAATTCTAATAGCAACATTAAATTTTCATCACCGCTAACACCGGAAAAAGTTTTATTGGGCTTATATGGATATTCAGATCATAAGAATAATTAGGCATAAGGATTTTAACAAAATATTATTAAACCGCTTTTATCATCTCTATAGGAAACTAAGATAAGAAAATTGATTCCAGTTTAAGAAGTAGGAATTTGATATTGGAAAATAAATAATGGATTTATTATGAAAGAAGTTGATCTCTGGATTTTCATTTACAACAAACTTAACAGAAATATTAAAGTCAATTTACTTATTGTTGCCGATTCAAGTTTATCTTCACCGGGAAAATCCGGTTTTAAAATGGCAATTTCAGAAGACGTGGAAACTTACGGAACGATTGGCGGTGGCATAATGGAATTTGATATTTTAAATGAAATTAGAGGGACATTAGATCAACCCGAACCAGTAAATTTTATTAGAAAGCTTCATCACAGCAAAACAAAGGAAGGTCATACATCCGGCTTGATTTGCGGAGGCACACAGACATTAATTGTTCAGACAATGACAATTCAAGAAAGAGATTTGGTTAAAAAAATTATCGATAATTTGGAAGATCAAAGCAGCGGAGTTTTACGGTTAAATCCATTTGGACTTGATTACACTCCAAATAAAGAAAACGAAAGGGACATAAATTTATTTTTTGAAGATGAACAAAATTGGCAGTATGAAGAAAATATCGGCTTATTAAATACGGTTTATGTAATCGGCGGCGGACACGTTGGATTGGCGGTTTCTCGGGCAATGTCGAACTTGGATTTTTATGTTGTAACATTTGATCAAAGAGATGATATAATAACAATGAAACAAAATACATTTTCGCATAAAAAAATTATTACAAAATTTGAAGAAGTAAATAAATTTATTCGCGAATCAAAAAAATCTTATGCGGTAATAGTAACTCCAAATCATGACGGCGATAAAGAAGCATTAAAATCAATAATCGGAATGAATTTAAAGTACATTGGTCTAATGGGAAGTTCAAAAAAATCAGATAGTATTTTCAAACATTTAACTGATGAAGGAATAAATCCTGAATTATTTAAAAAAGTTCATACACCGGTTGGAATTGATATAAATGCGGAATCGCCAGAAGAAATTGCAATTAGTATTTCCGCGGAGATCATTAAAATTAAAAATCAAATGTTATTTAATAGCTAAAATTTTTCCCCATTTTTAACTATTTCAAATAAACAGCTTTCCCGGTTTTAGAGCTTAGTTTTGCCGCGTCCAAAATTTCAACAACAATAATATTTGTTTCTAATGAAGACAGATCATAAGGTTGTAATTTAATCTCTCCATTTATCATTGCGGCAAAAAACGAAAATGGATCATTATAAGGTTTAGGTAATTCAGTTAATTTTTTTCGATTTTCAGTTTCTCTCTCATTCAATCTATATCTTAAATCGAATTTATTATCACAAATTATATAGCCGCTTTGCCCGTATATTTCAATATCTTTTCTTGAAATTGGCCAATTCCATGAAGCTTGAATAATTGCTTGCGCTTTAGAATATTTTAGAATTATTGTAGCTTCATCATCAACCTTAGAATAAATTTCAGGCTTTATTGTTTGTGTAACTGCAGTAACAGATATTGGTTTTACACCTTTCATCAGCCAAGTAACCAAATCAGCTCCATAACATCCAAAATCTGTAACAGCGCCTCCTCCATTTAAAACCGGATCCGTTAACCAATCTAGAAATTCTTTATTAACTCCTATTTCTTTTGGACCTTGATGACCATCATGTACGACTAGTTTTCTTAATTCGCCAATTTTCGCCGAATCAACCATCTTATATGCTAATTGGTTTGTAGGATACCAAGTAGTCTCATAATTTGTTATCAAATGAATATTATTCTTATCAGCCAATTTTTTCATTTCTTTTGCGTGCTCAAGACTTACCGCCAAGGGTTTTTCAACCATCACATGTATACCAAGCGGCGCAAAAGTTTTAACCACATTTAAGTGATCATAAATAGAGCCGAAAGCAGCTACCGCATCCGGCATTTTAGATTTCAACATTTCTTCGGATGACGTGAAAAATATTTCATTTGGTAAGTTATAATCTTTTGCCATTCTTTTAGAAAGTTCAATGTCTTTCTCTACAATTGCAATAATTTCAACGTCACCAATATTTGCTCTTCCCAATAACCCATGTACGTGTGAATGCGATAATCCTATAATCGCAATTTTTAACGGCTTGGACCCATAAGTCGGGATCTGTAAAAATGAAATGAATGAAATTATTAATATTAAGAATGATTTAATTTTCATATCGAATACAAATTTTGTTTGTAAATTATTTGTTATATAAAGTTACCATTACTTTTTAAGATCTTAAAGATTCTTGTAATATATTTTTTTATCAAGATAAAGTACTTAATTATAACTTAAAAATAATATGTGATTTTCAAACTTTTTGTTACTGATAGTTATATTTTTTTTTGATAATTTCTTAATCATATTATCATTATTTAATTTTATATTTTACCAAAAACATAATTATTGATGAGCGATAAATTTTATAGAATTCCAATTGAAAGACTTCTGACATGGATTCTTAACGAAGAAAAACATGGAAGAATTTTTGGTCTATACAAAGAAAATCTTTTCATACCTAAATCATCGGATCCATATCGAATGATAAGATATGGACAGTTGTTGGAAACTCCGGTTGGGGTTGCCGCGGGTCCGCATACGCAAATGGCTCATAATATTATATCATCTTGGCTGGTTGGCGCAAGATATTTAGAGTTAAAAACGGTTCAGACACTTGATAAATTAGAAGTAACAAAACCTTGCATCGATATGGAAGATGAAGGCTATAACTGCGAGTGGTCTCAAGAATTAAGAATTAAAGATTCATTTGACGAATATTTGAACGCTTGGATTATTATTCACATACTAAAACATAAATTCGGCTGGGATTTAACTCAAGCAGGATTTATATTTAATATGAGTGTGGGTTATAATTTAGACGGAATTTTAAAACCAAACGTTCAATGGTTTTTTGAGAAAATGAATGACTGTAAATTTGAAAAAGATGATAAATTAAATATACTTTCAAATTTATATCCGGACATTCATAAAATTGAAATCCCCGATCAAATTTCAAATAATGTAACTCTCTCTACAATGCATGGCTGTCCCGCAAATGAAATTGAAAGTATTGGAAAATATCTAATCGAGAATAAAAAACTTCATACTACTATTAAATTAAATCCAACATTATTAGGACCAGACAGATTACGATTTATTTTAAATAATAAATTAGGCTATAATATTACAATACCCGATGATGCTTTTGAACATGACTTAAAATATTCCGACGCACTTAATATGATAGATGTTCTTTCAAAATGTGCCAACGATAATAAAGTTGAATTTGGTTTAAAGCTGACCAATACTTTGGAATCATTGAATTCGACAAGCTGGCTTCCTCATAGCGAAAAGATGGTTTATACGAGCGGACGAGCGCTTCATCCAATAAGCATAAACCTTGCGGAAAAACTTCAAAGCGATTTCAACGGTAAATTAGATATTTCATTTTCAGCCGGCGTTGATGCTCTTAACGTTTCTGATACATTAGCTTGTAATTTAAAACCAATAACCGTTTGCTCTGATCTGCTAAAGCCTGGAGGATATTTACGTTTAACACAATATTTTGAAGAACTTGATAAAAACTTTATTAAACTGAATTCAAATTGCATTGATAATTTTGTTAAAATAGTCTCGGGCACTGATGATATTGCAAAAGCCGGTTTAACAAATCTACGAAAATATTCACTAGCGTTATTAGAGCAAAAACAATATTACAAATCATTTTTCCCATATAAGAATATTAAAACTTCGCGAGATCTTACCAAATATGATTGTATTTACGCGCCTTGTATTGAAGCGTGTGCTGTTTCGCAAAATGTACCTGAATATATTTATCATACAGCCAACGGCAATTTTGATAAAGCCATTAAAGTAATTTTGGAAGATAATCCGCTGCCAAATATTACGGGAAATGTTTGTGATCATTTATGTCAGTCAAAATGCACCAGAATGAATTACGACAATCCACTATTGATCAGAAGTATAAAAAGATTCAACGCGGAAAAATTTGATGAGAATTTAAATTTAATAGTGAAAAATAAAAATGGTATTAAGGTTTCAGTAATTGGCGCAGGACCGGCAGGATTATCGTGTGCTTATTTTTTAGCGTTGGAAGGATTTGACGTTCAAGTTTATGAAAGTAGATCTTTTGCCGGCGGAATGGTTTCCGATACAATTCCTTCATTTAGAATTACGGATCAGCAAATTAAATCAGATATTCAAATTATTGAATCTCTCGGAGTTAAATTTTTGTTTGATCAAAAAGTAACAGCAAAACTTTTCAGTAAAATTAAAGAAGAAAGTAAATTTGTTTTTATTGGAATTGGAGCACAAAAAGCAAAACTCTTAGATATAAAAGGTGAAGATCTCGAGAATGTATTTGACCAATTAAAATTTCTATCAAAAGTCAGACATAATACAGATTTGGATTTAGGGAAGACTGTTGGAATAATTGGTGGAGGTAATTCCGCGGTTGATGCGGCAAGAACATCAAAAAGACTTGTTGGCAATAACGGAAATGTTGCCGTAATTTACCGAAGAACAATAAACGAAATGCCGGCGGATAGAGAAGAAATAAATGCTTTGGTCAATGAGGGAATTTACATATTTGAACTTACTTCTCCTCTATCAATAAATAAACTTGAAAACAAGCTGGAATTAACATGCGTAAAAATGCAGCTTGGCGAACCTGATGAAAGTGGAAGAAGAAAACCAAAACCAATTATTGATTCAGAATTTTCTATGAAATTCGATTCAATAATTACCGCAATTGGCCAGGAAATAAATTTGGATTTTATTGAAAATGATAAATTGATAATTAAAGAAAATAATGAAACTCAATTCGCAAATGTATACGTCGGTGGCGATGTTATTCGCGGAGCGGATTCTTTAATAAATGCCATAGCCGACGGAAAAAATGCGGCTCTTTCAATTATACAAAAAGCAGCTGAAGAAAATATTTTAACTAAACTTGAAATTGAAAATAAACTATCATTATCTGAATTTCAAAAGAAACAAAGTTTACGCAAATACGGTAATAATATACCGGAAATTAGTATTGACGATCGTAATAATTTTAATTTAGTTCATCCCAACTTAAGTGATATTCAAGCAGTTTCAGAAGCACAACGATGCTTATACTGCAATGATATTTGTAATATTTGCGTCGGTGTTTGTCCAAATTTTGCTAATGTTTCATTTGAATCAAATAAAACAATAATTCCAATTTATTCAGTAAGTAAAAATGATTCAATACAAAAAGTTGTTACAGATTATTTAAATATTGAACAAACATATCAAATTTTTAATATTGGAGATTTTTGTAATGAATGCGGCAATTGTAATACTTTTTGTCCTACAAACTCTGCACCATACTTAACTAAACCCAAATTTTATTTAACAAGAGAAAGCTTTGATGAAGAAGATAATTGCTATTTTTTAAGTAAAGATTCAATTGAATATAAAAGCAATGGAGAAATAGAAAAAGTAATTTTGGAAAAAGATTATTTTATTTATTCATTTGATAAAACAAAAATAACATATAATAAAAATTATGATATTGTTAATATTGAAACAAACATCAAATTCAGTAAAAAGTTAGATAAAGCGGCAGAAATGATTTACTTAATTTCTAACTTAAATAATTTTTCAATATTTAATATGATTTAATAACTCTGATTAAAGTCAATTTGATTAAAATTAATTTTTAATCAAAACATTGTGATAATTGAATTGGGTTAATTATGAAACTTAGTTTAATTGGTAATTTTAAGCCGATAAGTTTTTTTAATTAACTGTATTCTTATTTGAGAATTATATGAAATTTACATTAAACGGAAAACAAAAAGAATATTCCGGCGATCCGGAATTATCACTTTTAAAATACCTTCGTAATATTGAAGAAATTATTTCGCTCAAAGATGGATGTTCTCCTCAAGCATCATGCGGCGCGTGTACGGTTGAATTAAACGGAAAGGCGGTACTTGCATGCGCAATTCCAATGAAGAAGATTGAAGCTGGAAATGTATATACAGTAGAAGGCATCGAAAATAAAATACAGGAAATTTTTGCTAATGCTTTTTCAGAAAGAGGAGGATTGCAATGCGGATTTTGCACTCCGGGAATTGTAATGCAGACAAAAGTTTTATTGAAAAATAATTCGGATCCAAGTGATGAAGAAATTAGAAATGCCTTAACTCCAAATTTATGCAGATGCACCGGTTATACGAAAATTATAGATTCAATTAAATATGCTGCCAAAGCAATTAGAGAAAACAAAACAATTCCCAAACCCAAATCAGATGGAAAAGTTGGTTCGCGTCATCCTAAATACGGCTCTACAGAATTAACACTTGGTAAGGCGCTTTTTGTAGATGATATGAAATTCGACGGAATGGTTTTCGGGTCATTGAAATTCAGCGATCACCCAAGGTCTATAATTAAAAATATTAATTACAGTAATGTTTTAAATACTCAAGGAGTCTGCAAGGTATTAACGGCAAAAGATATTCCAGGTTCTAGAAATACTGGCTTAATAATAAATGATTGGCCGATGATGATTGATATTGGCGAAGAGACAAGATATGTTGGAGATGTTTTAGCTATTGTTATAGCGGAAACACAAACGGTTGCACGGAATGCAGTAAAATCAATTGAAGTTGATTATGATATTTTGGAACCGTTGACTGATATGGAAAAAGCGCTTGATAAAGACGCACCATTAATTCATTCAACTGGAAACTTACTATCGGAAACAATTATACAGCGTGGAAACTTAGATGAGGCAAGGATAAACTCAAAATATATTTCGTCCGGCATTTACAATACACAAATGATAGAACATGCGTTTATGGAACCGGAATCTGCTATTGCTCTTAATACTAATGAGGGAATTACAATCTATTCTCAAGGCCAAGGCGTTTACGAAGACAGATCGCAAATAGCTAAAGTGCTGAATTTACCGGAAGATAAAGTAAGAGTAATTCTTGTTCCTAATGGCGGAGGTTTTGGCGGTAAAGAAGATCTATCCGTTCAGCATCACGCTGCATTGTGCTCTTATCTTCTAAAAAGACCAGTTAAGATAACACTCACAAGAGATGAATCTATTTTAATGCATCCTAAACGTCATCCACTTAGAATGAATTATGAAGTTGGATGCAATAAAGACGGAAAATTAACTTTTATAAACGTAGATATACTTGGCGACACAGGAGCTTATGCCTCAGTTAGAATGAAAGTATTGGAAAGAGCTGCGGGACATTCAACCGGAGCCTATACAATTCCCAACGCTAATATTATTAGCAGAGCAGTTTATACTAATAATTTACCATGCGGCGCTATGCGCGGATTTGGAGTAAACCAAGTTACTTTTGCTATTGAAAGCTGCATAGATGAGCTTTGCGAAAAAGGCGGATTTGATAGATGGCAGTTTAGATATGACAATGCAATTAAAAATGGAGATCAAACTTCAACAGGACAAATAATTCGCAATGGGTCCGGAGTAAGAGAAACACTACTTGCTGTTAAAGAAATATTTAAGAATTCTAAATTTGCCGGTATTGCATGCGGTATTAAAAATACCGGAATTGGCAATGGAATGCCGGATGAAGGAATTGTTAAAATCGATATCGTCGCAAAAGATAAAATTATTCTGCATCACGGTTGGACTGAAATGGGTCAAGGTGTGAACACTATGGCGGTTCAATTCTTGGTTGATGAAATAGGAATTGATCCAAATATAATCATAGTAGATGTTGATACTTTTTTTGAAGCAAGATCAGGAATGACAACAGCTTCAAGAGCAACATCAATTATTGGGAATTCAATTAAAGAAGCTTGTAAAGAACTTAAAAATGATTTACAAAGTAATAAAATTGAAAATCTTATCGGTAAAACATATTCCGGTCAGTGGATATGCAATTGGACAACAAAACCTGAAGATAAGACTGGTGAAATAATAACTCATTACTCATATAGTTATGCAACACAAGTTGTAATATTAAATGATAATGGTGAAATTGAAAAAGTTGTTGCCGCACATGATGCAGGTAAAATTATAAATCCTACTTTGTTTGAAGGACAAATTGAAGGTTCGG
The DNA here is from genome assembly GCA_016713565.1 of Ignavibacteriota bacterium. Lineage (NCBI taxonomy): Bacteria > Pseudomonadati > Ignavibacteriota > Ignavibacteriota bacterium. Next base: position 97,188 of record JADJOX010000007.1, read on the forward strand.
TTCACATGGGACTTGGATACGCCATATCAGAAGAAATTGAATTGGAAAAAGGAAGACCCAAAAGTACTCATTTGAGAAAAATGGGAGTTCTTAGAGCTAAAAACACACCTCAAATTGAAGTGATTGGAATTGAGGTAAATGATCCAAATGGTCCGCATGGCGCAAAAGGAGTTGGAGAAATTGGATTAGTCCCAACAGCTGCCGCTGTTGCCAATGCTTTTTATCAGTATGACAAGACACGTTATTACAGACTTCCAATAAAGAAAAGAAACAGAAAATAATTTTAAGAGGATACATTTGAGTTCATTCGATTTAAACGAGTTTATCATTAACATGCCTAAGGCAGAATTACATTTACATATAGAAGGTTCCTTTGAACCGGAACTAATGTTTGCGATTGCTGAACGAAACAAATTGAAAATAAAATATAATTCCGTTGATGAATTGAAATCAGCCTATAAGTTCAATAATCTTCAAGAATTTTTAGATATTTATTATGCGGGCGCTAATGTACTTTTAAGTGAAGAAGATTTTTATGATCTCACATTAGCATATTTCGAAAAGATAAATTCCCAAAATGTTATTCATACAGAGATTATGTTTGATCCGCAAACTCATACTGATAGAGGTGTTGAATTTGAAACAGTTATAAATGGAATTAAAAATGCTCAGGATACGGCAAAACAAAAATATGGAATCACGTCAAAATTAATTATGAGCTTTCTTCGTCATTTAGATGAAGATTCTGCATTTAATACATTAGAACAATCACTGCCCTACAAAAATTTAATTACCGCAGTTGGTTTGGATTCTTCCGAAATTGGAAATCCGCCTTCTAAATTTAAAAATGTTTTTAAAGAAGCAAAAATAGCAGGATATAAAGCAGTTGCTCACGCCGGTGAGGAAGGTCCCGCTGAATATGTTTGGGACGCAATAAATAATTTATCTGTTTCACGAATAGACCATGGTAATAGATCTTTAGACGATGATAATTTAGTAAACGATTTAGTCAAAAATAAAATGCCGCTGACAGTTTGTCCGTTATCAAATATAAAATTATGCAATGTAGATAAAATTGAAAATCATCCCATAAAAATAATGCTGAGTAAAGGATTAAACTCGACTGTTAATTCAGATGATCCTGCATATTTCGGCGGTTATATAAATGAGAACTATATTGCAGTTACAAAAGCGCTGGATTTAACTAAAGACGATCTTTATCAGCTTGCACAAAATTCATTTAATTCTTCATTCATATCAAATGAAGAAAAAGAGAATTATATACGGAAACTAAATTTATATTTTGAGAATTCTAAATGAGTAAAATTTTAATTACCGGCGCATCCGGTTTGATCGGAAGAGCAATTTCAAAATTTCTCATAGAAAATAATTACGAATTAGTTAAGCTGTCGCGCTTCAATAAAAATAATCCGAATAATGTTTTTTTCTGGGATATCGAAAAACAGATTATTGAAGATGGCGCTTTGGATAATTTAGATCATATTATTCATTTAGCAGGCGCGGGAATTGGTGACAAAAGATGGACTCAAAAAAGGAAAAACGAGATTATTGAAAGTCGAGTTAAATCCGCAGAATTGCTTTATACAAATATTTCTAAGTTAACTCGCAAACCCAAAACTTTTATTTCTGCATCTGCAATTGGGTATTATGGAGCAAAAACTACAGATAAAATATTAAATGAAGACGATAGCCCCGCTGATGATTTCCAAGGAGAAGTCTGCAAATTGTGGGAATCTTCTTCTAAACAATTTGAAAGATTAGGATTAAGAACAGTTCAATTAAGGTTTGGAGTAGTACTTTCACAAAAAGGCGGCGCGTTAGAAAAAATGTTAATTCCGGTTAAATTAGGAATTGGTTCTCCATTGGGAAGCGGTAGTCAATTTATTCCGTGGATTCATATAAAAGATGTGATTAATATAATTTTATATTGTATTGAAAATGAAAAAATCAATGGAGCTTATAATATTGTATCTCCCTCTTTTATTACTAATAAACAATTTTTACTTATAATTGCAGAGGTTTTAAATCGGCCGTTTATTATGCCTAAAGTTCCTTCAACTTTATTAAAGTTATTACTTGGACAAATGTCTGAACTTGTTCTAGAAGGAAGCAGAATTTCTCCGCAAAAAATTATTGATGCTGGATATAAATTTTCATTTGCAGATACAAAAAAAGCTATTGAAAATCTTCTAAATTCGGATCAATAATTATTTCATCAAAATCATTTTTTTTATTGAAATTAAATCGCCGATTTGCAATTTATAATAGTAAACTCCGCTTGAATAATTTGCCGCATCCCAAGTTAATTTATAATTGCCCGGCTTTTGTTTCTGTTTTATTAGTGTTTCTACTTTACGCCCTAAGATATCATAAATAAATAATTGAACATTTGTTGAATTTGGATTTACTTCATTTGAAGATTCATATTTATTTATAATCGGGACACTATATTCTATTGTTGTAATTGGATTAAACGGATTTGGATAATTTTGCCGCAAAACGAAATTCTCCGGTAAATTTATATTTTCATTTTTAATTTCCGTAATTACGTCATACAAAATATCATCAAAATATATTTCTCCGCTTGTTCCTGCATTTTTAATTTGTTCAATTACAATGCTGTTAAATTTTAAATTCATTTGGTCGGAAATATTTAAAATTTTGTATTTCCAGCCGGTCCAATCTAATATGCCTACATCAAATTTGAGTAAATTGTTGTCCGCGTCGCTGAACCATAATTGAACATTATTAAAACTTAAATCACCAAAAATCCATATGCCTAAATTATTTTTTAAATCAACGTTTAAGTTTGAGCTAATATTTTTTACTTGACATATTCCCAATGAATCAGATATAAATTTGTATTTTAAATTTCCCGAGTTTGATGCAGAAATAAACTTGTTTTTAGTAATTTGAAATTTTGTGTAACTTAAATCTATACCATGAGAATTTTCATTAAGATTAGGCTGCGACCAATTTTCGATTTGTTCAAAATCAGATAGAATATTTCCTTCAATTTGGTTCGAATTTTCAGTCGTAAAAAATATTGTTGAATCTGAAATTAAATTTGAACCTTCTGTATCGCTTAATCCTTTGAATATTTTTATTTGATATTTGGCGTTTGGTTCAAGTGCATTTATTGGTTCAAAAGTAAGCACACCGATTTCATTATTTACTTCGACAACAACTAAATCGATATCATTATTATTTTCATCTTGGAAAAATATATTTCCGCCTAAAGTATTTACATTCAGCTCTCCATCGAATTTCAATATAATTTTTACAGTTCGACTTATATTTTCAGAATTTTGAATAGGGTAAGAATTCACTAATTTCATTCCACTTCTTGTAGTAAACGAAAATTGAAATGGTTCTTGAATTAAAGTTCCGTAATAACTTTTTGCAAAAATGCTTAGGCTAACCGTATATACGATTCCTCCGGCTAAATAATTTGTCGGAGTAAAAATTAATCGCTTATCATTATTTTCCCATGAAAATGTTCCTTGTACACTTGGTGATATTTTAAAAGCAAATTGCGTATTGGCCTTATCCATTTTCACATTAAAATCTAAAATAATTTTTGAATCAAGCCTTACATTTTCTGTTTCCTGCGGTTTTCTGTTTTGTATAACAGGCGCGGAATAATTCGGTGCTTCTATTAAACTTGGATCAAGAAATGTCGTTTTACCATTTTCAACTACCACATTAAACGTATCTTTTTGATAGTTTTCAGCTTCTACAATTAGTTGATAATTTCCTTGATTGACTTTATCGAATAAATAAAATCCATTATTAAAGGAATCACCGTTATAGACAATACTATCAGGCAGAAGAATTGCTTTAACTAAATTTGCAGGTTTATATTTATCTTTTGTGCCATTGATATAAGAATAATCAACCGTTTGAAACGCATCTCTAACGCAGCCCGCAATTTCGCCGTATTGCATTTGTCCAAGATTAAAATATTTTACAAAAGCTTTTGTAATTGCCCAAGCTTCATGCTTTGTATAGGCATCATTTCTTAATCTATAAGATTCTGGAATATAATCATGAAATGAACCTTCCGATAATGTTCCGGGCATTGTCAATCCCTTTAATACGCCTAAATATGGCTGTCCTGTTCCATAAAAATCAGCGTCTCCTCTATTATATTTTGTAGATGTTCTATGCGCTTTATAGATTTCATCGGCAAGATAACTGCCCATCGTTTTGGCTTCTGGATATGTAGGAGAATTATCCAAACCTTGAAATAAAATTAAAGTATAATTTGATGAACCGGTAAAACCCGCATTGCTATGGATGGATTGAAAATAATCCGCGTCAAAATTATTTGCGTCAGCTACTATAACCGAAAGCGGCAGATCATCTGACGTATTATTTGTTGATCTGCTGATCCTGGTTGTCGCGTTTAATGAATCGAGTATTGCTTTTAAATGTAAACCTTTTGCCAAGTTTCCATCGCTCTCCCAAAATCCGGTTGTACTTATATACCTGTCATCGGAATCATGTCCGCCATGACCCGGATTTATATAAATTCTTATATCCGTAAAATCTTGTGCTGCAATAAGAGTGCTTAAAATAAAGTAAAGAAAAACTATGCGCTTATTTAAATTTATTTTCATTGTTCAAAATTAATATTTGCTATAAAAATTTCACCATCATCAGAATTAAACACTATTTTTGTCTGATCTGTTGACCAATTGGGATACATCTCAATTCTATCGTCTGTTTCTGTAAGCTTAAATTCTTTTTTTTCATTCAAAGAGTAAACGTATAAATCAGAGGAAATATATTTATATCCGTCATCTTTATCTTTCATGTATAATATATAGTTTTCATCTGGTGAAAATTTAGGATAATGCGCATCAGGAATATTGAATAATATCTGACCCTCTTTGTCGGAAATGAATGTACCTTTATTGCCAAATGAAAATAATATTTTTTCGCCGTCTTTAGAAATAGATTCCCATACGTAAACACCTTTTCCTAAGGGACTAATATTGATTTTTTGATCATTTTCAATTAAAAATAAATTGTCATTTTTGGAATAAACTGCTCTTGAAATTGTATTGGATTTCGATAGATTCTTAATTGGTATTTCCTTTATCTGAATTTTCGAATCATCCACATATATTAAATTTGAGTTTACAGCCTGACTTGGAATAAACAAATCTCTTTTATCTTTTTGAATAAGTTCAATTTTATCGGAATTAACATCCTTAAAGTAAACTGAATAATTTTTAATTCCGTTTACAATATTAAATTTTCTCAAAATAAATTTATTATCATCCAATACTATTGGTTTATAACCAGCACCATTTTCATTGGAAATCAAAACTGTTTGATTGTTCTTCAAGTCGTATGAAAATAGTCCTTTGTAATTTGATGAAGTATAAATTATTTTATCGTTACTGTTGCTAAACTGCGGATAATATGATTGGACTAATTCTAAATTTTTAATTTCTGTTAATTTTATTTTCTGTGAATAAGTTATTGAACAAACAATAAACATTATAACAATGATCTTCTTTGTCATTATCCTCTACTTTTTCTGAATGTTAAAATGAATAATTTTTAAGTCGCCGCTTTCAGTTGCAAACACGATTTTATTTTCGATAGGTGACCAATCGGGATATAATTTTTGATAATCGGTATCCGCTAAAATTTCAATTTCCTTGTTACTTTCCAAGAATCCAATAAATAATTTAGTACTTATTTTTTGTTCTTCGCCTTTAACTTCTTTTGTAAAAACTATAAGATTGCTTTTATATAGTTTTGAAATATAATTCGCTTCTTTTATGATATTTATCGGATCACCTAATTTACTATAAACAATAATTCCTATTGACTTAGTTAAAACAAAAACATTTTCTAAATCTTTTGAATAGTAACTTTCAACCGGTTCAATATTATTTGGAATTTTAAGAGTATCAATTTTCTCAGTTGCCTTTTGTAATTTATTATTTTCAACAAATAAAAAAGGCGATGAAAAGTTCGTCTGTACTTTTTTACTATTATAATTTATACACACAGGTTTAGCTTCTTCCAAACAATAGATTAAACTATCTCCAAGTATAGGCGGACTTAATCGTTTATCAGAAGCGTAAATAACGTTTATCGCTTTATTTTTTAATGAATAACTTAAAATAGAAAATGATTTTTTACCCTGATTAACTTTATTCCTAAAAAGTACATTCTCACCATCTTCAGATATTTGGAAATTATAACCGCATTGAGGTAATGTTATAATTTTATTTAATGTTTCTTCTTTCAGATTGTACAACCAAATTTCATTAAAATTTTCAGTTGTGAAAAATATTTTGGTTCCATCTGTGCTGAATTTTGGATCTCTGAATTTACCAATTTTATTTTCTACCAAAATTTTATTTTCTAATATTTCAATTTTCATGTTTTCAAAACCGGCATTTGCCTTTTTCCAATCCTCTTTATGCACAGATTCTTTACCAGCTTCATTTTGAATTTCTTTTTCTTGGCCGCAGAATGTAAAAAGTAGAATTATAAAAATTGGAAATATATTTTTCATCTAATTGCTCAATTATTTCAAGATTAACATTTTTTTTGAAATTGATTTATCCGTAAAAAATAATTTGTAAAAATAAACGCCGCTGGATAACCGCGAAGCATTAAAATCAACTTCATAATTTCCGGGTGATTTATTTTCATCAACTAAAGTTTCAATTTGATTTCCTAAAATATCATAAACAATTAGTTTCGTAAAAATAATTTGATTTGATTTATTAGAAGGAATTGAAAATTTAATTTTCGTTACCGGATTAAATGGATTAGGATAATTTTGATATAAGTTAAAATTACTTACTATTTTTTCTTCATTTATCGCAACTGGAATGCTGAATTTTCTTTCAATTAAATTCCAAAGCTCGGGTCTGGAGCCGTCATATCCCAAAGCCCACATTCCAACTCCCTTTAACTTTTTAGCAATTGCCAAATCAAATTTTAACGCAAGACTGGAATCATTATCAAACCAAACTTGATAATTACTTGAACTTTGCGAATAACTATACCATGAATTTTTAAATGCTGTTGACCATTTAATTCCATAATTCTCTGCTAAAGGCTGAGCATTTTTAAATCTTAAAGATTCAATAAATTTTACAACAGATGATCCTTCTTTCAAAGTTGAGGTTTGCCAGCTTGGTCCATAATAAGGAACACCTAAAATAATTTTTTCAGGATAAAATGCAGTAACAGTTGCATATTGAACCGTTAAAGTATTTGTTACATTATAGCTGCCTCCAACTAATGGCGCAGTTGGTCCCGTTGTTGTACTCCAACTTCCATAAAAATCATATCCCATTACAAATAGATAATCACAGCTCTTCGCCAGATTTGTTAAATTCCAGCCTCCCCAATTTACGGCAGGTGCCGCAAATGAAACTTCCAAATCAGGTGAAATTGCATGCACTGTATCTGTTAGTTCCTGCATAAATGCGTTTAACACGTCTCCTCTATCAGCAGTATTTATTGCCTCAAAATCAATATTAACTCCGTCCAAACTATAATTTTTAATTTTCGATTTAACAGCATTCATAAAAATCCATTTTGTAATAGAGCTAGTTAAAACATTGTGCAAATCGGCAGCGCTGATGTTAAAATTAGTTACTGCCATTATCAATTTAATTCCATTTTCATGTGATTTGTTTATAAAATCAGTCCACGGCCAACTTGATGGATCACTAATTGATCCATTTGAAGAAAGTTTAAAATCAAAAATTGCAATATGACTTAAAAGATCATAATTAAAATTTTGCTGTGCGTCTGAGTCATATTCCCAGTCAGGGAAATAACCAAAAACAGCTTTACTTAAATTTTTTGTTTTATTTTTATTAATTGGAATTATGGCTTCGGAAGAATTATTTTTACTTAGACTTTTTGAATTTTCTGGAATATTTTTAGAATATTTTTCTTGATCAAGCTGATGAATGCTTTTATGCGACTGGGAAAAAATAATTGAGGACAATAAAAAGAGTAAAAGTAAAGTTTTAAGTTTCATTTAAATTCATAGATAATGATTATTTAAATAACAATATAATCACTTTAGCAAAAAAATAATAACCATAAAATAATTACGAAAAATTATTTATATAAATAAAAAAGGATGAACTATGTTATCAAAAAAAATTGAAGAAGCGTTAAACGATCAGCTAAATAAGGAGATGTATTCTTCATATTTATATTTATCAATGGCGGCTTATTTTGAAAATAAAAATTTAACAGGAATGTCAAGTTGGATGAAACTTCAATCACAGGAAGAATCAATTCACGCAATGAAATTTTATGATTACATTTTAAAATTAGGCGGCAAGGTAAAACTTGGTAAATTAGACGCGCCGGAAAATGAATGGAAATCGCCGAAAGAAGTTTTCGAAAATTCTCTTAAACACGAGCAGTTCATTTCTGAAAGCATTCATAAATTATTTGATTTAGCAACTCAGGAAAATCATCATCCAACCAAAAGTTTTCTTCAGTGGTTTATTGATGAACAGGTAGAAGAAGAAAATTCAGTTCAGCAGGTTGTTGAAAATTTTAGTTTAATTGGTGATGATAAGGCGGCTTTATTTATGTTGGATAGAGAATTGGGCTCTAGAACCAATTCCCCAAGCGAATCAGCTTAGTAAAAACTGTTAAAAATGGTAAATTTCGATAAATTACTTCAAAAATATTCTAAAAAAATAGTTTTTTTTAATATTTTTTTCTATATTAGAAATCTTAATTTTTAGAATTTGGAGATAATTAAATGTCAAGACGATGTGAATTAACCGGTGTTGAGCCAATTTTTGGAAGCAGTATTTCTCACGCCCATAATAAAACGAAACGCCGATTTCTTCCAAATTTACACAAAAAAAGAATTTGGGTTAAAGAACTAAATAAATTTGTTACAGTTAAAATTAGTTCCAAAGGTTTGAAAACATTGGCAAAAAACGGAACTTCGGAATTGGCAAAATTAGTTCATGAAAAGAAAATTAAAGCTTAATTTCAAATGTATTTTGTATTAAAAAAAAGCCCGTCAATCATGATGGGCTTTTTTTTTTGAATTTTTTAAGAACCGATATGTTTGATTTTTTCTAGAAACCATACCGGCTCTTTTCAGTGGGTTATTTTCTGCTTTTTACAGTTTTTCGTTCAACACTTTTTTCAGCATTTCCGGAAGTATTTCTGTTTGTTTCGGTATTTCTTTTAACTTCCTTTTTTGGTTCACTTTTAATTTCAATTGAACGTTTCGTTCGCTCAGTATTTTTGTTTAATGATTTTTCAGCTTCTTTAACACTGTTGCTTTTATTTATTTCTCTTCTTTCAACGTTCTTGTTTTCGGAATTTTTTATTTCTACATCTTTACTTCTATTCATAACTTTTTCATCATATTTTTTATCCGTACTTCTCGATTTGTCGAAAAATTTGTTCTCTTTAGATTCTACTCTAGTTTCTGTTTTTCTTTCAATTGTTCTTTCTTCAGATTTTTTATCCGCTGAATTCTTAGAAATTACAACTTTGTCGGTTCTTAGATTTTTTAGTTCTCTACCCTTAGTTACATTGGCTCTGTCAAATGAATTTTCTCTGTTCATTTCATTTTCATTTGGTTTGAATTCTCTTATTTCTCTGCTGTTCTTCAATTCTTTTGAATCATAAGTTCTATCGCTTATATTAATTTCTCTCGTTGTAATTTTTTTACCGGATCTTTTTTCAACAAATTCTCGGTTTATTCCACCATTAATAATTTTGTCGTTGTTTGAATAATAATTTGTTCTATATTTTGTTCTTCTATAAATGCGCTCCGCATTATTTCCAAAAATATAGTGATTGTGAATATCATTGGAAACAAAGTAGTTATACTTTACAAAATTCCAGTAAAAATAACCCGAATTCCATTTTATAGAGAAACTAATTCCATGATTTCTATGATATCTTGCATAAGGTGGTAATGGAGCCCAGCCAATATAATTATCATCATATCTCCATTCTACCCAAGATGGTCCCCATTCACTATCAGGCATCCAAACCCAACCGTAATAATCGTCAAAAAACCATCTGCCGTAATGATAAGTTGCCCAGCCGAATGGTTCGTAAGAAACCCAATACCAGCCGTTATTTGTCCACTCCCACCTTCCTTCAGTATATGGACGCCAATCACGATAAGTATTATATGGACGCCAAACATAGTCATCATAACCGATATCTATCCATTCTCCGTAACGCTCAAGAGCTGGGAAAAAATAATCTACACGAACATTTCCGTGATAATCATATGCTTTTAGATTTGAAGAAAAAAATCCAAATAAAATTGCTGTTAATAATATTGTCTTTTTCATGTTACACCTCGTTGATAATTACATTTACAATAAGTCACATTTAATGCCAAAGGTAATTCAAAGATTTTTGTGAGTTTTTGAAACTTTTTTCAATTATTGTATATTTTTTTATACACTAAGTTTTATAAATTTACACATATAATTGAAAAATTAATTATTTTCATTAAAGAAATTTGAAAGGTGAAAAGAGATGGCTAAAAATTTATTATTTATAATAATTATTTCGCTTAGTTTATTAACGTGTAAAGAAAACAATGAAAATAAGGATTTAGAAAACATGGAAGAAAAAATTTCTCAATATTCTGTAACTGAAATTAAATATGATAAGAATTTATTAGATGACAATCAGAAAATAATTGTTGAAAAGTTATACAGAGCTGCAAAAATAATAGACGAAATATTTTTAGATCAAGTTTATTCAAAAAATAATGAAATTAAACAAGATTTGGAAAATTCAGAGCAACCAATAGATAAATTGAAACTTGCCTACTTTAATATAAATTTTGGACCATTCGACAGATTGGACCATAATAAGTCATTCATAGATTCTGTAATAAAACCGCTTGGCGCAAATTTCTATCCCGAAGATATGACAAAAGAGGAATTTGAAAATTGGATTAAAGCGCATCCGGAGGAACAAAAAAGTTTTACCAGTGAATTTTCGGTTATCCGTCGCGACGGAAACAAATTAAGATCAATTCCCTATTTTATAAACTATCGTGATAAACTTTCAAAAATATCTGCCTTGCTCAGAGAAGCTGCGGATTATGCTGAAAATCCAACTTTAAAAAATTATTTGCTTTTAAGAGCAGATGCTTTTAAAACTGATGATTTCTTTAAGAGCGATATTGCATGGATGGATTTAAAAGATCATAAAATTGAAATTGTAATTGGACCTTATGAAGTTTATGAAGACGAATTATTCAACTATAAAGCAAGTTACGAATGTTTTTTAACGATTGTAGATCCCGCGGAGACCAAAAAACTTGAAACATTTGCAAAATACTTGGATGAAATGGAAAATAATTTACCTATAGACAATGAATATAAAAATTTCAAAAGAGGAAGTGATTCACCGATTATTGTCGTTCAACAAATTTATAATGCTGGAGATGCTAAAGCCGGAAGCCAAACTTTAGCTTTTAATTTGCCAAATGATGAAAATGTAAGAAAGATAAAAGGTTCAAAAAAAGTAATGCTTAAAAATATTCATGAAGCAAAATTTGAAAAATTACTTAAGCCAATTGCCAAAAGCGTTTTGGATAATGCTCAACTAAAATATGTCACATTCGACGGGTTCTTTACGCATACTTTAATGCATGAAATGTCTCACGGGATTGGACCCGGGTTTATTAAAGTTAACGGAAAAGAAACCGAAGTTAAAAAAGAGCTTAAAGAGACCTATTCGAAAATTGAAGAATGTAAAGCCGATATTTTAGGAATGTTCAATAATAAGCTTCTTATTGAAAATGGTGTTTTGACAAAGGAATTTGAAAATGAAATGTGGGTTACTTTTTTAGCCGGAATTTTTAGATCTGTAAGATTTGGCATAAGCGAAGCCCATGGAGCAAGCAATGCAATTATCTATAATTTCATTCTTGAAAAAGGCGGATATGAATATGACAGTAAAACAAAAAAAGTAAAAGTAAATTTAGAAAAGATTTATCCCGCGTTAACACAATTGGTTAATAAAGTATTAATGATACAAGCAACCGGTGATTATTACGGCGCAAAGCAATTAATAGCCGATTACGGAAAAGTTACCGAAACTATTAAAATATTGACTGATAAACTTGTTAATCTTCCTGTGGATATTAAGCCGGTATTTCAAATTGAAAAAGAATTAAATTAGTATTAATATATATGTTAAAAAGTAAAAAGTGAACCGACAATAACTACCAAGTAGGCAACTATTGCAAACCACTTAAAAAGTTTGAATTTCAATTTGTTCTTATGATCAACTGAATCATTAGAATAAGAACTTAAATTTGTTTGTGGAAGGTTATTTAAAATATCCATTACTCACTTTCGTATGAATTAGTTATCTTGTAGGTAAATATAAATAATACTTTATATCTACTTTGTGATTTAAATCAAAATAGAATTATAAATGGATATTTTTGAAACAAGACAAATTATGTATTTTTAAGTGCGATAAATTCAATTCCAATTATCTTCACATTCATACAGAAATTCTTGAATTCCCTGAATAATTTTTTTGCAGATATTATCCTTAAATTCGGAATCCATAAGTTTTATTTCGTCATTAGGATTTGACATAAATGCTGTTTCAACTAAAACATTTATTAATTCTGTAGGCGAGTTCAAATAAAAATTAAAATTACCAACATTACCGAATGGTTCCAACCCAAGTTCAAGCATTTTTTCATAAATTTTAACTGATAGCGGTCTAAAGGCAATATATTTGTAATATGTGCTAGTTCCGCTAATTTTTACGGGATCAGAATTATAGCCGATTGAATTTGCGTGAATGCTTATTAGAATATCCGGATCATAATTAAAGACTTTCTTCAGCCTTGCGCTGTTCAATGCGTAAGTATCGTCATCTCTAGTTTTGTTTACTCTTGCACCTTTTGCGATCAGCATTTTTTCAAGTCTGTTTACAATATCCAAAGTTACGTTTTTTTCAAGTAATCCGGTTGCGCCAAGTGCTCCATTATTATCACCGCCATGACCCGCATCCAAAACAAAAGAAAGTTTATCGAACTTTAAAATTTCAGGTTGCTTTTTAATTTCAATTTCGAGCGCAGTATCAGAATATCCGATTTTATATCCCCAAATTTGTTTTCTTTTTGGTTCAATTGTTATTCTAAATAAATTATTTTCCACTTGTTCATAATTTAAATTTTTAATTCCCTCGGTTGTCAATTGCTGAGTAATCCAATTGCTATTTGATGTTGCACCATAAATATCTACAATAATTCTTGTTGGATTGATTTCCTGCCGCGTAGAAAAAGGCAGTTTCTCACTAAGATTTATAATTATTTTGTCAAAATTCTTTCCGCCGTAAGCCACCCATGAATCTGTCAGAGAATTTGGTAAAAATGTGCCTATAGGCTGTAATTCCACTTGATCTGTAGAAATCCATGATGTTAAGTTATCAGCTAATTTTACTCGATATTGGTCTCCGACTTTTCCATCAATAATTAATTTAATTCCCTCTTCCAAAAAGGACAATTTTGATCCGCCTAGCCGATCAGTACCTAATCCATAATTTAATGATGGTCTTTCGCCTTTTGTAACCCCTACTCTTGGAAGCTGCGCAGGTATCATTGAAATTTTTGATTTTGAATTTTTAGTAAATGTTTTTCCGTCCTTTTCCAATTTAAAAGCTATTGGTAAATCGTTATAATCATCATTATCCGTAACCTTATAAATTCCTGTGTAAATACCTTTAATACCGTTTGTCTCAGAAACCGGAAGTTCTATCATTGCAATTCCATTTAAAAATGTTGCTTTGCCGTTCGGCGTACCTTTAATTTTCACTTCCAAAATATCGCCTGAATTAAGCCACAAATCATCTTTTGGCATCATTAGATCATCTTCAATAGTCAATACATCATCTGCTGTAGTTTCAAGATTTTTTTCTTCTCGAATAATCTTAAATTCTTCTTTTACAGATTTACCGTTTAATTCAGATATTATTTCGAATTTATTTTCGCCTTTTTCCAATTTTAACAATGTTACAAATGCGCCCGAACTATATACTTTTATTTTTTCATCATTTATTGTAACATTGCTTCCCGGCAAAGTATTTGCCGCAACGCGATATTTAGAAAGATTTGTTATGGTAATTTTTTCTTCAGGAATAACTACCGAGATGTAATTATCTTTTTGTGCAACGACTTTTGAAATATTTATTAACAAAAAAATTAATATTATCGATTTACCAAAATTTCCTAACAAAATATTCCCTTTTTTAAGAGTTAAATAAAGTGAAAATATACTAAATTGTGAACTTAATTTTTTAAATTATTAACATTAATGGAATTTTATGAACATTGGGATCAAAAATTTTTTTGGAGAAAATAAACATGGCAAAATATATTCTTATTCTGAATATGTGAAATTTTATGAAGAAAAAATTGCTATTACAGATATTGAGAAACTGTCAGAACATGATAAAATTTATTTTGAATATAGTAAATTAAATCTGCAGCGTACTAATAGAATTATAAAAACATTTAAACCAAATCCTCAGCTTCTTGAAATTATTAATAAATTTTCTTCTCCTCAAACTTGGCTGGTAATTACAGAAGACTGGTGCGGCGATTCTGCTCAAAATCTTCCGTATTTTGTTAAACACGCTGAGTATAACAGGAATATTGAAATTTTAATTATTCTTCGCGACAGTAACTTAGATGCAATTGATAAGTATTTTAATTCTCCAACATCGAGAGCAATTCCTAAAATAATATGTTTCGACAGAAATGGAAACGAACTGTTTAATTGGGGACCAAGACCAAAATTTGCCCAGGATTTAGTCAACCAATTAAAATCAGAAGGATTTACTAAAGAAAAATTTAACGAGCAGCTTCACCTTTGGTACGGCAGAAACCGAGGCAAAGAATTAGAGCTTGAAATGATAAATTTATTTACCGGAGTACTTTCAAAAATATTATAATAATTTATTCTAAAATAAACGGAACCATAATTTTCACAGTTGTTTCAACCGGCTTTCCGTTTTGAACCGCCGGTTCGAATTCAGTTTTAATAACAGCTGATTTTGCGGCTTCATCGCATCCATATCCAATCCCTTTAGTTACAGTTACACTAATAACAAATCCTAAATCATTAATTTTTGTTTCAACTTCAACTTCTCCGCTTACATTGTTTCTTTTTGCTTGTGAAGGATATTTTATTTTTTTCAAAAGTTCGTTTATTCCGCCAACGGGTTTTGGACAAACTTCTGTTTCGCAAATTATAAATTGTTTCTGGGATATTTCTTTATTTATTACTTCACTTTTAACAGAATCAGTTTCCGTTTTTGTCAAAAATTTTGTTTCACTATTTTCGGATAATTTAAAATTTATTGAAAATAATATCTCGGTTTCTATTACTTCACCTTTTTTTTCACCGGGAATAAATCGTGTTTTCTTCACCGCTTCAATTGCGGCTTCATCACATCCAAGTCCGAGCCCTTTGTGCACGGTAATCTTTTTTGATTCACCTTTTGTACCAACCAGAACAGCAAGCAGAACTTTGCCTTCCAAATTGAATTTTTTGGCGAGTTCTGGATAAATAATATTTTTTTCTATTTCTTTAATTCCGCCTATCGGCTGAGGACAAATATCGGCGTCGCAAAGAATATCTTCACTATTGAAATTCTTTTTGTTCATTCCCGCTTCATATGCTGAATAAGGCGCAACATAATTTGCATCAAATTCGAGTTCAGATTTTGAAATCAACTTCCCAAAATTATATGTTCTAACTTCTTTTAATCCGCCGTTTTCATAATAAAATTTACTTACACCATTTAAAGTTCCGTCCGTATAATGAACTTCTTCTTTTAATAGACCGGATTCATAATAGCTTCTGTTTGAATTATTTAGTTTTCCGTTTGAATAATTTTTTTGAGTTTTAATATTTCCATTTTCGTAATACCAAAAGGATTCTCCTTCAAGAATATCATTTACAAAAGAAACTCTTGAACTGACTTTACCCTTACCGTAATAAGTTTTAACAATTCCGTCTTGAGCTGCAACGCTGAATACGGCAATTACCGACATTAAAAAAGTTATTTTGAGCATTATAGATTTTATGATAATTATATTAAATTACAATTAGATTTAATTCGCAAAAGGAAAATGAGTTTAAAAACCCGTGTAAATTTAATTATTTTGATTGTATTATTTGGTATAAATATATGTCACGGGCAAAATTTTGTCAAAGTTCAAAATTTGAAAAGTGAATTTATTTTAAAAGAGAATAAAGATCAGTACTATAAGACCATCATTGATGAAATCAACCGAACACTTTCGGAAAATGAAATTAAAAGCAGCAAATGGATTTTTGCTTTAGACAACGCACAATCTATTTTTTACGATAGCAGTATTGTTAAAAATGCTGTAGATCGGATTTTAAAATTACCTGTCGATAAAAACGTTAAACTACAAATTTCCGCACTCGAAACTGCATATACATTATACAAGAATGATTTTAATAATTATATAAGCGAGATTGCTAAAAAAACTAATGATCAGACATCATTTGCAATTGCAGTAAATTATTTATTAAATAATAGCGCTAATAAAATAATTGCCTCAATAGAATT
Source organism: Ignavibacteriota bacterium (assembly GCA_016713565.1). Taxonomy (NCBI): domain Bacteria; kingdom Pseudomonadati; phylum Ignavibacteriota; species Ignavibacteriota bacterium. The sequence goes on from JADJOX010000007.1 coordinate 113,850, forward strand.
TTTAGATACAATTGAGAGAAAATTTGATAATGCTGAAACAAACAGCATTTTAAGAAATGTAAAGTATCACTTAGAAAATATAATTGATCCTAACCAAGAACAAATCCCTTCACTAACAGAATTATTTAATCATAAATATCAAAATGGTAAAACAATAATTTTCTCCGTACACAGAAAAAACAGACATTTCCCGGGGATTACAATTATAAAAAGACCGGACGGCGAGTTTGTAAAAAACAAAGACGGTTCTGTTTTTAATATTCCTCAATTGGCAATTTCATTCTCAAATTTACCGGCATATATTCCCAATGGAAATACGCCACAGGGAGTTTATTCAATTATTGGAACTTACGTTTCATCTACTCAAACAATAGGGCCTACACCCAATATACTTTTAAGAAGTCCGTTCGAAGTTTCTCCTAATATTTTCTACCATAATGAGAATAAAATACAATCTTGGCAAATTGAAGATTATCGGAATTTATTGCCTCAGTCGTGGAAAAATTATTTCCCAATATATCAATCATTTTATGCTGGAGAAATAGGGAGAAAATTAATTATAATGCACGGCTCAACGGATGATCTGTCTCTTTACAAAGATTTACCATATTTTCCTTACACACCTACTAAAGGCTGCTTAAGTTCAAAGGAAATTTGGGATGATCAAAACGGAAAATGTATTGATAGCGATCAAGTGAAATTATTAAACGCATTTTATTCAACTTATAAGAAAAAAGGATTTCTTGTTGTCGTTGAAATTGACGATAAAGAAATGCCGGTCACCATAGATGAAATCGAACAATATATAAATAAAGGTCTCCAAAGATGAAGGATATCTACTGGAGACCTTGGTCAGGGGGTATTACGTATATTATATAGTCCAAAATTGTTGCTTTTTGAATTTTTTTAATACAAAATTTTCAGAAATTTATTTTTGAGTCAATAACCGCAAAAAAAACTTAAATTCTAATTTTTTATTAGTTAAAAATTCAAAAAGAGCAAAATTTGGATTATATATTGAACAACAATGTTGAAAGGAAAAAATGATTATATCTGAAAAAGAAATTTTTACGTATGTTTTCTTTTCGGAGAAATTACCAAAACATAAAATTGATTATATTAAAACCCATGCAAAATTATTTGAAGATGAAATAAGATTCCTCTCAAATATTTTATCAGAAGCTCAATCTAAGATAAACCCCCAAATTTTAGATACAATTAAAGATAAAATCAAGAATTATTCGATTAAGAAAATTTTTCGACTTCAAAAAAAAAACAATAATCAAAAATATGTAAATGGAAGTTTGATTTTAGCCGCCGACAGCGTAAGAAATGAAAATATTCTTTCTACAGAAACTTTAATCGACAAAGATTCAAATTTTATCGCAAAGGTGATTAAAAACTCCGAAGGAAATAAAGTTTACGTTTTCCCAAAGGAAAACTTAGAATTTAATTTCATTGAATTATTTATTTTGCCTTCTGGAGAATCTCATAAAATTTATGAAAACAGCGAACAGATAGTAATTTATTCAAATCAGAGTGTTGATGAAATAATTATTAAACTAAGTCCTTGGAAAATTGAATCAGCTAATTTTAATTCATGGAATTGATGCTGAAATAAATTTACATTCTTTTAATTTGCTAACAATTGTGTATTTATCTAAAATGGATGGTTTTAAAAATGACTCTCCTTTTTTAAATTCCATCCATTTGTCTAAAAATTTAACAATAATCTTTCCTTCTAGAACAAGACAAATTTCCGGCAAATTATTTTTTGAAGAATAACTTTTAAATTCAGAATTCAGCGTAACTCTTTTAATTTCAAATTCGTCAGCAGATGTTTTATATAAAGTGATATTTTTTTTATGAACAATCTTAACTTTTGTTTTGCTTAAGTCAGTATCTAATATTTTTAATAAGGTTTCATTATCTTTGAATTTATTTGTCAAACCCGCTCTAACAACATTATCGGAATTTGCCATACATTCAATAATATTTCCGCTAAGATATGCGTGCGGAATTCCTGCAGGTGTAAATATTGCTTTGTCTTTACCAAGATCAATAAAATTAAATAATAACAAAGATATTAAACCGACATCAATTCCGTAATTATCAAATTCAGATAAAAATTTTATTTCACTTTTACTCTTTGATTTTTTTGCGGTAATTGTATTTATTAATCCTTCAATTACATTTTTCAAAATTGAAGGCTCTGAACTCATTATTTGTTTATAAATTTCCTTATCTAATTTTATTGATAAATCATTTGAATTGATCTTTTTAACTAATTTCTGATTTAACAATTCATATAAAACAGGATATTCGTCAAAACATTTTTTAATTTGCTTAATATTTTTTAATCCAACTATCGCGTTTAGTTTATCAATTGCAATTGCTATTTCAGGTTTATGATTATCATCAGGATAATTTATTGGATCATTTTTATGCAGAATTTTCGCAGTACTTTTATTCGGATGCGCTTGAATGGATAATGCATTATCAATTGATAATATTTTTAAAAGAAACGGCAATTTCTTTTTAAATTTTTTCGATATTTCTTTTCCAAGAATCTCAATCGGGAATTCTTCAATAATTTTATTCAATTCATATTTTGAATTTTCAATAATAATTTCAGACGGACTTTTCGGATGAGCGCCAATCCACAATTCAGCATAAGGAACATTTTGCTCTGCTTTTATTCCCAATAACTTTGGAATAAAAGCGTTTTTGTTTTTTGTTCCCCAATCATAGTTTTGAATTTTTGGAATCAGTCTGTAAGGTTTTGCAGTAATCATAATTTATTTTTTACAAAATGAATAAAATATTAAATGAAATTTAATTAATTATTTTATCCTTGAAAAATATTTATTAAATAAATTATTATTATTTCTTCAGACATATGTCAATTATTACCGGCATATGGTCCGAAGGATATTTGCCATCAGTCTTGTCTCCGATTACAGCATGATGTAAAACATCAATTTTATCTGATACAAAAATGAAGTCGATTTTTTCCCTGCCTGTCAGGTCGTTTTCAAATCCGTTAAACGTTATATCTGTTCCGTATCTAAATTGAGATTTGTTTTCAGAGTCGCTAATAATTCCAGATTCGTTTATTATTTTATAACCTTCAAATTCTTTTGAAAAATTAAAATCGCCCATTAAAATAGATGGAAGTCCGTTTGATAAATTTTTTATTTTATTTACAATTAATTTTGCGCTTTCAACTCTTGCAACAATTCCCATATGATCAAAATGCGTGCACGCGACAAACAACGATTCTTTATTAATTTTATTTTTTACAACTGCCCAGCTTACAATTCTATTTAGGCTTGCGTCCCAACCTTTCGAAGGGACATCAGGATTTTCTGATAGCCAAAAAGTCCCGCTATTTAAAACTTCAAATTTATTTGAAATAAATAATGTGCTGAACTCACCTTCATTTTTTCCGTCATCTCTTCCAACGCCAATTTGCTGATAATCTGAAAATTCTGTTTTCAAATATTCAACTTGTTCCAATAAAGCTTCTTGTACTCCAAAAATATCGGGACTATGGAATCTAATCATTTCAGCAACATTTGGTTTTCTTACTTCCCATTCTTCACCCGGATTATTATTAGCGTATCTAATATTATAAGTCATTATTCTAAATTGTGAATTCTGTGCTGCTAAATTTGAAACAAAAAATAGAATTACAAATATTAAGAAATTTTTTTTCATTATTATACCATTGAATTTTAGAAAGTAGGTTTAATCATACTTTATAAATTTAGGCATTTATTTACTTCAGTAAAATCATTTTTTTAATTTTAACAAAATCCCCTGATTTTAATTTATAATAATAAATACCTGAGACCAATTTTGAATTGCTGAATTCAATTTCATGAACGCCTGAATTTAAAGTTGAATTTAATAGTACTTCCACCTTTTCGCCTATCACATTATAAATATCTAAGGTCACTTCAGCCTTTTTCGGCAAAGTAAATCTAATTTTTGTGGATGGATTAAACGGATTGGGATAATTTTGGAATAATTCAAATTTTACAGGAATTTCTTCTTTCTCTTCAATTACCGAAGTTATAAAATTACTGTTTTGTTTTCCCGGCGTTCCATTCCCATTTGAACTTCTCCAATTAGAATATTTACTATTATCAAAACCGGGGTTTAATAATTCCAAAGTGCTTCCGGAGCCGTCGGGGATTGTTGTCCATGGACTTTCATCATCATATCTAACGCTGTCAATCAATTCATTATTGTTATCGTAAAGCCTTAAAAGTTCTCCGCCATTACTTATATTAAAATTAAAATTTCCTACAATTTTATTTACATCGCTAAAATATTTTAAAAATTCTGTTGTGTCATTTGATATCACCAAATAATCTTTCGGCTGTATTATTGTATTTTCCGGAATTTCAAATCTGTTAGTATCAATTTCATCACTAAATATCCAATTGCTTATATCAATTTGCTGATCTGAATTATTAAACAGCTCAATCCAATCTTTAGTGTCGAATTCACTATTTGAATTATAGTTTATTTCATTTATTACAATATCTTTGAAATCGGATTTTTTTTGAAATTTAGCATGCAAATTTAAAGTGCCTCCAACATAAATTTCTATACTGTCGGATGTAGATTCAACCGAACCTTCCCAACCGACAAATTCATAACCTGGATTTGGAATAGCTATAAGATCAATATTTGTTCCTTTAAAGTAGCTTCCGTACCATGATTTTTTTTCAATAATCAAAGAATTTATTTTAACTTTGCCTGCGGAAATATCATTGTTCTCAATTACAACTATATTCATTCCGGTAAGTTTAAAGTAATCTTCAAAATATTGTTTTAAATTAGATACCCGTAAATCGGCAAAATTATTCATTGACTCAATATTATATTCCCAATAGGATGAATCAATTTCATTCCATTTTTCAATATGGTCCGGAATTTCGGGTCTAATTCTGTTTGCAAGATTACCTAAAATATTTTTTATATTTTCAGGTACAAATACTGAATTACATAAATCGGCAAAACGATTAATAAATTTTTTCTTAAATAAATTGTTTTCCAAAAGTTTTCTTAAGTTAAGAGTTGACCAAGGCGGGTTAGGCCAATCCGGTCCGGAAGGCTCCGTAGCAAATTTTAACGTATTGTGCTTATAACTTTCAATAAATCCAAATCCGAAATCGGTATCAAAAATTATCCAGCGCCATTTCGGGTGTTGAGTTCTGGACCGCCAAAATTTATTATTATTTCCGGGCCAATCTGTATTTGCTATATAAATTTGCATTAGATTGTAATCAATAAAACTCGGGATATCAATCTGATCTTCTACAACTTTATAATTAGCGTCATTAACTAAGCTATGAGTATTGAGAAATTCTGTAAGTGCAATATAGCTTTCGTTATCGCCGTCAACTATTGCCCCTTCCAATTCCAATAAATCTATCGAACTTTTATCGTAATTATAATGAGATTCAAAATAACTTAAATTAACTTTTTCTCTTATATTATGAATTCCCCAATATTCTCCATTTAAATAAAGAACAGAAGGCGTGTAAGCTAAGTTATCAATATCTAAATTATTTGCAATTGTGTGAATAAATCCATCGCGCAATAAAGAACCGGTCCAATCATTTCCGGAATTTCTGAAAATCAACGATTCAAATTTATCTATTGTGCGGTTGTCGAAAAATTTATAGTCAAAGGGATTATTCCCAACCGCAAACACTGCCAATGATTTTTGAGCATTTGCTCTACTCCAATTTCCATAAATCTTTACGTCTGCATCCCAATTCTTAATTATATTATTATCAATTTCAAAAAATTCAAATGATACGGGACGCGACCAATCCTGCCAATAATTTGCGCCAAAATGCGGTATTGCAGATTCGGCATTTGGACCTAACACATAAATTCCATAATTATAATCCCACAAATTGTACGGATCTGTTGAAATGGAAATTACGGGAAGGTATTCGCTTTTGTTTACAAAATAAGTTTGCGTTAAAGTTTTGCTTGGAAGAAAATTACTCTGAAATGATTTTAACCTCAAAACTTTAGTATTATTTAAAACTAAATTTTTTGTAAACAGATTTGAATTTATAGTTGGCTCCGACCCATCCAAAGTATAATAAGTTTTTGCATCGGGATTTGGGTCAATTATATTCAGAGTAATGGAGTTTTCATAAAATCCTGCTGGAAAATTAAGGCTTGGTATTTCGAGCTTTCCAATAAATCCATCATTTCTATTACTACTTCCTGGAGTAGGTATACTAAACAAAAGCCAATTTTTTCCTTCATTTTGCCTGCCGAAAGAAATATCACTTTCAATATTATTTAATTTAACGGAATCAATAATTTCGCCGGAGATATTGCTTAGAAATAATGTTTCATTGCCAGAATCAAGTTTAAAATTTGTATGCAGAGTCGGAATTGCATGCTTAACTTCTTCAACAATATTGGTTTCAGAATCGCTTATTTTATAACCGATAGTAAGATACGGAATAGCGGTAAGATCGCTTGAATTAATTCCGAAATTATTTATTTGTACTGAAAGTATATTGTTTCCCTCAATCAAAATATTTTCCAAATCATCTACATAATATGAATCTAATTTTTGACCTTGAATTAATTTTGGTTCAACAGAAAAATCAGCATCTCTATTAAACACAATAAATTCACCTTTTAAGCCCAAGTTGGCTCTTGCTATTTCAATACCATTTAAATACGCCACAAAGCCATCGTCATAGTCAATATTAAAAAGCATTTGAGCAATATTGTTTTTATCCGAGATATTAAAATTCTTTCTTATATAAATCGAATTAACATTTTGAATAACTGTATTATCGTCATCATCCCCATAGCCAATACCGCTTTTACCAATATTCCATCCTACATCATTAAATGTTATATCTTTCCAGCCTGATGGAGGTTCTTTTATTCCAAGAAAATATTTCCAATAGTCACCTTTTTTTATTATTGTTTCCCAAGATGACGAAATAGATTTAATATTCTTACCGGAAGCGTTAACAATTAAAAAGCTATTACCATTTAATGTTAATGAAGGCAATACCCATTTCTGCAACTCTAATTTATTATCTGATAACGCATAGCCTTCAAGATTTATAACTTCTGAACTGTTATTATATAATTCTATCCAATCCGGCGTGTCACCGTATTCATCAAAATAAGTTTTAGAGTTTGAAGTCATAACTTCATTAATTAGGATATTTTGCCCGTTAGTTATATCGGATATGTTTAAAGCAAGAATGAATAAAAAGGAAGAATAATATTTCAACTAACCCCCGGCAAAATATTTAATTTTAAAAAAATAGTGAACCATTTTTTAGTTCACTATTATAAGCTGAATAAAATTAAAAAATTTAGTTTTCTATTTTTTGATACACTCTTACATAATCGACTTCCATAGAAGCTGGAAATGCATCCGGATCAATTCCTTGAACACCGCCCCAATTACCGCCGACAGCCAAATTTAAGATCAAATGAAACCTTTTATCAAAAGGCCATTTCTCCCAGCCGCTATTTTCATTTGAAAATGAAAAATATTTCTGGTCATCAATAAAAAAATCAATTTTTTCAGCTGACCAATCAATTGAATATTTTACAAATTCGGTTGTGGCATTTGGAATTTTAAGTGTCTTTGTTTTTTGAGTTCCAATTACATGATTGTAAGCTTTAGTATGGACAGATCCGTGAATAACATTTGGGTCGTAACCGACGTGTTCCATTATATCAATTTCACCGCTTTCCGGCCATCCGCCGTATTCCCAATCAGTCGAAAGCATCCAAATCGCAGGCCAGGTTCCTTTTCCAGTTGGTACTTTAGCGTAAACATCTATTCTGCCATATTTCCAATCGCCTTTATACTTGGTTCTTAATCTTGCTGAAGTAAAATCTCTTGTACCTCCCGCGCTCGTATACTGTTCTTTAACGGCAGTTATAACCAATTTGCCGTTTTTAATAGAAGAGTTCTGTGATCTTGCGGTATAATACTGAAGTTCATTATTTCCGCCGCCATCAGCATTAACTTCGTATTCCCATTTTGATAAATCTATTTCGGAACCATTAAATTCATCGATCCACACAAGTTTATAACCATCTATTTGCGGAATTGAATTATCATTTTTAGGATCGTTTCCAGAATCGGAACAATTGAGAAACGAAAATAGCAATAGTATATTTAATAATGTCATCATTTTAAATTTCATTTTAATTACCAAAAAATTGCATAAAGCAATGCTAAAATTAAACAGATTGTATATGCAAAAATATTGAAAGTTTTATCTGTTGTAAATATTTTAGCTGTTAAATTGAATCCCTTTACATCATCTACATTTTCATTTGTAGCTAAGCTAATCATTCCTGAAATTACAATTGTAATTATAAAAGTATATAACATTTGATCCATAAACGGCAACTGAATTGCAGGCATCTTTAACGCCAACGCTACTGGAATTGAAAGTATTGCACCCCAAATAGCTCCGCGCGTTGTCACTTTTTTCCAGAATAACCCCATCATTGAAACAGCTAAAATACCTGGACTAACTAAACCGGTATATTCCTGAATATACTGAAAAACTTGCGGCAAGCTTTTTAAAAACGGCGCTACTAACAATGCAATTACCAACGCTCCGGCCGCGGTTAATCGTCCAACAGTTACAAGATTTTTCTCGCTTGATGTCTTATTGATATATGGTTTATAAATATCCATAGTAAAAATTGTAGCAGTAGAATTTAACATTGACGCGAGAGAGGAAACAATAGCGGCAGTCAAAGCGGCAATAACAATTCCTTTTAATCCACTTGGTACAAACATGCTTACTAACCATGGATATGCTTTATCATAATTAAGTGATCCGTCAGCTTTTAGGAAAGCTTCTTTTGCTCCTTGAATGAGTGCAGTACCATCAGGCTGTGAAAACATTACAAATGCAACAATTCCCGGAACAACAACAATAAGAGGAATAATAAGTTTTAAAAATGCCGCAAATGCAATACCTTTTTGTGCTTCTTTTAATGATTTTGCGGCAAGTGTTCTTTGAATAATATACTGGTTAAATCCCCAATAATATAAATTTGCAATCCACATTCCGCCAATTAGTACTGCAATTCCAGGAAGATTATTAAATTCCGGATTATCTTTCGATAAGATCATGTGAAATTTATCTCCCGCGGTATTGTAAATATGAGATAATCCATTAAAAATTCCGCCTTGGGGAGTAACATAATCCAACGCTATAACAGTGGTTATAATTCCGCCAAGAATTAATAAAATAACTTGAACTACATCTGTCCAGGCAACCGCAGATAAACCACCGTATAATGAATATGCAGCAGCTAAAACTCCGAGTCCAATCATTGCAGGGACAAGTAATGAACCATCTCCGGTTCCCATAACGGTATCAAGCGCCTTTGCGCCAAGAAACATAACTGTAGTAAGATTTACAAATACAAATAAGAAAATCCAGAAGATTGCCAAAATTGTTTTAAGAGTTGTATTAAACCTTTGTTCAATAAATTCAGGTATTGTATAAATCTTTTTTTCAATGAATATTGGAAGAAAAAACTTACCAACAATAAGTAAAGTTAATGCGGCCATCCATTCATAAGAAGCAATGGCCAAACCGCCTGCAAATCCGGAACCGGACATTCCAATTATCTGTTCAGCGGAAATATTAGCCGCAATCAACGATGAACCGATTGCCCACCAAGTTAAAGTGTTGCCGGCTAAAAAATAATCATTGGAATTTTTTTCATGTCCTTTCTTTGTTCTTGAAACAAATAAACCTAAAGAAACAATTCCAATTATGTAAACACCAAATATCACATAATCTAAGCTAGTAAAGTTCAAATTTGGTTCTCCTTAAATTAAGTACTATAAATTATTTTTTATAATTCAATCCGAATCCATAAGCGAATAACGGATCATATTTTTCATCGCCAATATTAATTGGAAGCTGGTCAATGCTTTTAGGCCAAGTAAAAGAAAGTTTACCTGTAAAATCTGCATCGCCGAATAAAACATCAGCTATTCCTTGTCCTTCGGATCCAGGCAGCCAGGCGGCAACAAAAGCGTCGGCTTTTTCTAAAGTATTACCAATTATTAATGGTCTGCCGGAAAGTAAAACTACAACCATAGGTTTTTTGGATGCTTTTACTTTTGCGATAGTTTTAATATCTTCATCTTTTAAATCTAATTTAGGATCATCTCCAAAACCTTCTGCATAAGGATTTTCTCCAACAACAACAATAACGATATCGGCTTTTTCCGCGCCGCTTCCATCAACTGTAGTAAACACATTGGAATTTTTATCAACTGTATTTTTAACTGCGTTGAATATACTAGTTCCGCCTTTAACTACTTCACCATTATTTCCCTGCCAAGAAATTGTCCATCCGCCGCATTGCATTCCTATGTTATCAGCGCCTCTTCCTGTTACTAAAATGTTTTTTACATTTTTTGAAATTGGGAGAACATTATTATCATTTTTTAATAAAACTAAAGATTGCTGAACAGCTTTACGCGCAACTTCTCTATTTTCTTTTGAACCAACTTTATCCGTAAAGTTATTTTTTAGTTTCGCTTTGTTGAATAAATCAAAATTAAATTTTGCTCTTAAAATTCTTGTAACCGCATCGTCAATTCTACTGACAGGCACTTTACCTTCATTAACCAATTCTTTAAGATAAGTAATAAAATCCAAATAAGTATTTATTGTTTGTCCGTTATCTCCTATCTTCCCTTGTTGAGCAGGTCCATTTGGAATCATTATCATATCTAAACCGGCGTTAATAGATTTTTCAATATCGCTTTTATAATCGCCTTCAAGCTGATCGATAGCAGCCCAATCTGAAACAATAAATCCTTTATAATTTAATTCGCCTTTCAATAAGTCGGTGATCAAATATTTGTTTTCGTGCATTTTTTTACCATTCCAACTGCTGTATGATATCATAATTGAAGCGGTATTTTCTTTCATTGCCGCAACATAACCTTGTAAATGGATTTTTCTTAAAGTCGGTTCATCAACTTCTGTATTCCCCTGATCTTTACCGTTAGTAGTTCCGCCGTCACCCATAAAATGTTTTGTACAAGACATTACCGCTTCAGCTGATGCAAGATTTTCATTTTCAAATCCTTTAACAGCAGCAGCGCCAAGCTGTGCAACTAATTCAGGATCTTCACTAAAACTTTCATAAGTTCTTCCCCATCTTTCGTCTCTTACTACTGCAACGCATGGCGCAAACGTCCAATGAATTTTAGTGGCTGATATTTCCTGTGCGGCAGTTTTTGCGACAAGTTCTATCAATTCAGGATTTCTTGTACAGCCTAATCCAATATTGTGAGGAAAGATTGTCGCGTTATTTGCATTGTTGTGACCGTGAACTGCATCGATGCCTAAAATGATTGGAATTCCCAATCTTGATTTTAGTGAGCAATCAATTAAACTATCTGCAACTTTTGACCAGCCAAGTGCTGATATATCCGAAATTTCAGAATTACCGCCCCAAAGTACTGAGCCGATAGCATATTTAGTAATATCATTATAATCCGTTAATGCGTTTTGATCAACTTGCGTCATCTGTCCAATTTTTTCATCAAGAGTCATTTGTGCCAGCAGTTCTTGCACTTTTTCGTCAACACTTAAATCTTTCTGTTTAGTAGATTCATCATTTTTTGAACAGCTTAAGATTAGAAATAATAAAAAGAAAACGATAATTAAGTTATTTTTTTTCATCAATTAGTCTCAATAATATTTTCAAAATTTAAAAAATAGTTTATTAACTTTTTTTGCTGAAGCAATTTATTTGTCATATTGTAAATTTATTTTAGATAAAGCATTTTTTTTATTGAAGAAAATTTGTTCGAAGAAACTTGATATAAATAGACCCCGGAATTTACTTGTACACCATTTTTATTTCGACCATCCCATCTTAGTTTGTTGTTTCCATTAAGTGATTTGAAATTTTGAGAATAAATTTCTTTGCCCAAAACATCAAAAATTCTAAAAGAAAAAATGTCCTGAACTTCAGAAGCAAAATTGATAATTGTTTCACCGTTAAATGGATTGGGATAATTTTGATCTAATTGGAATAAATTATAATTCAGAACTTTTTTTTTACTTTCGATATCCGTAGTGATTTTCTCAATTTGTATTCCGCTTAAAATTGTATAATCAAGCTCGGCACTGAAATTAAATTCAAGTACACCATCCGAAACTTCAATATTATCTGCTTTAATTTCGTAAGCGGCGTTTTTAGGTACGTGACTTAAAATATCAAAATTATTTTCAAGGAGTATTCCTTCCGCATGAACGTCAAATATTCTTTTACCAATTGTATCAAATCTTTTTTCTGCAAATAAAAGTTTGGCGTTATAAAATCCATTTGGAACTCTAACTTTATAACTTACAATTCCATTTCTGTCAGATCTGTAAATTTGATCCAATTCCGTTAAACTTATAGATGCTGTAAACGCTGATTCATTTCCTTCTGTGTATCCATATTCATTATTTAACATCCATTCTTGATCTGCTAGAAAACCAAGCTGATCTTCTGCGCCAACATTAATTTTTATTGGAAACTGCAGCTCATTTGCAACAGAAAACGAAATTAATTTGCCTGCCATTGTATTTGGAACCGGAGCAAGATCTTTTACATTAAGCGCAATTATGTTATAGGTTTTACTTGTATCCAATTCCGAAACGGTAAGTCTTACGGTTTGACCATCATTCAGCAATTCAGCATTCTCAACAGTAACTCCTGTAATTGTGTAACTAGATTTGTTTTCGGCTGATTGTTTATTCAACTGTTCTGTAAAAAATAAATCAATTGAATTTTTCAAAGCACGAACGGAAAGAATTGTTGGCGGATTTTTATCTACATAACCAATATTTGTTTTGTCGGTTAAACAAAGAACTAATTTTCCATCATCAAAAACAGCGTTTTCTGTAATGAATTCACAACCGTTTCCCTCCCAAGTATGAGTTGCTTTATCCCATCTTGTATTGTCAAAACTATCAAAATTATCTACCCATTGAAAAGTAAAATTATTATCTGTACCGCCGCTGCCAATGCCCGGAGTATACGAATAATATTTAACCCAATCATAATGAGCAAATGCTGGTAAAATTTCCGGTTTAAAAGTTCCAACCCAATCTTTATAGGTTGGATTCCAAATATTCATCATTATCTTTTGCGGATAAATCAAAGTTGAGACATGGCTTCCGGTTTGGCGGTAAACTTCTTGATCGTCTATAAACCATGCAACGTATTCAGGAGTCCATTCAAATCCGTAAGTATGATAATCATCTGTCGGATCAAAATTTACAAAATTTGATCTTACATGATTTACTTGTCCCGGTGTGATTGTATTAAATTGTACATTGTTATTATATCTTCCTAAAATTTCAATGTCAATTTCATTCCATTTTTGCGCAGTCCAAGGGATTGAATCTGTTCCCGTGAAATAAGTAAAAAAGGATGACAAATAGCCATCCTTATTTTGCAATTTATAGTTAGCCTCAAATCTTCCGTAAAGATAAGCTTCTTTAGTTCTGTATTCCGCGCCTCTATAATCTTTCGCATATAATAAAGTTTCAAACGAATACAGAACAACAATAATCAGCAATAATTTTTTCATATTAGGAAAAATATTTCATCATTAAAAAGTAATAATTAGAGAAAACTTCTGTACATTGCTTAATCGACCGAAATTTTGATAAGCATAATCAAAACCTATTGAAACATTTCCCAACAAATATTGCTTAATTCCGGCTCCGAGCGAAAATGATTCTTCAGAACTTTCCAGGAATAATGATTTATATCCGCCGCGCAAAGCGAACATATCGTTAAATACATATTCAACACCCAAGTTAACGCTTTCATAATTATCACTAACATGAAGTGCATCCAAGGCGATCATTAATTCATGATTATCAACTTTAATAGGATCATACGCAACGCCTACTCTAAAATTTAACGGAAGATCCCATTCATCCGTTTGCAAATATGCCGGGATACTTCCATTATTACCCGAATTAGACGCATCCGGATCATAAACAACCAATGCCGAATTTCCTTCTAATTTCATTTTCGTTCCAAAGTTAGAAATTGACATCGCAAGCATCATTCCATCAAATGGAGTTATGTATTGAATCCCCATATCGATGGCAATAGCTGATGCGGACATTTTCCAAATACTTTGCTGAACAAATTTTGGATTAAATCCAATTGCGAAATTATCCGTTAATTGAATTGCCCAAGCAAGACTAAAGGCAACATCGCTTGCGCTGAAAGTTTCACCGGTGCCATTTGGTTCGTCGATTGTCGTAACATTCATATCACCTATATTTGAAGTAGTAAAACTCATTCCAATTGAACCCATACTTCCTAAATTGTATGTAAGCCCAATAAAATCATATTTTACATCCGCAATCCATTGAGTATGATCAACAATAAATCCGGCACCTTCAACTTTTGTAATTCCTGCGGGATTCCAATATAATGCACTTGGGTCATCTGCAACTGCAACAAACGCGCTTCCCATTGCCAATGATCTTGAACCTTGCGCAATTGAAAGAAATGGCGCAGCAGTAGTACCTCTTTTAGAAACATTACTTACAAATTCTTGAGAAAAAATATTAGAAAACGCAAATAATGGTAAAATTAAAATGATTATTATTTTATTTTTCATTTTCAATCTCTTTATTTAATAACTGCAAATTTGCCAATTTTTTCACCTAAACCAGGTGCATTCAAATGATATATATATACACCATAAGCGATATCCATTCCATCATCTGTTACTAAGTTCCATGAAATTGATCCATCAGTTGGACTAGAATCTTTATATAATGTTTTAATCAATGCTCCGGTAATAGTAAAGATTCTTATCTCGCACTTTGCGGGAAGATTAATAAAGTCAATTCTTCTTTCACCTCTTCCAGTTTGCGCAACAGTTCTCTTTTCCCATTTATTGGTAACAATATATGGATTTGGAACAACGTTAACATTATCTAAACTTTTCTTAGCACTATCCGAATCAACGCGTGCGGATTTGGTTGTGAAAGTAAAATAATCGCCGGTGGTAAATGGTTTATTTGTTGATAGCAAGAATATATCTCCCGCAACTGGAGGTGCGGCAAATGGTGAACTAATTGGTCCGTCATACGCAATTTTCCAAGCATAGGTAAGTTTGCCGTCAACTTTTTCAAGAAGAATAATAACATCATTAAGGTCAAAAGTTTTATTCTTATTGATATCAAAAAATTCAACTTCAACCGTATCGCCTCTTGTAATATTTTTTGCAATAAAATTGATAGGAATTTTTGTATATGTTGTAGTTACTGATCCCATCGGTACAAATTCCAACTGATAATCAGCAGGATATCTAATATCACTTTTTGTTTTTATTACACCAGTATCCGGAACAGCGTGCAAATTATAATTACTGTAACCTTTTATCCAACCGCTCTTTGCATTATTTGCTGCCAAGGTATCATAATTTAAAACATTAAGTGCAATTCCGTCAAAAGGATTGCCAAGTATACCTTCTTTAAAAGTTGAAGAATCCGCCGAAGCATCGGTTAAAGTATCAACAGTGCCGTTATAATTACGGGTTACAAAATAATCAGTTGTTCTAAATCTTGTTTTACTGCTTGCCAAAATATTAGCATTTGACGAGTTAAAAGTTATTTTATAATTGGCACCTTCTTTAACTTCGTCGCCATTTATCACGGTTACATTTAACTTGCCTGTGCCAAGTCCTTGCGGATCAGAAATATTGGTGATTTCAGATGGTATAAATCCAGCTACAGGTGAATTTGGAGTAACCATAGCGCAATTTATATCTATTCTTGTAACCGTACCAGCTTCATCAGCCTCAATAATTTTTGTGGTTTCCGTGGGAATTAGTCCTCTTGTTCCGCGCGAAGGATCTCCTTGATCATATGCTACTAGAGCATAATAATAAACTTGACCGTTCACAACATCATTATCAATATATGAATGCTGCAAGCCTGAATCATCTCCTCTCCAAAAATGTGCGCCGTTAACTCCAACGGGATCGGGTCCTTTTATTCCATCTTTTAAATCGAACTGAGCAATTGGCTTATAATATTTTGGACTAGCTTTTGAATCAGTTATAACTTTAATATCTTGAAATTCAGGTTCTCTACTTCTTAAAACAAGGTATCCTTCAAAATCCATCTTTCTTAAAAACGGATCATAAGATTTTTCAGCAATATCGTTCCAGAACAAAGAAACCTGTCTGTCTCCGGCAACTGCTTTTAAAGTAGGTTTGTTTGGCGGTCTAGAAAAATTGTAATCGGCATTGTAAATCTGCTGAACAGTTTCTTTATTAAACACTAAATCTGGAAGATCATCGCCAAAAGCAAGCGCTACAGAAAATCTCTCATTGTCGTTTCTTCCCAATGGAAACGCGCCTGAGCCGAATAATATTTGAATATTTGCATTCTCAAGTACCGTATCGAACTTACTAACTTGAAATCTCTGATAAATCACATCATCATTTTTCAGCCATATGTCTTTTGTACCTTTACCGGCTAATCTTTGAATAGCCAAGCTGGTCAAACCAATCTGATCAGATTCGTCTTTATCTGTTGTATCAAAATTCGGTTCACCAGTTGTAGGCTGACCGTCACCCTCACCCTCATCAGGAGCTACATATTCAAGGTCAAATGGTCCTAAACCGTCTTTTCCAACGTCGTCATTCAAAGGTTCATTTGTATCCCATTTCCCGTTTCCATTTAAATCCTCATATGCAACCCAATCATTATTATTATCCTTTCCATCATTCATGTCTTCATCAACCATTCCATCTTCATCATCATCAATATTATTATATGAATTTCCTGGGCTTTGTAAAAACGCATATCCGACTACGCCGCATTTATATCTATCTGAAACAGGTCCGCCTAACGGAGGATCGTTATATGCATAAGCAATATCAAGGGTTTTATCATATGACGCGAAATCTCCGGAATTGGCATCATAATATCCGCCGACTCCAGTATCGCAATAAAAACCAAAATATGTTGAATCATAGCCATTGTCGGCTAAGTTATAAATATCATAATGCCAAAATATAATATCTTCAGCCAATACGTTAACCCACTGTAATCCTCTAATTTCTACTCTTATACCCAATCCACCTCTATCAGGCATTGATGCAACCGGAAAATAAAGATAAGGAGGACGCGTAAACTCACGATCTTTGGAATCATCTATTACAAAAAATGTTTCCTCATCCGCATTTGATTTTTTACCAAAGTATCCATACCAGTAACCATCCCATGAATCATCAACAAGCGGCAGAGCTCTGGACCAAGTGATTGGCCATGTAGACTTATTAGAACTAATTGCGGGAGATTCACTTGAAGGAGCAACATAACCCGGAACAGGTCTCATAACCCATTCTTCATTTGTAACGGGATCTTTATCTACTTCTTCTCGGTATGCGCCTTGCGCGGGATGAATAACATTATTATTTCCCGGGGCTACAACACGAGCGGTTATGATAGGCGTACAACCATCAATATAACTATGTTTACTGCCTTTGGGCCATTCTCCGGAATTGGTAATTGCCGCTCCATCAACCCAATAACCAAGTTCTCCGGTATTTTCAAATACTGAACGAACTAAATTGCCTTGCAGTACGCCTCTCTTTTTATACAGTTTATTACCAAGCGGTTCGTTTCTATAATTTTCATATTGCTGATCTAATGATTGACCTAAGATCAAACTAGATGCAACAAAAATGTTAATTAAAATTATTTTCCATTTAAACATTACAAACTCCTTATAATTAAAAACCAACGCTGAATCCAATTCTTACTTGTCTTGGAGCTGAGTAATCATTAGGATTTAGTAAATATTCTTTAATAGTATTTAAACCATAAATAACACCAGTATATTGTTCAGCGCCTAAATCAACACCCGCTCTTCCCGTTGATGCACTAACACCGTATTCATTTTTAATATCAAATAAATTATATACCAACAAGTAAGTATTGAAAAACAAACCATAAATTTCCAATGTCTTTGTTGCTTTAAGATCTAGATTTAAAACAGTTGGTTTTCTTCCGTTATTTTCAAATCTAAGATTCTGAGTAAATCTTGCGTCTTCAGTATAAGGCATTCCGGAACCATAATTAAATATTAATCCAACAGTCCAATCTTTTGCATCGCCGATTGTAATTGATGCGTTCAATGTATGGTTTTGGTCCCAATTTAATGGAACAACTTTTTTATTGGATTCTTTTGGAGGTTGAGTTTGCTGATTGTAAAAATTAGTCAACGGATCTGATGCGTTACCCTGCGCAACCTGATAAGTATAATCTATTTTTGCGCTGAACATATCAGCATATCGTTTATCAAGTGTTAAAACCAAACCTCTTACATTGCCGTAATCTCGGTTGAAATATCTGCCATAAAGATCACCGTCATATGTTTTAATAACTTCAGTTCCAAGCAAATTATTAATATCGCTATAGTAAATGGAAGCGTCTACTGAGATATTTGGGAATACAACCTGTTGAACTCCTAATTCATATTTAACCGTTTTTTGTGCTTTTAGATTTGGATTGCCGATAATGGAACTTAAAGCGCCTTCTACAATTACATATGCGCCGTTTGTATATAATACGTCAAAAGTCGGGATTTGGAAAAAATGTCCGTATGAAAAGTGGATTGCTCCTTGATCTGAAATTGGGAATGAAACCCCTAATCTTGGACTAACTTGAAATTCGGGTTCCGAACTTACGTAACCAAGTTTACCATATTTTTCCAATGTCTTTTCAAAGAACAATGGATTGTTTCTTGGGTTCTGCAAATCTATCGGCAAAGAATCATTTGAGTTAAAATAATCCACCCTAACACCGGCATTTATAATCATTATATCATATTCCATTTTATCTTGAATATATGCCGAAAATTCAAAAGGTCTTCTTTGATATTTTTCATTGTATTCCGTACCAACATTCGTATATCCAATTGTATAAATTGGCTGATTTGTTATTGTATCAAGAATTCCTTCAGTTTGGTTTCTTATGTCTTTCCAATGATAAAAAAGTTTGTATTGTGTAAACTCTGTACCTAATTTAACCTTGTGCTGTTTTGTAACCTGAGATTCTAAAGAAAATATCGCCGTATTTGTATACGTAAATCTATTGTATCTATCGGTTTCATTACCGCCGTGTCTAAATGTATATGATGATTTAGTTGTTGATAATGTAGGATCAACATAATTGGTATCAAATTCATCTTCGTATAAATAACCATTATATCTATTAAAATTTGATGCCAATTTTAAGCTTGCGAAAACATCTTGTGATGGATAAAACGAAATTTGAATATTGTTGCTTGTATTTGTTCTGTAATGATTTTTCAAACCATCGGGAGCCAATCTATAATCATGACTATAATATTTATTCCAATGATCATCCCAGAAAAAACTATAACTGAATTTCCAATTTGCCAATCCATATGTTAATTTTCCGTTAAACGATTTATTATCTTCCGGATTCATGGGTACATATTTTCCGTTGCCTGTGTGAAATACATAAAAGGCTGTAGGATCACTTTCATCAAAAATTATTGGAGAAAAATCATTTGTATTATAGACTCTTTTTCCATAAATATAACCATCGCTTTTAAAGTACCTGCCTGTCATAAAAAATGTTAAGCCGTCAAGAAGTTTTGTAGGACCGCTTAAACTAAACTGCAAATCTTTAGGACCAGAAAAGTCAACTTTATTAAGGTTATAAAAAATTCCAGTATGATTTGTAAAATAACTCCCCAAATAGGCAGATGCAAAACCTTCATAGAAAGAAGAACCGTCTTTGGTTACTATATTAACAACACCGGAAAGCGCTTTTCCGTATTCGGCATTAAATGTACCGCTAATTACTTCCAATTCGCGAACTGAATTATTCTCAACTTGAAGAGCATTTGCACCGTTATAAACGTCATTAACAGGCACACCATCAACCAAGTATGCAACTTCGTTTGAACGGCCGCCTCTAAAATGACCATCAACAACACCAGCTTGCAAATTGATAATTTGTCCAATATTTTCAACCGGCATCATTTTAATATCGTCTGAAGTAACAATTGCAGAAGTTGAAGTTAAATCTTTGGTAATTAATGGAGCTTCAGCTTGTACCACAATTTCATCAATTTTAATTGATTCGGAAACAAGTGAAACATCAACTTTTGTTGTCAAGTCGATTCTAACAGCAACATTTTCAATTCTAGTTTTGTGATAACCGACCGCACTTACTACTACCGTGTATTTTCCCGGAGGAATATTGTTAATATAATAATCACCTTCTATATCTGCGGCTGCACCGAAAAAAGTACCTTCGAGTAATATATTTGCGCCTATTACAGATTCTCCAGTTTCTTTATCTACAATTTTGCCCGATAATTTACCGGTGGTACCGGCATACATTACGGAAGAAAATAAAATAAATAAAATGAAAAGTGATATATAATTTTTTATAGTTAGTCGAAAATCTATTCTCATAGTTTTTCCAAAGGTTTAAGTATCGTTTTTAATTAATCTAATATAAAAATGGGCAGCCCGTTGAGCTGCCCAAGTATTACAGATATTACTTTAATAACATCATTTTCTTTGTTGCTTTAAATGAACCGGTTTCTATTGTATAGAAATATAATCCTGAAGATAAATTTGAAGCGTTAAAATTAACTTCATATGATCCGGCATTTTGCTGTTGATTTACTAATTCAGCAACTTGTCTTCCAAGAACGTCGAATACTTTTAATTTTACATCACCCTGTTTTTCAATTGAGTAAGTAATTTTTGTAGTCGGGTTAAATGGATTTGGATAATTTTGATCTAATGAAAAATGATTTGTAATAGTTGGTATTTCTTCAACGCCAACGATTTCATCACCTATCCAAGTATGCGCCCAAACTGAAACATTTTGCCAACCTTGGTCGTTATCTTTTGCAGAATAGAAAATCATTCCTTCTCTAGTTACACCGTCATTATCATTCATACAGAAATCAAAAGGAACTTTCCAACCGGTTTCCCAAGTAATAGGATCATCAATAATTCCAGTTTCTAAATTTCTTTTTGTTGCCAAATCGGTAAAAGGAATTTTTGCTTCAATAACAATTCCGGATGGGAATGTTCTTTCAACCCAAGCGTAATTTGCTGTACCGGCAACTAATAAAGAATCAAATGCTGAATCATTTTGATCGCTTCTTGCCAAGAATTTACCAAATCTTAAGTGATAATCTTGTTTATCGCCATGATAATAACCAACATGAGTAGTAGTATAATCATAGAATCCGATAAATAAATCCGGCGCGTCATTTTCATAAGATGCTAATGCTGGGTCATGATTAACTACGTCGTCAGTAATGTCCATTGCTACATACAAGTTTTCAGCATCGACTGCTACATAACAATCCATTGAACAGTCCGCGTCATCAGTTACTGTTAAAACTGTATGTGCGGTACCGTCAGATGGTTTTATACTAAATGGACGAATTCCTGCCCATTCAGATAAATCGCCATCTGCTACAAAAGAAGGAGCTTCAGTTGAAACTGTAGGAATGCCTTTTGCGGTATTAACAACTGCGCCTGATAAACCTGGTTCGCTGTAATTCGGTTTTGCGTCATAACATACAACTGCATAATAATAAGTTTTTTCTCTGTCAATGTTTCCGGAAACGATAGGGTGCTCAACAACTTGAACATTTTCGCTAATTCCACTTCCGATTCTTTCAACACCTTCAGCTTCAACATCGGTAATTGGGCTTTGGCTAGCATAAACATTATATTTTTCGCCTGATTCACCGGGTACGTCAGTCCATGTAACCAAGTTTGAATATGTACTAGGAACAACCGCAACAACAGGAGCTTCCGGAGCTACAAAATCCGCTACTTGGAAACCTGATGTCTGCATAACGTCAACTAATAAAGAACCATCAGCTTTCAATGCGCCTGAATATCCATCAGCGGTTCCTCTTCCGAAAGGCTCAATTCTAATTCTAAAAATAGCTGCAGGATTCAACAATCCGTTTCCGTTGTTGGATTTTAAAGCGAATCCGTCTTTAGGTGGGAAACGATCATTTGCGCCCATTGGTTTTACAACTAATGGTAAGTAATAATGTGTCCAATCCGAAACAACGCTCAAGTCAATACCCGGATCAATTATCCATTCTTCCGTTGCGCCTGCATCATTATCTTTTTCAAAAACAAAAACTCTCATGAAAGCTCTGCCTGAATCAGCAGCCATTGCAACTAAGTTTTTCATATAAAGAACTAAACCTGTTCTTTCTGCCATACTATCATGAACCGTAATTTCTTTATCAACAGCGACAAAACCGCCCCAATCATAAGGAGCGCTTAAAGTGAAATCCATTTTTAAAGCGCCGGTACCTTCAACAAAATCTGTATTTTCATCAGAAACTGCTAAAGCACCTTTATCCGCACCAGCCCAATCCATCCAATCCAAATTCCAAGAAGCGGAATTTCCGTCAAATGTTTCGAGCGCGCCGTAACGCTGACCTTCAAGTTTCAAGTTATCCATTAAAAATTCACCGGTAACTACAGGTGTATTATCAGGACCGCCAGCAGTAATATAAACCATTGCAAATTCGAATCCTTTAACTTTATCAAATTGTAATATTCCATCAACGTCAGCGCTTTGCGGAGCAAAACCAAGTGTTTTATCAGTGGTTTGAACTAACGGCAATGTGATCTTCTGCCATTCGCCGGTTGATTCAAAGAAATCAATATTCGGTTGATAGTAATAGTATTCTCTTTGATTTTCATTATCGAATTCTGAGAGTTTGAATTCCATAAATACACTTCCGCCTGCTGAAGTATCAGCGGGTGCAGTTACTTTAACCCACATAGTTAATTCTGTTCCGGAAGATAAATCCAAATAAGGAACTGAAGCTATATCTGTTTCATGATAATCGGTTCTAACAGTATAACCGCCCCAACCATCATAAGCTTCAACGCGGTAATCAACTCTCATTGATCCGGTACCAACTTTTGCATCGGCACTGTTATATAAATTAGTATAAGCAGTCGGACCATTTGTGTAGAAGTTAGTGTTTAAAATTGCAGTATCTGCCCAGTTTGTACCAATACTGGTATTAGGCTTAACTGCATTATCAAAAGATTGAACAACCCATTGGGCATTCAATGCAGTTGAAAGCATTAAAGTGAATAATAACAAGAAAAGTTTCTTCATGTATTGCCTCCTTTATTTGTTTAAATTACCAATTAAAGATTTAACTTTAACCAGTTGTTTTAGTGATGAAAAATTATTCTTTATTTCAATATTTTGCTAATAGAATTAGAAGCAAAATCAGTTTTCAGTTTTTCCTCAAAAACTGTTAATTCTTTTACGGCTTCATAATCATTATTTAATTCAGAGCTAAACAAACTAATTCCAACCATGATGGTTGAACTTATAAAAAATAAAATAAATGTAAAATGCAGAAAGTTAATGTTATACAGAAATTTAAGAATGCCAATATTAGAAACAATCTGCTGGTCCAAAACCGTAATTGTCATTTTTAGAAATCCGATAAATCCTCCGATTATTAATGTCCAATAAGCGGCGTTGCTATTTGCTTTTTTCCAAAAAACACCAATAAGTAAAACACTAACAATTGGCGGCGCAATAAATGACTGGATTGTTTGTAAAAACAAATAAATCTGAATGTTAAATAATTTCGTAAAAGGAACAATAGCTATTGCTAGAATAATAAAAATCATTGTAGATAATCTGCCGACCAGAACAAGTTCCCTATCACTGTAATTTTTTCTAAACATTTGGTATACGTCTAAAGAAATAAGTGAAGCGGCACTATTAAAAGAACTCGACAAAGATGACATCAGCGCGGCAAAAAATCCGGTTATAACCAATCCTTTAATTCCAATTGGCAAAAAATCTCCGGTTAACAATAATGAATATGCCGTGTCACCTTTTGAATCGGGATAAAGTACAGCGGCTATTAAACCGGGAAAAATTAAAAAAAGAATTGGAAATATTTTGAAGAACGCGGCTAACATTGTTCCTTTTTTAACTTCCTCTATGCCTTTTGCCGCAAGCACTCTTTGAACAATATATTGATCGGCGCACCAATACCATATTCCAATTATCGGCGCTCCAAAAATTATTCCTGTCCAAGGAACATCAGCATCTGATCCGGATTTAAAAATGCTGAAATAATCTGCCGGTAATTTTTCTACTAACTGTCCAAGTCCTCCGACTGCAGAAAGTCCGAAAATTGAAAGAAGAACAGCTCCTAGTATCAACATTACTGTTTGAAAAACTTGGGTATAAGTAACCGATGTTAATCCTCCGATTACTGTGTATAAACCGGTTATAAAAATTATAATAATTGTAGATGTAAAAACATCCCAACCCAAAACTTGTTTTAGAACAAAAGTCGCGGCTAAAAGAGTTACGCCTATTTTTGTAAATATATAAGATAAAACCGAAACAACGGTTAATAAAAATCTGCTTCTGTTATCAAATCGTTTACCGAAATATTGAGGAACCGTTTGAATATTTGCTCTGAGGAATATTGGGGCAAAAAGCCAGCCTAATAAAAATAAGATAAGGATTGCAAGCCATTCAAAATAGCCCACAGATAAACCGTGTACTGAACCGGCACCGGCTAAACCAACAAAATGTTCACTTGAAATATTTGTCGCAAATAACGAGGTACCAATTATAATCCAAGTCAGATTTTTTCCGGCAAGAAAATAATTGAAAACGGAATTCCCTTTTGATCTTCCATAATATAGACCAATTGCAAGAACTACCGCGAAATAGATCAAAATTATTAAATTATCAAGAATATTCAGATTACCGCTCAAGGGGCCCCGTTCCCTTTTAATGGTATAATATTTTAATAATTTGCTAAAATTATGCCATTTTTAAAGTGCGGTTTTATGAAGAAATATCAAGGATTTATGAAAAACTTTAAATCAAATCTTATTATTTCAATAATTACCACTTATTATTTTAATAACTTGTTTTATCCTTTGCCTACTATTTGAGCAATGATATTTTAATAGTTTTTTGAACTTGAACCGAGTTTTTATCTCCAACATTTAGTCTGCAAAAATAAATCCCGGATGAAAGTTTATCGGCATTGAAATTTAATTTGTGCAAACCAGGTTCTTTCATGCCGTCAAATAATACCTTAACTTCTTGACCTATGACATTGAAAAGAGACAGTTTCACTTTTCCGCTTTTAGGAAGTGAAAATTCGATTACTGTATTCGGATTGAAAGGATTTGGGTAATTCTGCATTAACTCAATTGTTTTAGGTATTTCTGAATTTATGTTTTCATTAAAACTAGTTAAAACACCCTCTTTTGTGTAGTAAGGATAATAAAGCGATTTTATTTTTTGGGCTACGGGTTTTTCTGTCTGTCTATCCATAGAATATAAACCCATGCTTTGGAATCCACGCGGAATACCGGCAGTGTACCAATCAAATACACACCACCATGTACAGGCCATTAAACTACCGTTTTGGTTAACTGTCCCGTCTTGATTTAAAGCCGCATGGATTTTAAATGCTTTAAATGTTTCATCCGCAACGGTAACTTGTGTTTGCAATGAAGAATTGTTTTCTGATGACCAATAACCGAATTCAGTATCCAAAATTGGTTTTTCCGGGAAATTTGTTTTTGCGAGATTAATAAAATTATAAGTTCCGCCGAAATAGGTTGATCCATGGAAAATACCAAAATACATTGTCCAGCCGGCAACATCAACTAAACTTTGAGTCGCATCTGCCGGACCAGGATTATCCGCGGCAGGCGACTGAGAAATTAATCTTCCGTCATAGTAATTTTGATCTATATCATCAATGACCATCTGATTAAATATCAATCTGTTTGTTTCTTCATGACATTCATTTGACATACTCCACATAATTACCGACGGTCTGTTATATTCTTTAAAAACCATTTCTCTAAACATCTGTAAATGCATTTTTCTGTCGTTGTTTTGTATTTGCCAAGGTTCGTCGGTATCTACCTGCCAAAGCGGAATTTCTTCCATGGCTGTTATTCCAAGTCTGTCTAAAATTAAGTAAGTATACGGATGGTTCGGATAATGCGCGGTTCGTATAAAATTCACATTTAATGATTTTACAATCTGAAGATCATTGAAAATAATTTCTTTTGGTAAACTTCTTCCATAAACCGGATGGTCCTCGTGACGGGCAGTTCCGGTTAAAAACATTATTCTGTCATTCAGTAAAAATTTGTTTCCAAAAGTTTTAACTGTTCTTACACCAAATTGTGTTGTGTATTGATCAAGCAGTGTTTCGTTGTCATAAACACTTACTTTCATTACATACAGATTCGGAGAATGAGGAGACCAAATATTCGGGTTATTAATTTGAAGGTTTGTTTCTAATACTTTAACGGAATCCGCGTCAATTGTTTCTTCAATATTGCCTTGTCCGGTTAAATCAGCTTTATTCCCAATCAATTCATAACTAAATTCAGTTGAAATATTCTGCGAGTCAATTTGTGCTTCAAAAACTTCGAGTTCAATTCTAACATTTTTGCTTATAGCATTTCTGTTTTGAATAACTACTTGTGTTTTTATATTCCCGTCAAGATCTTCAGGAATTATATTGGTTCTTACAACAGAAACAGGGTCTGAAAATTCTATAAAAACATCCTGAATAATTCCGCCGTAATTAAACCAATCGACTTGTTTATGTGGAATAACATCAATTCTTGCACCCCAAGAAATAACATCAACTCTTATTGCAATATTATTTGTGTCGCCATAATTTAAAAATTTACTTATATCGAACGCGAATGGAGTGTATCCGCCTTCGTGATATCCTACATAATTTCCGTTTACCCAAACATCGGCGACGTAATTTACGGCAATAAAATTCAGTTTTGCGAATTTTGCGGAGTCTTCTTCATCAACAAAAAAATCTCTTCTGTACCAGACACCGTCTTTAAAGAATTCAGGTGCATTTGGATATTCATTCATTTTATTTTCAACTGAAGGAATTTGCTTTTCTTCCCACGCGGAATCGTCGTAATCAGAATTATTTCTGCCGTTTGCTTCTGTTATTAAATTCGCATATCCGGCTGAATCACGATCAGCCAAAGTAATATTATCATTTGCGGCAGTTCTTTCTTTTTTCCATGTGCCTGAAAGATCGAGCATTTTTCTGTTTTGTTTTTCAAAAGTTGAAAGAGGTATTCCGTTTTGATACGGAATTGAAATGCCGTCTATGTTCTTTATCTCTAAAGTTCGTTTTAATGTTGCCGTTTGTGAAAATACATTAGCAGAAAATAAAAGTGATAAAATTATGATTGAGGAAATTAAATTTTTCTTCATGTAAAAATCCTTTTACTTGTTCATTTGACTTTTATTCTTAATTCGCTTAAAACTATTTTACTAAAATCATTTTTTTTGAACTAAAAAAATCACCTGCTTGTAACTGATAAAAATATGGACCCGCTGCATTGTTTGAAGCATTCCAAATACTTTTGTAAACACCCGACTTCAAATTTGCGTCAATTAAAGTTGAAATTTGCTGACCGAGAATATTAAATATTTTTAATGTCACTTTTGAATCGCTTAATAAAGTAAATTGAATTGTAGTGGACGGGTTAAACGGATTTGGATAATTTTGGAATAATTCAAATTTAACCGGAATTATTTCAATTTCTTTTACTGCTAAAAGATTAGTAATTTGCTCATAAATTTTCTTATCTAAAACACGGTTGAATAGAATTTTATGTCCAGAATCATTTAAATGAATACCGTCGCCTGAATCATAAAGCAGATTAACCGTTCCGTCTTCATTTGCTAAATCTGTCCAAAAGTCAATTGCAAAACTGCCGAATTTTGCATAGGTTGAATCCCTCATTGCCATCTGCTGATTTCTCTGAAGTTCTGTCAAATTTCTCGGCTGTGTCGTTGATATCCAAACCGGTACATTCATTGCCGCGGCTTTTGCCAAAATAGTATCATAATTTGTTAACTGTTCGGAAATAGGAAATCCTTGCGTTACGTCATTTGAAGGCAGATTGATAATTATTGCATTAGGATTATAAGATAATGCTTTTGTAATATTTGAGGACGTTTTAGGTGAAGGTCTTCCTGTCGGCTGAACAAAACCATCCGGCATCAGATCATATGTTGTGTAACCGCCAACCGCTAAATTAATAACTTGAATGGTTGTGTTTTTCTGAACTAAATATTTTTTGTATCTATTTACCCAAGAGCTATCGGCTTTGCTTGCACCAACTCCTGCCGCGGTTGATGATCCAATTACAACAATTTTTGTAACGCTTGAATCATTATTGATTGTAAAAGCCGACTCACTGCTGTCTGTAATTTTTGCATCATCATATTTTGTCAATCTTATTAAACACATCGATGAAGTATCATCAGGGATTTTCCAATTTGCATAGGACTGGTTTGACGCAATTGCATATGGTACAATATTTTTCCAAGTTAAGCCATTGTCTAATGATATATCAATTTTAATCAATGTAATATTTTTGCTTTCCCAACTTATTATTGGGTAAGAGCCCACAGTCCAGTATTCGCCTCCATTTGGACTAATCAATTTCAAATATGTCGAATCGTTTTGCGCATAATAGCTGAAGCTAGATAAAAAAAAGAAACTAAAAATGATAGCTCTCGCAAAGTTCAAATTTATTTTTTTCATAATTTTCAAAATTAATTCAGCAGCAGCATTTTTTTAGTTTGAAGAAAATTTCCACAACTTAATTCGCAGAAATATATTCCGCTCGGCAGTTCCGACGCATCAAAATTTACTTCATATATTCCCGCGGGCTGTACTTTATTTACCAATGTTTTTATTTGTCTGCCAAGTGTATCAAATATCTTTAATTCCGTATTAGAACTGGTTATTGATGTAAAATTCGGCACAGAATATTTAATTACGGTTGTTGGGTTAAATGGATTTGGAAAATTTTGGAAAAGCTGAAATTTCTCCGGAATATTTTTGTCATTCTTAATTCCGACTGTTGTCTGAGTAAATTCAAAATAATTAAAATTATAACCTGTAAAATAAAACTTCACTGTAATTTCGTGTTTCCCTTGAGTAAGATAATAATCATTAAGAACAGTAGTTTTCCAATTCTGCCAGCCGTTTGTTAACGGGATATCGATAAATTCAGTAATGTTGATGCCATCAACGGCAAAAAGAATTTTTCCTCCAGATTCATTTGCGGAAGTTCTGATTGAAAGATTATAATATCCGTCATTTTTAACATCGGCAGTAAATTTTAACCATTCTCCGGTGTTAATCCATCCTACATTAAATCCATTTGTGTTTTGATCTGTGCAATTTTCAATATCAACACCGTCGTTTCTATATTTTCCGCCGGTGTTCCATTCAGCATTGCCCAAACCTTTTGTATTGTCATAATCAGCATCATTATAACTTACAAGTCTGGGACCAAGGTCATAATCAACGGCGTAAATTCTTCCCGGAATTACATTTTCTTTATATGGTAATGAAGTTTTATCAGAAATTTGTCTAATTAAAGCATCAACAACATCAGGTTGAAATGTGCATTTTTCAAATTTCAAATTTTCGAATTGACCTAAAAGCGTTGCGTAAGCAAAAAGTTCATTAGGTTTTGAACCTGTTCCATTCCAATAATTCAATAAAGTTTGATAACCATTATACATTGGCGCAGAAAGCGGACCGACAGCATTATCTATTTTTTTATGAGGCCACCAAGCCCATCCAATATTATTTTTTTTCATTAGTTCTATGCAATCTAAAAACCATGAATTTGAATTTTCTCCGGTTTCGCCAAGCCATAAGGGAACATTATACTGATCACGTAAATTTACCAAATATTGAATTGTCCCCTGGTCATTAGAATTCCAATAACGATGAAAACTATAACTCATGTTATTATCCCAAGCGGGAGTTAAGCCATTGAAATCGGTAGCGTACCAATTCCCTTCAATAAATAAAATATGATTTGTATCAACAGTTCTAATGGAATCGGTAATACGTTCGTACAATTCCCGCAAAGGTTTATTCTCCGATCCTAAATCCCATTTTGGTTCGTTTATTAAATCATAACCGCCAATCCATTCTTTATTGAAATATCTTTTTGCAATTTCTTTCCAAAGCTCTACAGTAAGTGTTTTATTTTCTTCGCTTTCCCACAATGATGGCTTGGTGTTGTCATAATCGCTAATTGCTTCATCACTTTCGCCGCCGGGAGCTGCGTGCAAATCAAGTATTAAATAAATTTTATTTTTTTCACACCAAAATAAAAGGGAATCAATAGTCGCAAAACCTTCTTCAGAAAATGTTAATGGATTGGAATTTTGAATTAATTTAGCCCAATGCATCGGCAGACGAATTGAGTTAAATCCCCATTTAGAAATATTTTCAATATCAATTTCGCGAACGTAATTTTTATGGTAAACTGAATAAAGTTCGGCAGTTTTTGCTTCGCCGACCAATTTGGAAATTTCATTCCTAATTTCGTGTTCAGCTCCCATTATTGAATATGGGGTTTTCAGCATGTAACCTTCTTGAACAAGCCAGCCTCCCAGTCCAATACCTTTGAGCAAAAATTCTTCATTATTACCATCACGTATTTTTTTTCCATCGGCGTGTAAAAAACCTTGGGCAAAATTAAAGTTTGATAAAATGAAGAGGATAAATAAAATTTTATATATAGTGTGTTTTATTTTCATAAGCAAAAAGATTAAAAAGAAAAAAGTATTCAAATAATAAGCCGAAATTTAAATGTGTTAATTTACTCTAAAAATTCAGATTGTAGTCAATATTCTGTTCCAAAAATTATTTTTATAATAATTGCTTTTATTATTTTAATAATTTACTTGAGGCCAAGTTCCTTACTCATTCTATAATAATTGGGAGGCGCTAATCCCAATTTTTTTGCAGCATCCGCGTCGGAAGCGCTTTTTTCCCGCACATAAGAAAAATACTGATGCCTAAATTCAACTTCCAAATCCTTTAAAGGCAGAATGTCCTTAATTAAATCGAAATTGAAAATATTGCCTTCTTTACTTTCTTTATATAATTCGGCACTTAATACTCCTCTAATTAATTTTTCATCTATTCTGTTGGAATCTAAAAACAATAGTCGCTGAACAACATTTTTCAATTCCCTTACATTTCCAAACCAGCTGTAGTTTAAAAGATATTCCATTCCCGACGAATCTAATGAAGGTTTCTGCAAACTCATTTCTCTGCTGAAACGCAATAAAAAATGTTCAATAAGTTCACTTATATCAGATTGTCTTTTCCTTAATGGCTGAATTTTTATTGGAACAACATTTAATCTGTAATATAAATCTTCCCTAAATTTATTTTCACGAACCAACTCTTCAAGATTTTTATTAGTTGCGGCAATAATCCTTACATTGACTTTAATTCTATCTGTTCTGCCTATTTTTTCTATTTCACCTTCTTGAATTACGCGAAGCAGTTTTACTTGAGCAGAAGGCGGCAATTCGGAAACTTCATCCAAAAATATTGTACCGTTGTTGGCAATTTCAAAAAGTCCGAGTTTTTTATTAACCGCGCCGGTAAATGCTCCTTTTTCATAGCCGAATAATTCACTTTCAATTAAATCGTGCGGTAAACCTCCGCAATTAATCGGTACGAATTTTTCATATTTTCTGTTGCTTCTGTAATGGATATTATTTGCGACCAATTCTTTTCCGGTGCCGGATTCTCCATAAATTAAAATATTTACATCCGTCTTAGCGTATTTTTCAATTTGATCCAATAACTGTTTTGTAACTTCGTTATTTCCAATAATTTTTTTCTGCATTAAGATTTCGTCAATATTTTCTTTCAATTTGCTTTTTGAAATTAAATTTTTGAGTTCCAATTTGCGTTTTTCATAACCATTAAAAAGGCTTATTAAAAAGTCAGTAGGCTGATAAATAAACTTTTCAATATCTCCGGGATATTTTGTACAGTACCAAAAAGCTCCGGCATTTAATAATCTATTAGCAAAATCAAAATCAGTCATATCAATTGTAAGTTTGGTAATCACAACAATTTGAATTGAATAGTCTATTTTTTTAATTTCCAATATTAACTCTTCACCGCGCAAACCGCCGGCAATTTGGTAATCCATAATTATTACGTCGAACGCGGAAGGTTTTTCTCTTATTAAATTCAACGCGTCAAGTCCGTTTGAAACAATATCAATTATTTCTAAATTTTGATGCATAAGTTCAATTGTATTTTTTACTCTTCTTACATCAAAATCTTCATCTTCAATCAATAGAATTTTTACTTTTTCATTAAGCATTAACTTCTCCTAATTTTTAATCATCAGCAGGAATTTTGCGCCGCCTTCCGGCGTGTTATCGGCATCTATGTTCCAAAGACATCTTTTGGTCGCCATTTGATGCGCAATATAGCAGCCGTATCCTCTGTTGGATATTTCGTCATTTGTAGAAATACTTTCCGAAAATATTCTCTTAACACCTTCGGGATTTAACTTAAGCAGTTCTGAATTAATTCCTATTCCGTTATCTCTAATTTCAATATATGAAATTCTTTTTTCCTCATCGAATTTGGTTGAAATTGTGATTACAACATTTTTAACTTTTGCATGATCAATGCAGTTTTGAATTAAAGGCTCGAGAATTTCCCAAACGACAAATTCATTGATTTTAACGCTTGGAATTTTTTTATCTAAATTTAACCTAAAACTGAAAACATTTGTGCTTTTGGAAATTCTTAAAAATAAATTATCTACAATAAATTTAATTACTTCATTAATGTCCGTTGAAAAAATCGGATTTCGAATTGTATGAATTGGCGGATCATACCATTTCATATCATAAATTACTCGTGAAATGAAATTTGCGTATTTGTTCAACTTATCTTTGGAAGAAGAAATATTCTCAGTTGTTAAATGCCGCAAATCCTCTTTAATAAATCCCATCACTTTTTCTGCTTTATGATGAGTATGATAAATACGTTTTGTAAACATCGCCTCTTTATTGTGATCTATTTGATCTTTCAAATGTTCTTCGCGCTCTTCATAAAATAATGTTTTCGCTTCATCCCTTTCTTTAACCGTATAAGAAGAAATATAATACATTGCAAGCAATCCCAGCACAATTAAAGAAGTATATATAATTGCTACTTCGTCGTAACTTGATAAAATTTCTTCGGTAATAAATTTAAAATCCGGTTTATTTTTCATATAGAATACGCCAATAAACTCTCCGTGAGGAACGAAAGGAACCAGAATGTGAAAATTCTGGTTATTATCCAAAATGCTGAAAATTTCCTCTTGTTTTACTAATTCATTTTTGTGTTCTAAAAACAAATCGGCTGCTTTTTTAAATTTGGAATTAACTGGTAAAAGTTCATCGGTTCTATGATTTAAAAAATCATAAAATACTTTTCCATCATTTATTATAAACGGAACATCTTTTTTCAAAATTATTAGGCATGTTTGTTTTACGTTAGGCTCAAGCATTTGCTGACTGAATATGATATTGAAAGATTGGATAATTTTCTTTCTGCTTTCTTCATTTTTCTCAACATTGCTGTTAAGGTTTTCAACCAATAATTCTAAAGACGTTGTGTTTAAATTTGCCATTCTTTCAGCGGAATCTCTTTGATACCAATTCTGAGTTTTATCCAAAAAATTTTCCAACGATGTTTTCTGAATAATTGATAAAATAATCTGAAACGCTATCAATATTATAAGTAATACAGTCAAATGCTTAAATTCAAATCTGTATCTGCCAAAATTTTCCGATAGTGTGTTTTTTTTCATCGAATTATAATTCTGCCGGTTTTTATTGTTTCGTCTGCTTTTTCAAGAGCTTCATCTATTGTAATATCTTTCTTAATTACTTTATTTACGTAATACGAAATTACATCTGAAAGTTTAGTATAATCTTCAATCAAAGGTCGGTGAATTCCTTCATTTAACAAAGATTTATCTGTTATTAAACCGGGATATTTCTTAATAAAATCATTATCTCTATAAATTGAATTCAGAGTAGGAAGATAAGCGCCGATTTCATACATCTTTTTTTGCGATTCTTCATCGATTATAAATTTAATGAATTGAAACGCCTCACTTTTATGTTCGCTATATTTGGAGATCATTAAGTTCCAACCGCCTAAAACCGAAACGGACTTTTTTCCTTTTAAATGCGGAATAGGAGCTTTTCCAATCAATGAATCTAGATTATCAACATTAAACATTGAAATAAAATCTCTTTCCGAACTTGGCCAGCCTCTAAGAAATACGGCATTATTTTTTGCAAAGTATTCATAACATTCGTTTTCATTAAATTCAGTTACATCTAATGGAGTTAAAAATTTTGTGTTGAAGAGATCATATATAAACTTAAATGTTTTCCTATTTGCTTCCGATTTTATATCGAACCTATCTGTAATATTAAAATTATTTGAAAAATTATAAAGTATTTCCATATATGAACAAACCAGACCTTCATAATTATCAGCGGGAAAAATGTAGTATTGGTTTTTATCCAGATTAAAATATTTTCGGCAATCAATGAATTCATCCCATGATATTCCATTTAAAAGTTTTTTTTCAAATGCCTTGTAATTGGGAATCTGTTTGATAAGATCTTTTCTATAAAATATTGTTCCTATGTCTAGGTAAATCGGCAATGCAAACAAATGATTATTAAATTTGCATGATTCCAGAGGTTGACTTAATATATCAGTCGTATCATTTGGTGTTACATATTTATCTAGCGGTTCAGCCCACTTAGCGAATCTGGCGGTCCAAATTAAATCAACGGCAAAAATATCCAACTTTTTACTTTTACTTCTTAAAGATCGGGCAATTAATTCTTTTCTTTCATTTGTGCTGAATTTGCTGAATGGAAGATCGATTGGTTCAATTCGTATTTTCCCTTTGTTGATTTTATTGAACTTTTCGATTAAGTATTTATGCGCGGATGAAATATTATCAGCGTATGTAATTACAATTTCAGAATCGTTTTTTGTAAGGTTTGAAAAACTGTATAATGTCGAATAAAATATTCCCGCAAGAACAATTGCCGCTGTAAATGAAACAGCCATATAAAATTTTCTATTGTTCTTGTTCATTTTTTTGTAAAGTTTTAGTCATTCGAATTTCAAAATGAAAATTAGACAAATTTTTTGATTCATTAAAAGGTTTTAGAAAAGGATTTTATTTTAGATAAAATTTTCCACAATGTGAAATTATTTCCTTGAAAAGCAAATTCAAGCCGTATTTTTTCAATCATTATTGTTATATAAATTTATTTATTGAGCCGAATTCGAATAAAATTAAAGAATGTTGATAATTATTTTGGGAAAGTTTAATTATATTCGCACATAAATTTTGACTTAAATATATAATTATACCTTTTAATAATTAGGAAATACGCCAATACTTACTGCTTAATTTAGTTGTGGTAGTTTATTGCAAAACGAGTAATTATGGGAATCAAAAATAAAACTTATTCATTAGCTAAAGATAAAATAAAAATATTACTGCTTGAAGGTTTACACGAAAACGCGCATAATTTTTTTGCCGAACATGGATTCACCAATGTTGAGTGCCATAAAAAATCTCTTGAAAAAGATGAACTAATAGAAAAGATTAAAGATGTTCATATTATTGGAATCCGTTCAAGAACAAACCTTACTGAAGAAGTTTTATCTCACGCAAGAAAATTAGTAGCAATCGGTTGTTACTCAATTGGTACAAATCAAGTTGATTTGGAATCGGCGCGCCAATATGGAATTCCGGTTTTCAACGCACCGTTTTCCAACACAAGATCAGTTGCGGAATTGGTTATAAGTGAATGTATTTTTTTTAATTAGGGGAATTCCCGAGAAAAATTTTAATGCGCATGACGGGAAATGGGAAAAGGACGCGTCAAATTCTTTTGAAGTAAGAGGTAAGAATTTGGGTATTGTTGGTTACGGACATATTGGCTCGCAAGTTTCAATTCTTGCTGAAGCAATGGGAATGAATGTTTTCTATTATGATATAACAAAAAAGCTGAATTATGGAAATGTGACAGCATGCTCAAGTTTGGATGAATTGTTAAAAGTCTCCGATATTGTTACTTTACATGTACCCGAAAACGAATCAACAAAAAATATGATCAGCGCCCGGGAATTATCATTAATGAAAAAAGGTTCATTATTGATAAATGCGGCACGCGGAACCGTTGTTAATTTAGACGACCTTTACCAAGCTTTGGAACAAAAGCATATTGCCGGCGCGGCAATTGACGTTTATCCCGAAGAACCTTCATCCAATAAAGTCCCATTTGTTAACCCGCTGCAGAAATTTCAAAATGTAATACTCACGCCTCATATCGGCGGTAGCACAATTGAAGCACAAGCGAATATTGCTTTAGAAGTTTCATATAAACTTGTGCATTATTGTGACGTCGGTTCTACAATCGGCGCGACAAATTTTGTTCAAATATCACTAACACCAAACATTGATCGACAAAGATATTTGCATATTCACAAAAATCAGCCGGGAGTATTAAACAAAATCACAAATGTTTTCACATCAAGAAATCTAAATATTGCATCGCAGTATTTACAAACTGATCCTTATATAGGATATGTAATAATCGATATTGACGGGAAAGAACAAACAGAAGAAATTATTCGTGAACTAAAATCAATTCCCGAAACTATTAAGACAAGAGTTTTGTTGTAATTTTATATTGGTTCATATTGTTAAAGTTATAATCGCAAGATTTTTTAGAGCCAAACTTTACTGACTTAACTTTATAGGAAGATTCGAGAAGTTATTTTGAAAAATTCGAACTTGACATGAATTTATTTTTTTGTTGCCCTGTCAGGATTCGAACCCGAAACAAAGGTTCCAGAGACCTCTGTGTTACCATTACACCACAGGGCAATTTTTTAGGTTAACAAATTTAAGAAATTTTTAGAAAGAATTGATGGATAATTTACAAGAGAAATCCAAATGAATGGATTTCTCTTTTATAAAAATATAAATCTTTATTTTGCGATTAGAAAAAAAGTGAGAAAGAAAAGAATAACAACGCAGCAAAATATACAAATCCAAGATAAATTTTTACTTGCTCAATATCAGCCGATTTTACTTTTTCAATATAATTTGAAATTGATTTGGAAGGATTTTCATTAACGTATTCATCTAAAATCACACTTGAATTATTTAATTTTTCAATTGCTGAATTTGACTTAATCATTCTCTCCCCGTTGAATTTTCTCCTTGTGTGTCCATAATTATGCCAGAAAAAGAATTTTGATTTTTGTTTGATTTTTGTGATTTGTATCAAATTGGAATGAAAAAAATCGAATTTAATGTTTCGTTATGAAACACTATAAATGTAGGTTTTTGATTTGAAACACAATATTACACGTAAATAATTCCAAAAACTAAGTAAACATTGTTCAGATTCTATTTGATTTATTTACTTTAAGCGAGACTTTTAATGTCGATAAATAACTTCCTAAAAAGCCCAATACTATTCCAATGGCTGATATTAGCCCAACAATGTAATATGTTTCTTCTTTAATAAATTGCGCGGCATAGATTTGTACTAAAAATTTTTCAATAATAAAATAAAAGATTATGCAGATTATAGCAGATAAAATTCCCATGAATATTCCATTAAGAATAATAGGTATTTTTATAGTGCTTAACTTTGCGCCAACCAACTTCATAGCGGTATATTGATTCAATCTCGAACTTAACAATAATCTATTATTTGAATAAACCAAATAAATTGAAAGTAAAACAAGAATAAAAGAAATAATGTAAATAACCTTTTTAGATTCGTTTATATAATTAAGCACTTTTAATGTAAGTGTATAATCATATACAACATCTTCAATTCCGTTTATTTTTTTAAGATTATTGATAATCGGTTCTATGGTTGAAGGATTTACACTATCGGCAACCAATTTAACTTGAAACATAGCGGGCAGCGGATTTGCTTCCAAAACAGACGAAAAATCTTGTCCGGTTTTTTCTTTCATAATTTTTAAAGCTTCATCTTTGCTTACAAAAGTTTTGGAGGCAACATATATGTTTTTATCAAGATTGTTTTCAATTTGCTTAATTTGCGTTTCGTTAGAACTATCGCTTACAAACAAGCTGATCTGAATATTATCTTTTAAATTCGAATTTATAATTTTTGAAAAAATTACCAGACCAATTGAAAATGTAACGAAAACAATTGCTATTGCCGTTGTTGAAATTATCAGCAGAGATGCCAATTTTGATTTGAACAAAGAGCTGATTGTTTCTTTAATATAATACCATATCATAAAACTTTACCAATTTTTTATAATTAAATTTACTAAAAATTTGATTCATCAATCCAAGTTAATATTTTCCACTTATTGTCCTCGGATTTTTGCAATTGAAGATTAACTTTTCCGTCAATAAATTGTATGTCGGTAGGATTAAATGTTACAGTTAAATTAAAGCTTCTTGTAACATTGGTTGAATCGGCGGAAATAGCAACAATTCTGTTCCAAATCAAATCAAGTCGTTCTACATTGTTGAATAATCCGTAAGTTGTTCTCATTTCCAATTCTCTTCCCCACGCGTTATCTATATTGCTTTCATAATCTCTGTATGAAAATGTAAATTCGGGATCCAGCAAACTGCCGTAAATTGTGGTGTCTTTAAAAGTATAAGCATATTGGAGATTATTAAAGACGCCGTCTATTGTGCTTAAATCGCTGATTAATGCGGATTCGTTGCCAATATTTTTGTCAATTTCCGGCGCGAAAGGATTGACGCAGCTTAATATAAATATCTGGCTTGTTAAAAATAAAAAGGCGATATTTTTTTTTGCAAGGATCAATAAAATCTACCTTTTAATTCGCTCCAGCTTGGGTAATCTTCAGTCTTATTATCTATCCACTCAACAATAACCCATTGGTTATTATCATCTAAACGAATATTAAAAAAAGCATTGCCTTTATAAAAATTCGGGATGTTTTCATTTTCGAACGGCAAAGTAATTGAATAATTATAATTTCTGTTTTCACTTTTTTCGGAAACCGAATTTGAAACCAATTGAAGACTTAAAACAATCTGCTCATTTTTTGAAAGACCGTTTATCAAATTTCTGAAGTATGATTTTTCGGAATCCAAATTCCAATCGGATAGAATATTATATTTTAAAATTGCCTCTGATGAAGGTGTGAATTTAAATTCTAATTTTAGAAATGAACTATCCACAAAATTGCTGATATAATCCTTTTCAATTTTTTCCGAGAAAGAATTTTTTAGGTTTATAAAAAGCTGATCCGGTGTTGTTGCCGAAATATAACTTGATCTTACCGTTTCGGGATCTTCCGCATTTCGTGTGGTTAACAGATCACAAGACAAAATAGAAACGGAAAATATGATCAGAAAAATTATTTTTGAAATATTATTATGCATCTTTTTGATTCTTTTTCGTCAAATTTATTGCCGTTATAATCTCCAAAACTTTTGAAAATTTTAAATCCAATTTGAGAAAAATTCCGCACTAATTCATTATATGAATAAAGTCTTACAGATTCTGAAAATTTAACTTCATTATCTTTATGCGAAATTAGTATTTCCTTGTTTACTCTGCCATTTACAATTTTTCTGGATTCTAAAATTCTTTTGCCGTCAATATTTTTTTTAGAAAACGGTACAATATTTTTTTGCAAATATTCTTTATTTAAAAAATCCAAAACATAGTAGCCGCTTTCGTTAAGCATTTGAAAAGCATGTTTAACAAATTTAAAATTCTCATCGTCCGTTTCAAAATAGCCGAAACTTGTAAACAGATTTGCGACTAAATCAAATTTTTCATCGACAAAAAAATTTCTTAAATCACTTACAATAAAATTTATTTTAAGATTTTTATCATAAGCACATTGAATTGCGATGCTCAATAAATTTTTGCTTAAATCAAAAGCCGTTACATTGAACTTATTTTCCGCAAATTTTACCGCATGACGTCCAATTCCGCAAGCAGCGTCGAGAATATTGGAATTTTCCTTAAGACTAATCTGAGATAAAATTAAATTAACAATTTGCGCGGCGTCATTTTCATTTCTATGATTGTAAACATCAAGATAATAATTTGATGAAAACCAATCCTTAAACCATTCATTCTGCATTTATATTTCAATTCTATTTAAAACGGCGCGACCAATAGTCGCTTCATCCGTAAATTCCAGATCTCCGCCAATTGGTAAACCTCTTGCAAGCCTTGTTATTTTTATATTCAGCGGTTTCAGAAGTTTTGCAAGATATAGCGAAGTTGCTTCTCCTTCGGTATCGGGATTAAGCGCCAAAATAATTTCATTAACGTAATTGTTTTTCAATCTTTCTACTAATTCTTTTATTTTAAGATTTTCAACACCAACTCCGGAAAGCGGTGAAAGAACTCCGCCTAAAACATGGTAAATTCCGCTAAATTCATTTGTATTTTCAATCGCTATAATATCGCTAGCATCTTCAACAACACAAATTGTAGATTTATCTCTTTTAGGATTTTGGCAAACCGAACAATATTCTTCGGCAGAAAGATTAAAGCACGTTTTACAAAATTTGATTTTGTCCTTTAAATCCGAAAGCGCTTTAATTAAATCTTCAATTTCTTTCTTATCTTTTTTAACAAGATGAAGCGCCAATCTTTGGGCGCTTTTTTTACCAATAGACGGAAGTTTGTTCAACTCATCAATCAATACTCTAATTGGTTCTGCAATTTCCAAATTAAAATCCCGGAATATTTAAACCTGGAGGAATCATTCCTTTTGTAATATTTGCCATATCTTCTTCAGCCATTTTTCCGGCGGATTCCAAAGCTTTATTTACGGCGGCAACAATTAAATCTTCCAGCATTTCTTTATCGCCGGATTTTGCAATTTCATCATCTATTTGTAAGGAAACCAATTCTTTTTGACCGTTGCAGGTTGCTTTTACCATTCCGCCGCCGCTTTCCGCGGTTACGGTTTTATTTGCCAAATTTTCCTGCGCTTTCTGCATTTCTGCTTGCATTTTCTGGATTTGTTTCATCATTCCAGCCATATTTCCTTTCATTAAACCTCCAAAATTTATTTCTTTTCAAAGTTCTTATTTGCAAAATTAAATTTAATGAAATTCTTGTATTAATATATTACTTTTGTTTTTTCAATTTTTTTGAATTACAAACATGCTAACAAAGTACGGATATCCAACAATAGGAATTTCGGCATTTATTTCTTTTTTGCTGATTCTTTTCTCAATTTTTGCAGAAACTAACATTATCCGTTTTCCCTTATTTTTTTTGGGACTTTTTATTTTAATATTTACTTTAAATTTTTTCAGAGATCCGGATAGAACAACTCCAAAAATTGAAAATATTGTTGTTTCTCCCGCTGACGGAAAAATACTACTTATTAAAAATGTAATGGAAAAAAGATTTCTAAACGAGGAAGCAACTCAAATTTCAATATTTATGTCTCCTTTAAATGTTCATGTAAATAGAATCCCTATTGATGGAAAAGTTGATTTTTTAAAATATATAAAAGGCGAATATCTAGTTGCTTATCATGATAAAGCAGATGAACGAAACGAAAGGACCGAAATAGGTATTACATCAAAATTCGGTAAAGTATTATTTACGCAAGTCGCCGGAATGGTTGCCAGAAGAATTGTTTATGAATTAAATATTGGCGATAGTGTTAAAGCCGGTGAAAGATTTGGAATGATAAAGTTCGGCAGCAGAGTTGACGTTATTGTTCCAAAAAGCTGGAGAATTTTAGTTAATGAGGGTGATATTACTAGAGCTGGTGAAACAATTTTGTTTGAGATAAATTAAAAATGAAAAAATCTTATATTCCTAATTCAATTACTGCTTTAAGTCTTTTAAGCGGATTTTTATCAATAATTTTCACCAGTAAAGGGGATTTTCAATTAGCCGCAGTAATGATATTTGCCGCGGCAATTTTCGATTTGATCGATGGTATTGTAGCCCGCTTACTAAAAACTTCAAGCCAATTTGGCGTTGAATTGGATTCACTCGCGGATATTGTAAGTTTCGGTGCGGCTCCGGCGTTTTTAATTTTTAGTTTTCATTTTTATAAACTGAATGGTATAGGAATAATTATAAGCTCATTTTTATTGATCTTCGGAGCTTTAAGATTGGCAAGATTCAATTCGCAAATTGAAGATTTGGAAACAAAAAGCGATTTTAAAGGTTTACCGATTCCGCTCTCCGCAATTACTGTTGCAATATTTGTTTATTATGTTTATAACAACGGAGAATTTATTAAACCTTTATTTTATGTTTCTATTCCCTTAGTTTTTGTTCTTTCGTTTTTAATGATAAGCAATATAAAATATTCGGCATTTCCCAAGCTTAACAAAACAACATTAAAAGGGAAACCTTATTATTTAGTTTTGGCAATTATTGGTTTAGTTCTAACGTTTTTAACAGATGGAACTGCTTTATTTTATATAATATTGGGTATTGTTTTATTTGGAATAATAAGACA
Organism: Ignavibacteriota bacterium; assembly: GCA_016713565.1. Lineage (NCBI taxonomy): Bacteria > Pseudomonadati > Ignavibacteriota > Ignavibacteriota bacterium. The sequence goes on from JADJOX010000007.1 coordinate 156,456, forward strand.
TATTGCAAAAAAAATTCTAAAATAAATATTTCACTTTTTTAAAACATAATTGAGATCAAATTGTATAAAGCAACAGTAATTATTAGAACAAGAAAAGATATTCTTGATCCTCAGGGCAAAGCCGCCGAACAAGGCGCAAAACTTTTAGGATTTTCAAATGTATCAAAGACAAGAATTGGCAAATATGTTGAGTTTTTTGTAAATACAAACGATAGAAATTTGGCCGAAAATGAAATTAAAGAATATTCGGAAAAATTATTGAGCAATCCTATAATGGAAGATTTTGAATTTAAAATTGAAGAAGTAAATGAAGCCTAAATTTGGAGTTGTAGAATTTCCCGGGTCAAATTGTGATCACGATGCGTATTTTGCCGTTAAAAAAGTTTTGGGTTATGATGCCGAATTTTTGTGGCATAAAGAAAAAGAATTAAAAAATTCCGATGTAATTATTCTTCCCGGCGGATTTTCTTACGGTGATTATTTAAGAACCGGAGCAATCGCGCGTTTTTCGCCAATAATGGAATCTGTAATTTCCTTTGCAAATAAAGGCGGAATTGTAATTGGAATTTGTAACGGATTTCAAGTATTATTGGAAGCCGGTCTGCTGCCCGGTGTAATGATTAAAAATGAATCTTTAAAATTTGTCTGTAAAGACGTTTACTTAAAAGTTGCGAATAAAAATTCAATTTTTACAAATCAAATTGATAAAGATGTTATTAAAGTTCCAATCGCTCACGGTGAAGGTAATTATTTTGCCGACGAGAAAACATTGAATTCATTAAAAGAAAATGGTCAAATAATTTTTGAATATGTAAATGAGTATGGATTTGCAGATGAAAACTCAAATCCAAATGGTTCAAAACTCAATATTGCCGGAATTTCAAACAAGAACGGAAATGTACTTGGTATGATGCCTCATCCGGAAAGAGCTTGCGAATCAATATTAAATAATACAGACGGACAATTAATTTTTAAATCGATTGTCAATAAATTAAAATAAAAATTGAGGTAATTATGTTTGGAAGCTTAGGCGCAACAGAGATCATTTTAATTATAGTTGCAATAATTCTTTTATTCGGCGCTAAGAAAATTCCTGAGCTTGCACAAGGCGTAGGCAAAGGTATGAAAGAATTTAAGAAAGCAATTAAAGAAGTTGAAGACGATATTAAAGATGTAAAAGACGATGTTAATTCTAAAAAATAATTAGGATTACTAATATTGTCTATATATAAAAATCATTCGGAAAAGTTAGAATTAATTAAATCCGGAAAATTATCGCTTTTAGAAAATGTTGAATTTTTCCTAAATCAAATTGAGCAGAACAAAGATTTAAATGCTTTCAATTTTATTTTTGAAGATTGCGTAAATTCAGCTGAGTTAATACAAAGCAAAATAAAAAATGGCACTGCGGGTAAACTTGCGGGAATGGTAATTGCCGTTAAAGATGTTTTGGCAATAAAAGATAAACCGCTTACATGCTCATCAAAAATTTTAAGTAATTTTGAATCTTTATATACAGCAACCGCAATTCAGAAACTGATAAATGAAGACGCGATTATTATTGGAAAAACAAATTGCGATGAATTCGCTATGGGTTCATCCAATGAAAATTCATACTTCGGACCAGTAAAAAATCCTGTTAATAAAAATTATGTAACCGGTGGATCGAGCGGCGGATCGGCAGCGGCAGTTGCGGCAAATTTATGCGATGTCGCAATTGGAACTGACACCGGTGGTTCAATTCGTCAACCTGCCGCATTTTGCGGAATTTTTGGGATGAAACCAAGTTATGGAAGAGTTTCAAGATTTGGATTGAATGCGTTTGCCTCTTCTTTTGATTCAATTGGTACATTTGCAAAAAATATATACGACATCGCACTAGTGCACGAAGTTCTTTCAGGTTTTGATAATAATGATTCAACTTCTGAAAATGTTACAGTTCCTGAATATTCTTCATTAAAAAAAGATATAGAAAATATTAAAATTGGAATTCCTAAGGAGTATTTTGCTGAAGGTTTGAATGAGGAAGTAAAATCTGCGATTGATAAAAAAATTGAGCTCATCAAATCCAAAGGAATTGAAATTGTAGAAATAAATTTACCAATGACGGAATTTTCAATCGCCACTTATTATATTTTAACAACTGCCGAAGCATCATCAAACTTGGCAAGATTTGACGGTGCACGTTACGGTTACAGAACTCAGCAGAAAGTCGGACTTAAAGAAATGTATACCAAATCCAGATCGGAAGGATTCGGTACGGAAGTTAAACGCAGAATTATGCTCGGCACTTATGTATTATCCGCCGGATATTACGACGCTTATTATCGCAAAGCGCAAAAAGTAAGAAGACTAATAAAAGAAGATTTTGAAAACGCATTTAAAGAAGTTGATTTAATCTTAACGCCTACTTCACCCACAACCGCTTTTAAAATTGGCGAAAAGTCCAGTGATCCTTTGGAAATGTATTTAAGCGATATTTACACTACTTCGGCAAATTTAGCCGGTATTCCCGGTTTAAATATTCCGGTTGGTTTCGATAATAACGGACTGCCGATTGGAATGCAATTAATGGCAAATCAATTTGAAGAAGATTTATTATTGAGTTTCGCAAACACAATTTAATATTTAGCTTCTCAAATTTTACTGGAATTAAAAATTATAAGGAAGTAATTAACATATGTCTGATTTACATAAATGTATAAACTGCCAAAGAGATGAAACGATAATTCCACTTGTTTCAATAAGATTTTCACAAATACCAACATGGATTTGCACACAATGTTTGCCTACATTAATACATGATCCCGCGAGATTGGAATCAAAATTCAGAAATATGGATGTAGAAAATCCCGTAAAACCAAAACTAAATTAGAAAAATGAAACCTCCGAGGTTTTTAAAACCTCGGAGGTTTATTCATTCTACTTTAACAAAATTAACTTAGTGAATTTTTCAAATTGTTTATTTTTAATGTAGCATTTATTAAGATGTTTTGGAATTTGCTTTTAATTTAGTTTGTCAAAACACCCTTAAAATATGACGCCCCCGCATCTAGTGTTGGCCCTGAAGGCATAAAATCTCCATATATTTCATTTTTTGTAAATGTAAGTCCCGAAAACCAAATTGTTTCAATTGATTCAAGTTCACTATTTGTATCTATCCAAAATTTATTATTAAAATCTTCGTTCTCGCGAAAAGTCTTAATTGTTTTGTAACCTATTGGCTCCCAATAAACTTTTCCTTCATAGGGATATGTATTTTTAGTAAAAATAATTTCGGTAGGTTTACCATAGTTATTTTCAAATTCCTTTATGGGAATTTCACCGATTTCGATTATTTTATATTTGAAATGAACTTCAGGATCAGTTGCGCAAGCAGTATATAATGACAACGCAGCTATAAATAGAAAAATTCGTTTCATAATTTTTTCTCGAACAAATTATTTAAAAATAATTCTTTAATCTGATACAATTAGATAATTATTTAATTCCAATCAAGTTATTTTATAATGGCCTAATCTTTTAAATTATTATTAAAATTGATTCACTCAGTTTTTTATAGGATGAGTTTTTACGTTTTTTAGACTAGTTTGGAATTTCTAATAAAAGGAAAACCGAAAAATGAAACCTCCGAGGTTTTTAAAACCTCGGAGGTTTATTAAATCTACTTTAACAAAATTAACTTAGCGGATTTTTCAAAATGTTTATTTGTGTTAAGTGCAGTTGCTTCAAATCTATATATATAAATTCCACTAGTTACTTTTGAATTATTGTTACTAGTTCCATCCCATATTATTTTATGTTTTCCTTCATTTTGAATTTCTGATACCAATGTTTTCACTAGCTCACCCATTATATTATAAACCATAATTTTTACATTTGCTTCTTGCGTCATTGAATATTCTATTGTCGTTGTTGGGTTAAATGGATTAGGATAATTTCCCATTATATAAAAATTATTTGAAATATTGTGAGTTGCTTCTCGAACATCAACAGTTTGATTATATTTTATTTGAGTAAGCCCTCCTTTCCAGCTTCCAACCCATTTATCATAGTTTTTATCGATGTAAATGGTTAGAATATTATTATCAATAAATTCGGAATTCTGCGTATTATAAATTTTCCAATTAATTTCATCATATTCTACCATTCCCTTATCAGTTGCAATCCACAAATGCCGGTTCTGGTCAATTGTTATAAAATTTATCGAATTACTGGGTATCTCGGAATTTGATGTGTTAAAATTAATCCAAATATTTTCTTTAAATTTTATTACACCAGCTGAATATGTCCCAATCCATTTATTATTATTGTCATCTATAGATAAAGTTAAAATGTAATTATCCGGTAATTCAGAATTTGATGTTGTAAAAACTTGCCAAGAGTTTCCATCAAATAATGATAGACCATCCCAAGTGCCAATCCATATATTTCCATTATTATCAATCTCAATACAGCTGACTGAATTACCGGACAGTCCAGAATTATTAGTATTATAATTTATCCAATTTATTCCGTCAAACTTAAAAATACCACTGCCATTTGTTCCTATCCAAAGATTTTTTGAATTATCGATAGTAATATCACTGATAAAATTATTTGTCAATGATGAATTTGAACTGTTATAATTTTCCCATTCCGTTCCATTAAATTTTGACAATCCATCGTTAGTTCCAATCCAAATATTTTGCTCATCATCTACAATAAGAGAATTAATAAAGTCATTTTGTAAATTAGAATTTTGACTGTTAAAGTTAATCCAATTATTTCCATCATATTTTGTTAAACCGCTGCCGAAAGTCCCAATCCATTTTATATTATTTTCATCACTAACAATTGCACTTATGAAATTATCTGGAATTCCCCAATTTAGTCTATTCTTCACTTCACAAGATGTATCATTTAATATTGCGATTCCGTTTGTTGTTCCTATCAAGATTTCATTATCTTCAGAAATAATAATTGAATTTACTTTATTTTCAGGCAAACATGAATTTGCAGAATTGATTAAAGTCCATGAATTCCCATCATATTTTACCAAACCATTATTACCGGAATGCCAATTAAAAGTTCCGAACCAGACATTTTGATTTTTATCAACTGAAATGCATGGTGGGTTTGAAAAATAAATACCGTTTTCGGAACCATAATAAGTATTCCAAATACTATCTTTTAATTGACTTATACAACTAACACAACTTATCCATATTGTATTGTTTTGGGCAAATGCTATTGAGTTAATTCTATTGTCTTGAATATTCGAGTTTGATGTATTGAAATTTGTCCAAACTGAATCGTCAAATTTATCTAATCCATGTATGTCAGTTCCAATCCACTTATTATTTACGCTATCTATTTCAATACAATATATGTAGTTTGAAGATATACCGGAATTTGAATGATCAAATTTTTGCCATGTAATACCATCGAATTTAATTAATCCCGCGCCATTTGTACCAATCCACTTATTTCCCAAATGATCAATGGTAACACAACTTAAAATGGTATTGGGTAGTTCTGAGTTTTCAGAATTGTATTTTGTCCAATTGTAATTATCATATTTTAACAATCCATCCTTTCTTGTTATAAACCACTTATCTCCATTTAAATCTACCGCAAGATCTAAAATGTTATTATCCGATAAATTTGAATTTGAGCTATTGAAAAAAAATGTTTTGTCATTCACCTTATCAATCTCAACTATGCCGCCATCTGTCGCTGCCCAAATAATCGAATCTTCAAGTGCCAATGCGTTTATACTTTTACTGCATAAATAATTTTGCCAAAGCGAATCTTGTGCAAAAATATTACTAGTAAAAATCAAAATAACTATAAATAGAAAAATTCGTTTCATAAACTTTCTCCATTATATTTTTTAATAAATAACTCTTTAACTTATTATTATTAAATTTTTATACTAAATAAAAATAATTATTTAATTCCAATCAAGTTATTTTATAATGGCCTAATCTTTAAATTATTATTAAAACTGATTCACGCAGTTTTTTATAGGATGAGTTTTTACGTTATTTAGACTAGTTTGGAATTTCTAATAAAAGGAAAACCGAAAAATGAAACCTTCGAGGTTTTTAAAACCTCAGAGGTTTATTCATTCTACTTTAACAAAATTAACTTAGCGGATTTTTCAAAATGTTATTAAAAACTTCAATTCATATAATAAAATATTTCGAAAAATTTAAGGCCTGAATTCTATACCGATAGAAAATCTATAGGTCGCGAATGAGTTTTGATTGTCATCTAAAAAATATCTTCCGATTGTTAAAAATTGATTTTTTAACACTATATCAACTTGAGGACAAATTGAAGATTTGTATTCCAATCCAAACAAAAAACTAGTTTTCTCAAAAGGTGCGGCTCCCCAAGAAAACCAAATATTATGGATAATTCTATGACTGAGTAAAATATGTAATTCATTAAAAATAGTTGTTTCGTTTTTAGTTAAAGTATCACCATTGACATAAAAAAACGGTTCATTAGATTTATTACTCTTTAAGTAAACCGGGCTATAATTTAAAGAAAAGGTGTTGCTGCTTGTTAAGTAATATCCCAAAGAAAAAGTTGTGTTAAAATTCGGATAAAATCTCTTATCACCTAAAAGGAATCCGCCCATTGCTGAAATACTAATTTTATCCCCTAAATTCTGTTGCGCATATTGCTGTGCGTTTGCTTTGGTTAATATTAAAATGAATAATAAAGCAATAGTTTTCATAAAACGTCAGCTATTTTTTTAATTATAATTTTTCACTTTCAATTATGAATTAAATAATACATTAGAATTCTTTTAAAATATTACTCAAAATTTTATTAAATTTTAAATCAAATTTAATATAAAAAAAATCAAGGAATTTCTAATGAGCATCTTACTTGAGAAAAAAACAAAAGTTATTGTGCAGGGAATTACAGGAAGTGAAGGTTCATTTCATGCAGGACAAATGATAGAATATGGAACAAATGTAGTTGGCGGTGTTACTCCCGGAAAAGGCGGAACAGAACATCTTGGAGTTCCGGTTTTTAATACTGTAGCCGACGCCGTTAAAGAAACAAAAGCTGAAGCTTCTGTAATTTTTGTTCCTCCGGCATTTGCCGCCGACGCAATTCTTGAAGCCGCTTATTCCGGAATTAAACTTATAATTTGTATTACAGAAGGAATTCCAGCTAAGGATATGGTTCAAGTTTTTAATGCAATTAAAAATAAAGATGTTAGACTTATCGGTCCAAACTGCCCGGGAATTATTTCTCCTGGAAAAGCTAAAATTGGAATTATGCCGGGATTTATTCATAAGAAAGGCAAAGTTGGCGTTGTTTCAAGAAGCGGAACTTTAACTTACGAGGCTGTTAAGCAATTAAGTGATTTAAATATCGGTCAATCAACTTGCGTGGGAATCGGCGGAGATCCGGTTGTGGGTTCACAATTTATTGATATAATAAAATTATTTAATGATGATCCGAATACTGAAGGAATTGTAATGATAGGTGAAATTGGCGGCAACGCGGAAGAAACCGCCGCAGAATTTATAAAGAAAAATGTTAAAAAACCTGTTGTTGGATTTATAGCGGGTCAAACCGCGCCTCCGGGAAGAAGGATGGGACATGCCGGAGCAATTATTTCGGGAGGAAAAGGTACAGCTTCAGAAAAAATGAAAGTAATGAAAAAAGCAGGAATACACGTTGTTGAAAGTCCGGCTGAAATTGGAATTACTATGCAGAAAGCATTAAATAAGTTAGGCAAATAAAAATAGGTTAAAAAATTATTAACATATACATTTCCTGCCATTTTAAAATTGGAAAGGTAATTAAAGGTTAAAAATAATAATTAGATGAATATAAGCAAGATTAACTCAATTATAGGAAAGCTTTAAGTTCATAGAGTAGAAGATTAATAAACAATAAAAACAATTATGGAGTAATATTTTGAGCAACAGAACACTGGCAATTCTAAAACCGGATTGCGTTGAAAAACAATTAATTGGACAAGTAATTCAAAAAATAAATGAAGCCGGATTCAAGATTTTAGCAATGAAAATGGTTAAGTTAACAAATGATTCGGCTGGCGGATTTTACGCGATTCATAAAGAAAAACCATTCTTCAAAGATTTATTAACTTATATGACATCAGGACCTTGCGTTCCCATAGCATTGGAAAAGGTAAACGCGGTTGCAGATTTCAGAAAATTAATCGGTGCTACAAATCCGGCTAACGCGGAAGCGGGAACAATTAGAAAGCTTTATGCCGAAAGTATTGAAAGAAATATTGTACATGGTTCAGATTCAGATGAAAATGCGGCAATAGAAATTTCACATTTCTTCTCCAAAAAAGAGTTGTTGGAAAATAACGGTTTCTAATAAAAGAATACCAAAATTTCTTAAACCTCCGAGGTTATAAACCCCGGAGGTTTTATTTTTTAGGATAATTTTTAATGGCATTAAAAAAATGGAATAAACTTAACGAAAAAGTTTTATTCCAAAATAAACATTGGACTTACAAATTAGACCAATTTGAAATAGAGGGAGTTGTAAAGAGTGAATATCATTATGTTCACTCTCCCGGTTCCACAATGGTAATTCCAAAATTGAACAATTTGAAAATTCTACTTACAAATCAATTCAGATATTTAAATCAAAAAGAAAGTTTGGAATTTCCCTGCGGTTCAATTGACGGAAATCTAACAAGGGAACAAAACGCGTTAAAGGAATTGCGGGAAGAAACTGGCTTAAGCGGTAATCTTAAATTTGTCGGTGAGTTTTCACCTTATACCGGTGTTTCCAACGAAATTTGTTCTGTTTTTATTGCAACCGATTTGATAAAATCTCCCCTTCCATCTGATTTGACGGAAGAATTTGAATTATTAGAATTAACGGTTGAAGAGTTTGAAAATAAAATTTTTGAAAATATAATTTGGGACGGATTAACATTATCAGCATGGCAATTGGCAAAAAAATATTTTATTTACTGATTTTTAATTTTATAATATTTGGCTTTTCGTGCACGGAAAAAATAGAGAACAAAAATTTTGTTCTTACTGGAGCCGATGTTCTTCTTACAGAAAATTTAAATTTAATTGAGAATAAAAATCTCGGCATTATAACAAATCACACCGCGATTTTAAAAAACGGAATTCATTTAGTTGATACTCTTTCAAAATTAGAGAATATTAAAATCGCAACATTGTTCAGTCCGGAACACGGAATTAGAGGAAATTTACCTGATGGGAATTTAATTTCGGACAGTACCGACACAAAAACCGGAATACCAATTAAATCGCTTTATGGAAATATCCATAAACCTACTAAAGAATATTTGAAAAATATTGATTTATTGATTTTTGACATTCAGGATGTCGGCGCAAGATTTTACACATATATTTCAACAATGTATTATGCTATTCAATCCGCATCGGAAAACAATATTCCTATAATTATTTTAGACAGACCAAATCCGATAAATGGAATTACAGTAAATGGACCAATGCTTGATACAAATTTTTCATCTTTTGTAGGAATTACAAATTTACCTATTCAGCATGGAATGACAATTGGCGAGTTGGCAAATTATTTTAATCAGCCGGAAATTTTAAAGACCGAAAAACCGGCGAATTTGACAATCATTAAAATGAAGAATTGGAAACGCGAATTTTATTTTGATGATTGTAATTTGAAATGGATAAATCCAAGTCCGAATATACCAAATTTGGAAACGGCCGTTATATATCCCGGATTATGCTTGATAGAAGGAACAAATATTTCAGAAGGCAGAGGAACATATTCCCCATTTGTATTGATCGGAAGCCCGTATATCAATTCCAATGAAGTTATAAATGAGATAAATAAATTTGATGTAACAGGTTTGAAATTTAAAGATACAACCTTTACTCCGGTAGAAATACCAAATATGTCATCAAATCCAAAGTATAAAAACGAAAAATGTAATGGAATTTTAATTAAAACAACTGATAGAAATAAATTAAATCCCATAGAAATTTCTATAAAATTGATATATACATTTCATAAATTATACCCTGAAAAATTTTCGTTTAGGGAAAGTTCAATAGATAGACTTTGGGGTTCCAACAATTTTAGGGAAAACATACTTTCTGGTAAAACTCCAAATGAAATTATTGAATTATATCAAACTAAATTAAACGAGTTTAAGAAAATTAGAAAAAAATATTTATTGTATTAGAACTTAGGGAATAAAATGAAATTAAAAATTTTTATAATTGTATTGATTTTAGGATTTGCGGCTTGCAGCAATGATAAAGATAAAAGTAAATCGGAACAAAAAGATAGTATTACTGTTGGGGGTAATGTTGAAAAAGAAGAAGTTATTGGACCCAAAATTCATCTTAGCTACAAATTTAAAAAAGGCGATAAATTCAGTTATATGCTTAATACATCTTCTGTAAATTCGGAATCTATTTCTGCCGATACAACTTTGACAAATTTAATTAAGCAAAACGTAACTTACGTTTTCAATTTTGTTGTAAATAATATTTCGGAAATTGAAGGAACGGAATTAACGTCAACTATTGCATCCATTTCCGCCGAATCTAATTTCAACAAACAAAATATTAAATACGATTCAAAATATATTTACAGCACACGTGAAAAAATTCAGTTTGTTGATTATGAAGCTGTAAAAAAAGTTCCTTTTAGAATTTATGTTAATAATATTGGACAAGTTACTAAGGTTGATAAAATCGAAAAAATAGTAAATAATATTTTATCAATTCAGCAGGTCCCGGATACTTTAAGCAGCGCGACAAAAGAAAAAATGAAATTTAATATTGCCAACGGAACACTTATGCCTTTAATTCAGCAAGTCTTCAAAGTTATATCTGAAGATGAAGTTGGAGTTAATTCAACTTGGGAACTTAAGTTTAACACTCCGTTAGCAGTATTTGATGTTGAAAACACAGCGGTATTTAAAATAAAAGAATTGAACTTTGATAAAGATACAGTTGCAAATATTACTTCAAGTTTGCTGATGAACGTAAAAGGAAATAATGTTGTAACTGAAAATAAAATTAAATATACATTCGATACTCCAAAATTAGATGGCAGCGGAAGAGTTAAATTCAATAATACAAGAGGCTTGGTCGAGTTTTCTGAATCGAAAACAAATTTGCAGATGTCGATGTTAATGGAAGGTATGGACAGCAAGAACCAGTTAAAGCAAAACAGAAAAACTGATAATTCGACTAATATCAATACTGTGAAACTGCTTTAACAAAATGTGTATTTCTTTTTGCATTTTTTTGTTTTAACTGAATTGCAAAATTATAGTTGTTATTTAATATAGAACTTTAAAATGTCGGCACATCGGAAAATTTGTTGATGAACCATTTGGTGCGTAATTTATTATTTCATATTTGTATTGCTTGTATCATTATTCCGCTAAATATTTTTTCTCAAAATACCGGAACAGTTAGGGGCAGAATAACAGATTCAAAAACTGGCGAAGCTCTTTTATACGCTAATGTTTTAATAAAAGAACTTCAGCAAGGTACCTCAACTAACAGCGACGGTTATTTTATTTTTTCATCTGTTCCTGCAAATAAAAATTACACAATTCTCGCGAGTTATGTCGGTTATGAAAACAGAGAATTAAAACTCATTGTTGAATCAAAAAAAGTTACTAAAATTGATATTGCATTAAATCCATCAAGTTTTGAATTGCAGACAGTTGAAAAAGTTGGTCGCAAACAAATTGAAACAAATGCAACAGATGTTGGACTTCAGGTAATTTCTATTAAGGAATTGCAGGCTTTGCCCCAAGGTGTTGAAACAGATTTGTTTAGATCCTTGCAGTATGTGCCCGGCGTAAAAACAACAGGTGATATTTCATCAAGATATTATATAAGAGGCGGTTCCGCAGATCAAAATTTAGTTTTGTTGAATGGTTCACCAATTTATAATCCTTTTCATGCGCTTGGTATTTTCAGCATTTTTGATCCTGAAATTGTGAACAGTATGGAATTATATAAAGGAGGATTTCCTGCTGAATATGGCGGAAAAGTATCATCTGTATTAAATATTATTACAAAAGACGGAAATAAAAATAAATTTAACGCAAACAGTTCGTTAAGTTTTCTTACAGCTAAAGTTTTGGTAGAAGGTCCAATTCCATCCGGGTCATTTATACTTTCCGGCAGAAAGACTTATTCCAACAGTATATTTAAAAAATTTCTAAATAACCAAGATGTTCCATTGGATTTTTATGATTTTTCTTTCAAAGTTAATTACTCAGATCAGGAAATTAGTGATGGAACAAAAATTACTCTGCACGGATTTTCGAGCCAGGATAATATAAATAGAGAAAGCGAATTATCGGAAGATTACAAATGGAAAAATAATTTGTTTGGTATAAAATGGTTTCAAGTCGCGGCTAACAGTCCAGTTTTTTGGGATATTGGTATAACGCTCAGCACATATCAAGGCGAAATAATTCCAAAACTCAGCAACGTTAAACCGCAGTTAAATGATGTACGAGATGTTTCTTTCAAAAGTAATTTCAATTATGTTTTCGACAGCAGCGATGAAGTTTTGGTCGGGTTCGATATAAAGGATATAAAAACAAAATTGAGATTGGAAAACAGCAGAGGCGCTGTTTCCGATGTAGTTTCAAAGGGAAGTCAAATTGCGGCATACGCAAAATACAAACTATTAAGGTTTGATAATCTTGGTATTGATCTTGGCGCAAGATTAAACATTGCACAATTATCGAGTAACAGCGGAAGTACAATTGATCCAAGAATTAACATCACATATAGTTTTATTCCGCAGGTTTCTTTAAAATTTGCTTGGGGTAAATATCAGCAGGATTTAATCACACTTACTAAAGAAGATCAGATTCTTACATTGTTTGAACCTTGGTTAATTACACCGGATTACCTTAATCCGACCAATTCAACACATTATATAGGCGGAATGACTTTAAGATTTACAGAGAACCTAACTTTGAATTTAGAAGTTTATTATAAATTTACGGAAAATCTCCCTGTTGTTAACGAGAATAAGATCTATGATTCGGATCGTGATTTTATTGAAGGAAATTCCGAATCGTACGGCTGGGAAACGATGTTAAGCTTTAATAATGAACTTATAAATATTACTGCATCGTATTCAAATTCATGGTCATATAAAACAGTTGATAACTGGGTTTACTATCCCAAATATGATATTAGACATAGTTTCAATACTGGCTTCGCCTTAAACATCGGCGATGGCTGGTTGTTTTCAGCAATGTGGATTTACAATTCCGGTTTGCCTTATACACAGTTAACAGGATATTACGACAAATACTATATAGATGATATTTACTTTAACGAAAATTATTTTGATTCAACGCTCCCCTATACGCTTTTGGGTGATAAAAATTTAGCACGGCTTCCAGATTATCATAGACTTGATTTAACGTTATCCAAAAAGTTAAGTATCTTTGGTTTGAATTTAACGTTCAACGCGAGTGTTTTGAATGTATACGACAGGAAAAATATTTTATACTTCAATCGTGATACCGGAGAAAGAGTAAACATGCTTCCATTTTTACCAACTGCTACATTAAAGGTTGAATTGTGAAAAAATTGATAAAATATTTTTCTTTATTTACTCTATTGCTGTTTAATATAAGTTGTGAAGATGATCTCAATCCGTTTGTAAAAGGCGATGATGTTTTTATTTTAAACTGTGTTTTAAAAAACGACAGGTCAAATCAAACCGCATTTTTATCTAAAAATTATTTCGTTGATAATTTCAGTCCAAAATCAGACACAAATGATCATTCATTAAAAGATGCTTACATTCGTATTTTCTACGATGATTCTGTAAAAATATTTTCAGATACACTTCTGCAAAAAAATGAAAATTCAAATCAAAAAGTTACAAGTTATTTTAACAATAATTTTTTAACAAAACCCGATACGGAATATGAAATTGAAGCCATCTTAAATGACGGACGAAGACTTAAGGCAGTTACAAAAACTCCGAAAAAAGTGTCATTTTTATTTTCAAGCGATGATTTAATTCCACCTGTAAATAAAAACGATGTGGCTGTTTATTGGGAATCAGCCGATGATCAGCTTTATTCCGCGGCAAGATTTTTATTTGTTTACTTTAAGAATGAAAACGGAAAACAAGTACGGTATGAGAAAGAAGTTCCAAGAGCTTATGTACTGGAAAATTCACGTTATGTCCCCTATTTTCCGGAACCTTCATACGCTAAAACCATTAGAGTTGAGATGGACGCGTTTAATAGAGCGTTAAATGAAATTTCTGAAGGTGATCCGGACAAGTCAAATTATACAATTCTTGCTTTCATTCTTGAAATTTTGGTATATGATAAAAATTTAACTGCGTATTATGCATCAAAAACAGAATTGGGTGAAGGATTTTCAATAACCGTAAATGAAAGTGATTATTCAAACATTACGGGCGGAAAAGGAATATTCGGTTCATTTATAAAGCAAAGATTTGCAATAAAATTTAGTATTGACTACATTCAGTCTTTTGGATATATAGCCGGTTTAACAGAGAATTAGAATGATTAATAAAAATTATTTGAAAAAATCCATATTGTTTATCTTACTTCTTTTTGTTTCGTGCGATAAAGAAGTTTCAGTAAGTGAGCCTCAAACATATGAGACAGGAAAAGCAAAAATATTTATCTCAACCACTCCTGCCAAAGCAACAATTTATGTTGATGATAAAAACTTTGGTCTAACAACACCGGATACTGTTAAATGGCTTTCTGAAGGCGAACATAAATTTACCTTAAAATTAGAACCTTTTCTTGATTTCACTTTTAATGCAATTGTAAAAAATGAATCAGTTACTATTGAAAATTATAATTACTATACTGATTATAGAAATTTCGGTTCAATTAAATTTAGTTCCAAACCAGATAGTTGCACAATTTATTTTAACGATTCATTGCTGAGTTTTAAAACACCTTATACAATTACAAACTTAATTCCGGCAACTTACAAAGTTAAATATTCATATCCGGAACATAGGTCCGACAGCACAAATATATTTGTTTATGCGGGAAAACAATCTCTTGTACATATGAACTTAGCGGATACTACCGTTTGGGTTACCTATAATAAAGATAATTCATTTATTCCGGATAACACAATAAACGATATTATGTTTGATGATAACAATAAAATGTGGATTGCTACATGGCATAGTGGTATTGTTACAAATAGAACCGGAGCTTGGGAAAATTTACTAAAAGAAAACTCAAACTTACCGGGCAATATTGTTCATAGACTTAAAAAGGATAAATTAAATAATATTTGGGCAGCGACTTATTTTGGATTAGCCAAAATTACCAAAAACAATATTATACAATTTACAACGTTGAATTCTAAAATTCCTGATAATTACGTAAGCGACTTAGATTTTGACGACTTACAAAATATTTGGGTTGGAACTCAAAAAGGTGTTTCCAAATTCGACGGGTTTGAAAGCTGGACAACCTACAAAACTTCCAGTTCAAGTATTCCGGCTGATTTTATTACTGCCGTTGAAATTGATTTAAATAATAATTTGTGGATTGGTACAAATAATTTCAATACAATAACTTTTGACGGCTTAAGCAATTGGACAAGCTATCAATCCGATACAAGTCCGATTGGCGATAGTGTAAATGATTTACTTTTTGATATTAACAATGTTTTGTGGATTGGGTTAACAACAGATCTTAAAAGCGGTAAATACGGCGGCGTTTATGTTTTGGAAAATAATTCAATGAAGGAAATTGATTTGGGATTGTCAAATAAATATATAAAAAAATTTTATTATGACGATGCTAATACTATGTGGATTGGAACAAGAGGCGGTTTGGTTGAAGCAAAATCAATGGATAATTTTAAATTATATACTTCATCAAATTCCAAATTACCAATAAACGACATTCTTTGTATTGCAAAAGATAATGCCGGTAATATGTGGTTTGGAACCAATGGAAGAGGTTTAATAAAATATAAAATTTGGAAAGATAACTAAGCTTCCAAAATTTTATCTACTACAATTTTTGAACCTTCTTCACTTATAACAATTATCTTTGTTTCTTTTTGAATATAACTTCCTGAAGTTACAACATCAATTCGTTTATTCTCAATTAACGCAATGCCACTAGGACGAAGGTCCGTTAATGCGACACCTGATTTGCCTAATAAACCTTTTACTTTTTCATCGGCGGCATAACCAGATTTTTCGTCAATGTTTTTATGAAGAATTAAATGTCCCCACATTTCTGATTTTGGTAAAAATTTAACCAAAGTAAAGAAAACCATTATTGTTAACACCAAAGTTGAGGCAAGTTGAATAATCGCTGTAGAAATTATATCTCCATCGATAAGCGGAAAATCAGAAATCAATCCAAGAAATAAACTTGATATAATTAAAACAATGCCTATTATTCCTGTAACTCCAAATCCCGGAATTACAAAAATCTCAACGAGTAAGAAAATTAATCCCACAATAAAAATAAGAATTTCAATAATAGACGCTAATTCTAGAATATAACCAGAGCCAAAAAATAATGCCAAAGCAATTACAGCAGCGGTGCCCGGAAATCCCCAGCCGGGTGTTTTAATTTCTGTAAACAATCCAACTAATGCAACCATTAATAATAACGAAGTAATAATTGGATTATTTAAAAACCTAATAAAGTCTTCAGCCCAATTACTGTTGAAATTTACAATTTCAGCTTTTGCAAAATCTTCTGAATTCAAAAAGGTATTAAAATCGGAAAAAATTGAATCAGCAATTCCGTATTTAAGCGCTTCTGTGGAAGTCAATGTAATTAACTTTGTGCTGTCATCACCTAATTCGGAGACTACAATTCTTTCATCAACCATACCTTCAGCAATATCGGTTCTTCTGCCATTTTTTTCTGCAGTGGATCTCATTTCAGCGCGCATATAACTTTGTGCTTTTTCAGATTGTTTGCCGCCGGATTCATCAACAACGGTTGTTGCTCCTATTGATGATCCCGGGACCATAAAAATTTCTTCACAAGATAGTGAAATCAAAGCGCCGGCTGATATAGCTCTTTTATCAATAAAAGCAATTGTTTTAACTTTACTATTAATTATTGCATCTTTTATCTGCGTAGCCGCGTCTACTCTTCCGCCGAATGTGTTTATTTTAAAAATTATTGCATCCGCTGAATTATTTTCGGCTTCATGAACTACTCTCTTTACAAATGGCGCTAAACCTAAATCAATCATTCCATCAATTTCTGCCACATAAACTTTTTTTTGCGCAATATTTTCATTTGCAATAAACGCTAAAACAAAAAATAAGAATAATATCTTCTTCACTTTATCATCTCCGGAAAAAATTTAATGAAATATATAAAAAAGTTTGGAATGAATTTCAATGCGGTTGCATATGAATTAAAATTTGAATTGATTATTGAATAATTAAATCCCGATAAAAATCGGGATTTAAATTTATTGATGATTAACTTTCCTTTGAGGATACAACTTGACCAATTGCGCTTCTTTCCATTTTGATTTTTACGTTGTTGCCAACATCGACAAGAACTGTATTATCTTCAAGTCCGGCAACTGTTCCGTGAATTCCGCTTCCGGTAATTATTTTATCGCCTTTTTTCAAACTATTCAGCAGCGCGTCTCGTTCTTTTGCTTTTTTCTGCTGCGGTCTAATGATCATAAAATAAAAAATTGCGAAAATTGCACCAAACATAATTAAGGTGCTGATCATACTTCCGCCGCCGTTTTGTCCTTGAGGCGCCATGGCAAAAAGTAGGTTCATTTATTCCTCCATATTTGAATTTATATTTATTGATAATTTACTAATAATTTTTTCTTTCCACTTTAAAAAAGTACCTTCAATAATTTTTTCTCTGGCTGTATTTGTTAAATTTATATAAAAAGTTAAATTATGAATTGAAGCAAGCTCTAACGCTAAAATTTCTTTTGAAACAAATAAGTGTCGTAAATATGATTTTGAAAAATTTTGGCAAGTATAACAATTGCACTCTGGATCGATTATAGTAAAGTCATTTTTATGTATAGCGTTGCGCATGCTTAATATTCCTTGACTTGTAAACAAGTACGCATTTCTCGCGTTTCTTGTAGGCATTACGCAATCAAACATGTCAATTCCACGTTCAATTGATTCAAGAATATTTTCCGGTCTTCCAACACCCATTAGATATCTGGGTTTATTCTTAGGTAAAAAATCAGTGGTGAAATTTGTTATATCATACATTTGCTCAGCGGGTTCACCGACCGCCAAACCGCCGATGGCATAGCCGTCAAAACCTATATCTGTTAAATCTTTTGCTGATCTCTCTCTTAGATCTTTATATACACTGCCTTGCACAATTCCAAATAAGAATTGTTTATGTCCATATTTGGGATTTGAATTTACAAAAGCTTCTTTATTTAAAATTGCCCAATCAGAAGTAAGTTTGCACGATTTTTCGGCGTATTCATATTCACAAGGATAAGGAGTGCATTCATCCAAAACCATCATTATATCGGAACCGATTATTCTTTGTATCTCAATTACTTTTTGAGGTGTAAAAAAATGTTTAGAGCCATCCAAATGTGATTTAAACTCAACGCCATCATTTTTTAATTTCCGCAAATCTGACAAGCTAAATATCTGAAATCCTCCGCTATCGGTAAGCAAGGCATTTTGCCAGTTCATAAATTGATGAAGACCGCCGGCATTTTCAAGAATTTCCGTTCCTGGTCTTAAATAAAGATGATATGTATTTCCAAGAATTATTGATGCCTTAATTTCATCCTTTAAAATTCTTTGTGAAACAGCTTTAACGGTTCCCTGCGTTCCAACGGGCATAAATCGCGGAGTTTCAATAATTCCATGATCAGTTTCTAAATAACCGGCACGTGCTTTGGAGTTTTTATCTTCAGCTAGTAAAGTAAAATTCACTATTTTCCTAAAAATTTTTGTAAAAATAAGGAAATCTTAGATTAGATATTTATAGATAAAGAATTTATTTTAAGGAGTAGCGCGTACGGGATTCGAACCCGTGGTCTCCGCCTTGAGAGGGCGGCGTCCTAAGCCAACTAGACGAACGCGCCAAATTTTACTACAATTTCAAATTATTTTATTTTCCTTTAGCCACTTGTAACCATTTATCGTCTTAAAATATTTTTCCCTTTTCATTGCTTCTTTTCATGTCTCATATTTTTCAAAATAGTGTAAAACATATGGTCTATGCCCCTTTGTATATTTCACACTGCCAGAATTATGTACTAAAATTCTCGCATCTAAATTTTGAGTTGAACCATAATAAAACGTATTATCTTTTTGACTTTTTAAAATATATGTAAAGTACATATTTGAAAAATAATTTTTATTAACTTATGTACGGGATTCCTCCGAAGGAGTCCCTTTGGGAGAACTCGTGATCTCCGCCTTGAGAGGGCGGCGTCCTAAGCCAACTAGACGAACGCGCTAAATTTTATATAAGAAATATAATTATTATTGAAAATCATAACTACATTATTTTTGCATTTTAAATGCAATTTCTAAAATAAAAATTAATACTTATCTTCCAAATATGAATTATTTACCCTTAAGCTGGACAGTAAGCGAAAATTACTTATTTAATAATACAGTACAATCTACCAAATATTGCTGGTTAAGTGAAGTAAGTATTCAAAAAAACAAGGATATTACAACTTCATTTCAATCTATCTTTGAAAATTATTCCTCTAATGTTATTATAAAAGGATGCAATACAGAAATTAAAAATATTCTTGAAAAAAGAGGCTTTGCATCAATGCAATTAGGTTTAGAAGCAGTAATTGATACTAATTGTAATACTTTTGAAAAAAAGTCGCTACTAAAACTTGTAAACAGAGGATTAAAAAAAGGCGAAATTATCAAATTAAATTATTCTGAAGAAAACAAATCGCTTTTAAATGAATTTTTAAAAACATATCACCACGCAAAAGAGCCTCAGCTTAAAAATTTATTCATTACAAAATTCAACCCCGGAAATAAATTGTATGTTTTAAAGAAAGATAAACATTGGCTTGGCGCTGTTTTGGTTTCAAATAACTCAATTGATAAAATACATACTGAATTGATTTTACGTACGCACAATTCTCCAGTTGGCACAATTGAATCAATTATTTACGCAATATACAACGATACAGTCAAACAAAATATACGTTATCTAAGTCTTGGTGAAGTACCTTTCATAAATCAAATTAATTATTCAAGTGATAGCCTGTATACAATTCTTTCAACAATTAGCGGCCGATTTTTAAAATTTGCTTACAATTATAAAGGCTTGCAAAACTTCAAAGCAAAATTTAACCCAATGTGGGAACCTGTTTATATTTGTACGTCGAAAAAAATTTCATTTCGATTATTACTATTTTTATTGGTCGAATCAAATTTTCTACAATTAATTTATTATAAATTAGTTTCTAAAAATAACATATTTTAGATTTTTTTTTACAAACTTGACTTTAATAAGACCTAATTGTAATTTTATTTCAAAATTTATAAGTGATATGTTAACAGAATTTGGTAAAGTTTTTGTTTTTATTATATTGGCTGGTGCTTTCGTAGGTATTGCAATATTTGCCGCAATGTTAATCCGTCCAAAACGTCCTTCATATGAAAAAACTCAAATTTATGAATGCGGAGAAAACCCTGAAGGTTCGCCTTGGGTAAAGTTCAACATTAGGTTTTATGTCGTTGCCTTAATATTCTTAATTTTTGACGTAGAAATTGTTTTACTTTTTCCTTGGGCATTAACCTATAAAAATTTTGGATTTATTGGATTTGCTGCCGGTGCGGTATTTTTGCTTATTTTATTTTTGGGAATGATTTACGAGTGGAAAAAAGGTGATTTGGAATGGGCTCGTCCCAATATTGAAAGACTTGACCTTAAAAAGTTATTGGAAAATAAAGTTCAAAATACTTCTACAGAAAAAGAAATTTAATTATGGGTTTATTAGATCAAGAATTTAGCGACAGTAATATTGTAATTACGAAATCGGAAGATTTACTTAATTGGGCTCGTCTTTCCTCTCTATGGCAGTTAAGTTTTGGTTTAGCATGCTGTGCAATTGAAATGATGGCAACTTCCGCTTCTCATTATGATTTTGACAGATTTGGAGTTATTCCCCGACCTTCGCCGAGGCAAGCCGATGTAATTTTAATTTCCGGAACGGTTACGTTAAAAATGGCAACCAGAATAAAAAGATTATATGAACAAATGCCTGATCCAAAATATATAATTTCAATGGGAAGCTGCGCAAACTGCGGCGGACCATATTGGGAACATGGCTATCATGTGTTAAAAGGAATTGATAGAGTAATTCCCGTTGATGTTTACGTACCGGGATGCCCTCCAAGACCTGAAGCGCTATTGGAAGGTTTATTGAAGTTACAAGAAAAAATACGAAATGAAAGATTGAGAAAAACAGCATGACAACCGATGAAATTCTAGAGATGCTAAAAGCAAAATTTCCTGAATATTCTTTCAGTCTGGATAATTCTCTTCCTATCGATTCATTTATTATTGTTGAGGCATTAAACTTAAAGGAAGTTTGCAAATTTTTAAGAGATGATGAGAAATTACAATTTGATAACTTAATGAACTTATCGGGTGTAGATGATAACAATGCAAAAAAAGAGAAAGATGAAAACGGCATTGAAAAATTAGTAGGCAGAACCTTAAGTGTATATTATCATATTGAATCGATGCAGCTTAACCAAAAAGTTAATTTAAAAGTTTCGATGCCGATAGAAAAACCGGAAGTTGATTCAGTGGAATCTGTGTGGAAATGCGCCGATTGGCATGAAAGAGAAGCATTTGACATGTTTGGTATAATTTTCTTAAATCACCCTAATCTTATAAGAATTTTAATGCCTTATGACTGGGAAGAAGGAAGTTATCCACTTAGAAAAGATTTTGAAACGCCGGAATTTTACAACGGAATGAAAATACCGTATTAATTATAAAATTTAATTAAAGGCTTTGCAAAAGTTTAATAATGATTTTATAAAAAATAGATTTATAAAAATATTTAGGGCAAATTACTGAGATAAAAAATTGAAATGACTTTAAGGTTATAATTATCTTAAAATAAATATTTTCAGTCATTTATCTCACCTTTAACGAAAGAATGGCACTACGAACTGAAGAAATGGTTTTAAATATGGGACCTCAACACCCTTCAACACATGGGGTTTTGAGATTGGAACTTGAAATTGAAGGCGAACTTGTAAAAAACGTAATCCCTCATATTGGTTATCTGCATAGATGTTTCGAAAAGCATTGTGAAGTAATGACCTATCCTCAAGTTGTTCCTTATACAGATAGAATGGATTATTTGGCGTCAATGTATAATAATTTTGGATATGCCGTTGCCGTTGAAAGATTATTAGATATTAAAGTTCCCGATAGAGTTGAATATATTAGAGTAATTGTCGGTGAATTGCAGAGAATTGCATCGCATATGGTTGCACTCGGTACTTACGGCGTTGATATGGGGGCGTTTACTCCCTTCTTATTTTTATTTGCCGAACGTGAGAAAATACTTACAATATTTGAAGAAACCTGCGGCGCTCGACTTTTATATAACTACATTTGGGTTGGCGGACTATCACACGATATTCATCCTGATTTTGTTAGAAAGACAAAAGATTTTGTTAGAGATTTTAAACCAAGAATTGTTGAACTTAATAACTTATTATCTTATAACAAGATTTTTATTGAAAGAACTGCTAATATTGGAATTTTACCGGCAGATGTTGCAATTAATTACGGTATAACTGGTCCTAACTTAAGAGCCAGCGGAATAAAATGGGATCTGCGTAAAAACGATCCTTATTCAATTTACGATAAATTTGATTTTGAAATTCCGGTTGGTGAAGGTTTAAAAGGAACCGTTGGTGATTGCTGGGACAGATATTATATTCGTGTTCTTGAGATGGAACAAAGTTTAAAAATTATTGAACAAGCAATAGATAATATTCCTGAAGGAAATGTACAAGAAGCAATTCCCAAAAGGATTAAACCGCCTAAAGGTACAGTTTATTCAAGAGTTGAAAACCCAAAAGGTGAATTGGGTTATTTTATTATCAGCGATGGAAATGTAAATCCCTTTAGAGTAAAAGTACGTGCGCCTTCATTTGTTAATATGGAAGTTTTAGGCGAATTGTGTAAAGGTCATTTTGTTGCGGATGTAATTGCAATTTTAGGTAGTATTGATGTAGTATTAGGAGAAATAGACAGATAATGTACGATTTTTTAACTGATATTTTCGGAAATCAAATTTTAGCCTTTTTTATTGCAGCAGCTCTGCCGCTATTCTTATTTATTTTACCTTATGCTTTGTTGGCGGTTTTAGCTGAAAGAAAAGTTTCCGCACATATGCAGGATAGACTTGGACCCATGCGTACCGGTTATCATGGAATTCTTCAAACAGTTGCGGATATATTAAAACTAATTCAAAAAGAAGATATTGTAGCAAATTCTATTGATAAAAGATTATTCAACTTTGCACCCTACTTAGTTTTTATGGGAAGTTTTGCCGCTTTCGCAGTACTTCCTTTTTCAAGTTTCTTTATGGGCAGTTCAATTGATATTGGTCTTTTTTACTTTTTAGCTGTTTCAAGTTTTGTTGTTGCCGGAATTTTAATGGGCGGATGGTCATCCAATAATAAGTATTCTCTGCTCGGTTCAATGCGATCTGTCTCTCAAATTATCAGCTATGAAATTCCAACAGCCATTGTTGTACTTACTATGGTTATGCTTACAAGTACATTAAATTTAAATACAATTACAAATGAACAAACAGCTTATTTTTGGAATTGGAATATATTGGGCGGATCCCATCCGTTAATTGCAAAATTATTGTTAATTCCTTTAATGATAGGCGCTTTTATAATAATTTTTATTAGCACACTTGCTGAAGTTAATCGTACACCATTTGATATACCTGAAGCCGAATCTGAATTGGTGGCAGGATTTTTTACCGAATACAGCGGAATGAAATTCGCGATGTTTTTCTTGGCTGAATACGCCAATATGCTCGCTGTTTCATTTTTAATAACTGTATTATTTTTCGGCGGTTATCATTCTCCTTTTGGCTACCTTGGAAATACTTTGGGAGTTGAATGGTTAGTTCCTATTGAACAAGCATTTTGGTTCGCTTTTAAAGGATTAACATTTGTAATAGTTCAAATGTGGCTTAGATGGACTTTACCAAGATTAAGAGTTGATCAGTTAATGACAGTTTGCTGGAAATACCTAATTCCCTATTCAATTGCAATTTTATTACTAGTTGGTTTGATAACTTTAATTTAAGATATGAAAGAATATTTCAAAAATACGTTTGATGCAATTTACACCGTTTTGGTTGGAATGAAAATAACATTTAAACACCTTTTTGTTCCATCTGTAACAATTCAATATCCGGATGTAAAACCTCAAATGCCAGAAAGAGCAAGAAATAGACTTTTTGTTAATATGGATGATTGCATTGGCTGCGATCAATGCGCAAGAGCCTGTCCGGTAAATTGTATTTCAATAGAAACTTTAAAATCTACACCGGATGATAGTCCGGGCGAAACCTCACAAGGCAAGAAAAAAGCTTTATGGGTTACAAAATTTGATATTGATATTGCAAAATGCTGCTTCTGTTCACTTTGCGTCTATCCTTGTCCAACAGAGTGCATTAAAATGACTCAAGTTTATGAATTTTCCGAATTTGACAGAAATGATCTCTTATACAGATTCGCAGTAATGACACCTGAAGAAATTACAGATAAACAAAATAAATTTGACGTTTTTACCGCCGCAAAAGAAGCAGAAAAATTAGCCGCTGCCAAAGCAAAAGCTGATAAGCCGAAACCGGCAGCTGAAAAAAAGATTGAACCTAATACTGATAAAAAATCAGAGTAAATTATAGAATGGAATTATACGATTTAATTTTTTACTTATTTGCCATAATTACTATTGTATCGGCGGTAATTGTTGTTAATGCGCGCAATATCGTTCACGCGGCTTATAGTTTGCTGCTTACTTTTTTCGGAGTTTCGGGTATTTATGTTTTACTTGGCGCCGATTTTCTTGCCATAGTACAAATCATGGTTTATGTTGGCGGAATTCTTATTTTATTACTTTTTGGCGTAATGTTGACAAATAAAATTACAAATGTAGAGATCAGATCAGGATCGTTTCAAGTATTGCCAGCGGTTATTGGGTTGGCTGCTTTTGCCGCAATTTTATTCGGTGTTATGACATCAACTAATTGGAAATCGCAAAGTTTTGATATCCCAAATACAACATCTTTTGATTTAGGTAAATTACTTATTAGTGAATATATTCTTGTTTTTGAACTGCTTGGAATTTTACTTTTAGTTGCGCTTATCGGCGCAGCTTCAATCGCAAGAAGAGATAAGGAATAAAATAGTGGAAGTTGGATTAAATCATTTTTTAGCTGTTAGTGTTGCTTTGTTTTCTCTTGGACTTTACGGTGTTGTTACTAGGAAAAATGCCGTTATGGTTTTAATGGGAGTTGAGTTAATTCTAAATTCGGCAAATATTAATTTTGTTGCGTTTTCTAAGTTCGGAAATTTTAGTATTGACGGACAATTATATGCATTGTTTGTTATTATACTTGCCGCAGCCGAAGCCGCTATTGCTTTAGCAATTGTGCTTAATATTTATAAAAGATTTTCAAATGTTAATGTTGATGAAATAAATAACCTCAAAGAATAGTATGTCAGAATTTACAAATATTAATATTTCGCTAATTATACTTTTACTTCCACTTTTTGGATTTTTTATAGTCTTATTCTTTGGTAAAAGATTTCCAAAATTGTATTTAGCTGAAGTCGCTATAATAACATTAGCTTTCATTTTATCATTGGTTATAGGATTTTCTAAATTAACAACGTATCTGCACCAAGATATTTTGTTCTCTTTCACGTGGATCGATTTTGGAAACGTACCTAATATTGGAAAGCTTACATTTGATCTGGGAATTAAAATTGATAATCTGACCGTGATAATGCTGTTTGTCGTTAATTTGATAAGTATGCTCGTGCACGTATATTCAATGGAATATTTGAAGGGAGATAAAAGATATACAAGATATTTTGCATACTTGGGAATTTTTACATTTTCTATGTTGGGAATTGTCCTTACTGATAATTTACTTATGATGTACATATTCTGGGAATTAGTAGGATTATCTTCATATCTTTTAATTGGGTTCTGGTATGAAAAAAAATCCGCTTCAGACGCCGGAAAGAAAGCATTCCTTACGAATAGAATCGGTGATATTGGAATGTTCATTGGGATTTTAATTTTACTTACAAATTATCATACATTTTCTTTTGATAAAATATATGCGCAAATATCAAGCGGAATTTTACCTTTTGGTAGTGAATCTTGGTTAACTGCGGCGGGAATTTTAGTTTTCATGGGTGCGGTTGGAAAATCGGCTCAATTCCCTCTTCATGTTTGGCTTCCCGATGCAATGGAAGGTCCAACTCCAGTAAGCGCGCTAATTCATGCTGCAACAATGGTTGCGGCGGGCGTTTATTTGGTTGCAAGAATTTTTGTTATGTTAACTGCCGACGCTATGCTGGTAATTGCAGTGATTGGCGCGGTAACTTCTTTATTTGCGGCAACAATTGCATTAACTCAAAACGATATTAAAAAAGTTTTAGCTTATTCAACTGTAAGTCAGCTAGGTTACATGGTAATGTCTCTTGGCGTTGGAGCTTATACTTTCGCGTTTTTCCATTTAGTTACGCACGCATTCTTCAAAGCGTGTTTATTCTTGGGCTCAGGTTCTGTTATCCATGCAATGCATCATGAACAAGATATAAGAGAAATGGGCGGACTTAGAAAAAAGATGCCTATTACTTATTATACATTTTTAATTTCTACATTGGCTATTTCAGGTGTGCCTTTAACTTCAGGATTTTTAAGTAAAGACGGAATACTGGCGGGAACACTCGCTTTTGGTGAATTAACGGGACATTGGTTAATTCCTATTATGGGGTTTTTAGTTGCGTTCCTAACCGCATTTTATATGTTTAGATTGGTTATACTTACATTCCATGGCGAACCTAGGAATCATCATAAATACGATCATGCGCATGAATCGCCTTTTGTAATGGTTATGCCTCTTGTAGTTTTAAGCACATTGTCAATATTTTTCTGGTATACTCCAAATCCGGTTTCACCGGATACAGGATGGTTTGCAGGAAGTTGGATCACAACACCACATACAGTCGTTCCGGCTACTTCAAGTTTTGATTTTATGGTAAATGATACCGCAGAATCTGCAAGCATATCCGAGCACGGCAATATCATGCATTCGGAAAAATACATGCACGCGATGCACTGGGCACATTATCCAGCTATGATATTATCATTAGTGCTTGCATCACTCGGAATTCTATTAGCATTTACTATGTACCATTGGAATAAAATTTCTCCAGATAAAATTGCCGATAAAATTAAAAAACTTTATAACGGCTCGCTGCATAAATGGTATATAGATGAAATTTATAATGCCACATTCATAGGCGGAACTCTAAAATTAAGTGAAATCTTATCATGGTTTGATAAATGGATAATTGATGGGATTGTTAATGGTTCGGCTACCGTTACAAGATTTTTATCGAAACTAAGTAATTTATTTGATTCATATGTTGTTGACGGCTTGGTAAACGGTACCGCTTTATTTAGTGGTTTTATTGGATTTAATTTTAAGAAATTACAAACCGGAAAGGTTCAAACATATATCGTTTTGGTTGTTTTCTCAATTATACTTTTGTTTTTCATAATTGGACCTTTTTAGAAAAGTTTAAAAAAATAAGGTAACAAGTTATAATGAATGGAATTCCACTTTTATCATTAATTACTTTTCTACCAGTTATTGGAATGTTGATTATTTTATTCATTCCCGGAAAATTGGTAAAAGAAATTAAAATTACTTCATTGGTAATAACGTTTTTACAGATTATTATTGCCGTAATGTTGTTGGCAAATTTTAATTATTCTGCCGGCGGTGTTTATGACGCCAGTTCATTTCAATTCATTGAGAAGTTTAGATGGATTAAAATTACAGGATTATCATGGATTGGTACTGTAAAAGTTGATTATTTCTTAGGCGCAGATGGTCTTAGCATGCCGATGCTTCTTTTAACCGCGTTAGTATCTTTTATTGCTATAATATCTTCTTGGAATATTAATAAATCTGTTAAAGGTTTCTTTGCTCTTTTTTTACTGTTAGATACTGGAATGATGGGAGTTTTTGTCGCGCTAGACTTTTTCCTATTTTACATTTTCTGGGAATTAATGCTTCTTCCAATGTATTTCTTAATCGGAATTTGGGGCGGTCCAAGAAAAGAATATGCAGCTATAAAGTTCTTTATCTATACTTTATTCGGCAGTGTTTTTATGCTGTTGGTTATGATTGCTTTATATTTCAGCGCAAGCGAAACTTTAGCAGACGGAACAACTGTATTTACTTTCAACTTAATCGCTTTGATGGATCCGACAAATTATACAACAAATGGAATTTTATCTCCATTAAATCCAAACAATTTCCGATTCATTGCATATATCGCTTTGTTTGTGGGCTTTGCAATCAAAATACCAATGTTCCCTTTCCATACTTGGCTGCCTGATGCTCACGTTGAAGCTCCGACACCTATCAGCGTTATATTAGCCGGTGTTCTGCTTAAAATGGGAACTTATGGAATTTTAAGAATTAGTTATCCTATATTTCCAGAAATTACAAGAGAATTATCATTTTATATCGCCTTATTCGGTGTAATAAATATTATTTATGGCGCTCTTGTTGCTTTGGCTCAAAAAGATTTTAAAAAATTGATCGCATATTCATCTGTTTCTCATATGGGATATGTTTTACTTGGAATGGCATCAATGACAACTACAGGCATTACCGGAGCAATATTCCAAATGTTTAATCACGGTACAATAACAGCAATGTTATTCTTGATTGTTGGAGTAATTTATGATAGAGCTCATACGAGAGATATAAATGGATTCGGCGGATTGGCAAACAAAATGCCGGTATATACTTTTTTCGTAACTGTTGCATTCTTCGCGGCAATCGGTTTACCAAGTTTATCCGGATTTATTTCAGAAGCATTGGTATTCGTAGGCGCGTTTAGTGTTGCGGAATTAAGAGTTTTAACAATGATTGGTACATTGGGAATTTTGTTTGGCGCTGCTTATATGCTCTGGACATTGCAGCGAATTTTCTTTGGTGAGTTCAATAAAAAATGGGATGATGTTCTGACGGACATTACTTTTAGAGAATATGCAATGTTTATTCCTTTAACTATAATAATTGTGTTTTTAGGAATTTATCCTTCAGCAATGTTGGATATAATGAATACATCTGTTAATTCTCTTGTTCAATTTTTAAGCGAAAATTCGCGTGGATTTACATTAGGCGGAATGTAATAAATAAAATTATTTACTCAGAATTCTGATATAAAAATGTTTGAAAACTTATTTACAGATATTACGTTAATTAGACCTGAAGTAATTGTTTCAATTACTCTAATGGTATTAGTTTTAATCGATTTATTTTATCAAAAAGACAAATCCTTAATTCCATTGGTTGGAATGGTTGGCCTTATTTTAGCTCTATATTATTCGTTAACAGGAATCAATGTAAACTCTCATGCGTTTTTAACCAGTTCTGCAAATAATGATTACGGACTAATTTCAATAGATTCTTATGGAACATATTTTAAGATAATTATTCTGATAGCTTCAATACTTATTATATTGTTTGCCAAAAATTCAGCCGAAATTAAAAAGATTGAAGAAAGATCAGGTGAGTTTTATACTTTGATCTTTGGAATGATTCTAGGCATGTTATTTATGGTTTCTGCTACCGATTTAATTATGATCTATATTTCTGTTGAACTATTATCTTTATCATCTTATGTGTTAGCCGGATTTACTAAACTGCGCGATCGAGATACAGAAGCTTCTTTAAAATACCTTGTTTACGGAGCAACATCATCAGGTTTAATGCTTTTCGGCATTTCTATAATTTATGGGCTTACAGGCAGCACAAATTTGTTTATTATTAATGATATATTTAAATCAACCAGCGTAAATGTTTTAGCTTATTCTTTTTCAATGATTTTAATATTTACCGGAATCGGATTTAAAATATCTGCTGTTCCATTCCATTTTTGGACACCTGACGTTTATGAAGGAGCACCGATTTCAGTTACCGCTTTCCTATCCGTTGCCAGCAAAGCTGCGGGATTTGCGTTGCTGATAAGATTTATCAAAACCACTTTCATGCTCAAGGAAATTAATGGAGTTTGGGTTTTATTAGACGGATTTAACTGGCAGCATTTCATTATAGTTATTTCAATTTTGACAATGACTTTAGGTAATTTTGCCGCATTGTGGCAGGATAACGTAAAGAGGATGCTTGCCTATTCCAGTATTGCTCATGCCGGATATATGCTTTTAGGAATTGCAGTTCTATCCGATCAAGGCTTACTAGCTGTAATGATTTATTTTATGATTTATTTATTGATGAATATAGGTGCTTTTTATATTGTTATGCTTATCTCCAATAGAATTAATTCGGAAGACGTTAATGATTATAACCGTCTTGGTTATGCATCTCCTTTTTTGGGAATAGCTCTAACAATATTTTTAATTTCGCTTACCGGACTTCCGCCAACAGCAGGATTTATTTCAAAACTATATATTTTCTTGGCGCTGCTAGACGCAAAAATGATTTTTGTTGCTGTCATCGCCGTGTTGAATAGTGTTGTTTCGCTTTACTATTATATCAGAATTCTTAAACATATGTTTATTAGTGAATCTGAAAAAGAAATTCAAAAATTTACCATTTCACTTAATGAAATAGTTTTTATTGTAATTCTCTTAATCCCTACATTGCTCCTTGGAGTTTATTTTTCACCTATTGTGGATTTTGCCCAAAGCTGTTTAACTATGTTGGTTAGGTAATTTTTTTATCTCTTGCATAAACAATAATTCTTTGTTATTTTATATACGACAATTTTAGTCGTGTTTATGATAAAAATTTCAAAATCAGTTGAATATTCGATACTTGCGCTTAAATATATTTCCGATCATGGAGACGTTAAAATCAGCAGTTCTACTATTGCCAATGATCTGAATATCCCATATGATCTTTTAGCAAAACTACTTCAGAAGTTGGTTAAAAAAGGAATTATTAAATCAGAGCAAGGAAAGTACGGCGGTTACTCTTTAATTATACCGACTGATAAATTAACAATAATGGAAATCATTACCGCACTTGAAGAAAATATTCAATTAACAAATTGTTCTTTTCAAGAAGCGACAATTGAAAGCTGCGGAAGAATTAATAGTTGTAATATCAGATCCCCTTTTATGAATTTGCAAAACAGAATAAATGAAATGTTTGAGTCGATAACTTTATATGAAATTTCAAATTAACATAGAGACAGCATGAATCCTTTAGAGCATTTAAAAACAAACAAAAACGTTTTTTTCAATTTTATGAAAGAAGATTATCCTCTTTTCAAAAATTCAAATTTATTTTTAAGAGATCTTCAGTACGCGATTAAATCTTATTTTGATATGAAGGAAAACCCGATTAGCTATTCACAAGCGGAAAAAATTGCCAGAGAATTTATTAGTGAATTGAGCTTGACAAACGACTTGCAGCAGATTGACAACAAATCATGGAAATTAAATTTCGAGATTGGATCAAAACAAAAAATCAGTGAATTAGAAGGAAGGTTAAATGAACAACTTAACTGACACCAGTTCAACTATAACAATTTCAGAAAAAGCTCTTAAGCAAGTAAAACAAATTATGAGCGAAAACAATATTCCCCATAATTATGCGTTAAGAATTAGCATAAAAGGCGGAGGCTGTTCAGGATTTACATATAATCTTGGTTTCGACGGCGATGAAAAAGACGGTGATACATTTTTTGAGAATCAAGATCTTAGAATTGTTGTTGATGGAAAAAGCCTATTCTATTTAATGGGAACACAACTCGATTTCAGTGACGGTTTAAACGGAAGAGGTTTTATATTTAATAATCCTAACGCTGCAAAAACCTGCGGCTGCGGAGAATCTTTTGGAGTATAAAATGAAACGGAAACAATTTTTATTATCACTCGGCTTACTGCCATTTATAAATAAATTTTCAAGTAATAAAATGAATAATAAAATAAGGAGTAATAAAATGAGCAAATTTGAATTGCCTGCATTACCATATGATTTCAATGCACTTGAACCATATATTGATGCAAGAACAATGGAAATTCATCACGGAAAACATCACGCAGCTTATGTAAATAATTTAAATGCTGCTATTGCAGGTACAGATATGGAAGGCAAATCATTGGAAGATTTAATGTCGAATATTTCTAAATATCCTGCAGCAGTAAGAAATAACGGCGGCGGACATTTTAATCATTCATTATTTTGGACAATAATGGGAAAAGGCAAAGGCGGAGCGCCTTCAGGTAAATTATCAGAAGCTATTAATGCCGATTTTGGCTCATTCGATAGTTTCAAAGAAGCTTTTTCAAAAGCTGGCGCAACAAGATTCGGTTCGGGCTGGGCTTGGCTTATTGTATCAAATGGCAAATTAGTTGTTTCTTCTACTCCAAATCAAGATAATCCTTTGATGGATTTAGCAGAAGTTAAAGGAACTCCAATATTAGGTTTAGATGTTTGGGAACATGCTTATTATCTTCATTATCAAAATAGAAGACCTGATTATATAACTGCTTTTTGGAATGTTGTTGATTGGGATGCCGTTGCAAAACGTTTTAATGAAGCAAAGTAATTAGATTATTTATTTAAAGGGTTTAATTAAAAATTAAACCCTTTAATTTCATTCTTAATTTAACGAAAATTTGTTGGCTATCTTAAGTCTGTTTATTGCTCTTTTTAACGCAAATTCTGCTCTAAGCTCATCAATATTTTCACTTCTTTTGTTCTTTAACCTATTTTCCGCTCTTGATTTTGCGTCCTCAGCTCTTTTAACGTCAATATTATCAGAGCGTTCTAATGATTCAGCAAGTATAATTATTTTATTATTTGATAATTCTATTGTACCGCCGCTTGTTGAAAAATGAAGTTTCGAACCTTCGCTTTCTTCAATTTTAATTTCACCAATTTCTAAAGAGCTTATAATAGGCGCATGATTAAATAAAATTTGGAAATTACCATTTGTTCCCGGAACAGTAACTGAAATTACGTTTCCATTATAACCAATTTTGCTTGGCGTAATAATTTCTAAATGTAATTTTTCCATTTAAGCCATCTTCTTTGCTTTTTCAACGGCTTCTTCAATTGTACCGACATACATAAACGCCATTTCCGGAAGATTATCATGTTTCCCTTCAAGAATTTCTTTAAAGCTTCTTACTGTATCTTCCAATTTAACATATTTACCAGGAGTTCCGGTAAACTGTTCGGCAACATGAAATGGCTGACTTAAAAATCTTTGAATTCTTCTAGCGCGTCTAACAACTACTTTATCATCTTCAGATAATTCATCCATTCCTAAAATATTTATTATATCTTGTAAATCTTTATATGCCTGTAAAATTTCTTTAACTTGACTTGCAACTCTATAATGTTCATGACCAATAACACCCGGTTCAAGAATTCTTGAAGTAGAATCTAAAGGATCAACAGCGGGATAAATACCTAATTCAGAAATTTGTCGGCTTAATACGGTTGTTGCGTCCAAATGCGAAAAAGCTGTTGCCGGAGCAGGATCTGTTAAATCGTCTGCCGGTACATATATTGCTTGTACGGATGTAATTGAACCTTTATCGGTTGAAGTAATTCTTTCCTGCAATTCACCCATTTCCGAAGCTAAGTTTGGCTGATATCCAACTGCTGAAGGCATTCTTCCCAACAAAGCGCTAACTTCCGAACCAGCTTGTGTAAAACGGAAAATATTATCAATAAAAAGCAAAACATCTCTTTCTTCAACATCTCTAAAATATTCGGCAATTGTTAAACCGGTTAAACCAACTCTAAGTCTAGCACCTGGAGGTTCGTTCATTTGACCAAACACCAAAGCGGTTTTATCAAGAACTCCGGATTCTTTCATTTCACGCCAAAGATCATTGCCTTCTCTTGTTCTTTCACCAACTCCGGTAAATACCGAATAGCCTCCATGTTGAGAGGCAATATTATGTATAAGCTCCTGAATAATTACTGTTTTACCAACACCGGCACCGCCAAATAAACCTGTCTTTCCGCCTTTCGAATAGGGCTCTAACAAATCGATAACTTTAATTCCGGTTTCAAACATTTCCTGCGATGTGGTGAGTTTTGCAAAAGCCGGGGCATGATGGTGAATTGGAGCTTTTCTTTCTGTTTTAATTTCCCCTAATTCATCAATTCCTTCTCCTAGCACATTAATAAGTCTTCCTAATGTCTCCGGTCCAACTGGAACTGAGATTGGTTCCCCAGTATTAATTGCTTTCATTCCTCTTACCAAGCCATCGGTAATATCCATCGCAACGGCTCTTACTCTATTATCTCCAAGATGCTGTTGAACTTCAAGAGTTAAAATAGAATTTTCGCCATCTTTTTCAGTTGGAATTTGAATTGCATTATAGATTTCCGGAATCGTTCCGCCGGTAAAATCAATATCCACAACTGGTCCAATTACTCTGACAATTGTTCCTTCGTTGACTGCCATTTTTTTCCTAAATAATATATATCAATCTGTAAAATTAGTTATTATTGAAATATTTTTCAATTTATTTACAACTAATTTATTTTAATAATGTCATTTTTTTTATAATAATTTTATTATTCAATTTTAACACACAAAAATATATTCCTGTAGCGAGGTTTTCTGCATTGAATTGTACTTTATAATTTCCGGATGAATGAGTTTTATTCACCAGAGTTTCAATTTCTTTTCCAAGAATATTGTAAATTTTTATCGAAATATTCGAATTATGATCAATTTTCTCACTTGATACAGAATATTCTATTATAGTTGTTGCATTAAAAGGGTTCGGGTAATTTTGATATAATGTAATATCTTCGGGAATTTTGGTCGGATTTTTAATCGAAGTTAGGTTTTTAACCTCAAAATCCGCAAATACGGGTAAATGATCTGAAGAATAATAAAGCGCAACTGCAATTTCATCTGAAACATAGGAATTCGGCAGTTCATTTATTGCTTTGTTAAAATGATTTCCGTCATTCCCAAAAGATTTATAGGTTTTGGGAATATAAGATATTCCTCCGGAATCGATAACTGCTTGTGAAGCTAAAATCATATCAAATCTGTCATCTAATCCGCCTGTTGAGCCTTCATCGGAAAGATTTGACAATCTTGTAGATTGTGTATGAATGTCTCTATAAGTTGAACTGTTATGCCAGCTGCCAATTTTATTTAAAGGATCTATAAAATAACCACTTTGAGATTTGTTAATTAAACCTTGAAATGCGGGTTCATTAGAGTAATATAAATTTAAATCGCCAACTAATAAATAATATTTTCCAAGCGGCAATTTATTGGTAACTTCTCTCAACTTTTTAACTTCTTCAGATCTTTGAATTTCATTATCAGCGCCGTCACTTGCCTTTAAATGCGCCGAATAAATAATCAAAGTATCATTAGAATTTTTGTGCAATAGAGTAAGCTGCGAAATATTCCTTAAAGACGTTTTTATTGGTTGGTTATCGATAAAACTAAAAATTGAATCTTTATAAAAAAGAGCATTGTCCGTATCATATCCATCGACAAATTCTCCGGCAATATAATTTGAATCTAATACTTCATTCAAAAATAATTGAACACCGTATGCGCTTTCCATTTCTTGAACAACTAAAATATCAGGATCAATTTCTTTTATAACTTTTTTGAAATACGGATTTCGCGTAGTAGAAATTTTGCTTGGATAATTTAAAACATTGTATGTCATTACACGGAAAGTTTCTTGTGCAAAATAATTACTAATTAAAAGAAAAAACAAAATACCTAAAAACTTTTTATTCATTATTACTCAATTTCTGTTGAAAGTATGAAACGTAAAATTCTGTTGTTGTCAGTATCTAAAACATATAATGTCTTATCATAATGTGCTACAGCATGCGGAGATGACATTATTTCATTACCGCCGAACGATTCAAGTTCATCTCCAAACGTATTAAATTTATAAATGCTGTCCTTTTCAGCGTCGGCAACAAAAATATTATTTGCGTCATCAAACGCCACGTCTTCCGGTTTGCCGAATTTATTCACGTTCATTAAGTCGCAAGAAAATGCGCTTAACTTTGATAAATATCCTTCAAAATCTGAATTTGACACAAACTCAAGCCATTGCACCTTAAAACTGTTATTCCCTATTAAAGTTAAAACCACATCAGTATTTTTTTTATTAAATGATGTTAGTGAGCTTATTTGATTTGCGGATAAAATTCCGGTTCCTTCAGGTTCCAAACCGGGAATTTTACTTACTATCATTGAATCCTTTTCATTGAATTTAAGTTTGATTATTGTATTGTCTCTATCGACGGGATTTGAATTTGATGGACCTTTTCTGGATACATAAATTGAATTATCGTAAAAAGTACAAACGCCTGTATAAGCTCTGTCTATTCTATTAAATGCAAACGGATCAATTTTAGGATCCTGAGGTAAAAGTCTTTCCAATTTTGCATTTGTAATATTATGCACAGCTTCAACCATGTTAATTTTATACAAAGCGCTGAAAGCTAAATTCTGATCATTAATAAGTGTGTCAAATTCCGCTACAATAAAAAGATCAAGTTTATAGTTTTGAGCAACAGCTGTTGGACTTTTAATATTTATTTCACCTAAAATTTGTCCGGCAATATCAAGCATAACCAATCTATTATTGTCAGTATCTGCAACGTAAATAAATAAATCCTTTCCAATAATCATATCTTGAGGATTATTGAAACCTGTCCAATTTGGATACTGCGGAATATATGTAGTATCGCCTATATTGCTATTATCATCTTTATAATTTATGTCGTTTATATTAAATTTATTTGTACATGAAAAAGCAAAAATACAGATGAAAATTATTGTTAGTACCGCAATAAATTTAATTTTAAAGGAATTAAATATCATAATCTTTTAAATTCCAAGAATGATTGAAAATCTATGAGCCGAACCTAATCTTTCAAAATTTACAAAAGAATAATCCAAAGTAAATTCAGAAAAATCCAAATCCATTTTAACTCCAACGCCGAAAGATAAATCTTGTTCATCGGAGTTTATTTTATATCCGCCTCTAACAAAAAACATTTCATGCCAGGAATACTCGCTTCCGATTGAAACATTTTCGCTATTATCATTAGGATGATTAAGCTGAATTGAAGCCGTTATTCGATGATCTTCATTTTGATATGGTTCAAGAGCAAAACCGATTCTAAACATAGTAGGCGGCGAAAAAGACTGCCATTCACTTTTTTCTCTACCGCCGAATAAAATAACTTTACCATCGGGCGCAAGTTCATTTCCAAAATTTGAAATTGTAACTGCAAATCTGGTTGAGCCTAGTCCGGTCCAATAGAACGTTCCTAAATCGACCAATACTCCTCTCATTTTAAGTTTATCTAAAGTTTCTTCAATGTATCTAATTGTTGCACCAAAACTAAATTGTTCGGTCATCCTTCTTGAGTAAGACGCGGATACAGAAAAATCACCGAAAGAAAAATATTCTCCGGTTCCAAAAGGATTTACTTCAGTCGTAACTTTCATATCTTTCATATGAAGTGACATTAGTGAAAAACCCACCACATCATTATTAGAAATATGATAATTCGCACCTAAGAATTCATGTCCTATATCAACAATCCAATTATTATGCGAAAACATTATTTGGTCTTTATCAGATTGAACCAAGCCGGCAGGATTCCAATACAAAGATGACACATCATTGGCAACTGCAATATACGCGTCTCCCATTGCAGTTGCTCTACCGCCTACTCCAATTTTTAAGAATTGCGCCGTGGAAATGCCCGCTCTTTGTCCGCCCAAAGTTGGAAAAAGCTGAGCATTTGATTCAGCCGCGGAAAACGTTAATATTAAAATGAGAAAAATTATTTTATTCATAAACTTTTACAAAATCACGAAACTTTCTTTTAATAAATAACCCTAATTAAAATTTTAAACTAATTCCAAACTTTATATTTCTCCTGGTTAAATACCTTGCCGGATTATAAGGATATGGATTTAACGGAGCTTGAAGATCCGGATATTTCGGATCATTCCAAGAAGATGGTGTAGGATCTCCATTTTCATAAGCTTTTCCGGTTGTGGGATTAATAATGGCCGAATTTTTTGTATCAAGCAAATTATTTATTTCCGCAAATATCGAAAAATTCAAACCGGCAACTTTAAAATATTTTTCTATATTCATATCAATCCAAAACCAATTATCACCAATTCCTTCCAAAGCATTTTGTCTATCACTTATATATTCAGGTCTGCCGTCGGTATCATAATTTCCCGTAAATATATTTTCAGTATACCTTTTACCCGATTGATAAAACAATCTTCCGTAAATATTTATATCATCTAGAATTCCAGGCGCAAAACCAAATAATGGTTTACCCTTTTCTATATAAAAATTTAAACTGCTATTTAACGTAAAAGGTCTATCCCAAGACATATACTGCTCTTTAATTGATTCATCCAAATCGCCGCGCAATATTAAAACACCTTCTTCAGCCGAAGAACTCTTTCCCGTAACAATTGCATAAGAAATAGACAACATTCCGTTGAACCAATTTCCAATTCTTTTTTTATATTCCAATTCAAGTCCGCGGGATTTTGCATAATCTAAATTTGCATAAGTTGTAAATGATTGAGTGGCAAATCTTGGCGAAGTAATTTTTGCTGTTCTTGTTCTAACATAATCAAAGATATCTTTATAATCTGCCGTAACTGTGAGAACGTCATCTGTAGAAAACTGATTTTTCAATCCAAGCTCGTATGCGACCGTAGTTTCCGGATTTAAGTTCGGATTTCCAAAAGTTTGAAATGAAGATTTTGCATTTGTCGGATTAAGTTTTGCGTAAACATATTTAGGGTTTGGCCATTTACTAAAATGCCCGTAAGAAAAAAACAAAACTTGATTATCCGTAACAGGATGCGAAATACCCAGTCGCGGACTTAATCTGGCTTTGAATCTGTTTCCATTAAACCATTTAAATGTATCATCAATATATCTTTTTCTAATTTCATCGGGAATTGTTACAACATCAGGATTTTCAACAGCTCTATC
Organism: Ignavibacteriota bacterium; assembly: GCA_016713565.1. Taxonomy (NCBI): domain Bacteria; kingdom Pseudomonadati; phylum Ignavibacteriota; species Ignavibacteriota bacterium. Next base: position 195,811 of record JADJOX010000007.1, read on the forward strand.
CACATATTTCCCAGGGAACCAATAATCTAATCTTAGACCGAAATTTAATATCATTCCGCTGAAATTTATATTATCCTGTGCATAGAATGAACCTTTAGCAGGATGAACTTTATATATATCATTATTTAAGCCTAATTCGCCGATCCATGGTTTGTAAATATCTATGACCTGCATTTCTTGAAAAATTATATCAAACCCTGCTTTGAATTTATTCTTTTCGTCAAAAAAGTTTGTTACGTCGCCTTTAAAAGATAATTCATCAATGTAATGATCACGCCAAGTATAAGGATTTCCAATATCCCAAAATCCATCACCGGGAATTACGCCAATTGTATCAGTCTGCAGATTGTAATATTCGATTGGAAATGTGACAATATCTTTAGGCTCAATATATTCATTCCAATACTTGCCGTTTGCGTCCGCCCGCAGGTTGGAAAAGAATTTATTTATTTTCAATGTATAAAACGTACTTGAATTAAGGGTGTGTGTCCAAGTTATAGAATTATAAATGTTATTATGCGTAAATACGTTTGCTTCATCTAAATTATATTGAAACTCATATTGATAACCTGGACTTGGTTCAACATATTCTAAATTAGATTGTAATGATTGTGAATTTTGATTAATACCAATTGATTGATTGAACGAATAATCCAATTTCATTGTTGGCGAAATTGTATATGTCAATTTACCAAGCCAAAACCAGCTGTTCTCAGCACGCGGTGCGAATCTTGTACCATAAAATGTTGAAGAATAAAGCTGCTTTGCGGTTGGTTTAAAATATCCTTGCGTTATTCCATCGGTTATTCCCATATAAAAATTTGCAAAGAATGAGAGCCTTCCGGGAATCTGTAATCCCAATTGCGGAAGTAAATATGTCGTTATTGGTTCGGGTCCGCTCAAATTTGCTTCAGAAATATCAGTATTAAAAACATGCGGAGAAGATTTAAATCCAAAATTATCTCTTTTATAAGAAACCGCGCCGGAATATTTTTCACCGCCTTCACGTGTTTTTACATTTATTACTCCGGATGTTGCTTGCCCGTATTCAGCATTAAAACCACCGGTAATTACTTCAACTTCTTCAATTGCATTAGCACTTAATTGTAAGCCGAAACCTGTGCCGGCTAAAGGATCCTGTACCGAAACACCATCTAACAAAAATGCGTTTTCATAGGATCTGCCGCCTCTAATATGAATTGCATTATCTGACTGAACAACACCCGCTTGCTGTGTAACTATATCTTTAATGTTCTCTATTACGGCAACTTCCAAATCTTCTTTGCTTATCGATTTAATGCTTTGCGTTTCTTCCGCATCAACTAAAGGTTTATCGCCAATTACAACCACATCCTGCTCCATTGTTAAAACGGTTTCTTCCATTTTTATATCGAGACGTGTAGTTTTGTTGGGTAAAATTTCTATACCGGTAAAAACCATCTGTTTAAAACCAATTAGCGTTGCTTTAACAGTGTACTTGCCGGGTGTAATTTTATCGATTATAAAATTTCCATTATAATCAGTTGCAGCGCCGTAGTATGTTCCTTCAATAATAATATTAACACCCGGCAAAGGATCGTTTAAATTTTTATCTGTAATTTTACCTTGAATTTTTCCGGTATTCTGAGGTAAAACAATTGAATGAAATAATATGAAAATCAGTAGTATTTTTTTCATTATTCCATTCCAAACTCATTTACAAAAATTCGCTTTAATAATTCTGCGGCATTGCCGTTTGCGTCACATTGATGAATGGGAATTCCAATAAAGAATAAATTTTTTGTGTTGTTCATTAATGCAATGCTGCCATTGATTTGGCTGCTTGTAATATCGTAAGCTTTAGAAGCGGAAATTTCACTTACTTTAAATGTTCTCACAAAACCAATTGTGGAACTTGTTTTCAATAAAGGTAAATCATTGAACTTTGTGCCAGGTAATAAATTCGCGCCCGCAAACATAAATGTTAATGGTTTTTTATTGTCGAAGCTTTCAATCGGTAAAAATGTTTGTGCAATTTGATTTGAAAATTCAAAATTATCAGATGAATCTTGAAACGTCATTGAAAATGCTATTTTACCTCCGCTTTGTATATAATTTTGAGTTATTAAATTTGCAAGATCAATTCTTGGATTTGAACCCGAATACCAAAAGATATATTTAAATAAATTCAATGTACTTTTAAATGTAATTGCTTCATAAGGAAGCGATACACTTTCCAGATCAAGAATATTATACTTCTCATTAGCAAAGTTATTAAAACTGTTTTTGTAAAAATCAGCGGATTGTGTTCCTCCGGCAAAATTATCAATAATTAAAAGTTCCCCTTTTGGTTTTTCAATAAACCATTTTTTTTCCGAATCAGGTAACATTTCAAATTTTGATTTAGAACCGCTTATGTCAATACCTCTGACATAAAGTCTATTAAAATCATCTAATTTTAAATTCTTTAATTTATCTTGATGTATTTTATTTTCATCCGCATTTATAAAAATATTCATTTCATTGGATGATGAAGCAACAAGCGCAACCAATCTGGTTGAGCCGTTTAAGCTCACAAAATTTGTAGTATCATTGAGAGCAATTTGAATTTCTGTAATTGTTTCATTTCCGTCCAAGTCAAATGCGTTCCATCCAACTGTAATTGCCGGAAAAGTTTTTTCGGGAATTATACTGAGATCGTTCCAAGTAATTTCCGGAGGCGAGTTTTTTATCGGAAACTTCTGAATCGCCGGAGTTGCATCAATTGAACCAAAATCAATAAAAGGTTCAGATAAATCATATTTATTGTTTTTATTTAAGTCGGTAAATGGTTCATGGCCAATATTCACACCGTTGAGATAAACTTCATTGTCATAAATTCCATTACCTGAATTATCTATTGCCGATATATAAAAATTATATGATGTATCTACTGTTCCGATTGGAAGCGCAAAAACAGAATCATTTGATTTTGTAAATTCCCAATTATCATTTATTCCTTCCCACTTAAACAAATAGCCAATTACAAGTCCGTCTTTATCGTCACCCCACCAATGAACTTGGAGCTTACTTTTTTGCTGACTTACTAAAGAATCTGTATAGATAAATAAATGAGTTTCCGGAGGAAAATTTTCCACCGGATTGTCGTTTACTGTTTCATTACAACTTATAACAGAACTTACTATAATTATTAAAAGATATTTTAATATTTGTTTTTTCAATTTACATTTAACTCAAAGACTTAATTTATTACTTCTCCATTATTCAATTACTTTAATAGCATCATCTTCTTTGTTTGGAAAAATTCTCCTGCATTTAAAGTATAGAAATAAATTCCGGTTGATAGATTACTTCCGTCAAATCTTACTTCGTAGTTTCCCGGTGAATGAACTTTATTTACTAAAGTTATAACTTCTCTTCCAAGTACATCAAATATTTTAATAACTACTTTTGCATTTCTGCTTGAAATATTATTTGGAACCGAATAACTAATTAAAGTACTTGGATTGAATGGGTTAGGATAATTTTGTGACAGACTATAATTAACAGGAATTTCTAAATTGTTTTTTACATCGGTTTTAAATCCAGCAAAATCATCATTTTTTCTTGGCACTAATTTATAATTACTGAAAGAATAAAATAGAATTCCGGTAATACTTTCAAATGTGTTCCCGGTTTCAATTCTAATTCCTTTATTTTCCAATGATGTGTCCCAAAAATTATTATAATCATGAGTTCCGTCTTGAACTTCAACTCTCATTTGAACATTAGAAGTATCGGCGACAAACATTTCGCCAAAATTTCTATTTCCGCCGCTTCCCATATCAGGACCTGATTCTCCGTCTGCGTTATCATTTACCACAGTTACATTTTCCAATTTAACTAGAACACCTTCATAAGATTCGGCTGGTAGCAATCCGTCTCCCAAAGCGTTTATTTCCGAAGTTGAAATAACAGTTGGTTGAACACCTTCAAAATTATCCGCAAGAGATGTTTCAATTGTAACACCTTGATCTAATGTCCCTATTCTTGTAACACCAAAACTTTCATTAACAATACCGGTAACTTTAAGAATATCACCTCTTCTTACATCATTTGCCTCTACTCCGAATATTTGAATACCGCTCCAAGGACCGGTACCATTCTGAATATAAACTTGCGGTCCAATATTTGCGCCATCTCCTTGAATATCAGTTGTATCTGCCGAAACTTGTCCGCTTACTGTAACTTCATAACCATTATATCCGCTGTAACCGCTGCCAAATGGAGAATATTGAACATCTTGAATTTTAAGTTCTCTATCCAATGCTAAATAAAAGTAGCTTCTTTCAATATTTGAAGGACTGGTTGACGAAAAATTATTAGAGTCTACAGCGGAAATATAATATTTAATTAAGGATGAATCGCTGACAGATGGAATTGTTGCACTCCAAATAGAATCAGCCAAATTTGTTAAAGTCATATCTACGGCGACAAAATTCGCATTATTAATGCTATAATTTAGCTTAATGCTTTTTATTCCTGAAGTTTTATCTTCATCAACTACTTTTGCGCTAACCATAACTTCTTCATTAAATTTAACCACGCCTTTATCTCTAACAACATTACTAATATTTGGAGCGCTTTCACCATAAATAATATCATCAGGATAAACCGGATTCAACATAAACCAGCCGTATTGTCCGCCTGTTCTTGTTTCAATATAACCTCTAATTCTTGTAACACTTGTTCCCGCCGTTGGAGGAATAAATCCCGTTCGTATATAATTCCCTTTATTATAAATAACCATACTCGTATTGTTTTCATCAAAAATTTTAAATGTACCTGATCCTACAATTCCAGGATCAGAGGTATTTACATTTTGAATTTCTACATAAACACCTTCCCATTTTTCCGCTAAATAATTCGGCGTTGTTGTTCCTTTAACAAACAAAGAATCCAATGTAAGCACAACGGGTTTGGGTCTTGCAGAAATTCCAATCACATTTGAAGCGTCAAAGCTGATAACATCAGCTTCAGTTGTTGTAAAGTATTCAACTACTTCAACTGCGGCTTTTACTACCATTCCGGAATCTAAAACCGCAAAAACTTCATTTGTTAAAGAAGGATCTCTAAATAAAACACCGCCCCATTCAGGATTATTTTGATCTTGCAGAAATACTGAAGGTGCACCTGCGGCTAACATTTCTGCATTAGCCGGATCCGCATTGAAATATGGCGAATTCATTACTACGCCAGTAATAATAACAGTATCGCCGACAAGCAGAGATTTGGGTTCAGTATTCTTGCTCGCATAAAAAAGTAATGAATCGTTCGGCACAAAGTTTATATCTTTAATTGTAACTTCAGGATAGTTCTGCGCGAATAATTCAATGCTTAACATTAAAAGTAAAATGAGTAAATAATTAATTTTCATTTTATTCCCTTTATTTTATTACTAAAAATTTTCCTCTTTTTATATTACCGTTTTTATTATTCTTAACGGTAAACAAGTACATTCCAGTAGCAATTGCCTGATCATTGTCAGTAATTAGATCCCAAGCGTGTTCACCGCCTGACATTTTTTGCTTGCCGTCTTTTGAATAAGTCTCAAACCATCTCAAATCGGAGCCGTTACTGCTTGGATCATGATAAATTTTCTTTACAATATCTCCAGATAAAGTATAAATAATTATTTCACATTCTTCAGGTAGATTGAAAAAATAAATTTTCCTTAATCTTTCTGAATTTCCATCCCAATATGCTTCGCCATAATATGGATTTGGATAAACACCAATTTCAACATTTTCTTTATCAGTTGGAGCTGTTCCGGGTATAACTTTTTGCATATTTGCCAATGGACCGCTTTCCAAACTATTCAAACTATTCTCTTCATCACCTTGATCAAAAGCGGTAACAGAATAAATATATTGCCATCCATTTAATTGATTCTCAATTTCAAATTTATACCAATATTCTGTATCATCACCTTCGAACGTAATGGGAGATTCAAGTCTTATAAAATCAAAACCGGTATTAAAACCAATATTGTTGCCGGCACTATCAAATTCAGCTACTAAAACTAAAGATGAATTTATATTTTGCGATTCAGTAAGATCATAACCCGGATTTGTTCTATAAATCTTGTATCCTTCAAAATCCTTTTTTGCTGATATAGGATCTATTGAGTTTTCCGATCTTTTATCCCAATAAACTGCAACAGATTGATTTTGCGGAATTACTTTTATTTTCGGCGGCGTAGGCGGAGCCGGTAAAATATATCTTGTAATTTCTCCGTTGCCGTCTAAGTCTTCGTCTTGATCTAAAAAACCGTTTCCGTTTTTATCCTCACCGTTATAAGCTCTTAATGCCCAGCCGGCATTTAAATAAAATTCTGATTTTTGTTCTTCGGTATCAAATGACGGCAGATCATTTCCATATTTTTTTCCGGCAACAATCGCGTAAGTAACATTTACGGAATCCCCAGGAAGAAGTGAATTCTGAATTCCGGCAGAAATTAACATTGATCTGTTGCTCGGGGATTTTATTGTTTCTGGTTTAATTGCCTGATCTTTTCCAAATCTATTTGCACCGCCATAAAACCCAAGCATCTTTTGAAATCTTTGAATATCGTTTTGAGGGGCAAAGAAATTTGGATCGGTGGTATTTCGAAACTGCCAATTAACAAAATTTACTCTATCAATCTTCATATCAGAACCTAGATATTGTATTCCAATATAACTATCCGTAAATCCAACATCGCCCGCAGCATCAAATTCATAAGCTATTTTTAATGAATCGCTATAGCCGTTTCCTCCTTTGTTAAAAAATGCGCTTCCCGTTCGCGGTGAAGTAATATTGGTATTTCTAACAACGGTATCTGTCCAAAGTCCTACATGCAGACTATCTAATTTTTTATTAGAGGTGTTTTTAATCCAATAATTCATAATCACAAAAAAATCAGCAAATGGAAAATTCCATGCGTAAGTTTCCTGATGAATACTAATGCCAAGCGGATTGTGATCAACAATTAATTCTCCATTACTCAAAGTTCTGTTGGTATCAACAAAATTCATTACAAAATCTTGGTGTGATATTGCTTTCGGATCAAAAAATTTTGAATCAATTAAAGATGATCTTTCGGTTACAATTTCGCCGTCATTATTTGTAAATTCAAATCCGCCGCCTCTGGCAGAAACAGATGATGCGTCAACGGCTCCGGTCGTAACAAACGGACCTAATTTATTATTTCCATTTTCGTCACTAAGAAACGCTCCAACCCAAAGTCCGCCGTCAAAAATATTTTCAATACCGCTGCCAATTGGGTATTCGCAAGAAGGTTGTTCGGGCCATAAACTAAAGCCATGACCGTATGTTCCAAAATTTGTTATGGTAAGCGCAATATTGCCGATGTTGGTAAATTTTGAATTATCATCATCATTAATTTTATTAAGTGATTTTGTATCTGACTGGGATAAAATAATTGTGAAATTTAAAATAAAAAACAATAAAAGGGCTTTTTTCATAACATGTTTATTATAAAGGATTTTTTAAATGTGACTTAGATTTGACAACCTGAAAATAGTTTTTCCCATCTGATAAAAGTAGAAAATATTCACTTTTAAATACAGAAGAAATTTTTAAAAAATCCCAATAAGAAAAATTATATTTTATTTTAATGTTCAAAACAAATACTATTATGCCTAAACTTTAATTTACTTTAGCTAACATCTTATAACGAATTACAAAAAAAATTTTCAATACTAAACAACTACAACAAATTTTTCAACTTCAATTCATAAACAATTCATTTATTTATAAATTAAATTTTATTTACCATTTAGATATTCAAATAAATTTTTTAGTGAAAAACTTGTTTATTCAGATTTCAAGATACAATCAAACTTTATGAATTTCAAATTATAAATAAAAAACCCTTATTTTTCATAAGGGTTTAATTATTTTAATATAATAGTATATTTAAATTGAGATCGAACTTACTTCGGCCATTTCCATTCCGCGTTTTAATGCTTGTTCATTTAGCGGAATTAAATTATGATATCTTTCTGGAAGAACTTTTTTTAATCCTTCAAGAATATTTTTAATTTCAATAATTGGCCTTTTTTGTAGAAAACTTCCCAACATAATCATATTCATAATTTTTATGTTTTTCATCTTAGCGGCTTCTTTTGTCGCATCAATTCCAATAATCTCAATATCATTTCTTGTGGGAGGATGAATAACATTATTAGCTTCATAAAGAAGCAATCCGCCTTGTTTAACCGCTTTTTCAAATTTATCAACAGAAGGCTGATTAAGTGCAATAACCGTATCAAATTTTGAAATTATAGGAGAACTTATTTTTGTATCGCTGATAATGGCAATACAATTTGCGGTTCCGCCGCGCATTTCAGGTCCATATGAAGGCATCCAGCTTACTTCTTTATTTTCAATCATACCTGAATAACAAAGTATCATTCCCATTGAGAGCACGCCTTGACCGCCAAATCCTGCAATAATAATTTCTTCAGTCATAATTAACTCCTCCCATTTGGTAATTTAATATCGCCGAGCGGATAATACGGAAGCATATTTTCTTCAAGCCAATGATTAGATTCAATTGGAGTCATTTTCCAATTGGAAGGACAGTTACTAACTATTTCAATAAAACATGTGCCCTTATTATCTTTCTGAAATTCAAATGCTTTTTGAATTGCTTTTTTAGCCTTGCGTACATTACCGGGTTTATGAACCGATTGACGAGTAACATAGTAAGTTCCAGGAAGCATGGCAACTAATTCAGTCATCTTTAAAGGATTACCCATTGTATTAACATCTCTTCCAAATGGTGAAGTAGTTGATTTCATCCCGGGTAATGTTGTCGGAGCCATTTGTCCGCCCGTCATTCCGTAAATTCCGTTATTGATAAAAAGTATTAAAATATTTTCTCCTCTATTGCAAGTATGAATAGTTTCACCTGTTCCAATTGCGGCTAAATCTCCATCACCTTGATAAGAAAAAACATATTTATCCGGAAGAACTCTTTTAATTCCTGTAGCCGCTGCGGAAGCTCTGCCATGTGCGGCTTCCGAAAAATCAATATTCAAATAATTATAAGCAAGAACGGAACATCCAACCGGAGCAACACCAATAACATCAGATTGAATTCCCATTTCATCAATTACTTCCGCTAAAATTCTATGAACAACTCCATGTCCGCAACCCGGACAGTAATGCATATCGACATCCAACAAAGTACCGGGTTTTTCATAAACAATATTTTCAGGAGAAATTACTTCCGCGTGTTCACATCTTAAAGTATGTTCAAAATGTTCATCATCTATTAAAGCTTTTTCATTCATACGGCAACTCCTACTAATTTTTCTTCCAATGCTTTTAGAATTTCTTCTGGAGCGGGAACCACGCCGCCCATTCTTCCGTAAAATTCAACCGGAATTTTTCCATTTACAGCTAATCTTACATCTTCCACCATTTGTCCGGCATTCATTTCAACATCAAGAATACTTTTAATTTGACCGGCAAGTTTATTAATAATTTCATAAGGATATGGGAACAAAGTAATTGGTCTTAAAACGCCAACTTTAATTCCTTTTTCTCTTGCCAGGTGAGCTGCTTTTGTGCAAATTCTTGCAACCAATCCATAAGCCACAATTAAGTAATCTGCATCCTCACAGTCTATTAATTCATAAAGAATCTCATTTTTTTCTATTTCTTTGTATTTGTTTTGCAGATGAATATTTTGCATTTCCATTTCTTCTGCTTTAAGATTTAAAGAAGTTATAATATTATGATTTCTTGTTTGGGATTTTCCTGTTAAAGCCCAGTTGAATTCTTCAAATTTTCTCTCTTGCTGAGGAAATAATTCAACCTTTTCCATCATTTGCCCTAGTGCGCCGTCTGTAAGAATTAAAACCGGATTTCGATACTTAAATGCCAAATCAAAGCCGAATTTTACAAAATCAGCCATTTCTTGAACTGTAGCGGGAGCTAAAACTATTAATTTATAATCGCCATGACCACCGCCTTTCACGCTTTGGAAATAGTCACTTTGTCCAGGTTGAATTGTTCCTAATCCCGGACCGCCTCTATTAACATTAACGAGAAGGCAAGGCAATTCGGCACAAGCAATATACGAAATTCCTTCCTGCATTAAACTTATACCAGGACTTGAAGAAGAAGTCATAACTTTTTTTCCGGTGCCTGCGGCGCCATAAACCATATTTATTGAAGCAATTTCACTTTCAGCTTGAAGTACAACCATTCCGGTTCTGTTTTCGGCTTCGCGGCTTAAATACTCTAAAACTTCAGATTGAGGAGTTATTGGATAACCAAAATAAGCATCACAGCCGCAGCGTATTGCTGCTTCGGCTAATGCTTCATTGCCTTTCATTAATTGTAATTCTTTCATTCGTTCACCTCAATTGAAATATCGGAAGTGATATTTTTTACTTCGGCAATTTGCTTGTTGCCGCTATCTGTCTTTCTGTATACTGTTATTGCTCCTTCAGGACAAACAAGCGCACAGTTAACACAGCCTGTGCAATTATCAATAACTTTAACTATATACAAATAACCTTTATTATTTACTTGGCGGGCTCTTTGAAGAGAATCCTGAGGGCATGCTTCAACGCAAAGTTCGCATCCTTTGCATTTTTCAATATCAATAATGATATCGCCTTTAACTTTTGCCATAAATACTCCAATATATTCTATCAATAATTTTAATAGTATAATATTTATGCCAAAATATTTATAAAAATTCACAAAAAGAAGAAAAACAAAAAATTTGTTTAAGTTGTATAGGAGTAATTTAATATTAGATAATGGGTCTGTTTATTTTGATTTTATATTTATTCTTATCAGATTTGAGAATTATTAAACTTAAATGAGAAATGAAAATTTGTGTAAAGTGAAGTAAAAATGATTTCAAAATTGAAAGATATTAAAATGAAATGTAAACCCGATTTTGAATTATTTAAAAAGTTTGCAGTATGAAAAATTGGTTAAAAAAAAGATTCCATCTTTTTAATTATGGAATCTTTCGTAATAAAATGTGGATATATTACATCAAAAATCTAAAAATTACTCAATACCAAAAATTCGTTTATTTGTCATCCACTTGCCTCTAGTAAAATCCGGGAAATACTGGGGCATTCCATTATTTTGGATTGAAACTTCAGATAACGGAGTAATTACACTCCACGCGGCGGCATCATAAACATCAATAGGCGGTTCTTTTTCTTCTTTAACGGAATCAACAAATTGTTTTATTGTGAAATAATCAATTCCGCCATGACCGGCACCAACTGCATTTTTCTCTTCCTCACTCCATAAATGATGATCATACTTTTTCATATATTCATCAAACTTTTCATTTGATTCCCATTGATGTTGAGGTGACTTTCCTTCAATATAAATTCTTCGCCCTTCAAAATCACCGCACCAAACACCTTTTGAACCGTGCAAAGTAAATCCCCATGAATACGGTCGAGGCAAACTTGTATCATGATTTAAGATTATCGTTTCATCATTTGCCGTTTTAATTACAGAAGTAATAATATCGCCAAGTTTCCATTTTATTTTTGCATTCGGATGATCTTCTCCTCCTTGAGGATGATTAATTATATAATCTTTCAATCCAACGGCTTTTGTTGCTGTTGAAGTTAAAGTCACAAATCTATTTCCGCGGTTAATATCGAACCATGTAGCAACAGGTCCAAGTCCGTGCGTTGGATAAACATCGGCATTTTGATTTATATAATATTGAGTTCGCCATCTTGCTTCGCCCAACGAATTTTTACCGAATTCAACACCGCTATCGGATTGCTTTCCTCCATTAAAAAGCACTTCACGCAAATCATGTCGGTATCCGCAAGTCGCGTGTACAATTTCACCAAATAAACCTTCCCTTATCATTTTTAATATTGCCATCGATTCTCTTGCATAACATACATTTTCCAATATCATTAACGGAATTCCTGTTTCTTCATAAGTATTTACCAAATCCCAACATTCTTCCAAATTATTTGCGGCGGAAACTTCCACTCCGGTAAATTTTCCGGCTTTCATACTTGCAACCGACATTCTTGCGTGCCATACCCAAGGTGTTGCAATTATTACTCCGTCTACGTCATCTCGTTCCAATAATTTCATAAACGCGTAATCGTCGTTAGTATAAACAGCGGCTTCCTTTCGGTTATTTTCGCGTAATAGTTTTTGTGTTTTATCAATTGCTTCAGGATCAACATCGCAGATTGCTGTAATTTCGACATCTTGTCTTTGCGAAACTAATCCAACGTGAGAACGTCCTCTTCCGCCAACGCCGATAAAAGCAATATTTACTTTACCCGATGGTTTAGACCGCTTAAATTTAATTTTATCTTGCGACTTAATTAAATTTGGAGAAACGGCCAAACCCAAGCCGGCTACTGCAGCGGTTTTCAAGAAATCCCTTCTCTTAAATTGATTCATACAAACTCCTTTTAAAATTCACTTTATATTTTAAAGAATATCTTTCTTCTATATAGCCAATAACATAAATATAATTCCAATGAAAATACAACCAATGAATTTATAATATTAGAAAATTGAATTGGTACTGATAAAAATTGAGCGAAGCCGAATACAAAAATATTTACAAATTCATTAAACCATTGTCCACCTATCGACTGACTAAACAAATAAATAAATATTGAATTCATTCCAACGGCAACAATAATTGTAAATCCTTTATTTAATTTTTTAATATCTACTAAATAATAAAATATTGCCAAGGTTAATAAAGCCCATCCGCCCGATACAATTACAAATGAACTTGTGCAAATTCGTTTAATGACTGGTGTAATTCCTAACCAATCAAGACTATATCCGGTAATAATTCCAATAATTCCAGCAACGGCAATAATTTTAAATTTTTCTTGGTCAATTTTTTTACTGATTAAAATCTTACCTGCAATAACTCCCCAAATAGTATGTGCCGAAGTAGGAAGAAAATTTATCACAACCCATCCGCCGCCATTAATTTTATTCATTAAAATAAGGTCAATGTATGAACCAAAATTTTTTCCAATTACAAACGGTTGATCAAATCCGGCGATGTTAGTATATCTGTATAAAATTTCAGTTATAACTAATAACATTATTGAAAAAATAAATTGATATCTAATTCTTAAATTAAATAACGCATATGAAATTAAAATTGTAAATCCCAATTGAGTCAATACATTCCAAAGTTCCCAAACAAGTTTATGTGAATATCCGCAATGCAGAATAACACCAAGAAAAAAAAGCGTAATACTGCGGATTATAATATGTTTTGTTATTTGTGATTTTTCAACACCTTTATTTAATCTTTTATTAATTGAGAATACCATGGCAACGCCAACAATGAACATAAAATACGGCTGAATCAAATCCCAAAATCTTAAACCGTTCCATGGATGATGATGAAACTGCATAATAATATTATAGAAAAAACTTCCTTCCGTTGATGCTTCCTTAACGTAACCGTAAAATTCCGTCCCTTCCAAAACAAGAAAGAACATTGTTAAACCTCGAAATAAATCTAATGAAAGTAATCTTTCGCTATTGTGAGAATTAGTTGTCTTCATAAGTTGATTTTTTTTTTGTTGAAGTTTAGTTTAGAGAACCGTTAAATAAAAAATAGCTTTTAATTTTCTTGGGCTTAAAAAGATAATATTATTATCTATAAGTTTTCAAAAAAAATATAAAAAAAAGTTATTGTCTTTAAACTAATATTTTAAGAATTGATATATATTATAATTTATTTGAAATATACGCTATAAATAAAATTATTCATTAGATGAAAAATTATTTTGCGTGCTTTTCCGCATGATAAGAGCTTCTTACAAGCGGACCGGATTCAACAGCCGTAAATCCAAGTTTAGCACCTTCTTCTCTGTATAATTTGAATTCATCCAAAGTTACATATCTTTCAACGGGTAAATGATTTTTTGTCGGCTGCAAATATTGACCAATTGTCATAATATCACAATTATTATCCTTTAGATCTTTCATCAATTCCAGCACTTCTTCTTTCCGCTCACCAATTCCCACCATAATTCCGCTTTTAGTTTTCAATCCATTGTTTTTGAACCATTTAATCAAATCCAAGCTTCTTTGGTAATTTGCTTGCGGACGAACGGCGTGATATAATCTTTGAACTGTCTCCAAATTATGATTTAAAATATCAGGCGGGTTTTTCATAATTATTTCAAAAGAATTTTCATTTCCTTGAAAATCAGGAATTAAAATTTCAACGGTGCATTCGGAATTTTTTTCTCTAATTAATTCAACAGTTTTAGAAAAAATCGCAGCGCCGCCATCTTGTAATTCATCTCTGTTCACGGAAGTTATAACAACATGTTTTAATCCCAATTCAATTACTGAATCGGAAACCCGGTTCGGTTCGTCCCAATCCAAAAATGTTGGTCTTCCGCTTTTAACATCGCAAAAACCGCAAGTTCTTGTACATGTATCTCCAAGTATCATGTAAGTTGCGGTTCTATTATTCCAGCATTCGGCTAAATTAGGACATTTAGCTTCTTCGCAAACAGTATTCAGTTTTGATCTGCGCATCATAGAAAGAACTTCTCTATAATTATCACCGGAAGGTAATCTTACTTTTAACCAATCCGGTCTTCTTCCCAGATCAACTTTATCATTTTCAACTGTATCTTTATAATCTCTTTGATGTTTATTTAATTTCATTACAAATCTTTCAATAATTAAACTCAAAAAATACAAAAAAAATGAACGCTTTGTTAATAGATAAATGTTTCAACAATTTTGTTATATTTACTGATATTTGAATTGAGAAAATAATGTTTTGTCCCGTTTGCAATAATCCAATGATTGTGTTAGAATTTGAAGGAGTTGAAACCGACTACTGCACAAACTGCGAGGGCATTTGGTTAGATTCCGGTGAATTGGAACTTTTCCTTGATGATTCAAAAGATAAGCAGGAACTTTTGAATTCCTTTAAAAAAGGGAAAAAAGGAAGTGAGAAAAAAAGACGCTGCCCCATCTGTAATAAAAAAATGGGGAAAACCAGAGTAAGTGATGATAAAGATATTGTGCTTGATGAATGTAAAAACGGTCATGGTTTATGGTTTGATAAAGGTGAAATTTTAGAAGTAATTCGTGAAGGTTCAGTAGATAAAAATAATAGAATTATAAAAGTTCTTGAAGATATGTATCATAAAAAAATTAATGCCTGAATTTAATCATGGTTCTGACAAAAAATCTTTTTTGAGGAAACTATTTTTATTTTCAGATTATTTTTTGGTTCTAATTGATAAAGGTTAAATGATAAAATTTATATTTAAAATGGAGGATAAATGAGCGGATTTTTAATTTTTGTAATTGCAGTAGCCGTAATTGCAATGTACGTAGTTTCAATTTACAATTCATTAGTGAGAATGAGAAATCAAGTCAAAAACGCTTGGTCGCAAATAGACGTTCAATTAAAAAGGAGACATGATTTAATTCCAAATTTAATTGAAACCGTAAAAGGTTATATGAACCATGAAAAAAGTACATTGGAAAATATAACCAAAGCAAGAAGCGCTGCGGTTGACGCTTCTTCTGTTGCCGATAAATCCAAAGCTGAATCGGAATTAAGCGGCGCTTTACAAAAATTCAACTTAGTTGTTGAGAATTATCCAGATCTAAAAGCAAATCAAAATTTTCTTGCCCTTCAAGAAGAACTTACGGCAACAGAAAATAAGATCTCATTTTCAAGACAAAATTACAACGACCAAGTTTTATTTTATAATAATAAAGTGGATACTTTTCCATCCAATATTATTGCAGGAATGTTCAAATTTGTTAAAGAAACATTTTTCGAAATTCAAGTCGCGGCTGAAAGAGAAGTACCAAAGGTTCAGTTTTAATTTAATTCGTTCATTCAATTTTGATTTAGTAAAATTGCCGGTTTGGAGATACTTTATTTCTTTTAATCGGCAATTATTTTTTAATTAATTTTATTAAAAATTTTATTTCTTATTATTGATTTTATATGTGGGAATTAATTCAGGCAAATAAACGAAAATCTATAATCCTGTTTGTTGGAATGGGAACAATTCTTATTCTGCTTGGATTTTTCATTGGCGAAACATTTCTTGGAGAAGGCGGCGGTTCTTTAGGTATTTTAGCCGCATTTTTAATTTGGGTATTAATTTCTGCGGTAAGTTACTTTGCGGGAAGTTCAATTATACTTTCTATAAGTAATGCTACAGAAGTTACTAAAGAAGTTCAACCTCAACTTTACAACGTTGTTGAAGAAATGGCAATAGCCGCAAATCTTCCCAAAATTCCTAAAATTTTCATTGTAAATGAACAAGCGCCAAACGCGTTCGCAACCGGCAGAAAGCCTGAAAACAGCGTTGTTGCCGTTACGGCAGGATTATTAAGTCAGCTGAACAGAAATGAACTGCAAGGTGTAATTGCTCACGAAATTTCACACATTGTAAACAGAGACGTTTTATTTATGACTTTTGCTGGAATTATGCTCGGAATGATTGTAATAATTTCAGAAGTATTTACGAGAGGTTATTTTTACGGCGGCGGTTCATTAAACAGGTACAAAAATAAATCATCAAGCAATGGAAATGAGCAATTAATTTTAATTGTGTTTTCAATATTTTTTGCAATTACGGCGCCATTCTTGGCTCAGCTGCTTTATTTTGCAATTTCAAGAAAACGAGAATATCTTGCTGACGCAAGCGCGGTTAGGTTAACTCGTTACCCTGAAGGATTGGCAAACGCTTTGGAAAAATTGTCTCAAAACAGATTTAATTTAAATTCAGCTAATAAGGCAACAGCCGGAATGTACATCGTAAATCCATTGAAAAAAACGGGAATGCAAATTGAGGATTTAACTTCTACGCATCCGCCGATTTCAGAAAGAATTAAAATTTTACGCGGAATGATGCATGGCGCTGATTTTGCTGATTATCAAACTATTTACAATAAAATTAAAAATAATTCCGAGCAAATAATTCCTAATTCGGGATTAAAAAACAAAGCAAATATTCCAATAATTTCGCAACTGGAAGAATTGACTAAACAAAGTAAAGTTGAAGAAAAACGTAAACTTGGCGATATTGTAATGAACGTAAACGGATATAATTTTTATAATTGCAAATGCGGAGTTACAATAAAAGTTCCGCCAACATTTCAGGGTGATTCTGTGAAATGCCCTAGGTGCGGAGAAATTAACGTAAAAAATTAAACTTTACTTACATCATAATTTTCTAATGTATCTTTAATATATTTCAAAAACATTCCGCCTAACATTCCATCAACTAATCTGTGATCATGGCTTAATGTCAAATACATCATCGGCTTAATCGCAATTGTATCAATTCCATCTACTTCAATAACAACCGGTTTTTTAACAACTGCGCCGACTCCAAGAATCGCGACTTCCGGCTGATTAATAATCGGCGTTCCAAACAACGCGCCGAAAACTCCGTAATTTGTAATTGTAAATGTTCCTCCAATTATATCATCCGGTGTTAGTCCTTTGTTTCTTGCTTTCACGCTAATTTCAGAAATTGATTTTGCCAAACCTCTAACATTTTTTTCATCCGCGTTTTTTATATTTGGGACAACAAGTCCGTTTGGTTCCAATGCAACGGCAATTCCAAGATTTATATTATTTTTTAAAATAATGTTTTCACCTTCAATTGAAGAATTTACCAGAGGAAATTCATTTAATGCTCTAATTGCCGCGTCGGCGATAAATGATAAATAAGTTAGTTTTATATTTTCTTCCCTTTGAAATTTTTCTCTATTCTTATCAATAAAATTATGGATCTTCGTCATATCAATTTCCATCATTTCCGAAACGTGAACGGAAGTATCCCGACTGCTGATCATATGTTCCATTATTTTTTTTCTGATATTATCCATAGGAACAATTTCATCTTCTTCCTTAGTTGAAATATTTTTTTGAGTGAAAATTTTTGGCGCGGAAACGGTTGTTACAGTGCCTTTTGTTTTAATGTAATCAAGGATATCTTTTTTTGTTATACGTCCGTTTATTCCCGTTCCCGAAATTGAATTTAATTCGCTATGCGTAACGCCTTCTTTATTTGCAATTTGCATAACCACAGGAGATATAAAACTATTGGTATGTGTTTTCTGCGCGGACTTTCTTTCTATCTGAGAATTATCATTATCAATTGATACATCTTCTCTTATTGTTTCCTTATCGGCAATTTTTGTAATTCCGGTCTTTGTTGAAATTCTTGCAACAATATTTCCAACTTCCACAACATCATTTACTTTAAATAGAATTTCTGTAATTACACCGTCAACCGGAGAAGGCACTTCAGTATCAACTTTATCTGTACTTATCTCATAAATTATTTCATCTATTTTTACAGCATCGCCTACATTTTTATGCCATTTAATTATTGTACCCTCATTAATGCTTTCACCCATTTTTGGCATTGGTAATTCTATAATTGAACCGACTTGATCAGTAGAGTGATTGTCACTTTTATTTTCGATAATTGCTTCACTTTCGCCATTTGTTTCAATAACCGCAACAATTTCATTAATCGGAACAGTTTCATTTTCAAACGCTTTAATTTCAATCAATGTTCCATCGGAAGGAGAAGGAATCTCGGTATCAACTTTATCGGTACTAATCTCATAAATTATTTCATCTTTTTTAACTTTGTCGCCAACCTGTTTATACCATTTAATTATTGTACCTTCATTTATACTTTCTCCCATTTTCGGCATAATAATATTTACTTTCATTTCTTCTCCAATAATTGAGAATAATTATCTGAACGCTTAGATAAATTACTTTCTAAATTTTGCTTATAAATTCTCGTCTAAAGCGAATTCCCTAAACTTGTCCGGGATTACATTTGAGTTCTTAGAACGCAATTTTAATTTATAAAATTCTACTTCCGAAAAATATTTTATTAAAACTAATATTCTAATAATTTTTTTATTTCATTATATATTTTATTTCTTGATGGTAAAATTTCTCTTTCCAATTTTGGATGAAAAGCAATTGGCGTATCCAACGCCGCATAGCGTTTTACCGGACCATCTAAATATTCAAAACATTCTTCAGAAATTCTTGAGGCAATTTCCGCACCAAATCCGGCAGTTAATGTATCTTCATGAATCACAATAACTTTTCCGGTTTTTTTAACCGAATTAAAAATTGTTTCAGTATCCAAAGGATTTATTGTTCTAATATCTACAATCTCAACGGAATAACCTTCATCAGTCAATATTTTAGCCGCAAATTCAGTTTCATGAACCATCGCGCCGTAAGTTACAACCGTAAGATCATTACCTTCTCTTGTAATATTTGCCTTGCCAAAGGGAATTAAGTAATCAGCGTCGGGTTCAGGTTTTGTAGCGTAACTTTGTCTATATAATCCTTTATGCTCAAGAAATAAAACGGGATCATTTAATCTAAGTGATGTTTTAAGCAATCCTTTCGCGTCTGCCGCGTTTGATGGATAAGCAATCAGCAGTCCCGGCATATGCGCAAAGAAAGCTTCAATATTTTGGCTGTGATAAAGTCCGCCGTTAATATATCCGCCAACAGCAACGCGAATTACGACCGGCGCTTCAAATTTATTATTGGAACGATATCTCAGCATAACAAGTTCATCGCGTATCTGCATAAAAGCAGGCCAAATATAATCTCCGAATTGAATTTCAACACAAGGCTTTTTGCCCGCGATTGCCATTCCTATCGCAACTCCTAAAATACTTGCTTCGGCCAAAGGAGAATTAAAAACTCTTTCATTACCAAACTTTGTAGATAATCCTTTAGTCGCTGTAAAAACTCCACCTTTTCCATCAGCAACATCTTCACCGAAAATATAGATTTTATTGTTCCTCTCCATTTCTTCGCGCAAAGCATGATTTATTGCGTCAACCATTACTATTGGAATTCCAACTGATTTACTTTCATAATATTTCAATTTATTTTTTTTGCCGCTTTCATCATAAACATATTTTTTAACATTTTTCACATCAGGCTCTGGTCTAGAATATGCCCAATCAGCAGCATCATTTACTTTTTTTGAAATTTCCTTTTTTAAATTTTCAATATTTTCTTCCGTTATAATTCCATTTTTAATTAGATAATTTGAAAATTTATTTAACGGATCATTTTGTAAATCTTCTTCAAGAGAATCTTTGGGTCTATATTTACTTTGATCATCTGAAGTTGAATGAGAAAATAATCTTATAGTTTTTGCTTCAACTAAAACCGGACCTTTTCCGCTTCTGGCATATTCAAATGCTTGTTCAGCCGTTTCATGTGCTTTTAAAAAGTCAGTTCCGTCAATACAAAATTTTAACAAACTATCATATCCGTTCATCATAGCGGAAATAGAGGCATTTTTTCCCGCGGTTTGATTTTCTACAGGAACGGAGATTGCCCATTTATTGTTTTGAATGACAAAAATCACTGGAATTTTTTCTCTGCTTGCCCAGTTTACAGCTTCATGAAATTCACCTTCGCTCGTTGTTCCTTCACCGCCGCTAACATATGTAACAGAATTATTACCCGATTTTTTTTGAGCCAGTGCGGTTCCCACTGCTTGTAAAAACTGCGTGCCCGTCGGACTTGATTGAGTTGGAACATTATATTCTTTTGACGCCCAGTGACACGACATTTGTCTTCCTCCCGTCATTGGATCATCTTCTTTTGCTAATTGATGAAGTAATATATCTTCTATTTTAGTTCCAAGTCCAATCATAAAAGCCATATCTCTGTAATAAGGATACGCCCAATCAACTCCTTTATTCATCAGCATTCCGAAGGCAATTTGCGTGGCTTCGTGTCCGGATGACGGCAGATGAAAATATGATTTCCCTTGCTTCAACATATTCATAATTTTTATATCCATAGTTCTGGAAGTAATCATCATTTTAAGAACTTCAATCAAATTTTCGTCCGAAAGTTTTTTTGTTCCGTTATTATTTACCGATTGATTAACTTTATTTTCTTTCATTTTATTATCAACTGAAATTTTCACCTTAGTTTCGTTTTGCATTTTATACCTTTCAATTTTTAACTGAATTTTCTAATTCCTCATTCGAAATATTTTCAATTTGAGTATAAGAAAAAACCTGCTCAAAATTTTTTAGAATTTTTTGTTTAACTTCATTTATATCAAATTGCCTAACAATTTCTCTGCTTAATGATGTTACTTCTTTATCGGAAATTCCGCAAGGTATAATTCCGTCAAAATTACTTAAATCGGTATTTACATTAAAGGCAAATCCATGCATTGTTATCCATCGGCTAACCTTAATTCCAATAGCACAAATTTTTCTATCTTCAATCCAAACGCCGGTGTATTTTTCAATTCTAGAGGGAATCAAGCCATAATCAATGCAAGTCAGCATCAAAACTTCTTCCAATGCTCTTAAATATAAATGAGTGTCTTTTTTCCAATTGGCTAAATTAATTATCGGATATCCAACTATTTGTCCCGGTCCATGATAAGTAATATCCCCGCCTCGGTCAATTTCAAAAACGTCGATATTTTTTTCTTTCAACATTTTGTCATCGAGTAAAAGATTTTTTTTATCGGCAACTTTTCCTAAAGTGTAAGTATGCGGATGTTCGCAAATAAAAATAATATCTTTTATTTTCTCATGAGACCTTGCTTCAAAATATTTTTTTTGAATTTCCCATGCAGTTTGATATTTAATTAAACTTAAATCGCAAACCAATAATTTTCTTTCTGCGAAGTTATATTCCATATTATAAGTTCGAGAATTGTAACCGATAGTTGAATAATTGTTATCAAATATAATGAAGATTAACTACAAAACAAATTAGATGAAAAGACGTTTAAGTCCATTAAACATTGTCCAAAAGCATAAATGATCTGTCTTTAGATCTATTTTTTGGTAAAAATGACTTAGGTTCATATTTACATATTTTTTTAAGCGGACAAATTACGCAATTATAATTTTGGGGTTTACAAATTTCGCGTCCGAGCCTAATTAAATTTGTGTGCAAAGAATGAGCAATTCCTTCCGGCAGATTTTTATTAATTTCAAAAAATGTTTTATCGGGTGAAATGGTTTTAACAACACCGATTCTGTTTAACGTTCTGTTTACGTGCGTATCAACCGGACAAACATTTCTATCCATTGAAAAAAGCAAAACACAGCTAGCGGTTTTCACTCCAATTCCCTTAAATTTTGTTAAATAGTTTATCGAATCTTCAACGCTTAATTCAGCTAGCAATTTCATTTTATAATTGCTTTCACTTATATATAATTCTTCCAATAAATTTTTAATCGCTGATGCTTTTTGAAAGCCCAAGCCGGCAATCTTAATTGTATTTTCAATATTTGATATTTCCGAATTTCTAACTTCATTCCAACTATTAAAATTATTTTTCAAATTTTGAAATGCACGAAATGAATTTTTATCGTTTGTATTTTGTGAAAGAATTGTTGCGATTAAAAGATCAATTGTGGCAGGTAATTTTTTTGAGCGCGGTGGAACCCCAAAGTAATTAATTAAAAGTAAATTTATCTTTTCTAATAATTTCATTTTAAGTTTTATCAGACAAAAAAAATCCTCATTATTTTTTAATGAGGATTTTATTTAAAAACAATTTTAGAAAATCAAACCTATATCAAAATATTGAATATTTTTTAATCTTCCGTAATCTGCATAAGCATAATTAAATGTAAATTCCAAGTCCGAGGTAATACCGTAATTTATTCCAAACCCAAGTGTTAAACCCTGCTCGCTGTTTGGTAAGAACAATGACTTAAATCCTCCCCTTAAAAAGATCATGCTGTTATAAGAAAATTCAAGTCCGGTATTTAAATATTCTTTATTGTCGTTTGGATGAACAGCGTCGAGAGCGGCTTTAAGTCTGAAAAATCTTGTATCTACAACATTCATTGCTAAGCCTACTCTAAAATTCAAAGGAAGATCATTTTTTTCAGTTGAATATTCTCCGGGTATATTATTAGGTCCTGATTCCGGTAAATTTTCTGGATCAACATTTATTTGCAGATCTCTTCCATTAAGCTGCATTTTTGTCCCAAAATTGTTGAAGCTGGCGCCGATTACAAGATCATTGAAGGGTGTTACATAATAAGTTCCCACATCCATAGCAACTCCCGTTGCGGAAGAATTCCATATTGATTCTTGAATAAATTTAACTTGGAAACCTACTGAAAACCTATCCGTTAAACTTCTCGCATAACCTACACCTATAACCAACGAACTTGCGTCCCAAGTTCTTCCATCGCCTTCAGGATATTCAAATGTTCTAACCTCATCTTTTGGAACCTGAAGTGAGGAAAACGTCGCAAATAAAGTCCCAAGTCCATCAACATTTATAGAACCTGCCGCAAAATCATAATTTACATCAGCGAGCCATTCTGAATGATTGAAGGCAACCTGGCTGTTTCCCTTCGATCTGGTGATTCCAGCGGGGTTGAAATAAACGGAATAAATGTCGTCGCTAACGCCAACATAAGCGCTTCCCATACCAAGAGAACGGGCTCCGGGCGCAATTTTAAGTACTGAAGCAGCGGTTGTACCTACCCTGGAAATATCTTGATCAACTTGAGCAAATAATAAATTTGCGCAAAATACTAACGCCAGAAGTATTAAATTTTTTTTATTTATTGTCATTGTTTACTCCAACAATTCAGCATTATAAATTCTAACAGCTAATAATTTTTACCAATTTATTTTATTACACCAAATCTTCCAATTTTTTCTCCAACTCCTGGAGCGTCAATGTGGAAGATGTAAACACCATATGATATTCTCATACCTTCTGAACTCAATAGATCCCAATATGCAATACTTCCATTATCATCTTTTTCAATTGTATCTACCAATTCACCGGTTAAAGTATATATTCTGATAGTACATACAGGAGGCAGATTTCTAAATTGCAATTCGCGTTCACCGCGTTTTGTTAATGTTCTACCGGGATTTTCCGATTCGCTGTATGCTACATATGGATTTGGAACAACATAAACTTCATTTAATAATTTATCTGATTTATTAGCCGTAAATTCCGCCTTTTTGGAACTGAAAGTATATTCATCACCGGTTTCAAACGGTTTGTCTGTAACAAGTTTAAATATATCTCCGGCTTTAGGCAATATTTGCTCAGTAACATCAGACATTAATTTTAGATCTATTTGATATGTAGTTGTCGCATCAGTTACACCTTGCGGCTGCAGTGTAATTGCTTCTCCCCAATCCCATCGGCCATTAAAGTTTTCTTGATCTGTTACAAAAGTAGCATCCTCTTCCAAATAGTAATTGGGTTCTTTTTGAACAATATATTTTATTTTAAAAGGTGCAATTACAGGACCCAATAAAGTTTGAGTTGTATCTCCATGTGCCCAGCTTCCATCTGCTAATGTATCAGTATTGTTCCATCTTATTTCCCAATCAGCTCTAACTTTAATTTTATCACCACCAATTAATGGAGGATAAAGAATTTTACTATCAACAGTAATTGCCGAATTTGTAATAAATTTTGATTCACTTACGTTTGCGTTCAATTCATCTTCTTGAACAAAAATTCTCATTCCTTCAAAAACATTATTTCCATCTTCATTATTTATATAATTGCTTTCGTATATTGGATAATATTTATAACTTATAGTGTACACATTACCTTGCTGGAAGACTTTCTGCGGTGCTTCCGGCAATTTGTCCCTTTTCTGTACTAACCACATAATTGGAAGAAGGAATAATTGTTCCGCTTTTGTCTTTAACAACTATTGATTCCTCTACAATATTTTTATTTCTTAAAGCAACTAACACGGTTCCTTTAGAAGTAAAATCATAGCTGACTCCGGTTTCGTCTAAAACGCTGTATGAGTTTTCAGAGCCGAATTTCACTTTATAATTTTTATCCGGAACTGAAAGCTCATCCAATACTTCTATATTAATTTCACCGGTTGAATTACCAACAATTTGCGTTGGTTTGTTGCCGATTCCTACTTCCGATTCTTTAATTCCGCTTGCAATTGGACCTGGAATCACAGATAGTGTATTTACATCATAAATTAGTTCACCAGTTGTAGGATCCTGCTGAATAACTGCTTGAGATTCCGTTGGAGGAAGGTCTTCTGATCCTCTGTCATAAGCAACTACAGCGTAATAATATTTTATTCCGTTTTGAACGGTTGAATCCACATACTCATGAACCAGACCAGTATTGTTTCCAAGATTATATCTAATTCCTCTTCCAACATATTCTATTCCTGCAAGACCTGAATATTCATCAACCAAATCAAATTGTGCGGATTTTCCGGAATTAACGTCAAAAAGTGCCTGACCTAAATAAGGAATTCCATTTGCGTCAGTAATTGTAAATACATCAGAGAAATTATAATCACGGCTTCTATATATTTTATAACCTTCAAAATCTTTTTCTCCATTCAGCGGGTCAATTGATTCTTCAGATTTCGCGTCCCAATATAATGTAACTCTTCCGTCTCCGGGAACACCTGTTACTAACGGTTTATCAGGAGGTTGAGCGAATTGATAATCAGCTTCAAGAATTCTGACTGATGTACTTGCATTCAATAGAAGATCATTTAAATCTTCTCCAAGCAAAATTACCATTGAAAATCTTTGCGATTCTCCTTTTTCCAAATACATTGGTCCGGTTGAAAAACAAAAAATATTATCTCCTGCAGATTTTAAGAATTCCTGATTTGGATCAATCTCGGGTTTTGTAAGCCAGCTCCAAATAATTTCGTCATCTTTCGGGTCGACCAGTCCCCATCCGTTAACCGTAAAGCCAGTTAATCCTAACTGATCCGATTCGGATATATCTCTAAATCCAAAATTAGGTTCAGAACCCGCCCATTTTTTTCCATTGCTCCAATCATCTGTCAAAGTTCCGACTTCATCATCATCAAATAAACCATTGCTATTTAAATCTGAATACCAAGCTTGTGACGGAACTCCATCTCCTTCACCGTAATCTTTACCGGGATAATTTGGAGAATCAGGACCAATTCCATCAATACCAACGTCATTTTTTTCTGCATCCCAATCGCCGTCTTCATCACCCGACCATCTTGCTTTTGGCGCGCCATAAGTTTTTGTATATTGCTCAATATCGGAAACACCTGTGTTAAGCGGAACTATAGTGCCATCAATGTATTCGCCTTTATTATTAAACGGTGATTCGTCACTGACACCATCGTCGTCATTATCGACTAAATCATCATCAAGTGAAGGTGATTCAAGAAATTTCCAACCGAAATAGCCGGGTCTTTTTCCGCCTCTTCCTTTAAAATCTTGATCCCATCCGTAAACCATACTTCTTTCTCTTTGTTTAAATTTTTCGGCAAGTTCACCTTTAGGTGGAATAAAATATGCCATATCGTCACCTGTATCACTTGAACCGCCGATATGAGGATCGCCGAACATTCCCATATAAAATTTACCAAGATCATGATCGCTTGCGTTTGTAACCTGATAAACAGAGAAGATTAAATCTTCCGCTAATGGATTATTAAACTGTAGTATTCTTACATCGGCATCCAAGCCTAAACCGCCTTTTGTTTCATCTCCATTAAAGGGATGGTATTTTGTCAAAAATTCATAGTTTGAATAATCGTCAATGGCGAAATAAACTTCTTCATCGGGAGCCGTTGAAGCGTCGCCTAAAAATGCAGGCCACAAATATTTTCCGGCACCCGCGGAATACCAGCTTTCCGGCCATGAGTCAGGTTTTCCATCGCCGTCTTTATCTGCAGCCGTAAATGAAGCTACTTCATTTTGGTTGGGATCGCTGTAACCTGCTTTGGGCAGCCAACCCCATTTTTGTTTTCCTGAAGGATCGTAATCACCTTCCGATGGAGAAACATGGGAATCACTTATAATACTTACTGAATCTCCCTGCAAAGTGGGAACTCTTGCGCCAGAAATCAATCCAAATTCATAACCATAACCAAGACCGTTCCATACCAAATCTTCAATATCTGCCACACCGCCTGGTCTGCAAACAGAACCATAATTAAAAAGCTGAGTTTGAATTTTATTCCCTTTTATAATTATTGATTTTATTTCAGAGACCTCGCCAGTAATTTTGTTCAGCCTTGGGCCGAATAAATTTCCATAAAGTCTTTCAAATTCTTCAGGAGATGTTATCTTTGTCCTTGGCGCCTTTAGACTATCATTTGATTGAGCAAATAACTGAGCACACAAAAACAGCGTTAAAATGAAAACCAGCATTTTTATTTTCATTATTTTTCCTACGTTAAATTTCTTTATTCAAAACTTTTTATTCTAATTAAATATAATTGAAAAACCTATTCTTATTTCTCTCGGCAAACTTACTCTTTCTTCACGACTATAATAATTATTCAAATATGAAATATTGAACAATCCCGGATCTCTTAGAATTCTTTTTCTTAAGTCGTTAAATTGACTCGCATTAATTTTTTCTTCCGCATTATTCAGCGCTTCACCTGAGCTAGCCCAAACATACCTTTGATTTTCAACGTCAAATAAATTCATTACTTGAATGAATATTGAGAAATCAATTGGGTCAATTGTAAAAAATTTCTCAATTTTCATATCAACATTCCATTGGAACGGCTTAACGGATGAAGCCTGTTCATAAGTAATTGTTGACAAAGTTGGCGGCAGTGCCGGTGTATACGGAGTACCGGTCTGCAAAGTATAAACAATACCTGCTGACCAATCACGTGGTTCAGATAATGTAATAGTTCCATTTATCAAATGAGAACGGTCAAAACTTAAAGGAACTAAGTAAGTTTCAGTTTGCTTTCCCGCGGCTTCGCTGAAAAATAAGTCTTCGGTAGGTTCTGTTCTATTACCTTCAGCTGATTGGTATGTATAATCCAGAGTTGCTGAAAATAAACTTCCAGGTGATTGTCTTTTGATAAATGACAAAGTTATACCTTTAACATTTGCGTACGATAAATTAGTCAAAACCGCATATTCTCTGGCATTCAAAGAATATACTGTTTGAGTATAAATATAATCTCTAACATCTTTGTAAAATCCGGTTAAATCAAATTTGAAGTCGTCTGTTAATTGCTGCTGCAAACCAACTTCGTATTGAATTGATCTTTCAGGATTTACATTTGCGTTTCCAAATGTTGGAACCGTTGAAATATTTTCAACTTCCCAAATTAAATTTCTATATAAACTTGATAAAGAACCGATTTGATAAAAATGTCCGTAAGAAAATCTTATTACTCCTCTATCGGTAATTGGATATGATACGCTTAAACGAGGAGAGAACATATGTTTTGCTTCGGCATCGGTAATATATTGTTCCAAATTACCACTTTTTTGATCATCGATATTTTGGGAAAGATTATAGTTATATTTTGCTTTAGGATCAAAATATTCATAACGCAATCCTGCATTAAGAATTAACGTTTTTGCCAATTCAATTTTATCTTGTACGTATGCGGCAAATTGTGTAGGATCAACGTTAAAATTATCAACTTCAGGATCTAAAACTATTTGGTAATCAGTAACTCCGCCATAAATTAAATCGCTTCCGCTCAATGCGCTTCCGTCATTTTTCAAAAAGTCCAAGGTATAAGCGTATCTTTCCAACTTATGCAATCTTAATTCAAATCCAGCTTTTACTTCATGAACATTAAATAATTGTGAAACCAAATCGCCTTTTACACTATAAGTTTTTGTGGTTCTATCAGATCTGTAATTATCCGTTCCACCAGAATAATACAATGTTGTTCCAATAGTTTGACTGTAAAAATTTGGGAGATATCTTTTATCGTCATAATTTTCATACAAGTAATATTTTGAATTACTCCACGCGTAGGAAGCTTTTAATGTATAAAAAGTGCTGTTGCTAAGAGTATGTGTTAAATCTATTGACTGCACTAATCCGCTGCTGTAATCAGTTCCTAATCCATCGGGATTAAAAAGATATGATCTTCCTCTGGTTAAACTATAACCCGGACCAAATGCGCTTGAACGACCTTTATCATAAACTAATTCATACTTTACTTTTATTAGTGAACTAAAACTATGACTTAAATTTGCCTGAATATTCCAATCTTGAGAAGGATCCATAGCAACTAAGGCATTATCTCCGGTAGGCAAACCGTTAGAATTTGGAGAATAAGGATTAAACCAATAAGGTAAACTTGCGTCTCCGTGTCTTGGATCGGTACTTTCAAACGCCTCGGCAGTTAAATAGGAATCTGTCGGATTATAAATTCGTTGACCATAATAAAGTCCCTTATAATCTTCAAAAATTCCGGAAACAAAAAATTTCGTATCATTGCCTAAAGGAACTTTTCCGCCAAGGGTAAATTCCGCTCGTTTCCTATTTAATATGTCAAAATCCTCAACATTTCTAAATAATTCTTTGTTTGAAGATAAATATTCGCCTGTATAACCTCTTAAACTAAAACTTAACTTATCTCCGCCTTCTTTTGTAACATAATTTACAACGCCGCTTAAAGCGTTTCCGAATTCGGCGCTAAATGTACCTGTTGATACGGAAACTTCCTGTACCGCGTTTGTTGCAACTCCTACCGCTTTTGAATTTCCATATGGATCGTTTATTGAAAGTCCGTTTATTTGGTAAGCAACTTCATTTTCTCTTCCACCTCTTACATGAAGAGTACCGTCGTCATTCTGAACAACTCCCGCTTGAAGTTTGATTACTTCCGAAATATTATCGACCGGAAGAATATCCAAAGTTTCAGAGTTTATAGCAACCGTAGGGTTTGTTAAATCCTGCCGAATCAAGGGATTTCTTTCACCCTGAACAATTACTGCTTCCATTTCAATTGCACCTGAAGGAAGTGAAAAATCAATTGCCGTAGTAAAACCAACATTAACTCTCACATTTGTTCTTGTTACCTTTTGATAACCGATATACGAGGCAGTTACCGTATAAACAGCCGGCGGAACATTTAGAATTACAAAGTTGCCGTCAATATCGGTCGCGGCGCCAATTGAGGTTCCATCAATAAAAACATTAGCGAAAGGAATACCTTCACCGGTTGAGGCATCTAAAACTTTGCCCATAATTTTACCGGTAGACTGCGCAAAATTATTATTTAGAATTGAAATAAATAATAGTAGTAAAAAAAGTATGAATTTGTTTTTCATAGAATCTCCGGCTCAAGAAAAGTATAATTACTTTGAGTCTAGAAATAAAATTAAATAAAAATCCGCAACCAATAAAAATTCTGATTGCGGAACTTAATTTATTTTAAATACGTCATTTTAATTGATTTTGTAAAATCACCAAAAATTAATTTTGCAACATAATTTCCACTAGCTACAAAATTTCCGCTATTATTTCTTCCATCCCATATTACTTGATGATTTCCTTTTTTAAGATTCTGTAAATCAATGAGTGTTTTTATTTCTTGACCAAGCATGTCATAAACTTTTAAAGATATACGTTTATCAATTGGTAAAGAAAAATTGATAGTTGTAGATGGGTTAAATGGATTGGGATAATTTTGTTCTAATTTATAATCATCCGGTGTTACAATGTTATAATCTTTTTCTTTAAATCCTACAACATCGCCAGAATATTCAAGTAGCCTAATCGGTTGTCTGTAAGGGTTATAAATTTTATGAGACTGCTCTAAGTTAAGAATCCACTGTCCAACGCCTGATGTATCTATCCAATCGAAAATATTTACACTTACCGAATCATAGATACTTTGCTGAGCTAAAACTATTTCAAGGTTTCCATCTTTATCAAGGTCAACATTATCGGCAAAAATATAAGAAGTAAAAGGCGTTTCTTTTTTAATTGTATCAATTACGGAAGGATCAAATCCTATAGGAGTTTTTACGACTTCCATTGAGTCTGTTCCTTCATAAAGTGTATCTAATTTATATGTTACTTCTCCATTGTAAATTTCCCAAGTTGCAAATCCTTCATTGCCTTGTCCGTTATAAACAATGTTCATATCATATGAATTTCTATCAAGTAAACTTCCTTCACCTTTATATTGAATTGCAACCAAATTTAAACCCGTTCCGCCGCCGGTATAAAGTTCATCTTTCCCATCTTTATTCAAGTCGCCTTTCACAATTGGCCACAGTTCAACGGCTGTTTTACCTGCTAAAGCCGCAATTTCAGAACTCTTAATAATTTCCGCATAATTTTCTGTCTGCGACGTATTTGTCCATATATTTTGACCAGAAACAGTATCCGGAAAACTTATTACGGCAACTGCATGAGCGTTTCCGTATTGAGTTCCAAAAATTTCATCTTTGCCGTCACCGTCAACATCTGCGGCTCTTGCTCCAAAATAACTAACAGCATCTACTGCACAATATTCATGATAAACACCTTTAGCTTTAGCATCGGCATTATCAGCGGCAGTTGGATAATCATAAGAATTTGGACCGTTTACACCAATTGACCAAAATCCATAACTATTATACGTATGATTAACAATTTCTAATTTTCCGTCTCCGTTTATATCACAGGGCTCAGCATTCCAGAAAGATCCTCCGGCACCCCAATCTCCGCCATTTGCCTGAACTCCAGGTTTGCCGCCTTCAATTGAAATGTTAGCAAAACCAGGAAAAGAAAAAGTAACTCCGATAATTAAAACGTCTTGTCTTGGATCATTTCCATGAGGAATAATTTCAGTTCTACCGTCACCGTCAAAATCATAAACCGTTAAAACTTCTCTTGTAAATCTGGTGCCTTCTCTTCCGCCAGCTGCTTCAATCATTGTCGGCGTTATAGAAAAAGCTGGAGCGTCGCCCCAAGAAGTTCCATTCCATTCATAAATTGCAATTCTTCCTAAACTTCCGTCTTGATTTACAAAATTAGCTTGTTCAAAAATAATTTCTTTTTTACCGTCTCCGTCGCAATCACCTACTTGAATATATCTTGGTGTGGATCCACTGGAACTTGATGCGGCGGGTGAAGACCAAATTACTTCTAATAATGAATCTTGTGTTACTTGTAAAACATGAACTCTTCCGCCATTTATATAATCTGTAGCCAAAACTTCTTGAGTGCCATCACCATTGGCATCTGCAACAATTACTCTTCTAACACCAAGCTGACTGTTAATTCCAGGATATGGGTAATATGGCGATAATGTATCTTCTGAAGCAGCAACCGTATATATAGCAGTTTGTTTTGCAGCAATTGGAGTTGTTTGAGAATGAATCGATGAAAAAGTTAAGAAAATAAGTAAAATAGAGATAAAATATTTTTTCATATAGCCTCCGAAACTACTTTTTACATAAATAAATTTACTAAATAAGAAGATACAATCATTTATGTTTTTATGCAATATTAAAAACTTTTGTTGATTTAGAATATAAAATATTTTGAATTTTATTCGATATTCTCTTAATTAATATGCATAAAAAATATAATTACTAGGAGAATGAATGTCTACATTAATGGTAAGCGTTTCAGGCATAAGAGGTCTGGTCGGCAATGGATTGGATCCAAACACAATTGTTAAATATGTTTCAGCTTACGCGGATTTTTGTGGAATCGGTAAAATCGTAATCGGTTCAGATGGGAGAATTTCTGGCAATATGGTTAAGAACATTATTATTGGGACTTTAATTGCAAAAGGAAATGATATAATTGATATTGGAATTTGTCCAACTCCAACGGTTTTATATAATGTAAAAAAAACTCGGCGCGGTTGGAGGAATTCAAATTTCCGCAAGTCATAATCCTAACGAATGGAATGCGTTAAAATTGCTTAACGCAAACGGCGAATTTATGACTCCCGAAGAAAATAAAATAATGTTAAATAAACTTGAATCTTCAAGCAATTATAAAAAATGGAATGAACTTGGAAAACTTTCGACTTATGACGAAGGACTGAAAAATCATATTGAAAATGTATTGAAATTAGTCGACGTCGAATTAATAAAATCGAAAAAGTTTAAAGTTGTTTTAGATTGTGTTAATGGCGCCGGAAGTTATATGATGCCGAAATTCTTAAAAGATTTGGGCTGTGAAGTGATTGAATTAAACTGCGAGAAAACCGGAATATTCCCTCGTTTACCGGAACCGATCCCGGAAAACTTAATTGAAACAATGAAATTTGTTAAAGAAAAAAATGCTGATTTGGCAATTGTTGTCGATCCGGATGTTGATAGATTAGTATTGATCACCGATAAAGGCGAACCTTTTATTGAAGAAAATACAATCACACTTTCCGCTAAACACGTACTTTCAAAAACCAAAGGAAATGTTGTTGTAAATTTATCTACAACCAGAGCTGTAGATGATATAGCCAATGCGCAAAACTGCAAAGTATTTAGAGCGCCGGTCGGTGAAGCAAATGTTGTGAAACTAATGAAAGAAGTAAACGCCGTAATCGGAGGAGAAGGAAGCGGCGGCGTTATTTATCCTGAACTTCATTATGGACGTGATGCTTTGGTTGGAACGGTATTGACTCTTGAACATTTAGCAATGCAGAACAAAAAACTTTCTCAAATAAAAGACGAATTACCGCAATATTTTATCGCAAAGAAAAAAATTGAACTTAAAAATGTAAATCCGGATAAAATAATTGAGCAGGTTAAAGAAAAATATAAATCGGAAAAAATAAATACCGAAGACGGATTAAGAATTGATTTTGATAATCATTGGGTACATTTTAGAAAATCAAATACCGAACCAATTATCAGATGCATTGCCGAAGCCAAAACCGAAGCTGAAGCAAATTTATTTATTGACAAATATTTTAACGAAATAAAAGAATTGATGAAATAGTTTTTTTTAATATTAATTTTCAATCTTTGTGATTAACTTAAATGAAAATCACAAAGATTATATTGTTCAAATAATTTTGTAAATTACCAACTGAATTGTATGATTAAAATATGTTTTACAAACAAACGTTTATCATTATTGAATTTTAATCTTTCATTAAATCGTTTTACGTTCTCACTTCATTCTGCTTCGTTTCTTAAAAAAATTCATTAAAGCAATGTCATACGTAGAAGTTGTTTCAATTAAATTATAATCATAACCTAATTTGTTGCAGCCGTTTTTAATTGTTGTTAAATAATTTCGCATTGCTTCATAATATGATTTTTGTATTTGAATCGGCTGAGTGTTTAATTCTTCATTTGTTTCAAGATCAACAAATATCGAATCGTTCTTAAAGTTGAAATTAATTTCGGTGGGATCCAAAACGTGAAATATAATTACCTCATTTTTCTTGAAATAAAATTTTTTTAATGAATTAAGAATCTCCGCCGGCTCATCTAGAAGATCTGAAATAATTATCACTAATCCGCGTTTAGTAATTTTTTCCGCAATTGAATTTATTGATGTTGATGTTTTTGTTTCACTTTGCGCGTCAAACTTTTCAATTTCCGTAAGCAATTGTCTTAAATAAGTTCTTTTAGATTTGGGCTGCAAATAACTTTTCAATTCGCTTGAGTAAAGAGCCAAACCAACCGCGTCCTGCTGTTTTAAAAGCAGATAAATAAAACTGGCGGCAAGCACTTTAGAATATTCAAATTTTGAGACCGAGCCTTCATTTTTATATGACATTGATCTGCTAGTATCAAGTACGATGTGAGCTAATAGATTTGTTTCTTCTTCATACTGCTTAATAAAATATTTTTCGCTCTTTGCAAAAACTTTCCAATCTAAATTTTTTATTGAATCGCCCTGCATATAAGGCCGATGCTGACTAAATTCAACGCTAAAACCGTGGTATGGACTTTTATGATAACCAACCATAAATCCTTCCACAACGGTACTGGCTTTTAATTCAAGAGTCTTTAATTTCGCTATTACAGATGGATTTAAAATTTTTGTAAAATCATTCTGTTTTTTCATCAAATTTTAAAGAGTATTTTGATTTCTTAAAATATCTTCGGGTGATTTGCCCAAATTCTGCAATTCCATTTTCGCGTCATCAGCTAATTCACCGTTAGGATATTTTTCCAAATATAATTTGTAAGTCTTTTCGGCTAGCGGAAAATTTCTAATTTCATTTGCTAAAATAAAAGCCGACATGAACAAAGAACTTTCAGCTAACTTTGAGTTAGGATAGTTTTCATATATTTTCTTGTAAGAATCTACGGCTTTATTCAAACTTTCCATGTGTTTAACATTTTTTATAACTTGTCCTTGATACAATTTCGCAATTTCAAACAATGACGAATCGGCAACTGTACTTTTAGGATAATTATTTACGATTTCTTCAAACTTTACAACAGCTTCATCATACTTTCCGGATTTAATCAGATTTTTTGCTTCACTATAAATCATTTTCTCATCTTTACTGCTGCAATACGCTAAAGTTAGTAATACAATTAAGATTATAACATTTTTTAGATATTTCATATATTTCCTTAAAACAATTAATAATCGAAAAAATTACGGAATGAATTTTAATCAAGTTTTGAATTTTATGAAAGGAAAATCAATTTACAATTTTTCCTTTGGAAATTGAAGATTTCAAACTGGGATTTCCAGATTTGGTTTTATTTATAGAATGACCGGAATATTCCATTAGAAGCATATTTGCTCCAACATCGAACATTTGTCTTTTTTCATTTAAATTAAAAAAATCAACTGAGTCGGAAATTATAATATCTGATTTTTGCAGTAAAATTCTTGTAACTGCAATTATTTTCTTCATTAATGGAATTTCA
This sequence comes from Ignavibacteriota bacterium, assembly GCA_016713565.1. NCBI lineage: Bacteria > Pseudomonadati > Ignavibacteriota > Ignavibacteriota bacterium. The sequence continues at coordinate 231,476 of JADJOX010000007.1, forward strand.
ACTTTAGAAGTATTTTGATATTTGCTGAAAAATCTTGGGACAAAGGGCGTGTTGAAAATCATTTCAGGTTCAAGAGATTTCAAAAAAAGAATGTCATCGGCTAATACATTTTTATTTTGATTTGGTAATCCGACAATATTTCCCGTGCAAATTTTATAACCGAGTCTTTTCAAATATTTAAGATGATTTATTCTATCGTCAAGTTTATTGTCTTTGTTAAAAAATGAAAAATTTTCTTTATTGGAAGAATTAAACTTTAGCAAATAATTATCGGCACCTGCAAATTTCCAAGCTCTGTATTCGTCAAAGCCGCGCTGCAAAAGATGTAAAGTAATTTGAATATCATGATCTTTTTTAATTCTGTAAATCAAGTAAGAAATCATATCGGTATCATAATAACTATCCGAACCGGATTGTAAAATAATGTTTGTAATGTTGTTCTTTATTATTTCCTTAATTTTTACTAGAATTTCATCTGGCGATAGTCTAAATCTTTCCGTTGAAATATTATCTTCTCTCAGTTCACAGTAAAGACAGTTATTTTCACAATTATTTGAGAATTGAAACGAGGCAATTTTATTATTGAATCTGCCGAAATAAAGTTCCTTAACCGCTTCAGATTTTTTAAAAAGGAGATTCAGATTTTCCATTTCTTCTATTTCTAAGAGAAATAAAATTTCTTCTTTCGTAAACTCTTGTTTATTTAATATTTCAGTTAAGTTCATTTATTAACAAATTTTTTCCTAAGTAAAAACAACAAGAAATATACCAGTTAAAGTTTTGTTTGTCATTATTTTAAAAATGGTAAAAATATGCTCAAAAGTAGCATAATGCATTTGAAATTGATTTTAGCAAACCGGCAGTAGAATTTAATTATTCTTTTTTTTCAGACTTTTCTATTAAGTGAAAATATCGATTTTAATTAAAAATGTTGATCTTATTTGCATTATTAAAATATTTTGACAAACAGATTGATTTTTGAAAAGATTTTTCAGTAATAATGAAATGAAATTTTAGATAAAGTAGAATGGAAAAATTAGAAAAATCTTCATTCCAAAAATTTTGAAAAACTCGAATTCATTTCCTAAAAAAGAGAATTTTAGACAGATAATCTTTTTTAATTAAGAAAATTAAGACATGTTTATACAAAAATAATTAAACTACCGCACTCTCTGTTAATTCAATAAATCCTCTTGACGCATTTAAATTACAATTTATACCAATAGGAATGGTTAAATTTTCTTTAATATGTCCGTGACTAACGCTGTAAATTACAGGAATTTTAAGCGTTCCGAAATAGTTCTCAATAACTTCATTTAATGTAATTGGGTTTTCTTCAGATTTTTTTTCGTAGCAATCCACAAATCTTCCCAAAATTACGCCTTTAACGTCTTTGAAGACTTTTGCCATTTTCAGCTGATTCAGCATCCTGTCAATTCTGTAAGGTTCTTCACTAATTTCTTCAATTAGAAGAATTGAATTCTTGAAAACCGGCAAATATTCTGTTCCCATTAAGGAAATAATCAAAGATAAATTTCCGCCGATTATTTTGCCCTCTGCTCTGCCTGAATTCAATATAAAAAATTTTTCATTTCGCGGATTGTAAATTTTACCAATTTTTCTGCTTGTAGTTAATACCTTCCAAAAATTTTCTTCTGCAAATTGATTTATTTCTTCAGAAAAATCGCTCGCAACCATTGGACCAGCAAAAGTTATTAATCCGGTTTTCTTGTAAATTGACATCTGAAGAGCAGTTATATCGCTATAACCAACAAATATTTTGGGATTATTCTTTATTAAATTAAAGTCAATTTTATCTAAAATTCTACCTGATCCATAACCGCCGCGTAGACAAAAAACAGCTTTTATTTCTTTATCGAAAAACGCATTGTGCAAATCATCCAATCGTTCATTATCGCTTCCCGCTAAATATCCATGCTTTTTACCAACATTTTTTCCGACTTTTGTTCTATATCCCAATTTTTCGAGATATTTAACTCCTCTTTCGATTTTATCTAAATCATTAGGTGTTGATGCCGGCGAAATTATACCAATTAAATCATTATTCTGCAGTTTTTTTGGTTTGATGTTTTTCATAAGTTGATTTTCATATAATTTTTTTCAAAAATTTTGCTGAATATATAAAAACTTGAATTTTAATGCAAAATTTGATTTCATTTATCTAAATAAAAGATACGAAATCCTTTAAAATTTCAGAATCTAAAGACAAAATAAGAGTTATCTGATCAAATTCGATAGAAAAATAAATTTGCTTAGAATTTATTGTCACTTGGAATTTTTATTTAAAATTTAATAGAAAACAGTAATTTTTCTTACAATACTAAATCCGCTCTTCCCCATTCTTTGAATTTGGTTTCAATAAAATTTAAAATAAATTCATGCTGATCATTTCCACTTCCTTCGACGGTAAGCGGTTTACCGAATTCAAAAAAAACTTTTTTCGAAACGTCTATTTTTCCCAATTCTTTGATGAGTTTTCCGTTTCCCCAAGCGTCGGTAATCAAAGCCAAAGGTATAACCGGAACGTTATTTCTTTTCGCTAATTTTACTCCCAGTGAATTGAAAGCAGATTTATCAAAAAATGAAGTTCTTGTTTTCTGCGGAAAAATTATTACGGATCTGCCTTTTTGCAGATTTTCCGAGCCTTCATCCATTACAATTTTCAAATCTTCTCTTGGATTTGTTCTGCCAACAATAATTGGATGCCGTGCCGCCGCAACTGGACCGAATAATGGAAAATCAACGAGTTCTTTTTTAATAACAAAAATCACGGATTTAATGGGCTGAATAAAAGAAGGCAGAAGCAGTGTTTCCATTGTACTCATATGATTTCCTATGATAACCGCCGGACCTTCAAAACCGGTGAGATTCTTCATACCTTTTACAGAAATTTTAATTCCTATGCTTTCAACGGCTCTCAGGACTGCAATGGAAGAAGCAACCCAATTATATCTGTCATATATATTTTTTTTTGTCTGTCCGTTTGCAAAGTTCACAATTTTAATTAGTTTGGCGTAAAATAAAAATGATTCAAAAAATGGTTTTTGAATTTTGGGATCTGTCTGATATCCATCATTATTTGCAAGAATTTCGGGATAGTTAGAATAGTTTTTCATTTTTGTTCCGTGAAAAAATAGAAATGAAATTACATAAAAAAATATGAAAATGAAAAGCAGATTTGTTGTGAATTCGTGAGTTTACAAAAACAAAAAAGCCTTGAAGTTATCAAGGCTTTTAGTGACCCCAAGGGGATTCGAACCCCTATTACCGCCGTGAAAGGGCGAGGTCCTAACCATTAGACGATGGGGCCAAAAAATTTATTTTGGGGTGAGCGAAGGGATTTGAACCCTTGACCTTCTGGGCCACAACCAGACGTTCTAACCAACTGAACTACGCCCACCATAAAATTTCCAAAGTATTTCAGTATGTATCTTAAGTACGCCCGAGTGGAATCGAACCACTAACCTACAGCTTAGAAGGCTGTTGCTCTATCCGATTGAGCTACGGGCGCATTAACTTTGGTCGGGGCGGCGGGATTCGAACCTGCGACCTCCTGCTCCCAAAGCAGGCGCGCTAACCGGACTACGCTACGCCCCGTTGTTGCCCAATATTAAAATTTTTTGCAAAATTTAAAGAACAATAAAAAAATAAGAAGATAAATTTATAAGTTTATTGCTTTAATGTCAATTATCTTAACAAATTTTTAGCAAATTTATCTAAAAATTATATCTATATTTAAGTGTTTTATTTCACTTTTTATTGATTTTATCAGCTTTTAATATTTTTTATTTAATTAAAAATCGAAACTCTTCAAAAATAATTTAATGAATTTTTCATTTCAAATCGCAAATAGATATATCAGATCTAAAAAAGGAGCAAAGTTTTTATCCTTAATTTCCGTAATAACAATTGCGGGAATTTCATTAGGTATTGCCGTTTTAATTATGGCAATTTCTATCTTAAGCGGTTTTGATAAAACTGTAAGCGAAAATATAATTAAATTCAATGCGCATATAAATATCAGCGGATTCAGTTCAAAGAATCTTCCTAATTATGATTCAAATTATAAAATCATTGAAAATGCATTGCGCGGTAAATATTCTTCAATTTCTCCTTATATTTCGCAAAAAGTGCTTATAACAAAAACAGATTTTACAGATGGAATTCTTTTAACCGGAATCGATTCCGGTTATGCAGAGCAATCTCTAAAAAAAATATTGGTCGAAGGAAATCTGAATTTAAATTCTAATGAATTTAATGTTATCATTGGTAAAAAATTAGCCGTAAATTTAAAGGTTATGGTTGGTGATTTCATTAATGTTATTTCAATGAGGAATGATGAAATTCCATCTTTATCAAATTTTCCAACTATTGAGCAATTTAAAATTACCGGAATTTATGAAAGCGGAATGGCAGAGTACGACGACATTTACGCATATGTAAATTTTGAAACCGCAAAATCAATATTCGAAATTAAAAATGAAGTAAGCGGATTTAATATAAATGTTAAGAATATTTCAGAGATAGATTCTTTAAAAGATAAACTTCAAAGTATTTTACCGTATCCGTATTATACAAGAGGTTACCGCGAAATAAATAAACACATTTTCACCTGGCTTGAACTGCAGCAAAAGCCAATTCCCATTGTACTTGGATTAATTATTATTGTTGCTATCTTTAATATTGTAGGTGCTTTGTTAATGTTGATTATCCAAAAAACAGAGGCAATCGGTGTTTTAAAATCAATGGGCGCAAATAGAAAACAAATAATTCAAATTTTTGTTTTTCAAGGTTTATTTCTTGCGGGAGTTGGAATTATTTTAGGAAACTTTTTAGCGTTTATACTCAGCTGGATACAAAACACTTATAAAATAATTTCACTTCCGTCACAAATTTATTATTTATCAAGCGTTCCGATTTTTATTGATGTAAAAGTGTATATATTAATTTCATTGCTTGGAATAATTTTAGCCTTTCTTGCTTCACTTATACCAAGTTTTATTGCGTCAAGAATTCAGCCTATTAAAGCAATTAAATTTAATTGATATGTTTGAATATTTTATAGCAAAAAAATACATACGAGCAAAACACAGCCTTAGTTTTATTTCGGTGATTTCAATTATATCAACAATTGGAGTAGCAATTGGTGTTGCCGCTTTGATTATTGTGCTTTCGGTATTTAATGGTTTTGGATCATTAGTGACAAAAATGTTAATAAATTTCGATCCGCAATTAAGAATTACAAGTACAAACGAAGATCAAACAAAATTAAAAGAAACTCAAAAATACTTGTCGAGTTTAAATTACATCAAATCATTCGCTCCTTATGCAGAAGGCAAAGTATTGTTGATGAATGACAGATCAATGGAAATTCTGAATTTAAAAGGAATTGATATTTCAGATTCTTCAAGTAAAAACAGAATTTTAGAGCAGGTAAAAATTGGTCATTTCGATTTAACAAAAGAAAATAATACCGATAAAATTATTTTAAGTCTGCCTATTGCGCTTCGTCTTTCGGCAAATATTGGTGATACTATATTTGCGACTTCGGCTAATCAAATAAAACGAACAATAACTAGAATGACAATTCCACAGACAAAAAAATTAATTGTCAGCGGAATTTATGAAATCAACAACAAACAATATGCATTGGAATATTCATTTTCTACTTTGGAATTTGCACAGCAAATTTTAAATATGAAAAAAAATATTTCCGGAATTGAAATAATTCTTGACGACTTAGATAAATCGGAAGAAATTAAAGAAAATATTATTTCAAAATTCGGCGAAGATAATTTAAATATATCTACCTGGTATGATATGCATAAAGATCTTTACAGAGTAATGCTGTTGGAAAGATGGGCAGCTTATTTACTTCTCTCGCTAATAATTGCAGTTGCTGTATTCAATATACTCAGCTCATTAACAATGTCTGTTTTTGAAAAGAAAAAAGATATAGGAATTTTACGCTCATTGGGAGCAACGAGTAATTCCATAAATAAAATATTTATGTTCGAAGGAATTTTAATTGGAATTGTTGGAACAACATTGGGATTAATTTTAGGTTTGTTCGTATGTTTTCTTCAAATAAATTTTAATTTATATACTCTCGACGCGAGTAAATTTGTAATTGATACACTTCCGGTTGAAATAAGAATCAGCGATATTTTTGCCGTATCGGTAATGTCTTTATTACTAACATATTTCGCTTCAAAATATCCGGCGAACAAAGCGTTAAAAACAAAAATAATTGACGCTCTAAAATGGGAATAATGATCAATGAAAATTTTAATTGCCGAACATTTATTTAAATATTTTAGAAAAGGTCAAGAAACCATAAAAGTTCTAAATGATGTTTCTTTATCTATAAATCAAAATGAAATTACGGTTATTGTAGGAGCTTCAGGCGCCGGGAAAAGTACATTGCTGCATATACTTAGCGGACTCGATAAACCGGACAGCGGTGAAGTTATAATTGATGCTAAAAATATTTTTGAATTTTCGGAAAATGAAGTTTCAAAATTTAGAAATACTTCAATCGGTTTTATTTATCAATTCCACCATCTTCTGCCTGAATTTACGGCGATTGAAAATGTTGCAATAGCATTAATGATAAATGGAACTCCTAAGAAAGAAGCATTACAAAAAAGTTTGGAATTTTTGAAATTGGTTGGTTTGGAAAACCGCAAGAATCATCAACCAGCAGAATTAAGCGGTGGAGAACAGCAACGAGTTGCGATTGCAAGAGCTTTGGTCAATAATCCGAAAATAATTTTTGCCGATGAACCAACGGGAAATTTAGATTCAAAAAATAGCGATATAATACATCAGCTTTTTCTAGAATTAAAAAATAAATTAAATATTACATTGTTAATAGTAACTCACAATCCGGAATTGGTTAAGCTTGCGAACAGAGTTTTGGAAATGAAAGACGGGAATATTACGGGTTGATGGTTGATATATAAAATTTAGAAATGAAAATTAAAATGCCGCCTATTATTACAGACGGCATTTAGTAAGTCTAATTATTTCAATAAAGTCATTTTCTTTATTTCAGAAAAATTGCCAACTTGAAGTTTGTAGAAATAAATTCCGCTTGGTAGATCTATCGCGTTAAAATTAACTTCATAATTTCCGGCAGGTTTTTGTTCATTAACCAATGTGGAAATTTCTTTTCCCAATACATCATAAACTACCAATTTAACGTTAGAATTATTTGTACTACCGTTGAATGGAATGGTATAACTTATTATTGTATTTGGATTGAAAGGATTAGGATAATTCTGATCCAGAGAATAATTATTCGAAATTATATTTTTTGGATTTTCTATTCCTACTGCAACATCGCTTTCAATCACCCAAAGATATTTATCTTCAGGCCAAACTGAAAAATCCGCGCTGTAATTTGTAAATACATATTCTGATTTTCCGTCTTTATCCATATCGCCGGCTGGCATGCCGTAAAACATTCTTGGAGTTAAAACAACAGTATCATTTGGTGAAAGCCCGCTTTCTTGCCAAATATCAAATAAAACATTTAACGTCCAGCTTGAAGAATCAGCAGGATCTCCGGTTCCATTATATTCCAAATCAAAAATTTGTCCGTTTCTTTCACCGCCAATCATCAAATCAATTTTATTGTCTTTATCGGGATCAGCGATATACATTGATTTTAAACCTCCATCTGCAACTGTCGGTATATGATAAAATGGTTTTATATCAGCTGGTGTAATCTGACTTACATCATTAATTCCGGTGATCATAAACATTGTATTATCTGATTCAGTTCCTGCCCAATATAATTCATTAACACCGTCATTATTTGCGTCGGCAACTCGCAAACCATCAACTGCGCCGTAATCTGTTGTTGACATACTATCTAAAGAAGTAACTAATTCGTATTGACTGTCTCCGTTGCATTCAAAAATTCGTAATGTCATGTTTGCCCAAACAGCTGCATAAATTTCTTTTTTACCGTCATTATCCAAGTCGCCTGTAGTAACGCTGTACAGTGATCCTTCAAATGATTCTTGATAGTTGAATTCAATTTTAAAACTACCGAATCCACTTAACGCGCCCGTTGCGGAAACAACAAAAATTTCCCTTCCTCTGTCACCTGATCTAACACCGCAAATCAATTCGTTTTTTCCGTCATTATCAATATCTTCAATAGTTAGTCCATAAGGACGAAAATCCAAACCATTATCCAAATTGAAATTCCACGTTTTATTTGCTGTTATAGAACCTAATTCTCCTTTCCCATATTTATTTTCACCAACAACACCGCTCCATTCAAAGAACCATAGCCTTTCAGGACTATCGTCGCCAACAACTGTAGGAGCAGTTATAACAATATCAACTTTATTATTATTATCTAAATCACCAACCGCAATACCATGAAATGTATTTGTTGCCAAAGGTACTTCGAAATACCAAACAAGATCATAAGTATTATCTCCTGTTGCTTCATACATTAAAACAAAGTTTCTTTCAAGGTCAGTCCAGCCGCACATAAATTCGCCCCAGCCGTCTTGGTCTGTGTCAAAGCCCGCTTTTACAATAGAGATTTCAGATGCGGCACCCGGACCGACAAATGGTTTTTCAGCTAACGACCAAACTACATCCCAATTATTCTGTGGATAAATATTTACTGCAAGAACGATTAAAAAAAAGAAAAAATATTTTTTCATAAACCCTCACTTATTGTTTTTGATTTTATTTAGCCAATCAATAAATAATTAGAATAACATTTGAAGTTAAGAAAAGAATCAATATAAATCAAAACCAATGATTTTATTTATGGGAGAAAATTTAGTTTAATTGCATAATATTTACTTTTTGCAAATATCCTTTAAATATTCATACATAAACCTAACTCCAAAGCCTGTGCAATAATCTTTTGTATAATTTGTAAGGTCGTGTTCAATGGCGGGACCGGCAATATCTATATGTGCGTAAGGAATATTTTCATCAACGAATCTTTCTAAAAATTTACCTGCGGAAATTGCTCCGCCCCAACGTGGACCGAGGTTACTGACATCCGCAATTTTACTATCCATCAAAGAATTAAATTCATCCCAAAATGGTAAACGCCAAAGATGTTCATAGGTTTCTTGCGAAGATTTAATTAATCTATCGGCAATATCATCAGACTTTGTAAAAATTCCGGCTGTGAATAGTCCTAACGCAACTGCAACAGCTCCTGTTAATGTTGCAAAGTCAATAATTTCATCCGGCTTTTGCTTCGACGCAAATTCAAGAGCATCGGCAAGTATTATTCTTCCTTCCGCGTCGGTGTCTTTCACTTCGATTGTTTTGCCCGAAGATGTAGAAATAATATCTCCCGGCTTATAAGAATTTCCCGAAATTGCATTTTCAACCGCTGGAACTATCCCAATAATTTCAATCGGCAAATTATTTTTCTCAACCGCTTTTATTATTCCGAATACTGCAGCTCCGCCAGCCATATCGGCTTTCATATTAAGCATTCCGGCTGTAGGTTTTATGGATAAGCCACCGGTATCGTATGTAACGCCTTTTCCAACCAAACAAATTTTAAGCTTAGCTTTTTCCTTAGGATTGTATTTTGCTATAATCATCACCGGTTTATTGGAACTTCCCTTTCCTACAGATAAAACGGCATTCATCTTTTGTTTTTTCAACGTTGCTTCATCAAAAACGCTAACTTTTACAGATGAGTTTTTAAATTCATTTTTTATTCTATTGGCAAATTCTATGGGAGTTAAAATGTTTGCCGGTTCGTTTACTAAATTTCTTGTAAAATAAACAGATTGAACGATGTTCTCATTTTCTTGAACAATTTTTTTTACTGTTTTTTGATCTTTAGTTTCTATTGTAACATTTAATATTTTTTTTCTATCAGTCTGCTTTATGTATTTTTTAAAATTATAATTACCAAGAAATATTCCTTCCAAAATTGTACGAAAGAAATATTCTTCCGATTTAAAATAAATTTCAAAGACTTTAAAATCAGGAAGATTTATATAAAGATTTTTTAGTTTTTGATTTTCCAAATATTGAACTATGCCGGCTAAATAATTTCTAAAAAAATCATTGCTAAATTTTTTATCGATTTTAATTTTTTTAAGAATTGTCAATTCGGGAACAGATGAATTCCATAATTTTATTTCAGAAATTTTTTCATCACAAAGCTGATCTTTTTGCGGTTCACTGATTAATAATTTATGCTTTTTTATAAAATCATTTAAATTTTCTGTATCATTAATAAATAAAACATGAGCAGAATTTTCTTTAAGATTATTTATTTGACTAACTGTACTTATTTTTATATCAAAGATCATGCTTTTTCCAAATAATTGTTTTCATATTCAGTTAAGATTTTATCTGCTTCGGTTAAAACTAAAGGAATTATCGCGTCAATCGTTACATCATAAAGTCTGGAACCGGCTGCGTTCAAATGACCTCCTCCTTTAAATCTTTCCGCAAGAATATTTACTGGAATTTTATCTTTTGATCTGAAACTTATTTTTACTCCGGTTTTCAATTCAAAAAATAATATTCCTATTTTCACTCCTCTTGTATTTAATGCAAAATTTACAAATCCGTCAACATCAGATTCAACGCCGTTTGCTTCTTTCAAATTTTTTTGAGTAATAACCATATATGAAATTTTTCCGGAATCCGAAATTTTTATTGTTGATAACGCGTCGCCCAACATTTTTATTCGGCTAAAATCATACTGAGAATAAATCTTATCATAAACTTCTTCAGTATTAAAACCAAATTCCAAAAGTTCCGCCGTTTTTCTATGGATTTCAGGAGTTGTTTTTGAAAATCTGAACGATCCTGTATCCGTCATAATTGCGGCATAAAGCGCAAGCGACATTTGATAATTAAAATTTAGAGTTTTTGTTGATTTAACAAAGTCAAAAAGAATTTCACCTGTAGAGGATTTTGATTCGTCAATAAAATTAAATTCCGTAAAATTTTCCGAGTTTGTGTGATGATCAATACAAATTATTTTTCCTTTAAAAGTTCTAAATGAATTTTCCATAATGGAAGTTCTGTTTAGATGATTTAAATCAAGGACAATTGCAGCTTCGGATTTTTCAAAAATTTGTTTGTGTTTTTCAGGATCAAAGACTTCAATAATATTATCATTATCCAAAAATTTTATATTATAAGGTGTTTCCGACCTATTAATGATCTTAAAATTTTTATTTAACTGTTTTAAAATTTCGGAAATTGCAATCTCAGAACCAATCGCATCCGGATCAGGATTTACATGAGTTGTTATAATGAATGAATTAAATTTTATCAGTAACTCAAGTAAGTTTGAAAAATTAAGCATATTCACGCTGCCAAAGAAATGTATATTAGGTTAGAATAAGGCGGGAATTACTTCCCGCCATTTTATTTTTAATTTTCAGAAACTTCCCAAGTATTGGATGCAAAAAGTAATTTTTCCAAATCACCTTTTCCCTTTTTCTTTGTTACCTGATTAATTTGTTCAACCATTGCTTCGTCGTATGTAGGTTTAAATACTTGTCTAAAAACACCAATCGGCGTAGGTAAATTTGGATCATCGGTTAAATGCGACAGAATAAACGCCCTTACCATTCCATGATCTTTTTCATCATGTACGATAACATCCTTAATTGAATGTTTATCGTCATTAAGATCAATCACAACAGGATTAAAACCGTCTAACATAATACCTTTATCTTTATTTTTTCCGAAAAGCATTGGTTTTCCGTGCTCCAAAATAACAACATTATCTTCTTTTGTTTCTTTTTCTGTCAATACAGAATAAGCGCCGTCATTAAAGATGTTACAGTTTTGATAAACTTCAATAAATGCCAATCCTTTATGATAAGCGGCTTTATCTATCATTTCTGCCATATGTTTTGGTTCACGGTCAATAGTTCTTGCTACAAAAGTTGCATTTGAACCAAGCGCCAAAGATAATGCGTTAAAGGGATAATCAACACTTCCGTATGGAGATGTTTTTGTTACTTTACCTTTTTCAGAAGTCGGTGAATACTGACCTTTTGTTAAACCGTAAATTCTATTATTGAACAAAATTATTTTTAGATCAATATTTTTTCTGCAGGCGTGAATAAAATGATTTCCGCCGATACTGAGTAAATCACCGTCTCCGGTCGCAACCCAAACTGTTAAATCAGGACGCGCAATTTTCAAACCTGTTGCAATTGCTGGAGCTCTTCCATGAATTCCATGAAATCCATATGTGCCCATGTAATAAGGAAATCTGCTCGAACATCCAATTCCGGAAACCCAAACAACTTTTTCTTTTACAATATTATCTATATTCGGCAAAGTTCTTTGTACTTGAGCAAGAATTGAATAATCTCCGCAACCGGGACACCATCTTACATCTTGACCGCTTGAAAAATCTTTTGCTGTATATTTTTCTGTATTTATTTCTGTACTACTCATTATTACCTCCTAAAACTTCCTTAATCTTATTTTCAATATCGCTGACTCTAAACGGCAAACCTCTTACTATATTAAACTGAATGATCGGAATGAGAAATTCGCTTTTTAATACTTTTGCAAACTGACCCAAATTGATTTCAGGTAATAGTATATTCTTATAACTTCTTAAAACTTGTTCAGTATTTTTCGGCATTGGGTTAATGTATTTAAAGTGAGCTTGCGCAACTTTAAAACCTTTCTTACGAGAGTGGCTAACTGCTTCTTTTATTGCGCCGTATGTTCCGCCCCATCCAATTACAATTAAATCCGCATCTTCGTCACCTTCAATTTCCAAATCTGGAATTGATTTGCTCATATTTTTAATTTTCTGTTCTCTTATTTTGATCATCTCAAAATGGTTATCGGGATCATAACTTACGTTTCCTGTAATATTAGCTTTTTCAAGTCCGCCTATTCTATGTTCTAATCCGGGCGTTCCGGGAATTGCCCATGGCCTTACTAAATTTTCATCCCTTGAATAAGGTTCGAAATTCTCAGCATCTGTATAAAATTTAACAGGAATTTCTGGAATAGAATCTACACTTGGAATTTTCCAAGGCTCGGAACCATTTGCTAAATATCCATCAGTCAATAAAATAACTGGGCTCATAAAAGTCAATGCCAATCTTGACGCCTCGATAGACATATCAAAACAATCACTTGGAGTTGACGCGGCAAGCACTGCAACCGGAGCTTCGCCATTTCTTCCATACAAAGCTTGAAGTAAATCAGCTTGTTCGGTTTTTGTGGGCAACCCTGTGCTTGGTCCGCCTCTTTGCACATTTACAATTACTAAAGGCAATTCTGTCATAACTGCTAAACCTGTAGCTTCTGTTTTAAGCGCCAAACCCGGACCGCTGGTTGTTGTAATTGCTAAACTTCCGCCGAACGCAGCACCAATAGCAGAAGCGATACCTGATATTTCATCTTCGGCTTGAAAAGTTTTAACGCCGAATTCTTTATACTTACTTAAATATTGTAAAATATCGGATGCGGGCGTTATTGGATATGAGCCTAAAAATAATGGCAAGCCGGCTTTTTCCGCCGCTACAACAAATCCTAATGCGGTAGCTTCATTACCGGAAATATTTCTATAAATACCTGATTTTAATTTTGCGGGTTCAATTGTATAACGAGTTGTAAATCTTTCAGTAATATCACCAAAATTATATCCAGCCATTAATGCTTTTTTGTTCGCATCAATAAAATCGGGATTATTTTTAAACTTTGCTTCAATCCAATTTATAGTTTGTTCAATTGGACGATTATATAACCAATACATTAAACCCAATGCAAAAAAGTTTTTACATCTGGATTTTTCCTTTTGGCTTAACGGACTTTCTTCCAATGCCGAAAAAGTTAATGATGTTATTGGAATATCCATAACTTCATAGCCGTCTAATGAATTATCTTCAAGTGGATTAGTTTCAAATTCAGCTAATTTTAAATTCTTTTTATCGAACGCGTCCGAATTAACAATTATTAATCCGTTTCGTTTAATTTCAGGTAAGTTTTTCTTTAGAGCAGCCGGATTCATTGCAACCAAAACATCCGGAATATCTCCAGGTGTATGAATTTCTTCACTGCTGAAATGCAATTGAAATCCGCTAACGCCATATAAGGTTCCGGCAGGAGCTCTGATTTCTGCAGGATAATCGGGTAATGTACTAAGATCATTACCAACTACCGCTGTTGTATCACTAAACTGAGTTCCGGTAAGCTGCATTCCATCGCCTGAATCTCCGGCAAAACGAACCGTAACTTCATCAATATGTTTTTCAATTTTTTCTTTTATATCTGACATTTGATTACCAATCAATTTATTTGAAATATTTTATAATCTAAAAAATATGAAAGGTCAAAAGATTAACCAAGTAAATAATTATCATTATTTTATGGTCTCAATTTTTTTTAGAAATTCTTCAGCATTTAAAAAACCCGTAATTCGTTCGACTTCATTTCCATTCGAATCGAAAATTAACACCGTCGGCATGCCTCTAATTTCAAATTTCTTTCTTAATATTTCAGTTTCATCCGACAATGTTTTGGTCATATCAACTTTAAAAGCCTTAAAAGTTTCTGAAGCATCAATAACTTTTTTATCTGCAAAAGTTAAAGCATCCAATTCTTTGCAGGGAATGCACCAATCGGCATAAAAGTCAATTATAATTTTTTCTTTATTTTTTAAAGCATTTTGATAATTATCTTCGGAATAATATTCCCAATTTAAAGATTGTTTTTCGGTTGGATACAATAAATAACCGGCTAAAACAATTAAGAATAAGCTGAAAATTATTTTGAATATTTTAAATCCAAGAATTTTATTTGCTTCCTTATCAAGGAAAAATAAGATTATACCGGCTATGACCATAAAAATAGGAAGAATATATTTTGATATTTCTTTAGGTAACAAAGGTTCCGCAAAATATATAGCCATTCCAAGTAAAATAAAGCCAAATATATGTTTTACCGCATCCATCCAAAATCCTGCGCGAGGCAAATTTTTAATTTTACCGGAAAACAATGCCAATATTAAATATGGCAGTCCTAATCCAACAGCCATAACAAAAAATAGTAAAAATCCATAAAACGGGTCGCCTTTTGCCGCAACGTAAGTTACCAATCCAATTACAAATGGTCCTATGCAAGGAGCGGCAACAATTCCCATCGTTAATCCCATAAAAAAAGCGCCATACATTCCCGATTTTGAACCGCCGGCTTTTGCTACAAGCGAATCGGGTAATTTGAATTCATAAACTCCGAACATGCTTAAAGAAAGAACAATAAAAATTAAAACAATAACAGAAATAACAATCGGATTTTGTAAAAGCGTTCCGAAAACAGCACCGCTTAACGCCGTTATAACTCCAACAACGGAATATGTTAATGCCATTCCAAGAACATATAATAATCCCATTAAAAACAACTTTGAGCTTTTCCCTTCACTTTGTCCGCCGAAAAATCCAATTGTTATTGGAATTAAAGGATAAACACATGGTGTCAAATTTAATGCTAATCCGCCGAGAAAAACTATCAACAGCGTTAGGAAAAGACCGCTGTTTTCCAATTTATTTGTTAAAGAACTTTCATCTTTTTGACTATTAATATTGGAATACTTAAGATTAATTTTGTCGAAAACTTCTGAATTTGTTTCACCAATCTGCACGGATTTATCAACAACTACTATATTCACCGTATCTATAATTGAATTTGGAGCCATACAAGTTGAGTTATTACATCCTTGATATGAAAGCTCGACTATAATTTTTTTAACTCCAAGTTCAGCATTTTGAGGTACTTTTAAAACAGTGCCGATATAAACTTCACCTTCAAATACCGAAATTGGTTTATCTGAAATTTCCAAATTTATTTCTTTGGATTTAGGATAAATTATTTTACCAATTTCAATATTAGATTCTGATTTTATTTTAAGTTCGGTGGGAATTAAAAAATCTTCATTAGGTTTATCTGAATTTATATGCCATTGTTTATCAATGTTTAATTTAACCGCAAGTTTAAATTCTCCGCCGGGCTGAATTTTATTGAAGGATATATAAGTTTCAGTTTTTAAAATTTCAACGTTTTTAAATCCAAACTGAGGATAAACATTTATAATTACAGTGAAAAAAAATACAAACGTAAAATAATATTTTAAATTTTTCATAATATTCCTTTAATACTAATTTCGCCACCCTTGAACAATCGGGAATCTTCGTCCATAACCGAAAGCCTTTTTTGTAACACGCAAGGCTGGAGCAGCTTGTTTTCTTTTAAATTCATTCCTGTCAACGAGATTTAAAATTTTCTTAACTAATTTTTCATCGCCAATAATTTCGGAAATCGCTTTCCATTCTTTATATTCTTCAAGATATAATTCAAGAATTTTATCCAGCAGTTCATATGGCGGAAGTGAATCTGTGTCTTTTTGGTTAGGACTTAATTCAGCTGAAGGCGCTTTCACAATTATTTCATTCGGAATAATTTCTTCATTTTTATTTATAAAGTTTGCGATTTCATAAACTTCAGTTTTGTATACGTCGGCAATAACTCCAATTGCGCCGTTCATATCACCATATAATGTCGCGTATCCGACCGCCATTTCCGATTTGTTTCCTGTTGTACAAAGTAAATATCCGAATTTATTGGATAACGCCATTAGCAGCAACCCTCTTATTCTTGATTGAATATTTTCTTCTGTTACATCCGGCTTTTTATTTTGGAACGAATTAGTTAAAACATTTTTAAACTCATTAAACAAAGAACTTATTGAAATTATTTCAGATGTGATGCCGAGATTTTGTATAAGTTTCTCAGAATCTTTAACACTGCCTTCACTTGAAAATTCAGAAGGCATCATAACAACGTGAACATTTTCCCTTCCAAAAGCTTTTACGGCTAAACACGTAACTAAAGCCGAATCAATTCCTCCGCTTAATCCAACCAGCGCTTTTTTAAAACCCGATTTTGACGCATAATCTTTCAAGCCTAAAACCAAAGAATTTATTACTTCTTCACCGTAAGTTCCTTCAATATTTTTAATTTCTGAATAAACTTCATTTGTATCATAAACCATAAAATCCTCTTCAAATGTTTTACCTATTTTTACCAATCTGCCGTCCTTATCAAAACATAAACTTGCACCGTCAAAAATTAAGTCTGTTTGTCCGCCCACACAAGAAACATAAGCCAATGGAAGTTTATTTGTTTTTGTAAGAACTGAAAGCATTTCTTTTCTTTCTTCTCTTCTGCCGTAATGATAAGGACTTGCGGAAATGTTGATTAAAATTGTAGAGCCTTTATCAACAAGTCGCTGCACAGGATCTTTTTCATATAGCCGGTGTTTCCAATAATCGGCATCGTTCCAAATATCTTCGCAAATAGAAATTCCTAACCGCTCTCCTTTGAAATTAAATATGTGAACATCCTTAGCGGATTCAAAATATCTCACTTCATCAAATACATCATAATTTGGAAGCAGAGTTTTATTCTGCACAAATTGTATTTTTCCTTCAAAGCTTAATATTGCGGAATTGTACAAACCCGTTCCAACAAAATCGAATTCTTCCGTAATTGAACCGAATATCAATCCAACTTCGTTTGTCTGTTCGGTAATTTCCAAAGCCGCTTTCATTACTGCATCTCTAAATTCTTCCTTTTCAATTAAATCCTGCGGCGGATAACCGCATAAAGATAATTCCGGACAAATAACTAAATCAACTCCTAATTCCTTTCCTTTTTTATAACCTTCTAATATTTTTGATTTGTTAAAATCAATATTTCCAATAATTGAATTTATTTGGCAGAGACCAATCTTCATAAAAAGAATTTCCTTTAATTTGAATTTGAAAAATATGGAACTCTGTTTTTTTATACAATTTCTTTTATTTTCTCTTAACACAAATGTGAAATTAAGTGCAAATGAATTGTTACTTGAAAATTCATATTTTGAGCAATAATTTTTTAATTGATGTTAAATTTTGCGAAATTTAGGTAAACAGCTCTATTTTATCGGTGAATTGACGTAATTTAAATGAAATTTATAAAACTTTTATTTTTTTGTTTCCGTCTAAAATTTTAGAAATTCGGAGATATTGATATGGAAAAAAAACTTTATCGTTCACGAAGTAAAAAAGTAATTGCCGGCATTGGCGGAGGATTGGGAGATTATATGGGTGTCGATCCGGTAATAATTAGAATCCTTCTAATTTTATTTACAATTTTTCATGGAATTGGGATTTTAGTATATATAATTCTTTGGATTGTAATTCAAGAAGAACCCTATCAAAATTTGAATAATGAAATCAATTCAGCTTCAAATGCAAATTATTCCGGTGAAGAAAAAAATACGGAATTTGAACTTAAGACTCCGCCGCCGCCGATTGCAACCGTAACTCCAAATTCATCCAACAAAGGAAGAATTATATTTGGCACGGTTTTAATTGGAATAGGTTTTATATTTTTATTCGATAGATTTATTCCTTCATTTGATTTTGAAGTTATTTTTATGTCGGGATTAATTTTATTGGGATTGTTTTTAATATTTAATTCAACTAATAAAGCAGAGAAAAAACCATGAAATCATCAAATTTATTTTGGGGCTTTTTTTTCATAACATTCGGCGCACTTTATTTATTGGGAAGATATACCGCAATTGATATTGATTGGTATGCCGCGTGGGATCTTTGGCCTATTGTTTTAATACTGATTGGAATTTCAATTATTCTGAAAGGTACAATATTCCGTCCTATTTTCAGCGTGATAATGGGAATCGTTTTAGCATTATTCATTTTTGGAATGATTAACGATACCTTTGATTTTTTTAATCGTGATAATTTTCACAGAAAACATTTTCATGATTATTCAGAGAATTCTTATATAATAGAATATCAAAATGATATTTCCGAAGTTAATTTAAATATTGCAGCCGGAGCGGGAAAATTCAACATTGAAAGAACAACAGAAGATTTAATCAAGGGTAATTCCGAAGGAAATGTAGGTAAATATAATTTCACCAAAAATCAAATTGATAGTATCATAAATGTAGATATTAAAATGGACGATACCGGAGATAAGATATTTGAAGGACATTTAACGAATGATTTTCAACTGAGCTTAAATGAAAATCCGGTTTACAATATTGATTTGCAAATCGGTGCGGCAAAATCTTATTTTAATTTAATTCCATTTAAAGTAAAGAATATTTCGCTTAAAACCGGCGCAACGGAAACAAAAATCAAACTGGGAAATAAAATTCAGGAAACAAATTTAAATGTTGAAATGGGAGCCGCTTCTCTGAAAATATATATCCCACAAACATCGGGCTGTAAAATTACCGGCGATATGGCTTTGGTTTCAAAGGATTTAGATGGATTTATAGTTAATGGATCAGATTATGTTACAGATAATTTTGATACTGCCACAGAAAAAATATTAATCCATGTTAATGGCGGATTATCTTCATTTACAGTAAATAAATATTAAAATTGATTTGAAAAACTCCCGGTTTTGATAAGTTTAATTAAACATAACAAATCGGGAGTTATAATATTTTATTTTCTTTTAGTTTTTACCTTCTCAGGCTTCCAAAAATGTTTCGCCATATTTACATTTCCGGCTTTATCAAATTCAATTCCCTCGCTGCGTAAAAGATCCTCCATTAAGTTGGGCTCGCCAAAATGAAGTTTTCCGGTTAATTCTCCATTTCGGTTTACTACTCTATGACAAGGAAGTCCGGAATCTTTGGCTCCGTTTATTGCCCAGCCGACAGTTCTTGCGGAGGATTTTATACCGCAAAATTCCGCAATTGCGCCGTATGTTGTAACCATTCCAAATGGAATTTCCGCAACAACTTTATAGACTTTATCGAAAAAATCATTTTTTTTATTTCTGTTATTTTTAACGTTCGATTTGATGGTTTTTGTCATTTTAGACTAATCTATTAATCCAAAAAAACTTTTAGGAATTATTTTGAGAAAATTCCAATAAAAACGCTTTCATAAACATGTTTAAATCTCCATCCATTACGGCTTGAGTATTGGAAGTTTCAACGTCGGTCCTATGATCTTTAACCATATTATACGGATGAAAAACATAAGATCTAATTTGGCTTCCCCATTCAATTTTCATTTTAGATTTTTCTGTTTCTTCATTTGCCGCTTCTTGTTTGGCAAGTTCCAATTGATATAATTTAGCTTTTAAAAGCTTCATTGCATTTGTTCTATTTTGCAATTGTGATCTTTCCGTTTGGCAGGCAACTACCGTATTTGTAGGCAAATGTGTTATACGAACTGCGGTTTCAACTTTATTTACATTTTGTCCGCCTTTTCCCCCAGAACGGTATGTGTCAATTCTAAGATCGGCAGGATTTATTTCGATTTCAATTGTATCATCAACTTCCGGAATTACAAAAACAGAAGCAAAAGAAGTGTGCCTTCTTTTATTTGAGTCGAATGGAGATATTCTTACCAAACGGTGAACGCCGATTTCAGCTTTTGCATAACCGAAAGCAAATTCACCGGTTATTTCTAGTGTGGCACTTTTTATTCCGGCTCCGTCGCCTTCCAATAAATCAATTAACTGTGTTTGAAAATTGTTTTGTTCAGCCCATCTTAAATACATTCTAAACAGCATTTCCGCCCAATCCTGAGCTTCTGTTCCGCCTGCGCCTGAATGTATTGTAAGTATGCAGTTTTTATCGTCATCCTTTCCGCTCAACATGCTTTGAAATTCAAGATCGGAAATTTTTTCTTCTAAATCGGAAAATTCCTTTTGAATTTCATCAAATAAAGATCCGTCGTTTTCCGTCTCGGCAAGCTCAATAAATTTATTAAGATTTTTTTGTTTATCTAAAAGTTCATCAAACTGGTCAACCCAAAATTCGAGTTTCTTTATTTCCTGCAGAACTGTTTGGGCTTTTTTCTGATCGTTCCAAAATCCGTCTTTTTCCGATTCATTTTTTAAATTGGTTATTTTTTCAACTTTCTTTGTGATGTCAAAGATAACCTCTTAATTTTTCTAGTTTATCTTTAAGTAAATTAGTCGATTTAAGTTCTTCTTCGTACATGTGTTCCTCAAAATTTAATATTTTATTAATTTTTCAAAATAAAATTTTTATTCAATTTCCAATTCCATTCTAAGCAAAGCCGCGGCAAGAGTTTTACCTTGCGCGTCGTGTTTCAAGGATACTGTTCCGCCTCCGCCAAGAGTATTATGTAGTATGAAATTAAGTGCTAGAATATTAGGCAGTTCATATCTTTCTACTTTGCCGAAACAAATACCTTTGAAATGTTCTTTCACTTTTTCTTCGGTCAGAATTTTCTTAATAATATCAAAACCTTTATTTTCATAGGCGATAATTCCAATATTTGCCGCATCGCCTTTATCTCCGCTTCGTCCGTGAGCAATATCTCTTAATTTAATTTTCATTTATAACTCAAAAATTTTGATTTTGGGTTCAACTAATTTTTTTGAAATTAAAGCGGGCCAATATGCAACTACTTCACTTGGTTTTGGTCTTCCGGCGGCAAAACCTGTAACACTTGGCGGTCCTGTTAAAATTAATGGCGCAATCTCTTTCCCAAATCGATCAACAGAATTATAATCTTTTGACCGAACAGATACTTTTAAAATTATTTCATTAATATCATTTTCATCTAATTCTTTGGATAATGGTCCGTGACAAGCATTATATCCTAAGAATTCTGTTTTTATTTCATCAAAAGTCAAATTAAGAGAATTAAGTCTTTCACGCAGTATTCTATCGGCGACTTTAGCTTTTGTTAAAGCTTGCGGCCATGAATATGTTAAATTTGCCGAAGAAGAAAAACCATCAGAATAAGAGCAAGAAACTTTAAATGTTTCCGTTTCTTTTTCCCCTTTTACATTATAGACTTTTACTTTATCATTACCCAAATCTTCTAATTTTATTGATGTAAAATCGGCAATACAGTCAGGAGTAATATATTTTTTGGGATCTCCAATTTCATAAACTAATTGTTCGGCAACGGTTTCAAAGGAAACTTTTCCGCCCGTATTTTTATGCTTTGTAATTATTACTTCACCGTTTGGAAATGCTTCCGCAATTGGGAATCCAATATTTGCCAAATCCCGAATTGATTCCCAATCACCTAAAAAATTACCGCCCGACGCTTGACCGCCGCATTCTAAAATATGGCCGGCGACGGTTCCCGCGGCTAAAAGGTCATAGTTTTGCTTATCCCAATTAAACTCATATATCATTGGAGCAAGTGTTAAACCGGTATCTGTTGTTCTTCCGGTAATTACTATATCCGCATTTTGTTTTAGCGCATCAACAATTGGAAAAGCGCCCAAATAAACATTTGCGCTAAGTAATTTATCCTTAACTTCAAAAATATTTTCACCGGTTTCCATATTTTTTAAATATTCACCTTTTGCAAATATTTCATCTATTCTATCTTTAATATTATCACCAATAACGACGGCAATTTTCAAATCATTTATTTTTAATTCTTCGGCAACTTTTAAAACAGCTTGAGCGCAGCTTTCCGGATTAACACCGCCGCCGTTTGTAATAACTTTAATTCCTTTTGATTTACATATTGGTAAAATTCTTCTCAACAGTTCAGGTATATCTCTTGCATATCCAAAATCAGGATTTTTATTTTTTTGTTTTTGCAGAATTGACATTGTTACTTCCGCAAGATAATCCATAACTAAATAATCAACTTCGCCTTTAGTTACTTGATTAAACGGAGCATCAATTAAATCACCCCAAAATCCTTGTCCGGATGCAATTCTTATTTTTTCTTTCATTTACTTTTTCTAATATTTAATAAAACAACTAGTTATGTAGAAACGATCAAAATACTGACTTAATTATTTTTTCACTTATAATATCAATATCATTTTCAGAATTTATCTTATGCCAAAAAATTCTTTCGTCCTTTCTAAACCATGTCATTTGACGTTTAGCATATCTTCTTGTATTTCTTTTAATAAGCTCAACAGCTCTTTCAAGAGAAATTTTACTTTCTAAATAATCAATTATTTCTTTATATCCAACAGTATTTAGTGAATTAAGATTTTTGTCGAAACCCATTTTCAAAAGTGATTGAACTTCATTTATAAGTCCATTTGAAATCATTGAGTCTACTCTTGACTCAATATTATTGTATAAAATTTCTCTATTCCATTCCAATCCGAATTGATAGAAATTAATTTCAAGGTTTCTATCTTGGTTTTGATGAAATTCCCAAATAGGTTTTCCGCTAAGATGAAAAACTTCTAATGCTCTAATTATTCTTTTCCAATTTTGAGGTAAAATATTTGAAGCGGTTTTAGGATCAACGTTTTTAAGCAAATCATAAAGATATTCATTGCCGAAGTTTTTACGTTTATCCATTAATTCACGTCTGTAATTTTCATCGGTATCAACATCATCAAAAATTCCGTCAACAATAGATCGAATATATAAACCGCTTCCGCCTACAATTATCGGAATTTTACTTTTTATCAGCAGTGAATTTATAACTTCAAGACTTTCCTTTTCAAATCTGCTTACATTGTAATTTTCGTCGGGTTCCAACTTATCAATAAAATGATGCTTGACCAAACTTAACTGAGAATCATTAGGTTTGGCAGTGCCAATATTTAAATATTTATATATTTGCCTACTGTCAGCAGAAATAACTTCACTGTTCAGTTTTTGCGCAAGTTGAATTCCTAAAGAAGTTTTTCCGCTGCAAGTTGGACCGACGATTACTAATACTTTTAATTCCAACCTTCTCTTCCAATCAATGGAACAAATGCGAAATTGGGAATTTCTTCCGAAATAAATTTTTCATCCGAAATTTTTTGAAGTATTTTAAGAGTTTGCACCGATTTATCACCAACCGGAATTACCAATCTTCCGCCAACAGCCAATTGCTTTTTTAAATTTTCCGGAATTGATGGGCTGCCAGCAGTAACAATAATTGCGTTAAACGGCGCATGTTCAAACCACCCAATTGTACCATCGCCGAATTTACAATGAACTCTTATTGATTTTTCATCAAACAGTTTTTGAACTTTTTTATAAATATGTTCATTTCTTTCAATACTGAAAACTTGCATTCCCATTTGCTTCAAAATTGCCGCTTGATAACCTGAACCAGTACCGATTTCCAATATTTTGTTATCCTGATTAAGTTTTAAAGCTTGTGTCATTACGGCAACGGTGTAAGGCTGAGAAATTGTTTGACCGTAACCGATAGGTAATGCAACGTCTTTGTATGAATGTGCTGCCATTATTTGCGGTACAAATTCGTGCCGAGGAACCGTTAAAATTGCGTTGAGTACAAAATTATCGATTATTCCCTTTTGTTTTAAACTTTCTACTAATTCTCTTCTTTCTGTTTCGTACATTTTATTAATTTATTTTGCGCACAAAGTTACAAAATATTTTTTTGTAAGAATGATTTTTGCAATTAAATTTTTACATTTGGTTATACAAAAAGTTACTTTATTTATAAAGGATTAAAAATGTGGGATTATGTTCTCGGCGCGTTATTTATTATGGCATTAAGAATGATGGATGTGTCATTCGGCACTTTTAGAACAATTATGGTAGTTCAAGCCAGAAAATATTTAGCCGGCTTAATCGGATTCTGCGAAGTATTAATTTGGATTTTTGGAATGCGTTATATTTTCCAGCATTTAGATAATACCTACAATATGATTGGCTATGCTTTAGGTTTTGCGTTCGGCAATGTTATTGGAATAACTTTAGAAGAAAAGGTCGCTATTGGCTATGTGCAAGTAAATATAATTTCTATGCATTTTGCGGAAAATATTGCAAATGAGCTTAGAAAAGCTAAATTTGGAGTAACAATTTTACCCGCGGAAGGCGGTTCGGGAGGCGTATCCTTAATTATTATTTTAATAAGACGACGTGATTTGCCGAAAGCGAAGAAAATTATTGAAGGAATTGATAAAAACAGTTTTATTTCTGTTCAGCACTCAAGACCGTATAGGGGATTTATTCACGGATCAAGAAAATGATTTTTCTATTGATTAAGAAACTAAACAATATTATATTTTAATCTAAGTTTTTTGAAAATAATATGCGGGAGTAGCTCAGTTGGTAGAGCGCAACCTTGCCAAGGTTGATGTCGCGAGTTCGAGTCTCGTCTCCCGCTCTAATCCACTTAGGTGGATTTTCTTTTTTATAGTGAAATTGCGGAAATACCTTAAGTTTATCCGTAATATATCAAAATAATTCAAAAATTTACTGATTTTCCGTTCCCAATTTAATTGCGGCGGCATGGCCAAGTGGCTAAGGCGAAGGTCTGCAAAACCTTTATTCATCGGTTCGAATCCGATTGCCGCCTCAAAATTTATAATTTATTGAATCAAATCACATTTTTTGCAAATTTCTCTTACCAATTGTGAATACTTTATAAAATTTGAGAGCGTCTTTTATATTAAGTCAATATAATCATTAATAAATAATTTATTATTTTATATTATAATTAATAATTATCAATATTTTAATTATTAAATTATTTCAATTCATAAACATGATTTGGTTCAAATGGATTTTCAAGCCAAAGTTATAACTAAAATAAATGAAATTAATTTATCTTTCATAATGTTTCATTGATATATTATAAACATTACGATTTGACAAATAGCTTTATTTTAATTTTCAATGTTTCTTAATTAGCAGTACTTTTACTTTGGTTCAATCATGCTCATCAAAACAATTCTTAACAATTGTCCTCTTTTGATATTGAACATTTCCGCTGCATAATCAAACTTTTCAGCAAATTGATCACTAAACTTTACTTGAAAAGGATATGTTTTTAGTCTATCAAATTCAAGACACTGCCAATATTCATTTTGTTTTTTTTTGTCTAGTTTTAGAAATTTATCAAATGATAATTCAACTAATTGAGCATTAGTCATATCTTTGGTTGACATTTTCTTTGATAATTTTTCATATTCCGATTTATATAGTCTTGCGATGAATGTTTTCAATGTTTATCTCACTTTTATTGCTGATTTTGTATACAATTTAAATTTACGCAAATATTATTACAATTGTAATAATTTGAATAATAATTTTTTTGTTTTCTTTTTTGTCATAGTTTTAATTATTTTTTTTATAATATTTTGATTTTATATAATGTATATTAATATATTTACGAGAATGTGATAGAAAAGATTACAGAATAATTAGCGGTTATATGTTTCAGATAGTTATGATTTTATAATGTTTATCCCGATTTAGCATTTTTAATTTCATTATAAATTCAATTATAATATTTCTTTACCAGGCGCCTTTTTCATATTCAAAGCCGTAATAGTCAAAATATGATTTTAAATGTATTACTCTATTTAAAAAGTATCGGTAATCTTTATGAGGTTTACTCCAAACTACTTCAGATAGGGCAAGTATTCTTGGGAATAATTGGTATTGAACGTCATTTTCAAGAACTAATTCCGTCCACAACGCGCATTCACTTCCCAAAATATACTTGTGCTTACTTTCATCCAAACTGTCAGGCGTTGGATCAAATGAATAAACCTTTTCCAAATTTAGAACGAGCATCCAATTCGGTTTATCATTTCTGGGATAACTTGGGTAATCAAAATATACAAACCAATTATCCGCGTTTACGGTAAATTGGTCATTATTTGCCGCTTCCCAAGAATCTCCCGGATGCCAGCCTTCAATTATTTGATTTGCTGGAACTCCTTCTTTAATGTTTTCAGCCCAGGCAAATGTTTTTACCCCTTTTGTTGTAATATAATCACATATTTCCTTCATAAAATAATTTTGAAGCATGTCCTCATTTTCCAATTTTGTTTTCTGTATCATAACATTGCAGTCAGGACATTTTTCCCAAATACCTTTTGGTCTTTCATCACCGCCTACATGAATTATTTCTGGATGAAAAATATCTAGAACTTCACCAATCAAATTTTTAATAAATTCGTAACTTTTTTCATTCCCGGCACAAAAAGTATTTCCGCCTTCATTGGTTTTGCAAAGTAGTTCCGGAAAACTTTTCATTATTGCCCTAGAATGTCCAGGCATTTCAATTTCGGGAATAATTTTTATATGGAGTTTCTCGGCATTCTCAATTATCTCTTTAATCTCGGAAATTTTATAGTATCCGTTCCTTTCCTTTGAATTTAACGAATCCTGATATGAACCAATTCTATTTAATTTTGGATATTTTATGCTTTCAATCCGCCAACCTTCGTCATCCGATAAATGCCAATGAAATATATTTAATTTTAAAACGGACATAATTTCCAGTATCCTTTTAATAAAATTTACTGATTGAAAATGACGGCTTGAATCCAACATAAATCCTCTATATGCATATCGAGGGAAATCGTAAATTTTACAACATTGGAAATAGATATTATCATTTTTTTTTAGAAGCATTTTTAAAGTCTGAACTGCGTAAAACGCTCCGTTTGAATTATTCGCTATAACTTTTATTATATCTTTCTTTATTTCAATTGAATAGCCGTCGGTTTCTTTAACGTTTAAACTGTCAATAAATATTTGAATTCCCGGTTTATTGGAATTAACACTTATCTTTAAATTTATTCCCGTTCGTTTAAAAATATTATCTTTCAGATGTTCGGCTGTCCGCAAATATATTTCTTCATTTTTTTCAATATAGATTGTTGTAATATCATTAATTACAAAATTTCCTTCTGCCAATTCTAAATTGACGGGCAATGGAATTATATTGATGTTTTGTGAATAAATAAAATTATTTATATTAACGAATATTAGAATCAGTATTAATATTAAGTTTTTCATTTTATCTTTTAATTTGTTGTTCAAAAAAAATATTTCAATCCATTTCTGCTTTGTCAACTAATTAAGCATTTTAAAATCTTTCCAAATTTAGAACTTATATTTTACAATTCCTTGAGTCTGGAATAAATATATTTTTTTTAATCTGATTATAAAATTTAACGGCAATTCAATATAAAATTATAGTTTAATAATGATTTACATCAATTTTTTCACAAATTTTATAGTTGACCTAAAAGTATTATTTTTCTAACTTACATGTAAATTAATTACTAAAATTCAGTTTACGATGAAGCTTAAAATTTCTATCGTAAAAATTTTTTCCCCCTTAACCGGTAAAGTATTTTATTTTGCCGAAGGAATTTTACATAAACTTTTATTCATAATATTACCTACTAATCATTCATACATCAATAGATTATCAAATTCAATTCACAATATTCATTCTGAGGTACAAAATGACTCATATTTGTTTTCACGCAACAGCCGATCATCATGATCAATTTGCGGATACTTTTGAAGAAGCAAAAAAAATGACGAACGAATGGTTTGAGGAAGGCGATTCTCATATTCAAATCTTTAAGTTATCTGCTGATGAAGTTACAGATTATATTGATCTTGATGAGGAATTAGTTTACACGGAAAAGGGTAAATAGTATTTCTATTTTGGCATTTAGATTTATAATTTTGTAAACAAATTCTAAATTATTTTTCTAAATGCCAAATACTCTCGTTCACATAGGAATAAACGGTTTTTTAACAAAAACTTTCAGTCGAAAAGCAAATATTTTTTGGATCTATTTGGGTTGTATAATTCCCGATATTCCGTGGATCTTAAAAAAAATTTTTGAAATTTTTGTACCTTATATAAACGGTTATGATCTTCAAGCTTTTTCGATTATACAATCCTCATTGTTTTTCTGTATTATTATAAGTTTAGCTGTCTCAGCAATAACGAAAAATTATCAATTAACATTTTTTACTCTCTTTTCAGGATCGGTACTTCATTTATTAACGGATTCAATTGAAACAAAATGGGCAAATGGAGTTCAGCTTTTTGCGCCTTTCAGTTGGCAGATTCTGAATTTTAGAATTATTTGGCCTGAACATTTTGTAATTCAATTTCTGGGATTTTTAGGATTAGTATTTTTTGTTTTTAACTGGAAGGATTTTAGGAACATTAAGTTTTATTTTACCTTTACTAAAATCCGATTGTTCATTTCTACAATTTTATTGCTTATTTATTTTTTATTGCCATTGCTTTTTTTTAATGATATTTATGAAAACGATTACCATTTTCTAAGTACATTAAAAAATAAATCGGAACGGACAGGTAAATTTGTTGAGTTAGATAGAAAATTAGTAGAATTTAACCAGAATACAAAAAGCTATTGGATAACTTCTTTCAATAATGATTTAATTGAATTAAAGAGCAAATATGATTTAAGCGGAAGAAAAATTTCCATAAAAGGTAGTTTTATAAATAATGATTTAATTGAAGTTACAGAATATCATCAAAATGCAAATTTAATAAGGGACGGCGCTTCTTATTTCGCACTTTTACTCATGCTTGTTTTCGGAGTGAAAACTTTTTATGTAAAGAAAATTAAAAAAGTCTAAATTTATTAAAACTGCGTTAATTTATTACTTGATCTAAGAAATTTTCTTCATTTTCCAAATCATAATCTTCAAAAAAGCTATGTGCTACATAATATTTAAGCAATTCTCTGGTTCTCTTTTCATTGTAGTTTGTTTCAATAATTCTTACACACTCGGAAATGATCTTCTTTGCATTCCCGTTCATAACACTTTTTTCCGGAATTTCATCAATAGATAATTTTTTAGATACTTCATTTATCAAAAAATAGGCAGAAATTGAAGGTTCAAAGTATGTTTCCATTTTTAGCCAAAGTTATTCGTAACATTATCGGCTATAATAAAAATTATTTAAGCAATAATCCAATATTTTGTCTTAGATCACAGTATCTGTTTCATTATTTTCATTTATTTGAACTGTCTTTAGAAATAAAGACTTAATAATAACTTCCTTTTGATTTGTTGGTCCTTAATGGCTCTAAAATAAAATTTAGAGCCATTTTTTTTAGCTAACCAAATATCTTTTAATCTTTTGCGTTGTTGTTTTAACAAATTCGTTTTCGCGGATATTGAATT
This sequence comes from Ignavibacteriota bacterium, assembly GCA_016713565.1. Taxonomy (NCBI): domain Bacteria; kingdom Pseudomonadati; phylum Ignavibacteriota; species Ignavibacteriota bacterium. Next base: position 261,450 of record JADJOX010000007.1, read on the forward strand.
TTACTATTTTTTTATGCGAAGCAAGGTTTTTATTTACTTTCGCCACTTCTTTTTCAATTGTTTCATTTATTAATTCATCTGTAATTTGAACATTATTTTCCTGCGAGAATAAAATAAAAGCTTCGGCATCTACTACAATTTGAGCGGCTATGATTTCGTCTTGTTTCTCGCTTTTTTCCCCGTAGACAAGACATTCTAAAATAAACGGACTGTGATTTAGCTGATCTTCAATTTCTTCCGGAAAAACATTTTTTCCGCTTTTTGATATTATTACATTTTTCTTTCTTCCGGAAATGTGAAGAAATCCATCAGAATCAATAAAACCTAAGTCGCCTGTTTTGAACCAACCATCAAAAAACGCGTCTTTTGTTTTGGCGGAATCCTTGTAATAACCCAACATAACATTATTTCCCTTTGCATAAATTTCACCGATTCCATCTTCATCTTTATCCATTATTTTAATCTGTACGTTAGGCAGCGGAATTCCTGCCGCATTATTTTTAAAATTTTCTGCTTGGTTCAATGCAAGAATAGGAGATGTTTCTGTTAATCCATAACCCTGTAAAAATGAGAAACCAAATCCCTGCAGACCTTCTGCAACAACCGGATCAGCTGCCGCGCCGCCCACAATAAATATTCTAATCGCACCGCCGAATTTATTTTGCAGCTCTTTAAATATTTTTTTCTTTAGATCTTTTATTCCAATTTTTTGAGTAAGATTTGTAAGTTTTATCAATTTAGGAACAAGAAACGACTTTTTCTTATCTTCGTTAATTGCCTTCATTACTTTTTTAAACATCTTATCAAACAATAACGGAACACCCAAAACAATTGTAGCTTTTACCTTCTGCATATCTTCGGCGACGGTTTTAAGCGAGCGGGCATAATGAATTGATGAACCTGCATAAAGCGGACACAGCATTCCGCAAGTGCATTCGTAAGTATGGTGAATTGGTAAAACTGATAAAAACCTGTCTTCAGGATACATCATTAACATACTTAACATATCAACCAAATTTGAAGCAAGATTCTTTTGGGAAAGCATTACTCCTTTAGCTCTGCCAAGTGAACCCGAAGTAAAAATAATTTCCGCTAAGTCTTCGGGATTAATTTTGGGTAATATTGTTGTGTCGCCTATTATCTGATTATCGATTATACTTTTCATGCTTAAAAATTGTCCGTCGGGATCTGCTTTGTCCATGTTTATTAAGATCCTTAATTTTTTTAAGACGGACTTATTTTCCGTTAGCGTATTTGTAAAAGTATCGGAAAAAATAATTGCTTCGGAATCAGATTCGTGAATAATATTTAGAATTTCATTTTCGGTAAGATTTTTATCAATGGGAACAACAACGTAGTTAAAGCACATTAATGTTAAATATGAAATTGACCATTGAACTCTATTCTCTCCAATTAAAGCAATATGTGTTCGTTCATTTAATCCGAGTGCTTTTAAAGCTTTCCCAAATCTTAATAGATTTTCTTTAAGCTGTGCAAACGTAACTTTTGATATGGGATAGTTTTGCAGATCTTCAAGCGCAAGCTTATCTCTGTAAACTTCCGATGATCGTAATATCATTTCTTGAATACTGGTAATTTGAGGAACATCGTATAATTTAACTTTACTTTTCATTTTCCCCTCAACAAATATTATGATTCTATTATCCGATTTTAATTTAGAACATTGTACATAAATTGTAAATGTTCATTTAATTACAGCTAAAAATATAAATATCTATAAAACAATTTCAAATTCTAAATAAATTGAAATTAAATTTGAGTTTTAATCCAAATCTGAATTATGTTAAACAAAATAATAATTATTTTTTCTAACTAAGCTCCTTTAAAATTCCTTTAAGCAAATTATAAAACTTTTCAACATCTTTTATATTTACTTTTTCATCCGGCGAATGAGCGCCTTGAATCGTTGGACCAAATGAAATCATATCGAGTCCCGGATATTTTGCACCCAAAAGACCGGTTTCCAATCCCGCATGAATTGCTTTTATTTGTGGTTCTTTATTAAACATCTTGGTGTAAACTTTATTTGATACTTTTAAAAGAAGAGATTCCATATTCGGTTTCCAACCGGGATATCCGTCACCTTCTGCTAACTCAGCCCCAGAAAGTTTAAATACCGCTTTAACTGTATTTGCTATTTTATTTTTAGCACTTTCTATAGAACTTCTTTGACTTGTTCCAATTGTAATTTTGTCTTTTTCCATTTTAATTGTTGCCAAATTTGTAGAAGTTTCGACCAAATTTGGAATATCCGGACTCATGGCAACAACGCCGTGAGGCAAAGCTAAAATAACATTTATCAATTTTTCAATCAGTTCGGTTTTAAATACCTTTGAAACTTTATTTTTAGATTTCTTAATCACAACATCAAGATTTGCGTCAACAGTTTTAAATTCCAATAAAGAATCAGAAATAAAATTCTTAGCAAATTTTTTAAGATTTGTAAGATCATTTGGATGAATTAAAATAACAACTTCAGCTTCTCGAGGAATTGCATTGCGTAACGATCCTCCGCTTAATTGTGCGATTTGGTATTTTATTTTCAATTGCGAAAGGAAATGTCCAAGCAGCTTTATAGAGTTTGCTCTTTGTAAAATAATATCCAAACCAGAATGTCCGCCTTTTAATCCTGTTATTAAAATTTCAATGGGAATAAAATCTTTTTTTGGTTTTGCAAATTCAATTAAAAATGTACCTGCGGTATCTTGTCCCCCGGAACAGCCGACATAAAATGCTCCGTCTTCTTCGGAATCCATATTTAATAATGTTTTGCCAGAAATAAATTTCGGCTGTAATTCATTTACTCCCGTCATTCCGGTTTCTTCATCAATTGTAAATAATAATTCCAACGGTCCATGAACCGCGTTTTTATCCAAAGCAACTGCCATTGCCGCAGCAACACCAATTCCGTTATCAGCACCGAGAGTAGTTCCATCAGCCTTTATCCATTCACCAATATTTAATAATTTTATTGGATCTTTATCAAAATCGTGTTTTGTACCTTTGTTCATTTCGCAAACCATATCAACATGACCTTGCAAAACAATTACAGGTGAATTTTCTTTTCCTTTGGAAGCGGGAACGGAAATAACAATATTCCCGACTTTATCTTCTTTATATTTAAAATTATTTCTATTGGCAAAATTCTTAACAAACTCAACTGCTTTGTATTCTCTTTTTGATGGTCTTGGAATTTGGCTTAATTCATAAAAATGCTGCCATAGTAATTCCGGTTTTAGTCCTTCTATTGCTTGCTTTGACATTTTATTCCCCAAATTTTTTATAAAATTAACTGTGTCTAATATTTAATATATCGCCGTCTTGAACAATATATTCTTTGCCTTCAAGTTTCCAAACACCGCCTTCTTTGCATTTGGCAAAAGTTTTGTATTTCATAAAATCATCGTAGCCAACAACTTCGGCTCTTATAAATTTGCTGTAAAAATCCGAATGTATAACGCCAGCCGCATCTTGTGCGGTATAATTTTTTTTGATTGTCCATGCTCTGTTCTCATCTTCACCAACAGTAAAAAAACTCTGCAAGCCTAAAGCTTCGTATGAAGATTTAAGAATCTTTGTTAACGCCGATTCTTTAATTCCATAATCTTCCATAAATAATTTTCTATCGGCATCATCAAGGTTAGCAAGTTCCAATTCCAACTTTGCGAAAAATGGAATTATTTTAACGTTTGTATCATTAATCAATTCGGCAGCTTTTTGAATTTCCGAATCGACCGAGCTCATCGATTCGTCGTCGAAATTTATTGCAATTACCAATGGTTTCAACGTCATTAATTGGTAGCCGGAAAGTAATTTTTTTTCATTTTCATCTAAAATCAAATTTCTTAAAGGTTTTTCTTTTTCAACATGATTAAAACATTTTTCTATAACTGGAATTTCCTTTTTTAATCTTTCATCTTTTGTTTTAAGCACATCTCTCTTTAGTTTTTCAATTCTATTTTCAAGAAAAGCAATATCATGAAATAAAAATTCGTTTTCCAAAAATGCTATATCTTCGCAAACGTCAATTTTATTCATTGGATGCGGAACGGAATCTTCTTGGAATTTTCTAATTACATAAAACAAAGCGTCATTATTTTTTACTTCGTTCAGAAATGTGGAGGTTATTCTTAATTTACCGTCATCTCCGGTTCGTAATCCGGGTATATCGTAAACTTCTATAGTCGCGTTTACGGTTTTTTTAGGTTTGAATATCTCGGTAAGCAAATCCAATCTTTCGTCCGGTACTTTTACAACTTCAATGGAAGCTTTATCTGAATTTACATTTTGAATGTTCTGGGTTCCGGAAAGAATATTGAATAACGTCGTTTTACCGGAATATTGTAATCCAACTAAACCAATCTGCATTTTTAACTAATCCTATTTTGTAATTTGGGAAACTTAAATTTAATAAATCGCTAAAGTAAATACGATATTTTTATAAATGTTTTATCCGACAATTTGAGTATGCAGACCAATTTCTTCAAGAATGGATGAAACTTTTAAACATTGTGCCATTTCACCGAAAAAAACCATTGCCTTGCCTTTAACATGCACTTCGAAAGCAAGTGATCTTGCTTTTTCAAAATTACATTGAATGGCTTTTATAAGCTGTGTTATAACTTCGTCAAATGTATGAATATCGTCATTGAATAAAAATACTCTGTAACCTGTCTCAATTCCAATATCCTCGTAAAATTCCGGTTTATTTTCCTTATTCGGCAATTCAAAGTCGTTTTTTTCTTCAAATGGTATCATTTGTCTATAAATATAGATAAAATATTATATTAAGTTGTTTTTTTTTATATTGCTAATACAAATTAGTAATTTTTCACATTTTAAGGTAATGATTCAATTTGGAAAAAGTACAAGTTGATATTTTGGGATTATCATCAAGTCCTTCTGCCGGCGGCGCTTATGCGTTATTGTTAAAAGAATCTTACGGCTCAAGAAGACTTCCAATTATAATTGGCTCGTTTGAAGCTCAGTCAATAGCTTTAGAAATTGAAGGTATAAAACCACCAAGACCATTGACACACGATTTAATGAAAAATTTAGTTGATGATTTGGGAGCAACTGTTTTAGAAGTTAATATAGATGAACTTAGAGACAATACTTTTTATGCAAAAATTGTTGTTGAAATGTCGACACTTACTAATACAATAGATGCCAGACCGAGTGACGCAATTGCGTTAGCTGTAAGAACCGGAGCACAAATTTTTGTAGCTGAAGAAGTTATGCGTGCGGCTTCTTTTGTTCCATCCAGCGAAGAAGGCGAAGAGTCAGAAGAATCCTTTGAAATTGCAAATGATTTTGAGGCAAAACAATTTCCGAAGCAGTCTTCTGAAACAAAAGTAGCTTCATTACAAGATCAATTGAGAGAAGCTTTGGAAAAAGAAGATTATGAACGTGCCGCAAAATTAAGAGATGAAATAAACAGATTAAAAGGCAATAATTAATTAAATATTTTCTTACCAATATCACATTCTAAGCATCTGTTTTTACTGCAATAATTTCGAAAGACTTCTATCATTCCCTGAGAAAAAATTGTCTTTTTTTCTAATCCGTCAATCTGTAAATTTTTTGCAACATCTCTAATAATTTTATTATCCGACTTTTGATCAAAATCATTATAAATTTTTATTACTTTTTTTGAAAGTTCATTTTTCCCGAATAGATTAAAATAAACCGACATAAATGGTAAAATTACATTTATGAAAATTTCATCAGCACGAGAAATTCCGATAAGATAATTTAGTTTTGCGTTTGTTTTTTTTCCGAAGATATAATGATCATGCCAATAATTATTTGCTTTTATAATAAACATTGATCTAACTGAATTAATTAAAATTTGATCTTTTTTTATTTCTGAAAATTTTTTGATTAACTGACCAATTAAATTCTTATGTAAAATTGCTTCAATTATTTTTATTCCGCCGGCTATTCGTATTGTTGGAAAATTCTGCGGTCTCTGTCCAAAAAAATACCATTGAGTTTCGTCAAAATATTTCCCGTCATAATTGTGTTTTTCAGTCTGCCAAATCTCATTCAATTCTTTTACGAATGAATCATCAGATTCAATTGAATCCGATAATAGTCCGGCAGTTTTAAATAAAACAGACTCCATTATTTTTTCAAATTCATCATTATGCGGATATTTCGATAAAAAATTAAGATTAACATTTTGTGCCAATTTCAGCATTATTTTTTTATTCTTTGAATATCCAAGCGCTTCAAAAATCAATTCATAAAGAAGCTGTTTCCAAATTTCTTTATCTCTAAAATCATTCTGCAAAAATGTTTTATTATTAAATTCCTTTGTCAATTCATATTTAATAACCGGTTCATTTGTTTTAAGTTCACTTAGAAATTTCAATTCCTTTAAACGGTTAAAAATCCTTAAACATTTATTCTCAAACCTTATTATGCCTTGTTTTAAAATTGTATTTTGAATCAATGATTTATCTACAGAGTCAATTTCAGAACTGCATTTTAATTCAAAATTATTACTGCTCTTTATTTTATCTTTAGTTTCATTTACATAAAGTTTTTCGGCAGGTACAATATTTTCTAAAAATAAAGAAGGAACTTTTCTTCCGTCACTTGTATATACGTAGCTTTGCTTCTGAGCATTTGTAAAGCAGATATGCAGAATTGTTTTATTGTAATTTCGATTAATATTATGTCCATGACGTTTCCAATCCGAATAATCGAGATCAATTTCAACATCACCGACAAAGGTGAAATTTCCTAATTTAATTCTTGCGTGTTTAAAATCTGGACCGGATTCACTTTCATTATATTCTCCGGGGAACAGAACATTTATATCTTCGCCTTGTTGAGTTTTAAGTTCTTGAATAAAATTTTGATTTTCCCAAATCTTATGGAATTGCTGTTCGGATATTTTTTGACGCGATTGCATTTATTAAAATTTTAGTAATTGAACAAATTGCAAATCTTTTGCTATTAAAATAATTTAATTTTGTAATAAATGCTATACTTTCAAATGTTCAATTTTATTTTTTACCTCAAAATTAAGCGAAGCTATTTTTTCTTCTATGCTTTTCTGAAAATTTATTGAATCGTCAATGAAAAGCAATCCTCTGCTTACATTAACAATAAAATTATTTTTTTTGATTTCATAAAACGCAGCCACAACATCTTCGAGACTTCCGCCTTGAGCACCGACGCCAGGCAAAAGAATGGGCATATTTTTAAATGATTGGATATTTTTATTCAGCTCCTCAATATTTGTCGCGCCGAATACGAGTCCGCAATTATTATTTATGTTCCACTCATTAACTTTATTAATAACTTCTTGATATAAGTATTTACCGTTTTCCAATTTAAGCTTTTCAAAATCCGCGGCGCTTTTGTTTGATGTTAATCCTAAAACAAAGCTTAGTTTATCTTTATAATTTAGAAATGGACTGATAGATTCCATTCCCATATACGGATGCAAAGTTACAGAATCGAATTTGAAATAATCAAAAATTGACTCGGCATATTTCTGAGAAGTATTTCCTATATCACCTCTTTTTGCGTCGGCAATAATTAGTGTTTCACCGCCGATTAGATCAACGGTCTTTTCAATTACTTCAAGTCCTTTTGTTCCGAACTTTTCATAGAAAGCAAAATTTATTTTATAAGCTGCGGCATAATTTAGCGTAGCATCAATAACCGCTTTATTAAATTCCAAAATTGAATTAATGGATTTGCTGAATTTTAAAGGAATTAATTCTAAATCAGTATCTAAACCGACACAAATATGTAATTGTTTATTTATTTTCGATGTAAGTTTATTTTGAGCGTTCATAAATTTCCGATAATTAAATTTGTTCTCTTCTGTTTTTATAAAAGTTAAGTGCTATTCCAATCAAAGTCATATTTACAATCAGGGAGCTTCCTCCGTAACTTAAAAATGGCAGAGGTAAACCAATAACCGGTGTTAAGCCGATATTCATTCCAATATTTATTGCAAAATGCGTAAATAAAAGCGCAAGAATTCCAACAACAATTGTACTTCCGAAAATATTTTTTGAATGTGTAGCAATGCTTACAAGTTTTATGAAAAGTATGATAAATAAGGAAATTGTTATAATACTGCCAATAAAGCCGAATTCTTCACCAATAACGCAGAAAATAAAATCCGTCCATTGTTCCGGAATAAATCTTAATTGTGTTTGATTTCCGTGTAAAAATCCTTTCCCGAAAATTCCACCTGAACCAATCGCGACTTTTGTCTGCATAACGTTATAACCAGCTCCAAGCGGATCAGCAGCCGGATTTACAAATGTTTCAATTCTTTTCTGCTGGTGAGGTTTTAAAAAATGAATTATATAATCCATTAAATATGCTGCTGAAAAATTCAAAACAACTACAGACACATTAATAAAAATGTTTTTCTTAAAGTAAAATAAAATTCCGATTACAAGAAACATTGCAATTATAAATGCAGCGACACCAAGAAGAGATGCAAAAATTACAACAATCGGTGAGATAAGAACGAACAATAAAAATAAATCCATACCGCTCCAAAAAACCATAATTGTTGCAATTATTAAATAAACAATTGCAGTTCCCATATCAGGCTGCATTAAAATGAGTCCTACCGGAACAAAAACTATTACGCTAATTTTAATCAAATCACTTAGGCTATTTGGATTCTTTCTTTTTTTTGTAAGATAATTTGCCAAAAATAATATCAAACCAATTTTTGCAAATTCTGAAGGTTGAAAACCAATTGGTCCTAAACTAACCCAACTTTTTGCGCCATAAACCGTTTTACCTATAAAAATTACAGAGGTTAAACTTAGTATTGATAAAATATAAATCGGCAGTGCAAAGAACCTGTATGTTTTATATGAAATAAAATATGCTATAAAGAAAAAAATTATGGCAACAACTCCGGAAAATAATTGTTTGTTAAAATTCCCGTATGCGGTTGGGTGTGTATATGTTGCACTGTAAATTGCAACTAATCCAATTGCCGAAAGAAGCGTTACGCAAATAAAAACAACAAAATCAAATTTATCGGATATTTTGCTTGATGGTTTGATTATCAATTTACACCTGCTACATTGTAATTATTTCCTTCCAGATTTTCTAAATATGCTTTAATAACTTTTTGAGCAATCGGTGCGGCGTGGGTCCCGCCAAATCCTACATTTTCAACTATAACTGCAATCGCAATTTTAGGATTTTCATAAGGTGCAAATCCAATAAATAATGCGTGGTCTTCACCGTGAGGATTTTGCGATGTACCAGTTTTACCCGCTATGTTAATATTTGGAAGTCGAATATGTCTTGCTGTTCCGTTACCGTTCACAACTTTAAACATTCCCTCTCTAACTAAATCAAAAGTCTTTTGTGAAACATTGACTGTTTTATCCTTATAAGCAACGTTGAATTCTGTATTTTTCATGCCTTCAATATAACCCTGAAGTACATGCGGAATTTTTGTTTTACCAGAATTTGCCAATAGCGCGGCGTATTGCGCTAACTGCAATGTAGTAACGCTGAACTCGCCTTGACCAATTCCCAAACTGACCAAAGTTCCTTTAGTCCATTTATTTTTACCAAACGCTCTGTCATAATAATCAGTATCAGGGACAATTCCTTTTGCTTCAAATCCTAAATCAAACCCTGTTTTATTCCCGAATCCAAACATTCTCAAATACTTTGCCCATCTATCTAAACCAATTTCAAGAATTAATTTATAAAAAAAAGTATTGCATGATTTTTCAATTGCGGTCTCAACATTTATTGATCCATGTCTTCCATGACATTTAAAGAATCTATTACCGAATTGAAAACCGCCGCCGCAATAAACCATAGTATTCTCATCTATCAAATGCTCTTCCAAACCGATAATTGCTCCTAGCATTTTATATGTTGAACCGGGTGGGTATATAGAATTTGCAGCTCTATCAAATAAAGGTTTCTGCGGATCGGAGCTTAACTTTTTAATTTCCTCTCTTGATGTAAACGCGGCAAAGGATGCCAGATCATACTCAGGAGCACTTACATAAGCTAAAATCTCACCTGTAGATGGTTCAATTGCAACTAGGGAACCGGTCTTACCAATAAATTCTTGTTCGGCGGTTTCCTGAGCAGTTTTATCTATTGTTAATATTAAATCTTTACCTTTTACGGGCTGAATATCATTCAAACCTTCAAGATATTTTCCAATTGTTTTTCGCCTAGAATCAACGAGAATAAATTCAAAACCTTTAGAACCTCTTAAGATATTTTCATAAGATCTTTCAATTCCGCTGATTCCAATAAAATCACCAAGATCATAAATTTTACTTTCTTTTTCCAATTGTATTGAATTTATTTCTCTCAAATATCCAAAAATATGTGAGCCTTTAACACCGTAATTATAATCTCTCTGCATTTCTACAATTATATCTAACCCTTTTAATAATTGGTTATGTTCTTCAAACCAAACAACTTCATTAAAATTCAGATCACGTTTAACAATTCTCGGTAAATATTTGGAGTAAATTTTATTTTTTTCAAAAATATTATTAATTGTTCCAGATTCCGAGTAAATTACTTTTTCAATTATTGAATTTTGAGTTGTATCGTAAATGGCAGGTGTAATTTCTAAATTATATGTAGGTTTATTGCTTACAAGAACATCTAAATTTCTATCGAAAAAAATTCCCCTTGGCGCCTGAATAGGTTTCTTTTTAATTGAATTATTATCTGATTGAGTAGAATATGCGGTAAAATCTAAAATCTGCATTTTAATAAGCTGAAACGAATATACTATTCCAACAATGCCAATTACGGCTGTTAAAATGTTTTTCCTAAGCCTAAAATCAAATATTTTTTCTATCATTTTATTTTAAGTTCTTATTAAAAATCATAAACGGGATGCTTATTGCAGACGTATATATTCCCGGAAGTATGCCGTTTTCAATAATTAAATAAGAAGCAGATAGTTCAATTTCTGTATTTGTCAGCAGTAAATAAAAGAAAGAATTAAATGTTGCCGAAATAAAAACAATAAATACAAAAAAAATTGTTTTTAAATTAAAATCAGTTTTATTCTCGTTATAAAAATATCCTGCAATAAATCCGGATAGTGTACCTGCAAACATTGCACTCCCAAGAATTCCGCCTGAAATTATATCAAAAACTAAACCATATATCGAGCCCAAAATTGTTCCTGTTATTTGTCCGAACTTCAAAGCATAGTAAGTCAGCAAAATAATTATGAGATTAGGAATTATTGAACCAATAGCAATCATAGGAACAAAAATAAATTGAATCAGTAATACCGGAAAAAATAAAATTAATGGCGATATAAATTTTAGAATTTTTATTTTACTTCTCCGCCAATTCTTGTTATTAACGAATCCAACTGAAGGTTTTTATTACTTTTCAGAATAAGAACATTTTTAACTTTGGTAATATTTACAAATGGTTTTACTTTTATATTGCTCAGTATTCCTGAAACAGTACTTTCCTTGTTTGAAATAATTCCAACTGGTATTGAAGGAGGAATTATTGTACTTAATTCGGAAACTAAAATTCTATCGCCGACTTCAACGTCTTCGGTAGTAGGAACGTTTTTAATCTGAAGATTTTTTCCATCCCAATTTAAAATTCCATCCACATTACTTCTTTGGTCTCGAACCGCGACTTTAAATAAACTATTTTCAATAGTTCTTACGGTTGAGTAATTTTGCGAAACATCCACTATCATTCCAACCAGACCTTTATCTGTAATTACAGGCAGGCCAACAGCAACGCTGTCGCTTAATCCCTTTGAAACAATAAAGTAACCGCTTACTTTAGAAACTAATCTGGAAACGACTTGAGCAAATATTAAATCATAATCGGATTTTGTTCTAAATTCGATTTGCCCTTTAATGTCATTTATTTCATATGCATAATCTCTTAACTCATTAACTTGCAGCATTAACTGGGCATTGTTTTTAAGCAGACTTTCAATATATTCGGTTTTTTCAAAAGAATTTTGAACATCATTAATTGCTTTGGTAACTGTTGCAAATATTCCCAAAGAAAATAATCTTACGTTTTTTACCTTTTGATTTTCATTTAAAGTAATTAGAAAAAGACTGATGATAAGAAGTGTAATTAATACAATGTATTCTTTAATATTCGCAAAGAATGATCTTACAAATTGTGGCATTAGTAACTTCTTTTTCGAATAAATACTTTGGAATATTTATTCATATTTTCAATAACTTTTCCGGCTCCGTTAACAACCGCCAACAAAGGGTTATCAGCAACATGAACCGGTAAATTTGTTTCCATTCTAATTCTTTCGTCCAACCCTTTAAGCAAAGCGCCTCCGCCCGTAATAATTAAACCTCTATCTAGAATATCAGCGGATAATTCAGGAGGTGTTCTTTCCAAAGATTGCTTTACTCCTTCAACTATTTGGGTTATATTTTCGTTCAAGGCATCTCTTATTTCTACGGAGCTTACTTCAACGGTTTTGGGAATACCGCCAACTAAATCTCGTCCTTTTACTTGAATCGTTATTTCTTCTTTTAAAGGAACTGCCGATCCAACTTCACATTTAATTTTTTCGCCGGTTCGTTCACCAATCAGTAAATTATAATTTTTCTTAAAAAATTGAATAATCGCATTATTCATTTCATCGCCGGCAATTCTCAAAGATTCTTCATTAACAATTCCATCGAGCGCGATGACCGCGATTTCAGTGGTTCCGCCGCCAATATCAAGAATCATATTTCCAACCGGTGCGCCAACATCAATTCCAACGCCAATTGCGGCAGCCATTGGTTCGGCAATTAAGTGGACTTCTTTTGCTCCTGCATGTTCCGCGCTGTCTCTTACAGCTCTCTTTTCAACTTCGGTAACGCCGCTAGGAACGGCAATAACAACTTTACGGCTTGAGAAAGCGCCTCTGTTAACTCTCTTAATAAATTCTCTTATCATACCTTCGGCAATTTCAAAATCAGCAATAACGCCGTCACGCATTGGTCTTGAAACTCTAATTTGACGATGTTCCCTTCCCTGCATTTCCTTTGCTTTATTACCAAGCGCAATTATTCGTTTTGTATTTCTATCAAATGCAACAATAGACGGTTCATTTAAAACTATACCTTTTCCTTTAACATAGATAACAGTATTTGCGGTTCCTAAATCAATTGCAATATCAGTTGATAGTAAATCAAAAATTCCCATAAATCCTCTTAATGTTTAAAATTTCTAATACCGGTAAATACCATTGAAATATTTTTATTATTTGCTGCATCAATTACTTCGTCATCTCTAACCGATCCGCCTGGCTGAACAATTGCCGTAATTCCGCTGTTTGCAATTTCTTCAACTCCGTCTGCAAATGGAAAAAAAGCGTCCGACGCGGCAACGGCTCCTTCTAAATTATGACCGTATAACTTTGCTTTTTCTACAGCAATTCGAGATGAATCAATTCTTGACATTTGTCCCGCTCCAACGCCAACCGCCATTTGATTCTTACAGAATACTATTGCATTGGACTTTGTATGTTTACAAATAACCCAGGCAAACTTCAGATCTTTCATTTGATCTTCGGAAATTTGCTTCTCCGTAACAGTTTTTAATTCATTTAACGGAAATGCACTATAATCCGGTTCCTGCGCAATTATTCCGTTTGGAATATTTCTAAATTGCAAGGTTTGCTTAATTCCGTCAGCTTTATATTGAATCACTCTTCTATTTTTTTTCTGCTTTAAAATTTCAAGCGCCTTTTCTTCAAACGAAGGCGAACAAACAACTTCAGTAAAAATTTCATTCAGCTTTTCTGCAGTTTCGGAATTTACTTCATTGTTAAACGCCACAATTCCGCCAAATGCGGATACCGGATCGCAGGATAAAGCTTTTACGTATGCATCTAAATTATTTTTTCCGGTTGCCGCTCCGCATGGATTTGTATGTTTAATAATTACACACGAATTATTATCGAGTTCATTTACCAATTCTACAGCGGCAATTAAATCAATTATATTATTATATGAAAGTTCCTTTCCGTGTAAAGGAATAAATTTATCGTATAAATTTCCGTATAAAAATGCTTTCTGATGAGGATTTTCACCATAACGAAGTTCACTGTTCAATGGGAAATTTATTCTCAAATTTTTCTGTTCTTTTGTTACTTCTCGTTCAAAAAAATCGGCAATAATTTTATCATATAACGCCGTATGAGAAAAAGCTTCGGCTGCAAGTTTACTTTTTGTTTCAATACTGATCTCAGCATTTTCAAGTTCATTGATGAACTCATTATATTGAGAAGGATTTGTTAAGACTGAAATAAATTTGAAATTTTTTGCGGCAGCTCGAATAAGACTCGGACCGCCGATATCAATATTTTCTATTTTAGTCTGCTGATCGACATCTTGAGTATCAACTTTTGCAAAAGGATATAAATTAACGCAAACGATATCTATCGGATCAATTTGATTTTCTTCGGCTTGCTGAATATCTGATTCAACATCCCGGTGGTATAAAATTCCGCCAAAAATTTTAGGATGAAGTGTTTTTAATCTTCCATGAAATATTTCAGGAGAACCTGTATACAATGAAATCTCAAAGCAATCAATATTATTTTCTTTTAAAATCTTAGCTGTATTTCCTGTGGCAAGAATTTCATAATTCATTTTAACCAAAGAACCCGCAAACTCAACTATTCCTGTTTTATCAGAAACACTAATTAAAGCTTTTTTATTCAAATTCAATTCCGGTCTATTATTACTCTATTATCAATTATTTTTATTTTTTCTTCTGCAAATTTTTGAATAACGTATGAAAGCAATTCATGTTCAATCTTTAATACTTTTCCGGCAATTTCTTCAGGCGAACTTACATTCGAAATATCAACAACTCTTTGATCTATAATCTTTCCGTTATCATAAACTTCATCTACAAAGTGAACGGTAGCGCCGCTTATTTTTGCCGAAGTTTCAAATACAGCTTTGTGAACGTTTATCCCGTACATCCCTTTTCCGCCAAATGCAGGAAGTAGAGCTGGATGAATATTTATTATTTTATTTTTGTAAATATTTATTAAAGAAGAAGGAATTTTCTTTAGAAATCCAGCTAAAACAATTAATTCAATTTTCCGATCTAAAAGAATTTTAGTTAAATCATTATAGGGAACTGAATTACTTTCTTCTATTTTTGAACTTAAAACAAATTTTTCAATATTCTCTTTTTCACAAATTTCAAAGGCTTTGCATTCGTTTTTATCGCTAATAACAATTAAAACCCTTGCATTTAAATTTCCGGCATTAATATTATTTAAAATTGCGGATAAATTTGAACCTCTTCCTGAAACAAAAACCGCCAAATTTAACATTAAAACCACTCAAAATTATTATTTAATTAAGCAATAATCAATTTATGTATTTAAGAAACTGTGAATTTCTGAATTATTTTCCCTTTATAGACAATTTAATATTATTTATATAAGATTTTATCAAATTTTTTCTTCTATAATTATTGATATCTGATGCAGCTTTTATATATTGTTTAACAGCGGCATAATTTTTTTCTGCCAAACTTATTTTTGCTAAATTTACATAAGCCATTGGTTTAATCCAAAAAGAACTTTGTAAATCGTATTTTTTTAAATTATTTGCAATTGATTTCGCTTCTTTGAAATTATTCTGTTCAATAAGTGATGAGGATTTAAAATTAAGCAAAAGCGATTTAACTTCCTGATCCTTAACGGAATCAATTATTTCGTTTACGGAATCAATCACTTTTTTATTATTTCCGGATAAATAATAGTTTTCAATTTTTATTTGATTTTCCCAATCCTTGCTCAATCCGTTTTCCAAAAATCTTAAACTTAAATCTTTAGCATAACTGTCTTCCTCAATATCTTGATTTCCATTTGACGCAAGTACCATATACTTTCTATATTCATTTGTATTATCTAAAAAATGATTACAAATTGCAGCCCTTAAAGATGCAATTCCCGTATAGTCTATTGTTTTTGATGTCTGTAAAAACTGTTGATAATAATCCAAAGCTTTTTCAAAATTATTTTGTCTGAAATAAACATCGCCCAGCAAGAATTTGGAATAAGAAATTGTTTGAGCAAATTTTGGATGACCATTTTTAATTACGTTTTCCAAATCGATTTTAGCTTTGTTTAAATTCTCCGATTTAATATACTCTATTGCCCTTTGGTAAACTAAAATATTATTTTTAGGAAAGTCTTCAATCAGTTCGTCGAGCAGATTTATTGATTTTCTATAATCTGCCAAATATTCATCATACAGTTTTGATAAATGAAATTGCATTTCGATTTTATCTTTTTTGCCTTTCTGATAAGCTTGTTTTACGTGCTCAAAACCACTGTTATCGTTGGCGGAAAGACCCGTAAATGTTAATGCCCATGAAAAAAAAGAAGGGACAAAAGTAAGTGCGTATTCAAAAATTCCAATTCCGCCTTGAGCGGAATAATATGTTGAATCTATATCCAAAACATCTTCATAATAACCGACTGAAGTCTTAGTCGCCCAAAATGCATCTAATGAATTGGAGTTCGCCGCACTCATCATTGCTTTGTATTTATAAATGTTGCCGAGCAGATATAAAATGTTAATATCTTTTTTATCATCAATAATATTGCCGCATTTTGCAACTACCGAGTCGGAATAATCATTAAAGAGTTTTAAGTCGGAGGGATTGCTGCTGCCTAAATAGTACCATAAATAAATTTTTGATAAAATTAAAAATGCTTCAGGTCTTTCGCGATGATTTTCAATTGCCGAATTCAGTAAATCCAGAGCTTTGTCGAATTCATAATTAAATATTAAATTATCACTTCTATCAACCAGATTTTGATAATTTTTAAGGCTTTGTCCATAAGTTAAAGTCGCAAATAAAAAGAATATAATTTTGATCAATTTTCTTTATTCCCTATAGAATATTCAACTGCGGCTTTTACAAAATCTCTAAAAAGGGGGTGGGCATTTGTAGCTCGGGATTTTAATTCCGGATGAAATTGACATCCAACAAACCAAGGATGATCATTAAGTTCAATCATTTCTACAAGTTCACCATCGGGAGAAACTCCGCTAATGAGCATTCCATTCTTTTCCAGATCCTCTCTATATTTATTATTTACTTCATAACGATGTCTATGTCTTTCATTAATTTTTTCTTTCTTATAAGCGCTTTTTGTTTTTGTACCTTTTGTAACAATACAAGGATATGATCCAAGTCGCATTGTTCCGCCTTTAGCCTTTATTTTAAGCTGTTCCGGCATAATGTGAATAACACTGAATTGATTTTTTACAAATTCCGCGCTGTTCGCTTTTTTAATGCCAAGTACATTTCTTGAAAATTCAATTACTGCGCATTGCATTCCAAGGCAAATCCCAAAAAATGGGATTTTATTTTCCCTAACGTATTGAATAGCAACTAACTTACCTTCAATTCCTCTTTCGCCAAAACCGCCGGGAACAAGCACACCGTCAACTTCCTTTAGTAAATTTTCAGGTTTTCTTTTTGTTAATTCTTCGGCACTAATATATTTAACTTTTACTTTAACATCATTTTCGGCGCCTGCATGAATAAAAGATTCAAGAATACTTTTATAAGCATCCTGGTATTCGGTATATTTCCCAACTACTGCAATGTTAACAGAACCGGTTGGATTTTTAACTTTTGAAACAAATTCTTCCCATTTTTCAAGATGTATATTTATGTCGGAAAGTTTCAATTTCTTGAGCACAAGTTTATCAAATTCTTGTCTATGTAAATTTAGCGGGACTTCATAAATTGTTGAACAATCATAAGCAGAAATTACAGCATTGCTATCAACATTACAAAAAAGTCCAATTTTTTTTCTAATATCCTGAGATAATTCCAATTCCGATCTGCAAACTAAAATATTTGGTTGAATTCCTAATTCAAGTAAAGCTTTAACACTATGCTGTGTAGGTTTGGTTTTTAATTCTCCTGCAGATTGAATATAAGGTACTAAAGTAACATGTATATTTATTGCATTCTTTCTTCCTAATTCAACCATTAATTGTCTCATTGCTTCCATAAACGGCAAACTTTCAATATCGCCTACTGTTCCGCCAATTTCAGTAATAATTATATCATATTTACCGGATTGTGAAAGATGCAGCATTCTTTTTTTTATTTCATCAGTTATGTGGGGAATTACTTGAACCGTTGCCCCAAGATAATCACCTTTTCTTTCTTTTTGAATTACTTCATAATATACTTGTCCGGTTGTAGTATTGTTAGCTTTTGACATATTCTCATCTAAAAATCTCTCATAATGACCGAGATCAAGATCTGTTTCGGCGCCGTCATCAGTAACATAAACTTCACCATGTTGAAACGGACTCATTGTGCCCGGATCAACATTTATATAAGGATCAAATTTTTGAATTGTTACTGAATATCCTCTTTGTTTAAGAAGTAGTCCAAGTGAGGCAGCGGTAATTCCTTTCCCAAGTGAAGAAACAACACCACCTGTAACAAAAACAAATTTCACTTTCTTTTTCAATTTCATCTTAAACAATTCCCAATTTTTTTAAAAATAAGTGTAAAAATATGAATTTTTATTATGCTTTAAAACTTGACACTGTACAAATATTAAAAAAGTAGCAAAATTTTACTTAAATAATTTTTTAACCAAGCCTGAATATTTCTTTTCTATTTTAAAATCGAATTTATAAAAATATTCGGGTCTGAAAAATCCGGTTGTAACGTAATTGAATCCTTCGTCCTTCATTCTGCTGAAAAATTCATTCATTAATGATTCACTTACGCCTTTTCTTCTAAATCTATTTGAAACAACAATTTTTTCCATGTGAACGGCTTCTTCTTCAAATTGATTGTAAAACAATCCGCCGATTATAAAACCTCTGTCGGAAATTGCCACTAAAAATTTATTTTCGGGCTTAAAACTTACCTGCATATTCGCTTCCAAAAATAATTGATAAAGCTTGGAAATTTCCTTTGGGCTGACCGGTTTTCTAATATAAAAAGGATTTCCTTCATGATCTTCCACTTGAACAACCAAATTTGCCGCATGTTCGCCTTCAGTTGTAAAATGCAGGAAAGAAGCTGAATCTGAAGGTTTTAAATGCGGATAGCTTAACCTTGTAAGAAAATAATTTTCTTTCTCGCTCAATTTAAATTCATTTTGTATTCTGGATAATTCTCTTACAATGTCGTCCTTTGTTATTTTACCTTCATGCTGAATCAAACATAATTCTCTAACAACGTTTTTAAATTCGTTTTCAGACTCTTTGAAAACCGTATGTAAAAAGAATCTTGTTCTTGTTTCAGGATAAATTTTTTCCAAGCCGTTTAAGTTATAGGTATCATACAATTCGTTTAGCATCTGCGCTTGGGCTTCAAATGAAGCTTCATTATTTAAATTGTTCCATCTCGCAAATCTTTTAATAGCAAAATACAACTGCTTTGGAATATAACCGTTCTTCTTTATGCTCAATAAAAATTTTTCCAATTGAAATATGATTTCTTGATTTTCCTCTGCATTATTTTTTAATTCTAATAAAAACAAACTCAGAATTTCAATGCCTTCATATTCGCCTTCCGCATTTATTAAACCCGGGAAAATATATTTCCACGATGAATCTTTTTTCAACCATGGATATTTTTCTTCAATCGGAATTATAAATTTTCTGTAAAAATTAAAAAATAGATTAGTGAAATCTTTAAACTCTGTTCTTTCGGATAATGATGTAAATCTTGTTCCAAGCTGATAGTCGTGAGAGGGAATGATTAATTTATCCGGAGTTGGATTTGTAAGCTGTAATTTTCCCGAAGTAAGCCGCCAAAAGTTAATATACGCGGCGGTTGCATTCCAAATGAAGAAAGGCCAAATGTAATAATATTTTTCCATAGCATTTTGTTCATCTTTCTTAACATCTCTAGCAAAAAGATTTTCTACGCTCAATCCGGACTGATATTTTTGTGTCCATATTTTATAGTCATCCCAATATCCGCCGAAATCTTCAACGAGTTCTGTAACAAAAAATCTTGATCCGGCAAGAATAAGCCAGTTTGCTTCCGATTTAATTTCAGATATAATTCTGTTTTTATTCTGATGAAAAATAATGTCAAAAGAACCTTGCAGCCTTGTTTGAATTGAAACTCTGAACAATGTATGATTTTCTTCATCTTTTATTTTACTAATCCAAATTCCACGCGGCAAAACATTATTCAGTCCAATTAAAATTCCTTTTGAAAATAAAAATACGGCTTCTTTTAAAATTTGTGTTTTTGAAATTATATTAAACAGCAAAGTTTTTTCTTCTTTTTTGATATCCTCTTCAAAAATTAAAACGTCGTTCCAATCGTATTCTTCGCCTGTTTCAATATCAACCGCTACGGTTTCTGTTATGCCTAACCATTTTCTAAAACCAATACGCATTTCTGTTCTGCATTTTTGCGCCATTTTACTTAATTCCGGCCAATCCTCAATCAATTGAATTTTAACCAATTTTCTGCGTAATTCTTCATATTTGGTCGGGTGTTTTATTCCAATTTGTGCGAAAATGTTTAATAATTTTGATATTACAGTTTCACTTAAATTTTCAATCTTATATTTGAACTGTACATATTCATCCAAAATTTCTTCAATTACATCGAGCGAATCCAAAACCTTTTTGGTATTTACTATATTTTCAATAACATAATCATCAAATAATGAGTAACCGTCTTTTAGATAAATTTCTAATATTTTTTTAATATTACTTTGTTTTGTATGCTTTATAGCTAAAAGTAAAAGCTGTTTTTTACTTTCCAGATTTGCGGCAAGGTTTGGCTTATCCAAAAAATAATTTGCAATTTTAAATATTTCCTGATGTTCATCATTAAGTAAAATACTTATATACTCAATTCCCAAACTTCCGTATTCAACGTTTTCCGATTGAATTAATAGAATTGCAAGATGCAGCCCAAAGAGTGATTTTTCGTCGGCTTCAATAATTTTTTTCAGGAGAAATTTCTCCAGTGAATTATCATGCTGAATTTTATTATTACTTATAAACTGAATATTCTCATCTTCTGAATTTTGTCTGTACCATTGAAGGATGGTGTCATCAGTAAAGTTTACAAATTCTTTGTTGCCGATCCAATAAATTGGATTTATTAAAAAATCGTGTAAATCAATAAACGGTTTAGTTATCTTAAAGTTAAAATCGCCGATCCTAAAAATATTTTTATCTATTTTTTTTATTGTAATACTTTTTTCATGCTTTGGAATTGCTATACCATTTTCCGATATTTTAATATCGCCGCTTAAACAGCCTCTCTCTCTTAAAAACCAATTGGGTATTTTAATTTCAGTATTATCAATATGCAGCGTGTAATAATCTTTTTTATAAAGCTGTTCAATTAAAAGTTTATAATTATCTTCAATTACTCTGCGTTTAAATGTGCCTTTGGGAGTAAGTTCACCTCTTTCCAAAGTAAATGGTTCATCTATAATTCTAAAATCAACAAGTCTTTCAAATGGAGCTAAGAATTTATTTATTGTAACAATCAAATTTGAAAAATATTCATTTTTCTGCTCTTCTTTCATATTTGCAAAAACTTGATTTTCAAAATCTGGATAGATCAAAACCGTATTAAATGGTCTGTGATCTCCAACGACAAAAACCTGTTTAACAATTTCAAAATCTCTGAACAGATTTTCAATCCTTTGAGGCGCAACAGTTTCGCCTTTTATATTTTTATAAATTTCTTTTTTTCTGTCAATTATTTCTATAAAACCATTTGAATCCATTTTCATAATATCGCCGGTTGGAAACCAGCCGTCAATAAAAGTTTCTTCTTTTGTTTGATCAAAATACCCGGGCATTACATAATCGCCTTTTACTAAAAGTTCGCCGTCATCGCCCAATTTTATTTCAATTCCAGGTAAAGATTTTCCAAGTGAATTGGGAATGTATTTCCCGGGCGGAGTCATTGTAATTCCTCCTGTCGCTTCGGTCATTCCAAATCCGCTCATTAATTGAACACCATTTTTCTGAAAGAATTGAAAAACTTCAGATGGTAAAAATCCTGCGGCTGATAATCCCCATTTTAAATTTCCGCCTGTTACATTTTTAACTTCGTTAAGTATTTTTTCATCGGGATCAGATTCAATATCAACTTTTGAAGCAATGAATTCATATAGTTGAATCCACTTTTTAGGAATGCTTATGAACACAGAAGGATGAATCAAATTCATATTTGCAATCATTGTTTCCGCGGATGGATTTTCCATAAACGAGTAAGCCGCACCCCAAAAAATACTTCCAATCATTTCCAGCCATCTTCCAAAAGTATGATATAACGGAAGAAATGCTAAAAAATTATCATTATCATTAATTTCAGGAAGAGCTATGGCGCGGCAGAATCTCTTAAACACAATATTTCTTTGTGAGAAAATAATTCCTTTTGGTTCACCCGTGGTTCCGGATGTATACATTAGTGTTGCCGGTTCGTCAATTCCAAGGTCATTGTATACAAGTCCGGATATTTCTTTTGGACTTAATGATAAAAATTGATTAAAAGATATCACCCAATCCTCGGCGCTTGTTCCGTCAATTAAAATACCTTTTTTTAAGAATGGTAACTCTCTTTTTATTGATTTCAATTTCATCAATTGTTTTTCATTCGCAACAAAAATAAAATCGCACTTTGTTTGATTAAGAATATAAGAAATATGTTGAGAAACAGAATTTGCGGGAATCATAACATTTATAATACCGCTGTTTAAACATGCAAGATCAAGCAAAGCCATCGTCAGACTGTTTTCCAATAAGAACGCAACTCTTGGTTTGGCAACATGTTCGCCTAAAAGAATGGAAAGAGACTGAGAATAATTGCCGATAATTTTATTTAGATCGGTCCAATTGTAATTTTGAATTTTTTCATTTTTGATAACCTTAAAAAGTATTTTTTTTCCGTATTGATTTAATCTTTGTTCAAACAATTTTCTAGTATTAAAATTTACAGCGCCTATCAGTCCGGAAATTAGAATTGTCCATTTTTTATCGTCAGAAATTTTGACCAGAAATTCAGAATTTCTAAAAAGATTTAAATATGCCGAAATTAAATTTTCTAAGGCAGGTTTTACCGGGCTATCAGATTTGTTATAACTTTCAAGTAATTGTGTTCCAAAATTGTAAAAATTATTTTCATCAAAATCGGAAATAAATAATTTTGAAAACTCTCCTTCGATAATTGAATTAAAAATATTCGCAAGTTCGGCAGAGTTAATTTCGCCGTCGTAAAATTCGGGTTCAATGTTTTGAATTAGCTCAATTGAATAGTGAATTAATAATTTTATTTCATCTCCGGAAAGCGCTGATTTACCTCCTTGAAATTTCTGTTTTAACTCAACTAACTGCTCGAATTTCATTTATAATTTATCCTTATATTTTTTCTAATAAAAAAGGGATGCGAATACATCCCTTTTATTCAGATCCGAAAATTAGAAGAATAATTTCCATTTATGATTTTGCATTCTTAATTCCAGCTGCTTCTTCCAACATTTCTGTGGTTACAGATTTTGGTCTTTCAATAGGATAACCAAGACCACGATCCCAAATAATATTTGCAACAACTCCTAAAGCTCTCCCAACTGCAAAAAGAACAGTATAGAAATCGTATTCTTTTAATCCGTAATACCATTGAATTACACCGGATTGAGCGTCAACATTCGGCCATGGATTTTTTGCTTTACCTTGTTCGAGCAAAATTGGAGGAACAACTTTATAAAGTAAATCAACATACTTGAATAATGGATCTTCAGGCAAATGTTTAAGGCAAAATTCTCTTTGCGCGGAATAACGAGGATCAGTTTTTCTTAAAACGGCATGCCCAAAACCAGGAATTACCTGACCGCCTTTTAATGTATCCCAAACAAATTTTTTCATTTCTTCTTCTGTAGGAACTTTACCGCCCAATTGATCGAAAACACCGTGAAGCCAAGCTAAAACTTCTTGATTTGCCAAACCATGCAAAGGTCCCGCAAGTCCGTTTGTCATTGCCGAAATTGAATAATATAGATCGGAAAGAGCGCTTGCAACCAAATGTCCTGTATGCGCACTTACATTTCCGCTTTCATGATCGCTGTGCAGAATGAAATACATTCTTGCAACATCATCATATGGTTTTGCAATCCCCATCATGTGAGCAAAATTTCCGCCAAGATCTAACTTCGAATCGGATTCGATTATTTCGCCGCTTTTATATTTAAGTCTATATATGAAAGCCGCGATTCCGGGAAGTTTTGCGAGTAGATTTAAACCGTCTTCGTAAGTTGGTGCCCAATAATCATTTTTCTTTAAGTGTCCCGAATTATATTCTTTAACAAATTCAGATTCTCTTTGCATTGCAAGAATAGCTGTTGAAAACATTACCATCGGATGGGAATCTTCGGGCATGGCTTTTAAAATATCAAATACATACTTTGGAACAACGTGCCTTTTACTAAATTCTTCTGCTACAGCTTGAACATCTTCTAAAGAAGGAAGATCCCCGGTTAGCAAAAAGTAAAAGAATCCTTCAACATAAGGCATTTCTGCTCCCGGTACTTTTGGAAGTCCGTCTAGAACTTCGGGAATAGTTAATCCTCTAAATCTAATGCCTTCAAATGGATCAAGATATGAAATATCCGTTACAAGACTTTTAATATCTCTTGCACCCCCAATTACTTGACCAATATCAACTTCATCAATTTTTACATTGCCAAACTCCTTTAATAATCTAGTCGTTCTTGGCCGCCATTCTTCAATTCTCTTAAACAATTTTTCTTTTAGATTTGACATAATAACCTCCGGGTTAAACTTCAAATAAAAATTGTAATTAAAATTACTTTATGCTATAAAAATACTTCTGTATCAAAATATAATATTTTCTTGATATAAAAAAAACATAAGATTATTTCTTAATGATTTTTTGGGCAGTTTTGTATCCGCTTTTTATTGCACTTTCAATGGTTTGAGGCAAATTTGTGTCTGTCCAATCTCCGGCGAAATAAAAATTCTTAACATTTTTATTATAACTATTTCTTTTATTCTCAAATTTTTGAATTGATTTTATCGTCGCACGTTTTTCTTTTATTACAAAACTGTTGATTATCATTTTCTCGTCAAAATTTTTGAAGAACATTTTAAGTTCTTTTATGCAAAGTTCAACTAACTTCTCTTGAGAGAATTCCAAATAATCATTTGCGTCGCTAATAACAATGGAAACATATTCGCCGTGATCAAATACCCAATGAATTTTTGAATCTATTAGTCCGATAAACTTCTCATTTAAAAATTTTTCTTTAAGTTTAAGGTTTACCGATATTATTCCTGAAGATTCAAATTCATTGAAATCAGTTAAGAGTAGTTTTTCATTTGAACTCAACTTACTTATTTGTGACGGTGGAATTGTCAAAACTACAAAATCAAAATCATTGATGGATCTTTTGTTTGTAATAATTTCCTTCACAATACTATTTTCAAATTTAATTTTTTCTAATTTTTCGTTAATTGAAATAACTGTTCTTTTACTTGTTAAAAATTGTACAGCCGGTTCAACAAAAACTTTACTTAGATTTACTTTAGGAATAATTATCCGCGCCGCGTTATTTCCGGTAAAAAATATTTTTATGAGCATTTGCTTAAATAAGCTCGCGGAAGCTTCTTTGATATTTGTATTAAGCGCACTTACAGCTAATATTTTCCAAAATGATTTAATCGAATTTTCAGTTTGACCGTTTTTCATCAGCCATTCATCGATTGTCAATTTTTCAAGATTCCTTTTATTCTGAAAAGGCAATGAAATGACAAACTTTATAAAATTATATTTTTCTTTGAAATTAATACAATTAAAATTTAATATTGCACTTAATAAATTTAAGGGATAAAAGAACTTTGAAGCATTAAGCGAATATTTATTTCCGGATTTATCAGCATAAACAGCCATCATACTTTTTTGAATTGTAAGTTTGTCAATTGACTTTATCAATTCCAAAAAATTTAACGTGTAATTATATGCGCCCATCAATAAATGCTGACCATTATCAAATTCCGTATTAAATTTTTTATTTACAAATGAGTATGTTCTTCCGCCAAGTTTTGGCGAGGCTTCAATTAATTCTACTTGGAAATTATTTTCCGCAAGATAAACTGCAGTTGATAAACCGGCTAAACCGCCGCCTATAATTATGCACTTAGCCATTTATATATTGTTTTATATTTTAGAAAAACCGCTAAAGAAATGAAAATTTTATTAAAATTTGAGATAATTATTTTCTGACCAAAAACGTTATATTTCTCATTTACAATATTATCTAAAAGTCTTTTATAAATATATTCCATCGCTCTTGCTGTATACATTGAATGCTTATCTTTACTAACTAAAAATTTATCGGCAGTGCTGTAAAAATATTTTGCTCTGTCAGTTTGATACTTCATTAATTCAAAAAATTTTGCGTTATATACCGAGTTATGTAATTCTTTTTCAGAATAATCAAACTTTATAATTTCATCTTGCGGAATATATATTCTATCATTCAACGCGTCAAATTTTACGTCGCGTATAATATTTGTAAGTTGTAAAGCAATTCCTAAATTTACCGCAAATTTCTCTGTGTCCTTGTTTTTATATCCGAATATTGGTATTGTCATTAAGCCGACAGTTGAGGCAACACCATAACAATATTTTTTCAATTCGTCAAAATTTTCATAACGGTTTTTGATTAAATCCATTTCAACGCCATCTATCAAATCTAAAAAAGGATGAACCGGAATTTTATACAAATCTATGACTTCCTTTAATTCGGCTAGAAGTAAATTTTCACTTTTTTTTACTAATGAATTTTGAAATTTTTCTTTCCAACCTTTTAATTTTTGCGACTTAATTTCTATAGACTCATTTTGATCGTCAACAATATCATCTGTCATTCTGCAAAATGCGTATACGGATTTTATTGCGTCTCTTTTACGTCTCGGTAAAAACGCGAAAGTATAATAAAAATTACTTTTACTTTTTTTCGATATTTCCTGTGAAGTTTCTATGGCTATTTTCCCAAAATAATTGATGAAGTAAAAATTTTAATCATGTCGAATTTATTTAATTTTGGCCTATTGTTTAACACATCGTATTCAATCTTTTCAATTTTTGTTAAAATTGTTTCACCGCCTTTTATTGTAACTAAAATTTGCAATCTTAACCTGAAAGGTAAAAATTTCAATAAATTTCTGCCTTCTTTGAACATACCTTTCGTTCGTTCAATTTGAAATTTCATTAACTCCTGAAAATTCTTTGTATTTGCCGAATGTAAAAAATCATCTTTATTAATTCTGAATTTTTCCATTTCATTTTTGGGAATGTATATTCTGCCCTTTTCAAAATCAATTTTTACATCTTGATAAAAATTTGCAAGTTGAAGTGCCGAACAAATTAAGTCAGAAAACTTTAACGCGTTTTTGTCTCTAATATCATAAATTTCTAAAACAATTCTTCCAACCGGATCAGCGCTATTTTTACAATATTCCAAAAGTTCGGTAAAATTATTATATCTTGTTTTAACTAAATCATGTTTAAATGCTTTTATGAGATTATTGAAATTTTCATGTGTTAATTTTTTTGAAGTAACAGTATCGTAAAAGACCATCCAAAATTCATTTTTGAAAATTTGTTTAAATGAATTATTAAGCTCATTTTCATAGTTGGAAAGTAAAGTTAATTTTTCTTCGTTTGAATTTAAGCCCTCGTCCGCAATATCATCGGCGCTGCGCGCAAATTGGTAGACAACGGCAATATATTTTCTTAAATCTTTTGGGATGAAAAATGAGAGAACGGGAAAATTTTCATAATGCGAGTTTGTAAATTCAATTGCTTTATTGTAGAGATTAGTAAGTTCCAAATCTGTAATTTGATCATTCAAAAATATTTAACCTTACTGAAAAATAATTTATGTGCCCGAAACAGGACTCGAACCTGCACAGGATTGCTCCCACTAGGACCTGAACCTAGCGCGTATACCAATTTCGCCATCCGGGCATATATTTCAATATTTATTATTCTTCAATTTCAACAGCTTCGTGCGATAAACTGTCTGGTTTATAAAATTTAGTGTATAAATTTACTTTATTATCCTTTCCCTTTACAAATGGATCCGGAATATCTTTAAGATTTATAAAATCAATTAGTTCACCTGACGAACAATCATTTGAGTATAATCTGGGATTCCCGTATTGATAAATAGATTCACGGCAGAATTTGACTGTTGTTATATTTCCATTTTCAGGAATTGTAAAAGATTCAAACGGAAAATCCATTTGATTATATACTTCTCTCATAAAATTGGACCAAATCGGATTTGCGGCTTGAGAGCCTTGTCCGTATTTACCTGTAAATGAAACTCTTCTATCGTCGAATCCAACCCACACTCCGGCCGCCAATTGAGGAGTGTATCCCATAAACCAAGCGTCGGCGTAATCCTGCGTTGTTCCGGTCTTACCGGCTGCCGGTCTATAAAATTTATGTATTGAACGCGTTCTTACTCCCGTTCCTTCATTAATAACTGTTTCAAGCATATCAGTAATAAGGAAAGATGTTTCGGCAGATAACGCTTCACGAGAGCTGTGTGAAAATTGATCAATTAAAATTCCATCTTTGTCTTCAATTTTTAAAATTGAGATTGGCTCATTGAAAATCCCTTTATCTGCTAAAGTCGCATATGCTGAAGTTAATTCCAACAATGTAACTTCAGAAGTACCGAGTGAAATTGAAGGCACCAAATCTAATTTTGATTTAATTCCTAATTTATGCGCAAGTCTGTCAATCTGCCAAAGTTCAACATGTCCTTCTATTATCAATCTGGCGCTTATAAGATTCTCGGAATTTTTAAGACCGTCTCTTAAGGTCATGAATCCGCCTGTGGAGTTATCAAAGTTATGAGGATTCCATCCGTTATAATTAAATTCCTGATTGATTATTGGATAAGCTGGATATAAGCCATTATCCAAAGCTGCAGTATAAACTATAGGTTTAAATGCAGAACCGGGCTGACGTCTTGTCTGGGTTGCATGATTTAATCCATAGCTGAAATCTTGATTCTTTCCGCCGATCATTGCTCTAATTTCACCGTTGGTAACATCCAAACAGACAAATCCAACTTCAATAGTCTGTGCAATTGTTTTAACAGAATCAATAAAGGAAGAAGAATTTTTTAATTTTCTGTAAACTTTTTTACGTTCCTCGCCTCTTGCTTCCAAATAACTTTTGTTGTTTTTGATTGCTTTATCAACCAAATCATCCAAAGTTGATTTATTGCTTGACCAATTCCAATACTTATCAAACAGTTTTTGATATTCCGCTAAATGATCAGTTGCAGCTTTGTTCGCAATTTTCTGCATTTTGCTGTGAATCGTTGTATAAATTTTCAAACCGTCTTCGTAAAGATTATATCCATACTTATCCGCCATTGATTCTAATTGTTTTCTAACATATTCCACAAAATGCGGAGCTATTGAGCTTTGCATTCCATCATTTAAATTTTCAGCTGTTAAATTAAGGGGAACGTTTTTCAACGAATCGTATTCTTCTTCAGACAGCTTACCGTTATCTACCATATTGTAAAGAACTACATTTCTTCGTTGAAGCGCATTTTCAGGTCTTCGGATTGGATTATAATAAACGTGAGATTTTAACAAACCAATAAAAACAGCAGCTTCCGGGAGAGTAAGATCTTTAGCGCTTTTTCCAAAATAATTCTGTGTAGCCATTTCAATTCCATAAGCACGATTGCCGAAAAAGGAATTGTTAAGATACATTTCCAGAATTTCTCTTTTTGTATATGTTTGCTCAATTTGAATTGCGGTAAACCATTCACGAATTTTTCTAACTCCGGTTTGAAATAAATTTTCGCGCGCGACTTTCAGATCGTATAAATTTTTTGCTAACTGCTGAGTTATTGTACTTGCTCCTTCTTTCTTGCCCAAAAATACGGTCTTGAACATAGCTTTAATAAATCTACCAAGATCTACGCCCCAATGATCATAAAATTTTCTGTCTTCAGTGGATATCAGAGCGTCAACAACAAATGAAGGAATACTATCAATGCTTATTTCTCTGCGGTTTTCTCTATAATATTGTCCTATTATTTCATTATCAATACTTATTACGCTGCTTGCCAAACTCTGCTTTGGGTTTTCCAGCTGGTCTAACGAAGGCAATCCGGAAACTATATGTCTATAGAACAGATATCCAAGCAAAAGAAAAATAAATAATGCACCTACTCCGATAACATACGCTGTCTGTTTGTTTTGTATTTTTTTTGATCTCGATTTCTTTTTAGCCATTAATTATTCCAATCAATAATCTCAAATTTCTGATTTTTAAAGAGTCCGTAGCAAGGTTTATCAAGCCAAGTTCCCAAATTTATATATTCGCCAATATTATGCTTTACAATTTTTCTTTCGTGTGAATGACCGAAAATTACATAATCATAACCATTATCAATAATTTTTTTTGCGGTTTTTAACAATCCGTCAATTTCACCATAAGATTTATGAGCCGTATAATTTCTGCTAGTTCTACTGGATGAACTCGCCAGCCAAATTCCAAAATCCGGATGAATTAAAGAATATATTTTTTGTATAGTTTTATTTCTTAAAATTTTTTTTAGAATTTTATAACCTAAATCGTTTTCAACCAAACCATCGCCGTGTGCAATGTAGAATTTCTTTCCTTCAATTTCGGTGATTAATTCATTTTCATACAAATTAACGCCAATTTCTTTTTCAAAAAAATCTCTGTGCATAAAATCGTGATTACCGATTAAGTAATGTACTTTTATTCCATTTTCAACTAAATCGGAAATTGCCGTTAATGTTCTGAAATAACCCTTTTGAATTACTCTCCTATATTCAAACCAATAATCAAAAAGATCCCCCAAAATAAAAAATTCATCACATTCATTTTTCGCAAATTTCAAAAATTCAACGAATTTTTTCTCACGAGTTTTTTCGTCTTCTTTTGAAAGCAATCCAAAGTGTAAATCCGAAACAAAAATAGATGCCAAGTAATTCTCTAAATTATCAAGATGTAAATTTAATATTTTTTATTTTAGAATATTCTTAGAAATGTCAATTTTCTTTCGAAATTTGTTTAAAACTGCAAGCCAGCCAGCCTTCAGGGTCAAATTGAATTTCCCGAATCTTTTTTTCAAAATTGAAAGTGAACGAATTATTTCTTTTTTCAATTTTTATTGTTGTCAATTCCTTTGTTCCATCGATAAAAATAAAATTTATATCTAAATTGAAATGATATTCATAATATTCTTTTTGAATTTGACTTAAGTTTAACAAAATCTCGTTGGGATTGTTTCCTTTTGGCTTGTATGAATATTCAAGTTCGATAATTCCACTACCGGAAAATACCCATTGGTTGAAAAAATCCGTCAAATCCTTTTTAGTTATATTTTCTGCAATTTTAATAAAATCGAAAGTCGACGCGTTTTTATATTTATAAGTTTCAAAGTAATTTCTTAAGATATTAAAAAAGTTATCGTCACCGACTTCGTTTCTCAGCATGTGCAAAACCCAAGCGCCTTTGTTATAAATAACTCTATCAAACAAATTAACTGGGTTGTAAAGTGTCGTTCCGCTAAAATCCGTTAAGAACGATTTCATTGTTGACTGTAATGATTTAACTCCACTTTGATTTTCATAATATAATGCTTCCGAATAAGTCGCAAAACCCTCATTAAGCCAAATATCTTTCCAATTTGATAAAGTTACTGCATTTCCCCACCATTGATGCGCTAGTTCGTGAACGAGCATGTCCGTAAAAAATTGCGAACCGCTAATAAAATTCTTACCGATTGCGGTAATTGTTTGATTTTCCATAGCTCCGAAACTCCAAAGAAATTCCGCAACGCCATATTTTTCATTTATAAACGGATATTCACCGAATGTTTGAGAAAAAAAATTTAATGCTTTTGGATGTATGCTGAAATCTCTTTTTGCCTTTTCTAAATCTTCCGGGAAAACATAATATTCAATTTTCATAGAATCGTTTTCCTTATTTACATAGTCATCGCTGAAAGTTTTATATTTCGCCGCCGAAAAATAAATTAAGTAAGTGGAAATAGGATAGTTGGTTTTCCAGTGGAATGTTTTTTTATTCTTCAATAATTCTACACTTTTTAGAATTCCATTTGAAACGGCGGTTAGCGATGAATCACAAGTAATTATAATATCAGCCAAAACTTTATCTTTTGGCAAATCATTGCAGGGAAACCAAGTGGAAGCATAAATTGGTTCATTTAAAGTATAAATGACCGGCATTTTTTTATTTTCGTCAAAACTAAATGAGCCGAAACCTAAACTATTTGGTCTACCTGAATAATTAACTTCAACTGAAAAAGAATCTTTTAAATTTATATCGACAGGTAGTTTTAGTTTATCATCTTCATAAATATATTCAATGAGTTTTCCATTTAGGAATAGAGATGAAATATCAAAATTATCATTAAAGTTTAATTCGATATTTTTAGGAATTGAATTTTTAAAAATTCCATTTATAATTGTTTTACCTAAAATGATTTTCCTTTTCGGGAAAACTTCAATGTTAATTATATAATGTAAAATGTCAATATTTTTTTGTTCGGAAGATATGTATTCTTCAATTTCAGGAATTTGTGAAGCGCTGAACCTAAACCCGTTTTCGATAAACGATTTGCTATGATTGGAGGAAATTTTATAAGCTTTTAATATTATGAAAAATAAAATTGAAAATCCTATAAATAATATGATTGAACAACCAAAAAAGAAATATTTTCTCTTGACTTTCATAATTAAAAAAAGTAATTATTGATTTGAAAGCACATATATTTTCTTGTTAAATTCAAATGACTATTCAATAATAGTAAATATATTTTGCAAAATAAAAAGAGCTTACTATGGCATTTAAAGGTTCGGCACTTCAAAGAGAAACATTAACGATGATCTTAGCCGGCGGACAAGGTGAAAGGCTTCATCCGCTTACCGGCATGAGAACAAAACCTTCCGTTCCATTCGGCGGGAAATACAGAATAATTGATTTTGCGTTATCAAACTGTCTCAATTCCGGTTTGAGAAAAATTTATGTTCTAACTCAATATAAATCAGATTCTCTTAATCAGCATTTATATGAAGCTTGGAATATTTTTAATCCCGAACTTGGTGAGTTTATTTATTCAATTCCGCCTCAGAAAAAGACTGGAAATGAATGGTACCAAGGAACCGCGGACGCAATTTTTCAAAATCTAAATTTAATGAGGCAACGCGATTATTCCTGGTGCTTAGTTTTGGGCGGCGACCATATTTATAAAATGGACTACATGAAATTGCTTCAATATCATATAGAGAAAAAAGCCGATCTTTCAATCGCGAATATTGTTACGCATAAGGAAGATGCGACAAGATTCGGCATAATTGAAATTGATGAAGATTATAATGTTAAATCATTTATCGAAAAACCGGCAGATCCACCTGAAATTCCCGGAAAACCCGGATTCTCTTTTGCTAATATGGGGATTTATGTTTTTAACGTTAAAGCTTTAACTGAAGTTTTAAATGAACTAATTGAACAAAATACAGCTAACTTGGATTTCGGCAAACACGTAATTCCATTAATGGTTGAAAAACATTATAACGTAAGAGCTTTCAGGTTCGACGATGAAAACAATCCCGACAGACCTTATTGGGTTGATGTAGGCACAATTGAAAGCTATTATAAAGCAAGTATGGATCTTCTAAGCGTTAATCCGGAATTTAACTTGTACGATTCAAATTGGCCTTTAAGGACCATGCAGAGACAAATGCCTCCCGCAAAAACACTTTCTCATGAAGGTGAAAGAGTTGGAAGAGCGATTAATTCTTTGGTTACGGATGGAACAATAATTTCCGGAGGATTGGTGGAAAGATCGATCATTGGTCCCAATGTTAAAGTAAACAGTTACACTTATATTACCGATTCAATTATAATGGATAACTGTAATATTGGACGGCACGCAAAAATTAGAGGAGCCATAATTGATAAGAATGTTCACGTACCTGAACGAGAAGAAATTGGTTTTGATCCCGATATTGACAGAAAAAGATTTACCGTCTCCGAAACCGGTATTGTTGTAATTCCAAAGAATTATAAGTTTTAATTTTTTTTGAAATAATAAATTTATTTGCGAATAGTTTGTAAAGAACTATTCGCTTTTTTTTTAATAATGAATAACGATTTAAAAAATAAAATTTCAGCAATTCCTTCATTACCTGGCGTTTACCAATTTTTTAATGATGAAGGGAAAATTATATACATTGGTAAAGCAATAAATTTAAGAAGCAGAGTACAATCTTATTTTCGATCTAAAGTAGATTCGCCAAAAACGCAAGCCCTTGTAAGTAAAGTCCATGACCTAGATATAATCGCGACCGAAAATGAAATTGAAGCATTAGTACTTGAAAATAATTTAATCAAAAAGCACAAACCGCGGTACAATGTCAATTTAAAAGATGATAAAACATATCCGTACATTAGAGTTACAAAAGAACCTTTTCCCCAAGTTTACCCTACAAGAGATATTGTTCAAGACGGGTCGAAATATTTTGGACCTTACACAGATGTAAAAAATATGAAAAATTCGCTGAGGATGATCAATAAATTATTTAAGATAAGAAGCTGTTCTTATTATATTGATCAAAATGTGATAGATCAAAAAAAAATAAAAGTATGTTTGGATTATCATATTAAAAAATGCGACGGACCTTGTGAAGGCTTAATTTCCGAAGAAGCATATTCTAAAATGGTAAACCAAGTAGTTAAAGTCTTACGAGGAAAAACTGCGGATCTGATTGATGAACTTAAATTGGAAATGACCGAATTAAGCTTAAAACTCCAGTTTGAAAAAGCGGCGGAAATTAGAGATAAAATTGAACAGCTTAAAGTTTACACCGAAAAACAAAAAATTGTTACAAATGATTTTGACGATAAAGATATTTTTGCCCTGGCAATTGAAGCAAAAGATGTTGCATGCACAATTTTAAACATCCGTTCAGGAAGATTAGTTGGTAAACGTCAATTAAAATTGAGTGTAGAAGTTGACGAGGAAATTGAGAAAATTTATAGTTCTGCATTAAAGTTTTATTACGGGGAATTTGTAGAAATACCGAAAACAATTATATTGGAAGTATTGCCAGATGACGATAAAGCATTGTTAGATTGGCTAAATGCAAAATCCGAAAAAAAAGTTAATTTTGTGATCCCGAAAATTCAAAGCGAAGCAAAGTCATTATTGACCATGTGCAAGCAGAACGCTATTCTTCAATTGAAAGATATACAGCTTCAAAAAATGAAAAAAGATGGAAATCTGCCTTATGTTCTGTCTTCATTAAAACGTGATTTACGACTAAAAGACCTTCCAAGAAAAATTGAATGCTTTGACATTTCTAATCTTCAAGGAACAGATATTGTTGCAAGCATGGTAGTTTTTGTAGATGGAAAAGCTAAAAAATCATTATATAGAAAATTTATAATTAAAACCGTTGATGGACCAAATGATTTTGCGAGCATGCAGGAAGTTATTGAAAGACGATACTCAAGACTAATAGAAGAAAACGAACAGCTGCCGGATCTGATAATGGTTGACGGAGGAAAAGGTCAGCTTTCAAGCGCGGTTGAAATATTGGATAATCTTGGAATAAAAAATTATCAGATAATCGGGTTGGCAAAACGATTGGAAGAAGTATTTTTTCCTGAAATATCCGAAGCACAATCAATTCCTAAAACATCCTCAAGTTTAAAATTACTGCAGCATTTAAGAGATGAAGCCCACCGATTCGCGATTTCTTTTCACAGGCAAAGACGCGACAGCCGAACACTTCAAACAGAACTGACAGAGATAAAAGGAATCGGTGATAAAGTTGCGGAAAAACTTTTAACAAACTTCAACAGCGTTAATGAAATTAGAAACGCGACCGAAATTGAATTAGCCAATGTAATTGGCAAAGCAAAAGCCAAGTTAGTTGCCGACTATTACTCCAACTCAAAAGAATTAGTTAAATCAGACTTCGAATAAAATTTAAAAAATTTTATAGTGATTAAATTATTGACCTATTATTAAGATTGTCAATAATACAAATTTGTCTTATCTTTTATTTAAACAATTTTGGGAAAAGTATGATATACTTAAGAATTATATTTATTATTTTTTTTATATCAACAAATATTTTAACAGCGCAAAACGGAGCTTTTTATACTTCAAATTTACAGCAGTCACCATTATTAATCGGCGCGGGTCAAATCGGAGCTTCTATTCCAAACGATGATGTTTTAGGATTTTATTACAACCCTGCAATTCTTGGCCATTCTTCAAGAAATAATCACGCTTCATTTTCATTTATGCCGGCACAAACTGAATGGTATTACTCGCCCCAAACTACCTTTAATAATTATGGATTAAATTTAGGATATAACTTTGATCCTTCCGTTTCAAAACTGCCGTTATCAATTGGGCTGGGTTATTTGCATAATAGTTTTTTTTTCGGAGAATATAATATCTATGATCCCAACACATCCGAATTTATCGAAAAAAGTAAAAGTTATGATGAGTTTGATTGTTTTAGTATTGGCGCTGAAATAGAATATTATTTAAAATTTGCCGTTGGTTTCTCTTTAAAATCATTTAATAGTAATTTAGGCAGTGCATATATTAATGGTGAACTTAAACCGTATTCTTCAAAAGGTACAATGTTTGACTATGGTATTTTGGTTACATTGCCGGTTTCAAATTTATATTTTCCAAATTGTGCAATTGAATTAAATGATGAAATAAATTTAAAACCATTATTCAATATTAGTTTAGGAAATTCATTTTTAAATTTTGGAGATGAAATTAGCTATTTCGATGAATCTCAGAAAGATCCGCTTGCGCGTACATCCAGGTTAGGTTATACTGTTGAATTTGGCTTTGACTTAAATCTTAAGGAAGTTAAAATTCCGTTAATTAATTACTCATTTACCGCAGAAACTGAAGATTTATTATTAACTGAACAAAATGAAAATAATTCTGTGTCAAGTTACCAGGCAATAAACAGCGATGTAAACTTTATAAAACACTTGATTAAATTAAATCCCGACAATAATATTGTAGTTCATAAAGGTCACATCTTTACATTTTTAAACTCATTTATTTATACTGTGGGAAGTTTTCAAGGCAGAGGATATAATACCGCGAGAAAATCAGACGGTATAGGTATTACTACAAACGGAATTTTCGGATTAATAAATACTATTTCTATAAATTCAACTATCAACTACATAACTAAACATTTTGAAATATATTATTTTGATTCTAACCTATTTTCTGAAAACTTTGACTTTGGAAATACAATATTAAACTTCGATGGGATTTCTATAAGTTTCAAGAATTTTGAATTATAAAAAAAGCCAAGCAGCAAATTACACAAATTGAATACTAACCGCTGCTTCCTTCCGGACCTCACGGAGTTGGGTAACAACTTGTTAACCTGT
This sequence comes from Ignavibacteriota bacterium, assembly GCA_016713565.1. NCBI lineage: Bacteria > Pseudomonadati > Ignavibacteriota > Ignavibacteriota bacterium. The sequence goes on from JADJOX010000007.1 coordinate 299,022, forward strand.
GCTTGGCAAATTTGAGGTGTAAATATAATTATTTATTGTTTTAGATAAAATTCTTTTCTGTCTAAAACTAATTATGTTTGGATGTAATAGTTTGTTCGTTATTTATTTTTGTCTAAATTTAGTTTTACAACAATTTTTTCAAATTCCTTTTCCCAGTTCAATTCTTCGCGCGCTGTCTTACAGTTTTGTTTGAAAACCATTAATAATCTTTCATCAGAAATTAAGTTATTTATCGTATTTATAATTTCACATTCATTATCTGCGTCAACATATTTACCGATTTTGTAATTATCTACAATGTTCTTCATTTGCGGCAGACTGCTGCATACAACTGGAACTTCAGCCATTATATATTCAAATATTTTATTTGGCAGGGCGTAATAATAACTTAAACTAATGTTCTCTATCAATGCTAATCCCAAATCTGCCGATACAGTATAATTCAGCAATGCGTTGTGATTAATAGATCCTAAAAAGTGTACTTTGTTTTGCATACCAAGCAGTTTGGCTTCAGTTTCAAATTTTGATTTAAATTCGCCGTCACCGATTATTACAAAATGTGCGTTATTAATTTTATCAAAAAGTTTTATCAGTTTTGATATTCCTCTTCCTTCTAATAAAACGCCTTGATACAATAATATTTTATCATTTATGCTAATGTCCAACATCTTTCTTAAATCAATTACTTCAAAATTATTTTTATACTTAGGAAGATTTCTTAAAACCAAAATATTTTTGAGTTGGTATTTTTCTTCAAGGAATTCTTTGTCCATATCTCCGGTTACAAAAACATTATCAACCTTTTTAATGAACGAACTTTCAATCTTTGCAATAATGCTCTGTACTTTGGATTTGTTTCGCAATCCGGCTAAATGCGCGTATATTTCTCTACTATTATAAAATATTTTACTTTTATTAAATTTTGCAAAAAAATACGTCACCGGAAGTGTATAAACATCTTCAGAAAAATATATATCAGCTTTATATTTTATTAAATCTCTAATCAATAAATAAAAAAATGTGAAATAAAATTTTAGACTTGAATTAGATTTTTCAAGCTTATATATATTTGTTTTTCCAACTCGAGGTTTAAAATTTTCAGTTTTCCAATCAAATGATATTGTTTGTACAGAATAGTTTAATTTTGAAAACGAGTCAATAAGATTCACAACGCGCGAATCTTGATCTGCGTTTCCAAGAAATGTAATAACGATTGATTTTTGCTTATGCGACATATAAATAAAACAAAAACTTCCTTAGTAATTTACTATCAGGAAGTTTAATATGATTGATTACAGTTTTATGTGAAGCGTATTTCTCATTATTGATTTTGCGTCAAATTTTTCCTTAAAATCAATAAGATTCATACTTGGTGTCATTGGATTTTCTGCCGATGTATCTTGAGAAACTCCGATATCAACATAATTATAACCTCGTTCAGTTGCATCTTTTACAACTTCGAACATAACTCTTTGTATAGGTTTGTATTCGGCATATTCATATAAAAGCATATTGTAAAAACAAATAGCGACGTTTTTATTGGCGTAAAACATTAATGAACCCGCAATAGGTTTATCATCCAAATAAACCATAAATAGCTTAAGCCTATCCGGCATCAATTGTTTTAATTTCTGCAAATCGTCAAATGAATGCGTTGGCTTAACATTGTGTCTTGCTTTGTTCTCTATTAATATCGGATAAAATTCATCATATTTTTCATTTACTTCAACTCTTATACCTTTGTTAAATGAATGACGAATATTTCTTCTCGTAGTTTGATTGAATCTAGAAATAATATCTATATTAGGATTTAATTTTATCGCGCTTGAAATGTAATGAAGCTGAAATTTGAATCCTTGCCAAAGCATTGAAAAATCCAAATTGTGATTTGGAAAAGTCTCATATATCATTGGAGCGGCGGTTAATGTTAATTCATTTATTCCATTTTTCTTTGAATATTCCAATAGCGTTGAAACAATATCCATTGTTTCTTTAAAAGTTATATCTGGAATAACAATTGAACCGTAGCTTGCGCCTATTGGTGATTCAAAATGTGTATTGTTAATTAAACTTCCGGGAAGAACAGCTTTAATTTTATTTTTTTCAGCAAAAATTAAATGATTAAAATTGAATTTTCCGGGAATGTGATAATCGAAAAATTTCTGCATATGAAACATTGTTCCATTGCTTGAATTAACCACAAAATCATCCCACTTATCTTTCCATTCGGGAGTATATTGAATAATTTCCATAATTACATACTATAAGTTGTTTGACGATTAAAAATACAAAATAAGATTTTGTTTCTCATATAAATATTTTTAGGACAAACAATTATTGAATTTGCTCAAAGTCTAGAACAAATATTGAAGTGAAATTGTATTTGCATTTCCAATTCCATAGCTGAACGGCGTAAACGCATAATCTAACATAAACCCTTTATAAAGCACTCCAAGTCCAAAAGAAATATTTCTTGATTCAACACCACTTACATAACCCAAACGTAAAAAAAAGTTATTATCATAAACTACTTCAGAACCAATGTGTATGTGAGCCAATTTTGACGCAAAATAATTTTGAATACCAAGAACCGGAAGAATTTTAAGCGACGCGGATTCTACTGAAATTACATAAGTCGCATTTAAAATAAAGTCGGAAGGCAATTTTGTTTTCTCAAGTCTCAATTTATTCATGCTTCCTAAATTCCTAACGGAAAACCCAAGATTTAAATTCTCGGCAACATTTGAATATATCAAACCAAGATCATAACCAATTCCGGTCGCATCGTCGGTAAAAAAACTCTCATACAAATACTTTAAAGAAAAACCAAAACTCAAATTTTCATATAAATCAAATCCGGAAGAAAGATTGCCATAAAAATAATTAACGTTAAATGTTGACTGCGGATTATCTGTCGGCTGAGTTCTGACTTCAAAACCTTTAATTTTTGTCGTATTTGCGCCGATAGATAAGGGAATTCCCCAGAGCTTAAAATTTGCTCCTACAAATTGACTTGATATATCTTGAATCCAAGCTTGGTGCGTAAATAATACGTTTGCCGAGTTATTTAAATTAACAGCTGCTGGATTATAATAAACCGAAGAAACACTGCCGTCTAAATATCCAATATCAGAAACAGCAATATTTTTTGCGCTTGTTCCGATTTTTAGAAAAGACAATCCGCTTTCGCCCGCATTTTGAGCAAATAAAGAAGTTGTTAAAAGTAATGCTGCAGTTAAAATTTTTTTCATTTTATTCTATTTAATTTCTAACAAAAATACACAAAAAATTAAAACAAAATATCAAGCCCAATAATATGATGATCATAAGACGAATAAGGTTCAATTGAATAAGCATAGTTAACGCTTATTAAAATTTCATTTATCATCTGCGAATATGAAAATCCTAATGCAGGTTTCATTGGAATATCAAAATTAGAAACGCTGATTCGGTCTATTCCTCCTCTTAAAAACAAGTTTTCATAAATATTATATTCTGTTCCCAACCTTATAAAATCGGTTTCTGCACTGCTGTGTTCGTATTCAATTGTAGCGACTAACTTAGGATCATTAAATTTATACGCTGAAGATATTTTCACTAAAAACGGAAATTCATTAAAAGTCGAATTGCCGTCTGTTCCATAAAGACCGCTTGTATCCCATTTATATTTTGAATTAATATCGGCAAGAACAATTCCAAAATTCAGCTTGTCGCTAAATTTATACAAGGCTCCAATATCAAAACCAAAGCCGGAAGAAGTAATATCTTCATAAAGTTTGTAGTAAAATAATTTTAATCCAATTCCCAATGACAACTTTTCAGAGAATCTGTTTGAAAAATTTAAAAAGAACTGATTTTCCGAAGTCGACAAATCTTTTATTTTTTCACCTTGGTTATCTCTCGCGTCAATATTGCTTACGCCGGCATTTATCAAACCAAAGCTAATTCCCGCAATTGAACGGGGTTTTCCATCGGAAGATTTATTTTTACCGAATTCCAATTTTCTTGTAAAGTTCAAGAAATTCAATGATCTGTCTAATGATAAAAACGAATATGAGGTTTGAAAATAATTTTTTTCCTGAAAAGCAGATAAAGCAGGATTGTAATAAGATACCATATTTCCTTCATCCAAAGCGGAAATAGAATTGCCCATTGCAATTCCGCGCGCTCCAAAACCCATTCTGCTGAATGCTCCGGCCATACTATTTAATTTGGAAAATTCCGGCTGTGCCATATTTACTGAGGAAAGGAATAATAAAATTCCAAAAATATTTATGGATAATTTTTTAATCATTACATCAGCACCATAATTTTGCCAAAAATCGGTTCGGTATCGCCAACATCAATCCTATAAAAATAAACACCATTGGGAACATATTTTGAATTTTCATCCCTGCCGTCCCAGTTATCAATAATTTCCTTTCCGCCGTTTCGGTTTGCATTTTGAATTACAGTTCTCACCAAATTCATACCAAAGTCAAAAATTCTAATTGTTACTTGCTGCGAGTTTCCACTAAACATATATTTGATATTTATTTGTTCGGTATCGGGTTTAAAAGGATTTGGAAAAGCAATAGCTTGTGTTCTGGAAGCAATATTTGGAGAAGAAAGAAACACTTTCCAGTTACCTGACCACATTCCGTTTGATTCAGTCAATTCAGCCGTTCCGGCTTCAGTACCAAACCAAATATTATTTATTGATGAATTATCCAACAAACAATTAACTGCCCTAAATTTTGTAGAGTTTAATTTAACTTCTGTTTCAGAATCTATAATTTGAGGTAAATTAATCCACGTCAATCCTAAATCATTTGAACGAAAAACACCATTATCGGTGGCAGCCATAACATCCGATTCTTCACCTGTTAAATTAAACGTAAAACCAATATCGTGAATATTTTCGCCGGTAAGATAAGTTTCCCAATTATTTCCCATATCGCTTGAAGAACTTAAGCCGTAAAATTCAGTTGTTCCTTCAGCTTTCCAAGTAGCTGCCCAAATAATTTTCCGTGAAAAATCATAGTCCAGTTTAAGCACAAAATTTCCGCTTATAGAATTATCTTGATTAGTGTGTGTAAATTTTTTCCAGCTTATTCCGCCGTCTGTACTTAAGTTAATTCCATTTGCGGTACCAACAAGAATTGTAGAATCATTAATTGCCTTTAACGAAAAGAATCTATGATTCAAATTATTTTCAAAACCTAAGGCTCCCGAAGATGGTGAAACCGTAAAATTTAATGTATCTGTCGGTTTTATTGAATTCAAATAATCGGGTGGAACAACAACTTTTTCCCACGTTTTGCCTAAATCGTTACTTTTCCTAAAACCGCCGTAAAACGAGGCGATCCAAATAATATTTTTTGTAAAGGCAATGCTTCTCGTAAAATTTCCTTCAACAACTGGAATTGGTAAAGCGCGAAGAGTATTTATGCCATATACAATTGATGAATCATCTTGAGCGTCAACAGGCTGAGGAATGTCTATCCAAGTTTCACCTTTATCGGGAGAATAATGCAATCCTGTACCAACAGGAACAACGTCATCGGAATTTTCCAAAGGATGCCACGTGGCACACCAAATTGTATCTTTATTAATTGCTAAGGCGGAAATCCCTTCTTCACCGAATTTATAATTTGTCCAACTTTCACCGCCGTCTGTCGATTTACTTAATCCAAGAGTAGTTGCAACCCAAATATCAGTTCCCATAAATTCAATATATTCAACGGCATTACCGCTCGGCGTTGGATCAGCAAGAATTTTACTTAAACTATTTTGTTCAATGCTAAAAGTATTCGGAAGCTTTTGCGCAAATGAATTTACTAAAAAAATTGTCAGAAATATTAAAATGCTTTTTTTCAAAATTAATTTACTTTTAGTGAAAAATTAATTGTATTGCTTACAGAACCGGATTTATCAACAGCGTAAAATGTAAAATGCCAAAGACCGGTTTGAGAGCTTGTGCCGAAACTGTTCTTTAGCGAAAAGATTCCATCATTTGGAGTTAAATCACCAGAGCCGCTTACATCGCCATTATCAAACATCGGAAACTTCTTATTAGTATTATTTGCATCGGAATAAACAATTGAACTATCGGGACGTAATAATTCAAAATAAACTTCCTTAACATCATTCAATCCGTTTGGATCATTAACTTTAATTGAAAATACAAAAGAAGTATTTCTATCTATCTGCGATGGAATATTAAGATCTGAAATAACCGGAGCTAAATTAGCAGCGTTACTTAAAAATTTAAATTTCTTTTCCGCGGCTTTTTTAATATTTGTGCCGTTTGGGTTTATGTTATCTTCAACATAAAAATCAATTACATAATTTCCTGTAAGTAAGTTTTCATCAAATGTATATTCCCCGGAATAAGTTTTCTTAACCGTTACATCTTTGGTATTCATAAAAATCAAATCGCTGATTTCTTCACTGCCGTCCAAATTGGAAATTACAAACCATACTTTCTCAATTGATTGAGTGTTTTTAATTGTAATAAAATTTTCCAAAACTTTATTTGATTCGGAATACGCGAATTCATTTGGAGAAGAAATACTTTCAACAATATATTCAGCGGATTTTGATTCAACAATATCGCTTGGAATTTCTTCACAGCCAATTATGAATAAAAATGCGAATAACAGCAATATTTTAATAAACTTAAATTTCATCTAGAATAAAAGATGTGATTGATTGAAGAATTTGACTGAAAGAAACCACATGAAAATTTACTTTCCTTTTTAGATTAAAATTGAAATAAAGTAGCAAATTTTTCTATGGTCACCTTTTGATATTTTCAAACTAAAAATTATAGAAGAACCTTTAAACTTACAAGTACATTTTTTACTGCCTACTAAAAGCTGAGATAAAATGGAGACGGTGAAAATGATATCAATAGAATAAATAAACTAAAATATCCCAATATCATTCTTTTCCAACCCAATTTTTCAAAATGCCTTACCGGAGGATGTTTTACTTTAATTATAAAAAAAAGAATAACTGCCCAAAAAAGCCAACCCGACCATCCAAAACCAATATTTAATTCTAATAATCCGTCAACAATTCCAGATATACCAAAGATTACCAGAAAAATCATTGAAATACTTGCAACAGCTTCCTGTAATTTTGATCCGAACATACTGTAAACAATATGACCACCATCTAATTGTCCGACCGGTATCATATTCATTGCCGTAATTAAAAGACCAAACCAGCCTGTCATAAGATACGGATAATGATATACTTCTGTCATTGGCGGAACAAATTGTTCTTTTGAGGTAAATAATTCTTTAAGAAAAATAAATAACAAATTATTTCCAAATTCAAGAGTCATTGAATTTTTTCCGTATTCCGGCGAAAAATAATCGGGGTGAATTGCCAAGAGATATTCGATTGAAGGCAAATGAGTGAACCCATAAATTAAAATTATCAATGAAGCTATAAATCCTGCAATCGGTCCCGCAATTCCAATATCGAACATTGCTTTATTTGTAGGAATTTCTGATTTTGTTCTTATTACAGCTCCCATAGTTCCAAAATTGAAAAATTCCGGAATCGGAGGAATTGGAATAAAATACGGAAGTGTTGCTTTAACTTTGTGGATCTTTGCGGCAAAATAATGTCCAAACTCATGCGTTGATAAAATAAAAAGCGCCGACAAAGAATATGGAAGTCCTATTGCCAATGATTCTAAATCATACGGACCCATCGTTCCAGTTATCCATTCAGTACCTGCAATTACAGTTGTTACAAATGTTACCAAAAAAAGCAGCAAATGAAAAAGCGGACTTTGAAAAAATTTATTTTTAGTCAAATGATATTCCTTAAAAACTATAAATCAACATTAAATCCTATGGAAGAAAATTTTTCTTTAACGTCAAAATATTCCCCATGAATATTGTATCCGTTAAAATATCTAAAATAAATGCTAAATCCTTTTCCTTTAGGATTTCCGATTTTAATTCCGGCTGATAAAGAATTATTTCCGGTGTAGCTGTATATGTTTATCAATCTAAAATCATAGGCTAAAAATGGCGAAATTTTACTGCTAATTAAATTAGTAAAAAAATAATCAAAACCGAGTTGATACTGATCCTGACCTAAATTATTAGGATCAACTTTGTAAATGTATGTGATCCCGGTGTAAATTCTTAGATCATGAAATCTCAGATAAGGCATTAACTCAAAAAACTCTCTGCTGTAGACTTTTGGCTTTCTGTTATCTCTCCATTGATTCAATTCTTTATCAAAATGACCGTCAACAAAATGCGCGCTGATGTGGCTAAATCTTAACCTTGAGCCAAATTCTACATCAACACAATTTGTTTTATATCCCAAATTAAATCCGAAAAGATAATCTACTGCGTCAACCGGAAAATGAAAATCATTCTGACTTCTTAACAATGTGTACGTAAATAAATCCGCACCAAACGAAAAATTATTTTTGTCATCCAATTTATAATGTAAAATGTCAATAGAATTTCCAACGTTAAGACTTAATTCATTTCTGTCTGTTTTAAATTCAAATCCCAATTTTGGTTCTAACGTATTTGCAATGTATGGCTGAACCAATAAATTTGAAGGAAAGAATTCAAGATTTTCCTGCGCTAATTGCACGGAAAATGTTGAAATGATGATTAATAAAATCAATAAATTTTTATTTCGCGATTGAGTTTTCATCAGCAAACATCCGGATATTTTTTAAGACAATAATTTCTGCAAATTTCTAAGAATCAAAATTATTACAATTTAGATCTTACAATTTTCTTTTTAATTTTTTGTTTAATTAACTTATTATAACCATACTTAAATTTAGAAGTAACGCTTGCTAATCCGTACAAATTTGTGGGGAAAGCAAACGAAGGTTCAAAATAACAATTTACAGTGCAGCCGCCGCAAAAATCAAATCTTCCTTCCATTGCTAAGAAATATTTATACTTTTCCGACTGCATAATTTCTTTAATCGGCTTATCAATTTTTATTTTATCATTTTCAAAATGATAACATGGAAGTATTATCTCATTAAACGGCGATATTACAATTACTCTAGAAACCGCTTTGCATAGCGGATCATCTATATTATTTCCACCGTTTCTGCGCAGTGTAAGAAATGACGGATTAATATAAATATCTAATTTGCCGTTAACATATTCTTCAATAAAATCCATTGCTTCATTTGTTAAACCGGGGTTACCGAAATAGGAAAAAACGGGGTTTACCAACAAAACCAAATCTCTCTTTGCGGCTAATTCATGCATTTGAGGAAGTTTCTTGTAAGTATCATTTGTAACGGTAAAAAGTATATCGGGAAACTCTCCAATACTTTTCGCAATTTCAACGCTTTCCAAAACCGAATTGTAGCAATCTATTTTTCTAATTTTATTATGTTCTTCTTCATCGGGTGAATCCAAAGAAAAATGCAAAAGATTTACTTTTCCGGCTAATGATTCGGCATATTTTTTATATAGAAGTGTGTTGGTTGTTATGCTTGTCTGCATTTTATAATTTTTAGCGAGCGTTACCATTTCGGAGATATCTTTATTTAACAATGGTTCTCCACCTGTTAAATCAATGAACTTAACTCCTAAATCATAAAGCTGAGAAATGTTATTCTTAAAATCTTCCAAACTTGCGTGTGGTGTATTTTTAAATTTACCATGTTCCGCAAAATGACAAAACTCGCAATAAGCATTGCATCTATATGTAACGTAGTAATTACATAAAAGCAGCATTAAAATTCCCTGCCTTTCCAAATAACTTTTTTGTTAAATAAAATATTGATCCCGGTTATAACAAAATATACCGGCAAATAAATTTCGAAAAACAAGAAATTCAGTATTTTAAGTTTTAGCTCAAGAGCTTTATAAATATTCGAGATCATAAAATAATCGGTGAATATTTTAAATAAGAATAAATAAAAAATTGTTGTTGAATAAAAAAACGGAATCAATAAAGTTAGAACAATTACAGAAATTGCCGTACCAATTACAAAAGCGCCGTCAAGTCTTACATTTAATCCGCCGACAGCCCAACGTTTTTTTTGCCTAAATAAAGTTGTTAAATCTTCACATGGTTTTGAAGTAACCAAACCGCCGGAATCAACAGGATAAATTATTTTATACTTTTTATCGTCGAAAATAGCCATAAGTAATTGAAAATCTTCTGTTACGGAAAACGGAATTTTTTCATATCCGCCGACTTCCAAATACGCGGATTTTCTGTACGACATATTATTTCCAATTGCGGAGATCGGTTTCCAAAAATTTATAGCGCCCGCCGCAACCGTAAGCAAATAAATAAAATCAATATCCTGAACGGCTTCAAAAATATTTTTAAACTTTTGATTTGTATAACCGCAAACCATGCCAACTTCTTTAGTGTAATAACTTGCCAATGTTTTTATCCAATTTGGATTTACAACACAATCCGCGTCGGTTGTAAAAATTATTTCACCTTTTGAAACATCGATGCCGTTTGCTATTGCTCTGGCTTTCCCTTTAATTTCACCAAAATTCTTTATCGGCTGTATAAGTTTGAAAATCGGTTTATCGGCAATAAAATTTTCTATAATATTTTTTGTTTGATCATCGGAAAAATCATCTACTAAAATTATTTCTAATTTATTTTTAGTATAAATCAACTCATCCAATGATTTTAAACATTCTAATATATTCTTCTCTTCATTTCTTGCCGCTACAATAACTGTGCATGTCGGAAAGTTGATTTCCTCAATTTTGGGAAACTTCTTTTTTGCACCAATTGAAAGTAAAACAGCTTGAATGAAATAAAGTGATATAGCAATTATGAAAAGTGTCTCAAACATTCAGACGGTTTTCCAATTTGATAATTTTTCTTTTCAGCATTTTCCAAAGTTAATTTAATAGAATCTACTATAATATCCTTAGATCTATTGCTGTCATGAAACACAATTATAGATTTTTCCATTAAATAATTTTCGATAGCAAATTTAACAATATTTAGATCATTTTTATAATCAAATGTTAATAATGACCAAAGTACATTTTGCAAATTAAATGAATTTAAAATTATATTTGTCCGCAAGTCAAATCGACCGTGAGGTGGTCTAAAATATTTTATTTTATAATTTAAATTTTCCAAAGCATAATTTTGAACAGAGCCGATTGATCGAAATATTTCATCTTTCTTTTGTTTTGTAATTTTTTGATGTTTTAAAGTATGATTTCCAATTTCATGCCCTTCTTCTATAATTTCACGCGCAATTGAACCGTATCTTTCAATATTTTCACCGACACAAAAGAAAATTGTTTTAACGTTATTTTTTTGTAATTCCTTTAAAATTTTTTCCGTTGTATTGGGATTTGGTCCGTCATCAAAAGTTAAAAGTATTTTCGGATTTTCAGATTCCCACTGAAAATTAGAAAATAATTTTTTGATTAATATCGGAGGATTATATTCCCATTTCATCTTTTAACTTTTCTGCCTTTCCATTCATAGTTACCGAACAATCCGGAAAATCCCGCTAAAATTATGTAAGGGATATGTAAAATTTCTGCGAGAAGAAATAATTTTAGGCTAACTTTTTTGAATAAGTCAGTTGATTCACGTCTTACAATTTGATTTTCGGTAAAAACTTTAAAAATAAAATTAAACATCAGGCTAACAAAAAATAGTTTATCGTAAAATATTCCAAGTAAAAACTGAATTAAAAAACTTAAATAAAAAATATAGATGAAAAGCAATTTTAACGTAATTGATTTTTTAACATAATAAAAACTTTTACTTGCCCAACGTTTTCTTTGATTTACAAATTCCTTAATTGTTTTATTCGGATGCGTATAAGAAACAGCATTTTTATCATAACAAAATTTTACTTTATAATCTGTACGGGTTGATATTTTCTGCATTAAAAATTCATCATCTCCGGATGATAGATTTAAATTATCTTCGTAACCGTTTACCAACTTAAAAACAGATTTTCTAAATCCTAAATTTGCCGCATTACAAATTATGGGTTCATTAATTCCAATTAATGCCGCTCCTACAATTATCAAACTTGAAAATTCCAATTTCTGCAATTTTGAGAATATTTTTCCGTCATCAACAAATTCTACCGGACCGGAAACAAATCCGGTTTCCATATCAAATTTTTTCACCATTGTTGATAGCCAATCACGTCTATGGAAACAATCGGCATCTGTAGTAATAATAATTTCACCTTTAGAATTTTCTATAGCGATTTTTAACGCAAGTTTTTTATGTGCTCTGTCATTAAAATTATTTTCGGATTTAATAATTCTAACATTATTGGAAGAAATATTATCTTCAATAACTTTAACCGAATTATCATCCGAATTATCATCAACGTAAATAATTTCATATCTATCTTTGGGAAATGACTGCGATTCAACACTTGCCAAATTTCTTTGTAAAATATTTTCTTCATTTCTAAAGGGAATGATCACACTTACAAATTCATTCAACGAATTACTGTCAAGATCATTTTTTACAATTTTCAACCCGTTAACAATTTTTATGAGGAATATTAAATAATAAAATGAAACAGCGGCAAAAATTAAAAATAATATTATCATTTTTGTTTTCTGATAAGAAGAGCCAAACCGATAATTGAAGGAATTAACACGTTAAATAAAAATAAAAATATTGCGGAGTTAAAACCAACGGCTTTTGATAAACCCATTTTTGAAAGCACAAATACCGAAGTACTTTCGCGAATGCCGAGATCAGCAAATGAAATAAATGACAAAACGCTTTTCACGAACATTACCAAAGTTCCCGACCAAAATGCATAAATAAAACTGCCGCCGTTGTTAAACGCTAGAACTAAAATTGAATACTGCGAAACATATATAAAATAAAAAACTATGGAATAAACAATTAACAAATTAAAACTGTTATGTTTAATTTCTTTTACGTATTTCAATTCAAGAAATAGATCATTAAAGAATTTGAATTTATCGGTCAGATATTTAACAAACTTTGTCGACTTTTTTATTCCTCTTAGAAAAAAAACAAATAAAACACTTATTATTATAAATAACAAACTTGCTAATCCGGCGTATGATAATGAAAAATATTTATACAAAAATAATATTCCGGTCAACGCTCCAATTACTAAAACCAAAAATAATGATGTAAATTTTTCAATAATTGTCGCAATTGTTATTTTCATCAGAGATGTATTTTCAAAGGGAAATTTTCTAGCAACGTATTCGCCGATTCTTGCCGGAGTTGCGATTCCTCCGCTAAATCCATAAAATAATGACAAAAATATTTTCTTTTTATCTTTTATTCCTAAAAGTGAATTGCAAACAACTTCCCACTTTAAAAATTGAACATAAATATTTAAAAACTTAATAAAAAAACTAATAAAACTAAAATTTTATTTGACGATTTGATAGCGTTTATAATTTCTTCATAGTTTACGTACTCAATTAAGTATATCAGTAAAATTACCGCAATTGAAATTTTTGCAAAAAACTCGATTCTATTTTTTATCATCATCAATTCAAATTTATTTTAAAAATTAGTCAAATCATTTTGAAAAATAAAGACTACAAATTTATAAATTAATCAAAGAATAGCCTTTAAGAAAAATTTATTCATGTAAACAATCTGTAAGATTTATATTTTTAGGAAGTGAATGTTGAAAAATGGAGTTAAAATGAATATAGATTTTAGTCAAATTCCCGGAATGAGTCAACTTTTTGTTGATTATGTAAATAATTTTGAAAAAGTAAAAAACTATTATGAAACCAATTTCCGGGATGAAAATACGTATGAAGAAATCTTTAGCAAAATTTCCAATGAAAATGGACCAAAACTTTATGATATTATAAAAAATCAGTACAAAAATCAGAAATTCTCCGAAAAGACAAAATCAAATATTGAATTGATAAAAAATGAAAATACTATCGCTGTTATTACAGGTCAGCAGCTTGGTTTGATGGGCGGACCGCTATATACAATTTACAAAATTTTTACGGCTGTCAAATTAAGCGAGTATTTAAACGAAAAATTTAAGAAATATAATTTCATTCCGGTTTTTTGGATGGCGGGTGATGATCATGATTTTGAAGAAATTTCAAACGTAAAATTACTTAACAATGACAATGAAATACAAACAATTTTATATAATGAAGAAATTCAAAAAGAAGAAAATTTAGGAAGTGTTGGTTCGCTTAAATTTACTGAGGCATTAATTGAATTTAAGCAGAAAATTTTTTCGTTTTTAAGAGATACCGAATTTAGAAGTGAACTTAATAATTTTGCTGATGAAGTTTTAGATTCAAACCTTACAATTGCGGAATCATTCTTCAAATTTACATTTAAAATTTTTGACGAAACCGGTTTGATAATTTTTAATCCGCAAGATAAAGAAGTTAAAAAATTATTAGTCCCGATCTTTAAAAAAGAGCTTAATAATTTTAAGTTACATACAAAAGATATATTGTTAACCAGCGTTGATCTGGATGAAAATTATCATTCGCAAGTAAAAGTAAAACCAATAAATTTATTTTTATCTGATGAAACAGGAAGACATTTAATTGAACCGGCGGATGATGAATTCAGACTTAAAGGCAAACGAAAAAAAATTACTTTGGCGGAAATATTCAACCTACTCGATGAGAAACCGGAAAGTTTTAGTCCCAATGTTTTACTAAGACCAATATGTGAAGACTTTCTATTCCCAACCGGATTTTATGTAGCCGGTCCAGGTGAAGTAAATTATTACGCGCAGGTAGTACCACTTTACAAACATTTTAACATTCAGCATCCTTTCGTTTTTCCAAGAGCTTCCGCAACAATTATTGAAAGCAATATTGCCAAAATTCTTATGAAATATAATTTAAGCACTCAGCAGTTTTTCGGTGATTTTGAAAAAATGAAAGAAACTACTCTTAACAGTATTTCGGATAACAATGTTGAACAAATTTTTGCCAATTGTTCGGCAAACATTACAAACGAATTAAATCAATTATCTAATTTATTGGAATCAATTGATAAAACTTTAATCGATCCGACAAAAAATACAAATGATAAAATTCTAAATCAGTTGGAAATATTAAAGACAAAAGCTTTGAAATTGCAGGAAACAAAATATGATGCTACAATTAGGCAACTTAAAAAAGCAAGAAACAGCATTTACCCGAATGATAATTTGCAGGAAAGAGAATTAGGCATTTTAAATTTTATAAATAAATATGGATTTGACTTTTTTGATTGGCTTTATAATGAATTAGATATTCATGAATACAAACATCAAATTCTTGAACTCTAAAAATGTACGACATTTATTTTATCCCAGGTTTATGTTTTGATCAAAGATTATTTGAAAACCTTAAGCTTAATTCCGGTAGTTTACATTTCTTAAATTGGCTTGAACCTGATGAAAATGAAAGTCTGGTTAACTATGTAAACAGATTTTCTAAATTAATAGAAGTTAAAGATAGAAAAATAATTTTAGTCGGTCATTCTTTTGGCGGAATTGTCGCTCAGGAAATTTCTAAAATTATAAAACCGGAAAAAGTTATTATTATTCCCAGCATAAAACACAGCAATGAAAATCCACTTTCTTTATTGATGTTCAAGCATTTTCCCATTTATAAATTATTTAATAGGAAATTAGTCTTAAAAACATTTCCCGTTTGGGCAAATTTATTCGGATATAATTCCGATAAAGGTAAAGCTATTTTTATTAATATGATAAATAACTGCACGGAAAATTATTTTAAATGGGCATTTCATCAAGTTGTTAATTGGGAAAATTTGACGAAAAATGAAACAAATTTATTTCATATTCATGGAACAAATGATAAAACATTTCCGATAAAATTAATTTCAGACTCAATTGTTATAAAAGACGGAAGTCATTTTATGATCCATTCAAAAGCGGAAGAAGTAGGAAATGTACTTAATGAATTAATTAGCGAAAAAGTCATTTAACAAAATTACATATCAATAATCTATCTTCGCAATTATATATTAACAATGAGATAAATTCAAAACGTCAGCCTTAGAATCAAAATTTATCTTATTAATTTTTTGTACTTTATTCTTTGGGGAATATCTGCAGCCGAACCCAATCTCTCTCTTCTATTTTCTTCATAATCGGAGAAATTTCCTTCAAACCAAACAACTTGGCTGTTGCCTTCAAACGCTAAAATATGTGTGCAAATCCTATCCAAAAACCATCTATCGTGACTAATAACCACTGAGCATCCGGCAAAATTAAGAAGACCTTCTTCCAATGCGCGCATTGTGTTTACATCCAAATCATTTGTAGGTTCATCCAGCAGAATCACATTTGCGCCTTCTTTTAAAACTCTTGCCAAGTGTACTCTATTTCTCTCTCCGCCGGAAAGCACGCTTACCTTCTTTTGCTGATCGCTGCCGGCAAAATTAAACTGACCAACGTAGGCACGCGAATTCATTTCTCTATTACCCAATTTTATTATGTCAGAACCTTCCGAAATAATTTCCCAAACTGATTTGTCAGATTTCAAAATATCTCTGCTTTGATCAACATATGCTAATTTAACAGTTTCACCTATTTTAAAATTTCCCGAATCCGCATTTTCCAGTTCAATTATCATTCTAAATAAAGTTGTTTTGCCCGCTCCATTTGGTCCAATTACGCCTACAATTCCACCCGGAGGAAGTGAAAAGTTTAAATTTTCAAAAAGTAATTTATCGCCGAAAGCTTTAGAAACATTTTCAGCTTGAATTACAACGTTACCCAATCTTGGTCCAGCAGGAATATAAATTTCCAATTCTTTTTGAACCTGTTCTTTTTCATCTTTCAGCATATTCTCATAAGATGTAATTCTTGCCTTGGATTTTGCCTGTCTTCCGCGAGGCGACATTTTAATCCAATCTAATTCACGCTGTAATGTTTTTTGTCTTTCCGTTTCTTTTTTCTCTTCAAGTTTTAATCTATTTTGTTTTTGCTCAAGCCAAGATGAATAATTTCCCTTCCAGGGAATTCCTTCACCTCTATCCAATTCCAATATCCATCCCGCTACATTATCCAGAAAATACCTATCGTGTGTTACAGCAATTACAGTTCCCGCATATCTGTTCAATTCCGACTCAAGCCATAAAACTGTTTCGGCATCTAAATGGTTTGTCGGTTCATCCAAAAGTAATATATCCGGTTTCTTTAACAGTAACCGGCACAAAGCAACTCTTCTTTTTTCACCGCCGGATAAAACTTTTACTGAAGTTTCTCCCGGAGGACAGCCTAGCGCATTCATCGCCATTTCCAATCTTGAATCTAAATCCCAAGCATTCATTGCGTCTAATTTATCTTGAACTTTTCCCTGCTTTTCAAGTAGGTTAGTCATTTCATCATCAGTCATTTCCTCAGCAAATTTTGCGTTTATTTCATCAAATTGTTTTAACACGTCAACTATTTCCTGAACTCCTTCTTCAACAATTTCCTTAACAGTTTTTGTTTCATCGAGCTGAGGTTCTTGTTCCAAATAACCAATTGTATATCCTGGAGATACGGCGGTTTCGCCATTAAATTCTTTATCTACTCCGGCTAGAATTTTTAGTAATGAGCTTTTCCCTGAACCGTTTAAGCCAAGCACTCCAATCTTCGCGCCATAGAAATAGGAAAGATAAATATCTTTTAATATAACTTTTTTATCATAGTATTTACTAACACCGATCATTGAGTAAATTACTTTTTTATCATCAACACTCATTTTATCTCCAAAACATTTTTATTTTCATAAATCATTCAATAAACATCAATTGATTAATTTTATATGATTAAGTAATTCCCTAATTCTATTACACCGATAAAGTATTAAATTGTAATACTCTTCAATTGATTTAAGAAATCGGGATTTGAAACAGCGACGCAATCAAAATTATTTATTTTAAAATCACCTTCAATTATTGAAGCCAATATTGAAAAAGACATTGCAATTCTATGATCACCATAACTTTCGAAGACAGCTGAGTTTTTTGTTATATTACCTCGAACCGCAAAGCCATCTTCAAATTCATCAACTTGTAATCCCAACTTTTCCAAATTTCTACAAATTGAATTTATTCTATCACTTTCTTTGGTGCGCAGTTCTTTTACTCCCGATATTTCAAATTCACCGTTCGCAAATATTCCTGCAATCGATAAAATTGGAATTTCATCAATAATATTTGGAATTATTTCTTCGTCAAACTCAACGTTAGTAAGCTCAGCACTTTTAATTATTAAATCGCCTCTTAATTCACCATTATATTCATGTACATTTTCGGCAGAAATATCTGCACCCATCGCGTCTAAAACCGAAATAATTCCGGTACGTGTTTCATTTAATGAAACTCCGGTAATTTTAATTTCAGAATTTTTTACCAAGCTTGCGAGAACCATAAAAAAAGCTGAGGTTGAAATATCAGACGGAACTCTATATTCTGACGCAATCGGATAATAACTAAGTGAAGAATAAATTGTTTTTGTATTTCCTTCCTCAATAACTTTTAATCCCAACATTTTTTCAGTATGATTTCTGGTTTCAACGCTCTCAACAACAACAGTTTCTTCGTCAAGATAAAGTCCTGCTAATAAAATGCAGCTTTTAACTTGAGCGCTTGGAATTGGTAGTTCATAATGGATAGGTCTCAAGTAATCTGTTGGTTTAATTATTAATGGCAGACAATTATTATTTCCAGATATATTTGCGCCCATTTGTCTTAAAGGTGTAATTATCCTTTTCATCGGTCGTTTTGACAATGATTCATCGCCAATAATAGTTGTGGGAAATTTTTGAGCAGCCAATATACCGGAAATGAGTCTTGTCGTTGTTCCGGAATTTGCCAAATCCAACTCGCGTTCAGGTTCTGTTAAACCGCTAAAACCATTTCCCCATACAATTATTTTCTCTTTTTCGATGTCAAATTTAGTTCCCATATTTCTGAATGCGTTAATTGTTGCGTTAACATCTTCAGACATTAAACAATTATAAATTTCCGACTCGCCATCGGCAATCGCAGAAAACATAACTGCCCTATGCGATATTGATTTATCGCCGGGCAATTCTAAAATTCCTTTAATACTATTTACTTTTTTAATTTGCTGAATCATTTGTTACACCAAACATTAATTAAGTTTACTAACTGATTATTTGAAAGCTCGCTTTTTTCATACATTTTTTTATTTAATCTTTGCCGCTGCGCTTCATAAAGAATTACAGCCGCCGCGACAGATACATTTAAACTTTGTATCATTCCGTGCATAGGAATATATATTTGTTTATCAACTAAGTTTGTTATTTCCTCTGAAATTCCCCTATGTTCGTTCCCCATTATTATCGCTATTTTCTTCGTGAAATCAACATCATAAATACTTTCCGCACTTTCGGATAAAATACTTCCGTATATTTCAAAACCTTCTGATTTAAGATTATTAACACAGTCCAAAACGGAATCGTATTTATTTTGTTCAATCCATTTTTTTGATGACGCAGATGTTATTTTACTTATTTGAGGAAATGTTTCAAAAGTATAAATCAAATCAACAGCCGGAACTCCAACCGCATCACAAGTTCTAAAAATTGCGCTAACGTTGTGAGGATCGTGAATATTTTCCAGTACCATACGTAATGAAAACTGTCTTTCCGTAAGGACTTTTTCAATCCTTTTTAATCTTCTTTCTGTTTTGAATTCTTTCACGGAAGGTCTTTATTAAATACTAATTTGTATATAGTTTTAAAATTTTCTTTTCGGGCTCTATCAATATTTATTTTAGAATCATCTTCAAGATTTAAATAATATTTTAACAGTTCAATTGATTTTTCAACCGCTTCATCTTCTTTATGCGCCCAGCAATCACATCCTTTTATAGAAGGAATTTCGGCATTAAATCCATCATCGGATTTTGAAATAATTAAATCTAAAACCACTAATATCCTTCAGATTTTGATTTATCGCCGGAAACAATTTTAACGCTCGCGCTTGCACCAATTCTATCGGCACCGCTTTTTATCATCAGTTCGGCATCTTCAAGGGTTCTTACTCCGCCTGATGCTTTAACTCCAACCGACGAACCAACAACGTAGCGCATTAATGCAACATCCGCTGCGGTAGCGCCGCCTTTACTAAAACCGGTAGATGTTTTTACAAAATCCGCTTTTGCCTGCTTACTTAAAATGCAAGCTTTAATCTTTTCTTCATCTGTTAAAAGCGCGGTTTCCAAAATAACTTTTAACACGGCATTTTTACTTTTCGCGACAGTCGCTATTTGATTTATATCATTAAAAACATAATCATAATCGCCGGCTTTTAGTTTTCCGATATTAATTACCATATCCACTTCTTCCGCGCCATTGATTAAAGCTTCTTCGGCTTCTAATCGTTTTACCGCCGTTGTTGTTGCTCCAAGCGGGAAACCTATTACAGTGCAAACTTTTACTTGAGTACCTATTAATAATTGACGGCACAATTGCACATAACTTGGATTGACACAAACAGACGCAAAATTATAAGTTTTTGCTTCTTCACATAACGTGGTAATTTCTTGAGGTGTAGCTTCCGGCTTCAGCATTGTGTGATCAATCATTCTTGCTAAAGATATATCATTTATTTCATTCCCAACACCTTTACCGGCTGAAATTCGTTCAGCACCGCTTTCTACAATTTTATTAATTGCAGTCGGCTGATCAACAACGTTTCTTTCCCAACCTTTGCAAGTTTCACCAACGCAATAAAAATCATGTAAAGCTTTTTCGGTAAAAACTTGATTTACAATTTTTTCAATAACATTTTCCATAGAATCTATTTTTATTTTTCTTTCAAAGTATACGCTTTAAATGTATTGCTCAATAACATTGCTATTGTCATTGGTCCAACACCGCCCGGAACCGGAGTAATAAAAGAAGCTTTTTCCGAAACTCCTGTAAAATCAACGTCTCCAACCAATCTATATCCGTTCTTACTATTTGGATCTTCAATTCTATTTATACCGACATCAATTACAACCACATTTTCTTTTACCATGTCCTTCGTAATAAAATTTGCTTTACCAATTGCCGCAATTAAAATGTCTGCTTGTTTGGTATAAACCGAAATATCCTTTGCGGCTGAATGACAAATTGTAACAATAGAGTTTGCTCCATCTTCTTTCTGCAGCATTAAATTTGCTATCGGTTTACCAACAATATTACTTCTTCCAACAACAACAACGTGTTTTCCCTTTGTTTCAATTCCGTATCGTTTTATTAATTCGGTAATTCCAAACGGCGTACACGATTTAAATGTATCTTTTCCAATTACCAATTTCCCCACGCTGCTCGGATGAAATCCATCAACATCTTTTTGAGGATTAATTGCCTCAATAATTTTATCTTCATCAATGTGTTTTGGCAGAGGAAGCTGTACTAGTATTCCATTAAAATAATCATCATTGTTGTAATTTTCAATAATTTTCAGAAGCTCGTCTTCACTTATATTTTCATCAAGTTTTTCAAGTTTTGAGTTCATTCCGATTTCTGCGCAGGCTTTAATCTTGCTGTTAACGTAAACCTTTGAAGCGGGATTTTCTCCAACCAAAATTGTAACTAAACCTGGAGCACATTTACCATTTTCTTTTAAAGAATTAATTTTTACTTTTAATTCTTCTTTAATTTCAGCGGATATCTTTTTGCCGTCAATTATCTGCATTACCAAACCAATTTATTCTTTAAATTCTAAATTATATTTTTCAATTAAATATTCTTTTAATTCGGTATTTGATAAAATTTCATTTTCAAAAGGATTTGAATTCTGCCATCCTAATTTACCAGTCTTTCTAAATCTTTCCAATCTCCTTATCGTAATTTCACAATAAATTGGATCTATATCAACAGAAAATGACCTTCTGTTTAACTTTTCGGCGGCTAAAACAGTTGTACCGGAATGCGCAAAAAAATCAATTACATTATCATTTTCCTGACTAGAAACTTCAATTATTCTTTCATATGCTTTCAAAGGTTTTTGGACAAAACATCCGTTTACATTTTCTTCACGCAAGTAAAATACTTGTTGCACATCAATCCATACATTGCCTGCACGGATTTTATCCGATTTGCTGCGTTCTAAATTTTCCGTAACATTTCCATTTATTTCTTTATAGTAGCCTTTAACCGCTTTAGGAATATCGGTATAAACTTTATCAATATTAAAAATGGGATTCCCTTTTACGTAATATAAAAGTTCTTGTCTAACTGACATCCAATTTTTTTGGGTTCCATAGCCTCTTTGATTCCGCATTGTAATAAAACTTTTTGAATCAAATCCGGAATTTTTCATCATCAAAATAAATTCCGCAAATGGTTCAAAATGATTTTTCTGATCGGCGCCAAGCCAAATGTAAAGCGAGGAATTTTCACTTAATATTTTGTTTGAAATATCGATCCATTGTTTGCACCAATTAACAAATGTATTTGAATCAAAAGTTTCAAATGCAATCATATTATAAGGCGGATCGTGAACCGCGAGCTGAAATTTATTATCTTCGGTAAAATTTAAAATTGAATTTTCATCGGCTGCGTCGAAACAACCGACTTTATGCTTAAATAAAGAATCATTCCATATTTCACCGTTTTGAATTCGGCAATATTTTTGGAGATAATTTTTTAAGACCGGATCTTTATCAATTCTTGGAAGAGGAAAATTTTTCATTCCCTTGAGGATTTTGTTTCAAATTCTGGAATTAAAATTCTTTCAATTTCTACGGTTTTTCCTGTATCCATATCTACTTTTGTAAAAACTCCGCATAGATGATTATTATCTGTTGCGGTTTGATATTTTTGAGGCGTTTGCAAAATAAATCTATTTATTGCGGCTTCGGTTTTCATACCAATTACCGAGTCGTAAGGGCCTGTCATACCTGAATCTGTAATATAACCCAAACCTTTAGGAAAAATTCTTTCATCGGCTGTTTGAATATGAGTATGCGTGCCTACAAACACGCTGGCTTTTCCATCAATATAATTTGCAAGAGCTAATTTTTCCGCCGTTGCTTCCGCGTGAAAATCTATGAAAATAACTTTGGTCTCTTGGGCAATTTTCGACAAAATCCATTCCGATGATCTGAATGGACAATCAATTGTTGACATGAACGTTCTGCCTTGAAGATTTACAACTGCTGCTTTGCCTTTTTTAGTTTCTACAATAATATAACCGTTTCCATATGTCCCTTTGGGATAATTCAAAGGGCGAAGCACTCTTTTATCAGTTTTCAAATATTCTTGCGATTGGTGTTTATCCCATGTATGATTACCGCCGGTTAAAACATGAGCTCCTAAATTAAAAAGTATTTTTCCTTCAGTTTCCGTACAGCCTTTTCCATCAGACGCGTTTTCGGCGTTAACTATAACAAGATCGGCTTTATACTTTTTGATTAAGCTTGGAAGCCACATTGTTGTAATATCCATTCCCGGTTTTCCAACAACATCGCCAATAAATAAAATATTTAAATCCATTATATTATTTTTTTTGAAATGGTTTTATTTTCTTAAATTAATTTCCGCTAAAGCGTGTAATTTATATTCTCTTATTTTATCATTCAATGATTGAGAAATCTCTCTTTTTCTTACTTCAATTTCAGAATAGCTCATTTCCTCTATCCCGCTTTCACTTGCTTGTCTATACACTTGTTTCTCAACCTCAAAATCCAACAAAACGCGTAATAATGCATTATTATCTATTAATTGCTGTAATACAGCTTTATTATATTCTCCAATATTTTCAAATTCCAATGGAATATTATCTGCCATAATTTCTCCGAAAGATATTTTTAATTATGAATATAATTATAATAAAAGATGAGTGAAATTTGAAATTTTTCTCTTATTGTAATTAAATATTTTTTCGGTTTTTTTTAATAATATACTTTAAAAAAGATTATTAAATCAATAGAAAATAATAAATTAGAAAAAGCTTAAATCAATGGATTTACTTTATAAAAATTATGTTTCTGAGTTGCTCTTTACTTTTCTGAATTTGTAAATAAAAATTCTTTTTTTTAAATGTTCGTTTTTGAAATAAAAAATTATCCGTTTTATTTTTGTCTTTTTCTTAAATAATTAACAATACCTATTAAACTTATTACTATCCAAAATGCTTCTATAATAAATGCAGAAAAATTAAAATTATTTAAAAGCGAAATTATTACAAAAGCCGCACCGATAAGATTCATAATAGAATAATAAACATTTTCACTTTTTATTTTGTTCAACTGCAAAAGTAAAAACGCGATTATTATAAAAAATACACCAATGTTTCCAATAAAATCATAAATTGTATACATTTTAATCCTTATTATTATCAACAGACTTTAATACATTCAAAGTTTATTTATAGATTTGCTTAGAAAAATATTATTATTGTTTGATGAATCAAAAAGAAAAAAATTTTTCCGAAGCCGTTTATTCAGTAATCGATTTTGAAACCACGGGAACTTCTCCTCCTAGAAGCCGTGCGATTGAAATTGGAATTGTACGAATTGAAAATGGGAAAATTACGGATAGCTACCATTCATTGATTAACCCAGGGCAATATTTGCCTCCGTTTATTACTTCCTTAACGGGAATAACAAACGAAGATCTAATTGAGGCGCCTGCATTTGAGAATATTTGCCAAAATGTTAAGGATTTTATTGATGGTTCAATTTTGGTCGGACATAATCTGCCGTTTGATTTTGCGTTTCTAAAATCTGAGTTTGAAATGGCCGATATTCAGCTTCCTAAGTTAGATCAAATTTGCACTTTGAAAATTTCTCGGAAAATATTTCCTGAATTGAAAAGCAAATCACTCGGAAGTATGATTTCACATTTTAATATTATTCATAAAAACGCACACAGAGCTTTGGGAGACGCAACCGCAACCGCAAAACTTTTTCTAAAACTTATAGAAAAACTAAAGGATGATTATAATTACGAAAACATTTCCGATCTTTTGGATTTTCAAGTCAATCAGCAAATTTCAAAAAGTTTCAGATTGGTCAAGAAAAAGTTAGTCGGCGATTTGGCAAGTTTACCGGATTCTCCTGGTGTATACTTTTTTAAAGACGCAAAAGAAAACATAATTTATATTGGGAAAGCGAAATCACTTAAAAGTAGAGTTAAAAATTACTTTTCAAGTTCGGCGCCAAGAAAAACACGAAAAATAGTTAGAAAGGCAAATCGACTTGGATTTCAAAAAACAAACTCTGAATTAAACGCGTTGGTTTTGGAAGCAGAATTAATTAAACTGCATAAGCCGCCTTTAAATACGTTACTTAAAAAATTTTCTCAAAATTATTTTTTAAGAATTAATCTCAATCATGATTTTCCGGATATTAAAGTTGAAACGGATTTTGACTTTGACGGGAATGATTATTTTGGACCTTATTCAAATAGAGTAACCGCAAATTCTTTGCGTGAAATTGTTGATAAGACTTTTACACTAAGAGAATGCACCGACAAAGAATTAAATAAAAACAAAAAATGTTATTTGCTGGATATTAAAAGATGTTCTGCGCCTTGTATTTCTGAAGTCAATTCTACTGAATACAAAATTGAGCTTGAAAATGTTTACGAATTTTTATCGGGGAAAAACCAAAATGCCGTAAACAGACTGTTAAATAAAATGAAGGATTTTTCAGAAAAGAAAAAGTATGAAGAAGCTGCCGAAATGCGAGATACGGTGAATTTAATTCTTAATCAGTTGACAAGAACTTCTATACTTGCTGAACCAATAAATAAAGTTAACGCTCTTATAGAAATTAAAGATTCGGAATTCAATGATTACATTTTATTTTTGGAAGGTAGAGTTTATATCAAAGATTACTTTTTAAAGGATCAAGATTTTTTTGATGCCGCTCTTGATGATTATTATGACAATACTTTTCAGCTTTTATCCGGAATGGAAGAAAGAGATCTCGAAAAAATAAAAATTTCTTTGAGCTGGCTTGTTAAAAACAGAAATAAGATCAAAGTGCATTATCTAAAAGATTATAACACCAAGGAAAATCTTTTCAGAAATATGAAATTTCCAGCTTTCATTAACAAATAAATATTTTATTTTTTTGGTATTCCAAATCTGCGTTTTATGAAATTTCAATTTTATAAGCAGATAGATTGAACAAAAAAACCCGCTTAAATTATTAGCGGGTTTTTAATTATTCAACTTAAATTTAAATTAAAGTTTTTTATAATCGGCATACCAATCGCTGGAATTTTCCAATAATTCATTTACTCTGTTTACCAATTTATGCGGATCATATAAAAATCCTTCAAGTAAAAGCGATGATTCATAAAGCTGTTCAACAACAGTTGTTATATATACGTCATTATCATTTGCCTTAAAAACTTTTAACAGATTTCTTATTAGTTTATGGTCTTTATTTACTTCCATAACTTTCTGCGGAACAGTAGAAGTTTTTCCGGTTATGTTCATCAACTTCTGCATTGTTGAAGTCATTCCGCCTTCAGGATTTACAAGTACAATCGGACTTCCGCTCAATCTATCCGACTCTGTTACGTCTTTTACTCTATCACCCAAAATGTCTTTCATTTTTTTCAGCAAACTTGAAAAATGTTTTTTATCATCTTTTGAAAGTTCATCAACTTTATCTTTTTTATTTTCTTCAACATTTTCAAATTTATTCAACTTTTTAACATCAGCTTGTTCGGTTGATTTAAGATCAAAATCCTTATATTTTCTCAATGAATCCATAACAAATTCATCCATAGGATCATACAAATACAGAACTTCAATTCCCTTTGTTTTGAAAATTTCAAGTTGAGGATCAAGAATAATTGATTCTCTTGAATTTCCGGTTAAGTAATAAATTTCTTTTTGATCATTTTTCATTCTTTCGACATACTGATCAAAGCTAAACAGCTCTTCGGCATCTTTCGATTTTGATGTATTGAATCTTAATAATCTGCCGAACTTTTCATGATTTGGAAAATCCATATAACCCATTTTAAATGTTTTTCCATGCTCTTTCCAAAACGTTTTAAATTTATCTTCCTCTTTTTCGGACAATGTTTGAAGATGTGATAAAATTTGAGTCGTTACACTTCCGGCAATCTTTGTAAAAATTATATTTTCCTGCAAAGTTTCTCTTGAAATGTTTAATGGAAGATCTTCTGAATCAACAACTCCTTTTACAAAGTTTAAATATTCAGGCAAAAGATCTTTGTTTTGATGTTGAATTAAAACTCTTCTTACATAAAGATCCAATCCATATTCTTCACGATTATATCCCCAAATATCCATATTCCTTTTTGGAATAAATAATAAACTTGTAAATTGGATTGGTGCGTCAACTGTTCTATGAATTGTTGTTAACGGCTCATCTTGATCATAAGTTAAAAATTTATAAAACTCTGCATACTGCTCAGGTTTAATATTTGATTTTGGTTCGCGCCACAAAGCTGAAACCGTATTTACTCTTTCATTTTCAACTTTAATCGGATAACCTATAAAACTCGAATGTTTTTTAACAACTGATTCTAATCTGTATTTTTCCAAAAATTCATCCATTTCATCTTTTAGATGAACTTCTATAATTGTTCCTCTTTTTATTGGTTCGCCCAATTCAGAAATTGAATAAGTTCCTAAACCATCGGAGACCCATTTCATTGCCGGCGAATCTTTTTTGTAAGATTTGGTTTTAATAACAACTTCTTTTGCCACCATAAAAACCGAATAAAATCCAATCCCAAATCTTCCAATGATATTGCTTGAATCTTCCTTATTTTCTTTTAAAACTTTTAGAAAGTCGGAAGTCCCGGATTTTGCTATAGTGCCAATATTTTGAATTATTTCATCGTGCGTCATTCCAATTCCGGAATCTGAAATTGTAATTATTTTTTTATCTTTATTCGCGGAAATATTTATTTCCAAATCCAAGCCGCTGTCGGTAATTTCTGTTCCTTTATTTGATTCAAACCGTAATTTATCCATTGCGTCTGAAGCGTTTGAAATTAATTCGCGCAAGAATATTTCTTTGTGTGTATAAAGCGAGTGAACCAAAATATCTAAAAGCTGCTTTACCTCGGCTTTAAATTCAAGAGTTTCGTTTACTTGTGTTTCAGGCATTATTCCTCCATATTTTATTCATATTTTCTTTTAATCTCTAATTTGATGCAGAAAAGCAAAAAAGGTTTAATTCGATAAGTAAATTTAACATCTTACCAAAATAAATGTTTCTTAATAAAATAATTTTAAAAGTAAAAACTTAATTTTTAATGCTTAATAAATTATTAAAAACTTTATTTTTATTCAAAATTTCTAAAGCTGTCGCAAATTGATTATCATATTTTAATGATTCGGTAATTCTGCCTTTTCTGCCTTCGTTTCTAGCAGATAATTCCTGTTTAATTTCCGAAATTATATCTGATTTGTATTTATTCAATTCTTTCTTTTTAACATCGTCAAATTTTAGATCCAATTTTGAAACTTCATCAATTAAATTTGAATTATATCCTTCTTTCTTTATTGACTCTTTCAATTCCGAAATTAATAATTCCGATTGAGTCTGATAATTAAAATCTTCCTTCTCCAAATATTTTTCAAACGCGTTAAATAAATTGTCATCGTTTGAACTGCTGATATTAACATTAGAAGAAGTATTAAAATAGTTTGTGGCAAATTTAAAAAACATACCCTTTGCCAATAAACTTCTTACCAAATGAGATTCAGATGAATTTACAACAATAGTATCAGGTGTAATTCCGCCTTTGCCGTGAACCTCTCTTTTATTATCCGTGAAAAATGATTTATTATCATCATTTACGTTATCGCCAAAAATTTCTTTTTCATTGGAGTATTCAATTTCTTGAATACATCTTCCGCTTGGAGTATAATATCTTGCTGTCGTCATTTTCAAAGAAGTGTTGAATGAAAGAGGAATTACTGTTTGTACCAATCCTTTACCATAAGATTTTGTACCTAAAATTACTCCGCGGTCATGATCTTGAATAGCGCCTGCAACAATTTCAGATGCTGAAGCTGATCCATTATCTACAAGCAGAATTAATTTTGCCTTTCCGGCAATCGGTTCTTCCTGCGCATTAAAAATCTGTTCTTTTGATTCATCTCTGCCTTTAATGGAAACAACTTTTTGTCCTTTATTTAGGAATTTTTCGCTAACATCAATCGCGGCGTCTAAAAGTCCGCCGGGATTTCCCCGCAAATCCAATATTATAGAATTTATATCTTTCTGAATTTTTAATTCATGCAGAGCTTTTCTAATTTCATCACCAGCGCTTCTTGAAAAACTGCTGAGTTTCAAATAAGCATTATTGCTATTTTCGGGAACAAATCCGTAAAATGTTAAATTTTTTATTTCAATTTCTTCACTGACTAAATTAAAAATAATATCACCTTTAACACCTTCTCTTTCTATAGTTAATGATATTTCTGTTCCGGGTTCGCGTTTTAAATAATTTCCCAATTCGTCATAATTTTCTTTTGTAATATCCACAGAATCGACTTTTTTAATAACGTCGCCGATTCTAATTCCCTGCCTTTGTGCCGAATATCCTTCAATCAGATCAACAATTGTTATTTTATCATTATATAACCCGACTGTAGCTCCTATACCGCCGTATTTACCTTTGGTAATAAGTTCAATATCCTTTTGGTGTTTTTCATCAATATAAACAGTATAAGGATCTAAAGCATCGAGCATGCCTTTTATTCCTTGCAGCATAAATGGTTCCGGGTTAACTTCATCTACATAATTTAGCGCAACCTCTTTATATACTCTGCCGTATATATCTATTGCTTTGGACATTTTAAAATATATATCCGAATCGCTGTTAACAAAACCGCCCAATACAATTATAGATAAAACAGCAAATAATTTATATATACTTTTAACCATTATTATTTTTATCCTTTAGTAAATTTTCTACAATAACTTTTATTTTTTCATGAATTTTTTCCACTGACATTAAACCATCAATTGTTATAAACCGTTCCTCGTTTTCAGAAATATTTTTATAACCGTTTCTTACTTTTTCATAAAATGAATTCTTTGAAATCTCAATTCTGTCAAGTTCTGAATTTTGAACATTGGATTTCCTTCTGTTAACTTCTTCAACAGGAATATCGAGAAAGAAAGTTAAATCGGGAACAGCGTTTCCAATTGCAAATTTCTGCAAATCGGATACAAAATTAACATTTAATTCTCTTCCAAAACCTTGGTACGCAATGGAAGAATCATGAAATCTATCGGAAATAACTATAAATCCTTCTTCCAATTTTGGTATTATTACTTCTCTTACTAATTGTGCGCGGCTAGCCGAAAATAATAATAGTTCTGTTTCAAAAAACATTTCTTCATTATTTCTATCTAGAATAATATTTCTGATCTTTTCAGAAATTTTTACACCACCAGGTTCTCTTATAAGAGACACTTGTAAATTACGTGATGTCAAATATTCTTGTAAAAGTTTAACTTGTGTGGACTTTCCGCAAAAATCCAAGCCTTCAAATGTTATAAACATATCAGTATTTTTTAATTATATAATCTAAACGTTTTGGTTTAACGTCAACAATAGATGTGAATTTTGGCAATTCAATTGTCGGCTCTATCGAGCCGGTTGTATCATTCAACGCTTGCTGAAATCTAACATATGCATTAATGTCTTCATTTTTAATTTTGCTTAGCAAATTAATTCCACCGCGAACTACAACTGTAATGTTTTCAGGCGATAAATTTAATTCATATTTGTCGGGAATATTTTTTCTCTCTACTAAAACATTTTCAAAAGTTTTATCTACAATTTTTTGAACGTTCAGTAATATTTTACATTCTGTAATATTGCAATCAACAAATTCCGGACTTTGCAGTTGTACTTTTACAGCGGTTTCTTTTTCTAAATTATTTAGCTGCAATCCCGCCGTATTTATAATCGAATACTCGTTTACAATACTTTCCGGACCTGATATAGTTACGGAATCAGGCAATATTTTAGCTTGTGAAACTAAGTCGTATCCCGGTTTAAATGATAAAACCAAAACGGGAAGTATTTCAACTTTTTTAGTTATTTTCTTTTCCAACTTCAGGGTAATTTTTTCAGGACTGAGTTCGGCTAATTGAAGCGTAGACGAAATCCATGTATTTGCATTAAGCATATTTTTTGTGGGAATAACCGTTTCACCAATTTCCTGAGGAGATTGAATTAAAAATTTTGGATCTCTGCCTAATGTATGTTGTGCGAGCTGCCAGCCTTGTCCTTTCAAACTTAAAATAATTTCTTTAGCTGAAATATGACTGACCGCTAAATTTTCGGGCACATCTAAAACTTTTGGCGGAAGATTTAAAGTTATTGAAAACTCCCCTGAAAATGATACAAAAACCCAAAGCAGAATTGAGAAAGTTAAAATGAATAGAATTGTTATTATCTTTTTTTTCATAATACAAATATAAAAAACTCCACTATTATGTGGAGTTAAGAAACAAATTTATTAAGTTCAAAAACTTATTTCTATAAATTTTTGAAATAATCTAAAAGCTGATTTCTATTTGCTTTAGAAATTTCTCTGCCTTTTATTGGAAAATTAGAAAACTCTCGTGCACGTTTTCTAAGTAAATGAACATTTAAACTTTCCAACTCTTTTAAATTTGCCGAATCTGATTTTTTAAGTGATGTGGAACTGGAACTACTTGCTGAAACAATTTTTTCTTCCTTTGGCTTAATTTTAACTTCAACTGCGGATTTGGAAATTTGCTCTGAAGTTATAATATTTTCAGATTTAACTGTTTCAGGCAGTTCTGTTTCGTTTACTACGAGATCTGTTATTGGAGCATTATCAATTTCTGTAAAATTAATATTCTCCATCACAATTTTATCAATTTCATCGTCGGGTCTTGGAATAACGTGTACGGAAACCAATTCCCCAACTCTTTGCGCGGCGGCTGCACCTGCATCAGTTGCTGCTTTAACTGCGGCAGTTTCGCCGATTACTTTTATTAAAATTAAGGCACCGGTAACCTTTTCTTTCCCAATTATTTTAACGTCCGCGGCTTTAACCATCGCGTCCGCAGCTTCAATTGCGGCAACCAATCCTTTGGTTTCTATCAATCCTAATGCTTGATCCATAGTTTTAATTATTTACGTTTAGGTAAAATTATTTCAACGTCTGAATGTGGTCTTGGAATTACATGAACGGAAACTAATTCGCCTACTCTTTGCGCTGCGGCTGCACCTGCATCGGTTGCTGCTTTAACTGCTCCAACATCTCCTCTAACCATTACCGTTACATATCCACCGCCAATAATCTCTTTTCCTAATAATTCAACTTTAGCAGCTTTTACCATTGCATCTGCGGCTTCAATTGCGCCAACCAAACCTTTTGTTTCTATCATTCCAAGTGCGTCAAGTGTCATAAAAATGCTCCCAAATTGGTTAAAATTTATGTGAAAAATAGCTTATATATTTAATAATGTCAATTATATTTCTACCAACCGCTTTTAATTATTATTAACTCTTGATTGTTTTCAAATAATCTTCCAAAATTACAGCCGCGGCTTTTCTATCGATCAATGATTTATCTTTACGTTTCTTCTTTGAGTTAACCGAAGTTTTAATATGCTCCCAGGCAATTGCCGATGAATATCGTTCATCCACAAATTCTACAGGAATCTTAAATTGATTTTCTACAACTATTTTAAATTTTTCTACATCTTCAGTTAATTTTGTTTTTGTTCCATCTTCTTTTAACGGATACCCGATAATAATTTCGGTAAAATTATATTCATCAAACATTTTTTTTATTTTATTCAAAAGCGCATGATCATTTTCTAAAGTTACTAAGGGAATCGCAAATATTTTTAAAGGATCGGATATGGCAAAGCCAATTCTTTTTTCACCATAATCAATTGCTAAAATTCTTTCTATTTCGTCTTTCATTTATTGCGGATTAGGAGAATCAAAACGTTCTACTAAATAAACTCCTTTTATTTTTTTTAATCTTTCTATCAAACGATTTAAATTATTTACGTCTTGAATATGCACAGCAATTTGTCCGCTGAACATAGATTCATTTGTATTTATTGTCACAGATTTTATATTTGTATTTTGGAATCCCGCAATTGTATTAGAAATATCTTTTAAAATTCCAGGTCTGTCTTCGCCTTTAATTGTAATACCGGCTAAGAAAAATGAATTTGCGTCTCCAGGCCACTCAACGGGAACAAGTCTATTTTCATTATTTTCTGAAAGCGACAATAAATTTTTACAATTTTTCCTATGGATTTTAATTCCTTCTCCAATTGTTATATAACCTACAATCGGATCGCCGGGAATTGGGTTACAGCATTTCGCGTAATTGTAAACAAATCCTTTATGAGCACCATCAACAACAACTTCGCCAATACTTTCGCGAGCAAATTTAGCAAAGCTGTCAAATTTTAAATCATTTAGTTCTTCTTCTTTAATTTCTTCGGGATTTAATATATTTTCAAGATCAACTTCATCTTCGGCAACGGCAACAAAAAACTTTGAAGGATTTTCATATTTTAATTTTTTAATTAATTTGTTTATATCATCCTGATTAAAAACAAGTTTATATTTTTTAAGTTTGCGTTCCCAAATTTCCTTTCCCGTCTCAACTATTCTATCTTCTTCTTTCTGTATGAATTTTCTAATATTTGATTTTGCTTTATGCGTTTTAACAAATTGAAGCCAGCTTTTATTCGGATGCTGATTTTTTGAAGTAAGAATTTCCACCTGGTCACCGCTCTGCAAAGGACTGCTTAGCGGAACAATTTTTCCGTTTACTTTTGCGCCGATGCAATGATAACCGACTTTACTGTGAATTTCATACGCGAAATCAACTGCCGTTGAATCTAAAGGAAGAATCTTCAAATCTCCTTTTGGAGTAAAAACATAAATTTCATCCTGATATAAATTCAGCTTAAAACTTGCTAAAATTTCATTACTTGCTTCGTCTCTTGAAACACTTTCAAAAATATCACGTATCCAATTAACCCAATCTTCCAGATCTCTGTTTGTCGAAGACATATTTTCTTTATATTTCCAATGCGCCGCAACACCTTTTTCCGCAATTTCATGCATCGCTCTGGTTCGTATTTGGATTTCAACAAGCTTGCCTTCAGGACCAATAACCGTGTTATGAATTGACTGATAATTATTCTTTTTTGGGATTGAAATAAAATCTTTAAATCGATCAGGTAT
The DNA here is from genome assembly GCA_016713565.1 of Ignavibacteriota bacterium. Classification (NCBI taxonomy): domain Bacteria; kingdom Pseudomonadati; phylum Ignavibacteriota; species Ignavibacteriota bacterium. The sequence continues at coordinate 333,209 of JADJOX010000007.1, forward strand.
TGGTCTGAACAATTGGTTAATAATTCCCAAAACGTAATAGCAGTCATTCTGATCATTATTTTCAAGGATAATCCTAATTGCGGAAAGATCATAAATATCTTCAAGAGGTTTATTTTGCTTTATCATCTTTTTATAAATGCTGTATAAGTGTTTCGGTCTTCCCCCAATTTCATAAACAAGTTCATGCTCATCCAACCGCTTTTTAATTGGTTCGGTTACAACTTTTATATAAGATTCTCTTTCCCTTCTTGTTTCGTTCAGTTTTTTGGCAATTTCGTTATAAGCATCTTTATTAAGATATTTGAATGCAAGATCTTCAAGTTCCCATTTAACTTTTGCGAGTCCGAACCTATGCGCAAACGGCGCGTATATTTCCAACGTTTCAGTTGCAATTCTTCTTTGTTTATGAAGCGGCACAAATTCAAGTGTTCGCATGTTATGAAGACGATCGGCAAATTTTACTAAAATTACCCTAACATCATTTACCATAGAAAGCAATAATTTTCTATAGTTTTCAGCTTGAGTAATATTATGTCCTCTAAAGACTCCGCTAATTTTTGTAACGCCGTCAACAATTTCTGCAACTTCTTTTCCGAATTCGCGCTCAATAAATTCTAAACTTATATCAGTATCTTCTACAACATCATGAAGCAAAGCGCTAACAATTGAAATATCATCCAATGGAATTTCTTTTGCTACAATCATTGTTACATTATAAGGATGAAGAAAATACGGTTCTCCTGAAGCTCTAAAATGATTTTTATGTGCTTCGTAGCTTAACTTAAATGCTTTGGTAATTAATTCTTCATTAAAAGAATGCAGATTTTTTCTGCAGAGAGATAATAAGTCCGCGAGCAAAGTATCTAACTGTATGTCGTCTAAAATTATCATTATCTATTTATTACCGGATATATTTTCTATTTCATTCTTTAATTCTGCAACTCTGTCAATTCTATCTTCTAGCCTATCTTTAATTTCTTCAGAATTAAATTCAAAATCAAGTATTTCGTTGCATAATTGATAAGCTTTATCATATTTTTTAAGATCAAAGTATAACATTGCGATCTTATGCATTAAAACAATGTCATTGTAAAAGTTTCTATTTTTTAATTTTTGCACAGATGTCAAAATTTGCTGATAAATTTCAATTGACTTTTCTTTAGATATATCTTGATAAGCTCTTGCCAATGCCCATTTGAAAAATCTGGAATCTTTATAATTAACCAACATTTTATTTGCCAATTCAACGGCTTTTTCGCTTTTACCGTAATCAATATAAATCCACAACAAAGAATTTATTGCCAAATATTGATTATAGGTATCAAATTTAATTGAGCTTTCCAATTGTTTTACAGCTTCACTTCTATCATCATTTACAAACGGGAGCCAATTTAAAGTTTTGGTCTGCGCGCTTCTCCAATATTTATAAATCCATTTAGCAATTTTAGCTTCTTCGAAATCATTATCAATTGCCTGACATTTTTGAAAATATTGAAGCGAGAAAACTCCATCGGCAAATGCCGGAATTAAATTGGAACCTATTGAATTATAATACGCGCGGTAGGCATAGATTACTGCTTGGAAATAATTGTACCACAAATTTTCGGCATCGGACTTTAATAATACTTCGGTTTGTTTATCGGCTGAATTTAATAAAGAATCAACATAATTTTCATTTATAAATTTTTCATAATCTACTGATTCAGCAATGTGAACTGCTGACAAATATATTTTCCCTAAAGGTAAATTTGGAAATTCAGCATCTAAATTTTTGAATGTTTTTTTTGCGGAGCCGTAATCTTCCAATAATATTTTATCAATACCGTATTTAAGCAAGGAATCTACTTTTTGATCAGGATATTGCTGCGCAAAATTTTGATACGCGATAAACAGAAAAATTAAAAATTTATAACGTACCAAATGTTCTGTCTCCGGCGTCTCCCAATCCAGGAAGAATAAAACCATGTTCGTTAAGTTCTCTATCTAAAACGGCGGTATAAATCGGAACATCGGGATGATCACCGCTTAATCTAACCACGCCTTCAGGAGCCGCGATCAATGATGCCATTACACAATCATTTGCTCCTCTATGCTTTAAAAATGAAATTGCGGCCGATGAACTTCCTCCGGTTGCCAGCATTGGATCCAAAACAATTACTTTTGATATTTCTAAATTTTTCGGAGCTTTATAATAATAATCAATGGGTTTCAATGTCTTTTCATCTCTTTGCAATCCGATATGTCCGACTTTCGCGCTTGGAATCATTTCAATGAAAGAATTTACTAAACTTAATCCAGCGCGCAAAACGGGAACCAATACAATTTGTTTTGCCAAATTGTAACCTTTGGTTATTTCAAGTGGAGTTTCGACATCAATTTCAATTGTTTCAAATTCTTTGCTAATTTCAATTGCCAGCGCGTAGGCAATTCTCCTTACTGCTAATCTAAATTGATATTCCCTTGTTTCCTTATTTCGCAAATAAGTTATATCTCTGCTAATTAAAGGATTTGATACAATTTTAAGATTTTTCATTAATAGTTCTCCTCAAGCTTTCTCCCAATAATGGAAAGCAGATTAATAAATGGTGATAAAGGCGGCGTATAATTGTAATAATTTTTTGCCAAATTGTTCGCTGAAATTTTATTATAAATATATGTTGAAATTAAATCTGCATAACCGGAGATCTCTTCCGAACCTACAAACGACGCGCCTAAGATCAATCTGCTCGTACCATCATAAATAATTTTTCCGAAAACTTTACTGGAACCAGGCATAATCTTGACTTTGTTATTAGCAACCGCGTTAACAAATTTTACTTTATTAAAAAATTGTGATGCGTGCCCTGAGTTCAATCCAACTTGAGCAATATATTTGTCAAAGAATTTAAATGTTGAATTTAGAAAAACCGGCTCGGCAAACTTATTTCCGCCTGCGGCATTCTCACCGGCAATATGTCCAAATTGATGAGCAAACGTTGCCTGAGGGAAATAATCGTTGCGATTTGTGATTTTATTTATGAATTCAATATTATCACCCGCGGCAAAAATATTTTGATCTGAAGTTTTTAATTTTGTATCGACAATTAATCCGCCAAACTTTCCAATTTTTAACTTAGCCGATTCAGCGAGAAAATTGTTTGGTTTAATTCCTATTGATACTATTGCGGCGTCAAAATCTAAAAATCTTCCTTCGTTTTTTAACTGAATAAATTTATTACCATTTTTAATAAACTTTGTATCATTATCAACTGAAAGAAAATTAATTTTATTTTTAGAAAGTAAATCTTTAACCAAATACTGCAGTTCAATTTCCGAATTTGGCAGCGGTAGTTTTTCTTTTTCTAGAACCGTAATTTCATATCCTTTGGATTTTAATGATTCAGCTACCTCCAATCCAATATATCCTGAACCTATAATTAAAATTTTCTCTACTTTATTCCTTTCAAAATATGATTTAAGTTTTAAATAATCCGAAATAGTTTTATAACTGAAAACATTTTCCAAAGTAAATGATAATTCGGGCAATTCTTTGGCAATGGAACCAGTTGTTAAAATTAATTTGTCATAAATCAAATGGTGGGACTTGTCATTTTTTTTATCAAAAATTTCTAAAGATTTATTTTTCGCGTCAATTTTTTTTACAAAATGATTTATAAAAACCTTTACATTTTTTTCTTCGCAAAATTTTTCAGGGGAATAGAAAATTAATTTATTGTGATCGTTTAGCTGTCCTGAAAGTAAATACGGCAGCTCACACGTTCCGGTTGAGATAAATTCGCCGGCTTCAATTAAAATTACATCGGCAGAAGGATTAGTTCTTTTAGCTTTTGCGGCGGCGCTTGGACCCGCGGCATTTCCTCCAACAACAATAATTCTTTTTGAAGTTTGCATTTATAGGAATTGAAAATTATTTGAGGTTAAATATAGCTATTTTTCTTTAAAACTTACTGTTATAGGTACACCCCAAAAACCAAATTTTTCCCTGATCTTATTTTCTAAAAATTTACGATAATGTTCAGGTGCTTCCTTACTGTTGCTGCAGAAAAATAAAAAGATGGGATATTTTTCGCCAACCTGTGAAATAAATTTTATGTTAATTTCTTTTCCTCTTTTTGTGGCAGGCGGAGGATTTTTTCTTATTTCCTCAATCATAATTTCATTCAATTCGCCGGTAGGAATTTTCTTTAATCTATCGGTTTGAATGGTTTTCGCCAAATCAATTAGCTTATAAATTCTTTGTTTTGTAAGTGCGGATATAAAAATTATAGGTAAATAATTTATACTTCCGAGTGAATGATATATTTCATCTTCAAATTTCTTTGCGGTGTTTGTTTCTTTTTCTACCAGATCCCATTTATTTACCGCAAGAATAATTCCTTTTCTTCTTTGTATAGCTTCATCAATAATTTTTTGATCTTGATTTTCCAATCCAGCTTGCGCGTCAATCATAATAATTGCGACATCACAATTGCTTAACGCTCTTCATGTTCTGACTGTAGAAAAAAATTCAATATTTTCTTTAACTTTGGTTCTTTTCCTTAAACCGGCGGTATCCACTAAAATAATTTCTTCACCATAATATTTTAATATTGAATCCAAACTATCGCGAGTTGTTCCCGGAATATCCGTAACTATACTTCTGTCATAACCTAAAAGCGCGTTGGTTAAAGAAGATTTTCCTACGTTTGGCTTTCCGAGAATGGCAATTTTTAGTCTATCATCATTTTCATTATATGAATCTGGAAAGTTTAATTGATTAACAAGATCATCAAGTACATCGCCGATATTTCTTCCGTTTAAAGCCGAAATATCATAAACATTGTCCAATCCGAATTTATAAAATTCTAATTTATCGTTTTCAAAATTTGCTGTATCAGCTTTATTAACTAAAACATAAATTGGTTTTTTAGAAGTTCTTAACAATGAAGCAACTTCATTATCGTGATGAGTAAGTCCAAGTCTGCCGTCATTAACAAATAATATCGCATCCGCTTCTTCTATTGCAATTTCAACTTGTTCTTTAATTGCTTGTTCAAATTTATCATCGCTGGATTTTACATATCCGCCCGTATCCATTACTCTAAAAATCTTACCGTTCCATTCAACGTCACCGCTGATTCTATCGCGCGTAACACCGCTTTGATCATCAACGATAGAAATTTTACTCTTCGTTAATCTGTTAAACAAAGTTGATTTACCAACGTTCGGTCTGCCGACAATTACAACTAAAGGTTGAGCCATATTAGAAATTTATTTTAATATTTAATTGTGGATTATATTCTTTATAAAATCCGATTTGTTCTTCTTTTAATGAAACATTAAGTTTAAGACTTTTATTATATCTGCTTGCCGTCCACGCCGCATCTAAAGCGCTAATAAAATGATTTGTTACAACTGCAATAACAGCCCATTTTGAAATATTATAAAAATCATTTGCCTTGCCTCTTTCAATCGAATAATAATCAAATTGATCGACAAGAACATCTCCGAAAACATATGGTTTTACCGGATCATCTCCAAATTCTTTCCACCCGACATTAAATTGAGAATACTTTCCGATCATTTCATAATATTGCTGTTCGCCATAATGAGCCAAGCGGTGAGAGTAATAATTTCCAATGTCACCTTCAAGCTTATTCAGTTCATTCCAATTAACATTATTTTGATCGTCGATAACATTATAATTACCTGGGTCAACTTCCGGATTTATCGTTGAAGCATTGTGCAATGTCCAATTTGCGTAACGATAAACGCTCCAATTTTCATTTGCGTAGTTTTCAAAAAAATCTGTTTGATCATCGCCCTTATTATCGTAAGTTACCGCCAAAATTATTGCGCCTACTTCTATTGCGGCAAAAATTCCAGCTTTTAAATAACTTTCAGAATAGAATTCACCGGCACCCGGAAGCGCAAATGACATTAAAGCCGCCAAAATTGGGGTTTTCTTATTATTTACATTAGTTTCGGTATTTTTATCATCCAAATAAATTAATTTTTGATTTACAAACTTTGTATCATTAATCAAGGAACCCGATAAGTTTATATTTTCATTATTCTGAGCATATAAAAATGAACTAACAGAAATAAAAATCAAAAATAATTTTTTCATAAATATTCCTAAAAACTAAATTCGAATAAAATACCGCCGTAAAAATTCCATTCTTTTCCATACATTATTTTTTCATCTCTGACAATTTTTTCGTATTCGTCAAATGCGTAAGATGCATTAAAAAATAAACTGGTAGGGAATAAATAAAATGAAATCATTTTTAATCTCAACTCAGCTCCGGCGCCTTTTTTAAAATCATTAAATTTCGGAAAATCATCATTCCAAGCATTTCCTAAATCACCATTAAGAGAGAAAAATAATTTATCAATGTATAAATGTCCAAGTCTATAATCAATATGATTAAAAACAGGTAAACGATAAGTCAAATTTACCCAGGCAAGTTCATTTCCGCTTATTGCATAAAAAGGATATCCTTTCATTCCCACTAAACCGCCGAGATAAAAATCAAAAAAATCCGGTACTTGCGGACCTAATATTGTACCCAATCTAAATCGGGTTGAAAGTGTATGATTATCAAATACCTGCCAATAATTTTTTAAATTAAGTTCAAATCTGTGAAAACTGAAATTTTTATATACGGGTACTAAAATTCCATCTTTATTATCATATTGTCCATCGGGGTTATATTTGTTCATTTCGTAATTATATCTTGCTTCAATTTCCATTCCCACCGGATTTATATCGGAATCAATTGTTGGATAAATTGAACTGAATGAATACGTCAGTTGTAAATTTCTGCCAATAAAATAATTATCGCTGCTGCTTGGATATAAGGTTGATGTATTTGGAAATATAAAACTTCCTAATGCGGCAGAATATTGGCTGTAAATAAATCTGAGTTCCAAATTGTGCATTGGATTAAAAATTTTATGTTTTGCCGCAAAATCTACTTCAAATAAATTATAGGTTACATCAGCATTAACTTTGCTGTCAAATGTTGGAACACCGTTTATAGTATCCGCGCCAAAAAAAATGTCAACATCCGCTTTTCTGCTGATTGAATAAACATCCGCTGATAATTCAGGTTTTAATCCTAAATTATATAATAAAGGAACTTTATTTTTATAAATAAAAGTTAAGAACAAATCTCTTTCAAATCTTGCGTTAATTGAACCGCCGGCAAAGAATGAATATCTATTAAGCATATCGGAAGATGTTAGGTAAAGTCCGGGTTTTATTTTATCTAATGCGGAATTTGACGTGCTGTAATTATCAAATCTAATAAACGGAAGAATTGTAAGTTTTGTAAATGCGCTTGAATAGTTTTTTTCTTGAACTTTGGCTATTCCATAATCGTTGAAATTTTTCAGTTTGTCAAAAACTTCTTCGGAAATATCTCCTTTTGATTTATCTTTATCTAAAGGCGGATTTAAAACTTTAACATATTTCATATTTGGATCAACTGAATTTTTATCGTCGTAATCCGTTTCAAAAATTTTATAACCTGAAGATGTGTAACCAGAATAAACAATTTTATTATTTTTAATAAACGGCATGAACGCGCCGCCGATAACATTTGTAAGCTGTGTTTTCTTTTTTGTGATTAAATCGTACTCATATAAATTGAAAATTCCTGTTTCATCGGAACAGTATATTATTTTATCATTTTCGGAATATAAGGGATTTCTTTCATCATATTTTTCGTTTAAGATAAATTCAAAATTGTTTCCGTCAATATTTACTTTTGCAATGTCTCTTCCATTATGATATGAATAACCAAAAATTACTGAATTACCGTCTTTAGAAAATTTCGGATTATATACTTGTTCGCCGTCTTGGAATGAAGTCAATTGCTTGAAATTCTTTCCGTCTATATCTACAATTCCAATATTAGATGTTCCGTCTTTTTGAAAAAGGAAACATATTTTATCGCCAATATCAGATACATTCGGATTATTGGCTCTTAATCCAAAAGTTATTCTGGTTTCATCTTCTTCGTTAATATCATAAATATATAGATCATGAATGTTAGTCCATTTAGGATTGTCTTCACTTAATTTTGCGTAAATAATTTTATTGGAATTTTTAATAAAGTTAAATGTAGATCTAATTCCCGATTTAACGAGTTCTTTTTCCTGAGTATCTAAATTAAGTTTATAAATACCTGAAGTGGCAAAATAATTTCCGTTTGCATTTGATATAAAATAAATCTCTTTATTATCAGGTGAAAAAATCGGATAAAAATTACCAAATCCATCGTTAACTATTTGCTTACCTTTTACTTCATTAGATTTTACTTCTTTAATTCTTTCATTATAATTTTTTGTTAAAAAATCTTTCCACTCGTCATAAATTTCATTTCCGTCTTTTCCCAATACATCTTCAAACGCGGCATCGATAGTAAAATTAGTAATTTTACCAAGTTTATAGGTAATATCTTTTAACTTTTCTTCACCGTATTTTTGAGAGATATATCTTGTAAGCGCAAAGCCGGAATTATAAACTGATTCATTTCCTAAACTCGTTTTACTGAACACGCCCATTTCGTTCCAACTTAACATTTTTCCGTCTAGCGCATAAGAACGTAAGATCATATCTCTATGCGAATCCCAATTATCATAATCAAATTCTTTGCGCATATATTGCGCGGTACCTTCGGCAAACCAAGCCGGCATATTAATAGTCGCTATTGGATATGAAGCAATAAAATTAGGAAAACCATAAAGTATATCGGGACGTCGTTTATCTTCGTAATTCAAATATTGAAGATAGAAAGCTGGAATTGATCGGCTTAATTTCATTGAAGCTTGAATTTGAACCATGTGTGTAAATTCATGTGAAATTACATTTCTTAGCCAATTATGTGAACCACGTAAATCAAAGTCCAATGCGGAAGCCCAAATTTCAATTTTATTGTCGAAAAAATATGTGGCACCGTTCGAGTAATCATCAATATCTTTTATAATATAGTGGACTTTATCAGGTTCGTAATTGTAAAGACTTGTTATTGGTCCCCATACATCTTCGGCAATCTTCAAAACTGTTCGTGCAGATCTTTCCGATTCAGTATGAAAATGAACTGCAACATGTTCGCCTTCTATTGTGTACCAATTATAATCGGGATCAAAATCTTCAATTTGACCAAAGATATTTAATGAAAATAAGAACGAAAGAAATATGATTTTTTTCATACGTGAAGTGATTATTTTACTACTGCAATTTTAATGATTTTATTTTCGGTTTTCCCGCTGTTGGATTTTACCTCTACGCGAGCTAAGTAAGCGCCGCTTTGTATATTTGAAACATTCCATGAAACCTCGGAATCAATTCCTCCGACAGCATTAAAGTTAAGCTCTTCTACAAAATCTCCGGCTATATCAAATATTTTAACATTTACTTTAGAATCTTCCGAAACATAAGTCCTAATGTATGTCTCATTTCCATAAACCGGATTAGGCCAGTTATAAGTTCTGTTCTGCGGGAAAAAGGTTGAAATAAAATTATCATTTTTAGCAGAATTTATGGAAGAGGAATTAAGGTTATTGCCAAATTCGCTTCCCCAGTTTACATTTCCTGAAGAGTTTAAATTCCATGTGTACACAGTATTCAAATTTGTAAGGGCTGAATATGATAAAGCAGTTTCAGTATTTGAAATGATTTGTTTACCGCTGTACTTGCCGCCTAAAGTTATTGGAAATCCTGGAACAATCTTACCGTCTTTACCTGATACGGCATAGATATTTCCATTTTCCGAAACAGAAATTAAATCCGCGAGATTATCACCATTCACATCAGCCGAAACTGATATTCCAGTAAAATCATCATTATCATTTAAAATAAATGGGAAACTATCAGCAATATTTCCGGCAATATTTAAGGCATAGATTTTATTCTTTTGATTAAAAATTATATAATTCTCACCGTCATTCTTTAAATCAGCTAAAGAAATATTTTTAATGTTTTCTTCATTTGAAAATATTTTTTCGGAACTGCCGCTATTTCTCCTAAATAAATAAATGGAGTTATTGCTTAAAATTATTGAAATAAAATTTCCGTTTTTATCTTTTGTTAGAATAACTTTATCTATTTCATCTGGAAAACTAATTTCCCTCCCATCATTATCTTTTATTTTATTTGAACCGGCTGAAACAAAATAATCAGCAAGTACCGATATTTGACTTAGTTTACCAATGTCAGTTTGGTAAGTATTTTTCAGTGTTGCCGAATCAGAGGAAAGCACGTTATAAGAATAAACATAAACTTTTCCATCTTCAGTTCCATAAAACAAATCGAATTCATTATCTGAAATTGGGTTTGCAATAATTGGAGAAGTGCATTTTCCGATTATCTTGTTTTGCTTTTTAATAAAGACTGTATCAAATATTCCGATGTTTAAATTATTTTCATATATTCCGAAAAAGTACGAAGTTTCATTATTTCCAGCAGTACAAAAATTACTATTTGAAAAATTTGGAATAATTGCATTTGTACCAATTATGGATAAATTATTTTGCGAAATTCCAAAAGTCTTTCCATTTACAGTTTTAAATTCATCAATATTTTGCGGTAATTGATTGACACTTTTAAGTTTTAAAAATTCATTCCCGAATTTCACGCTAAATTTCATTTGGTTTGAAATATCGCTGAAATTATAAATTGAGATTAAACTTTTACCTCTACTGTTTGTATTAGTGTTTGGTTTTGTATCATCCGAGAATTTGTTTTGATATAATTCGGAAGAATTGGATGAATACCAATAATCGTATTCGCCGCCTTCCGCAATTACCAAATCACCAAAAATTGTTTGAAATTCTTCGCCAATATCTTGAATTCCGTCGGCTTCTTCTAAATCAACACCTCTGTTTTTCCCAACATTTATTTTATTTGAATCTAAATTATCGTTAATAATTTTTTCATCGATGTGCCAAATCAAAATACCGTTTCCAGGAGTTGCCCAGTCAAATTCATCTACGTCAATAACAACGCCGTTCAATGTATCAATAACGGAGCTGTTAAAATTATCTAAATCTTCCGGAAAAGAAATTGAACGAACGGAGCCGCCCAATTTATATGTAATTTTTATTCCGTCTTTAAAAACATCTCGTTGTCTATTTTCAATCAAATAATATTCTGTTGAGTTGATTGGAATTTTTGCAATTTTAATTTGTTCTTGATTTAGAGCGAATTCCAATCTTGGAACAATATTAATGTCAGTTCTATCCATGTTTATAACAGTTGGTTCTTCCCATCCAAGAAAAACTTTCTCCCAAGCTGAAGGTTCTGGCGGAAATAATCCGCTGAATGCCAAAAGTGATTGACCGTCCATCAAACCAAATCTGCCAATGGCACTTTTACCGGTTTCTGAATCAAATAAATCAGGTAATCCTAAATAACTGGCAATATTAGAGACTAACAACCCATTTATAGAAAGTTCTATTAGTACAGTTCCGCCAAATCCACTTTCTTCTCTTGATTCTGTTTCGGGAAGAATTGCGGTATTTGTAATTTTAAATCCATTTGATAAAGTTATGCCATCAAAGTTATTACCATAATATTTTTTCATTGAATTAAGACTTAAATAAATAGACGGCAAATCTCTTGGTTCACCAAGCAAAGTAGAAGTTGAAATATCTTTTCCAACACCGGCATGAAAAATTACAAACATATCGAATTGAGAAAAATCCAAATTAGGGTTCTGTTGTTCGGCAAGGGTCCAAACTTCAGAAGCAAAATCTCCTAAAATTTTAAATCCGCCTTTTTCATCGGGCGAATATTCCCGCATCACTTTTGAGACTTTTACAACTTCAGGAATAACTTCATAATTTATTTTTACAATTCCATTGGAAGATTTTTCAAAATAATTTTGGGAAAATTTCAAATGATCTTCAAAATAATTTTTATCATGCGGCAAAGGATCAATAATTGTATTGCCGTAATCTTTTGAGTAAATTGAGCCGAATGTTCCGTCGCCATAGGTCAATTCAAATTTATCCGGTTGAAATTCTACCATTACGGCTAAAACATTAATTGTTTGATTGCCTTGTTTAACAATATTTTTCTCATCGGATAAAATTTTGGCAGAAAACTTCTGGGCAGATAAACTGCCCAAACAAATAAGAAAGAAAACACCTATATATTTAAGATTCATAAAATTTATTATATACCTCGGGGAAATCCTTTTCCAATGCTTGCAGTAGTTGCGCCCCATCCGATTGATAACGTAAATCTTAAGGTATCCGAAAGCGGATGTTGTTCACCATCTTTAAATAAATCTGTAGTTATATAACTGAAATCAAAACCATAAAGATCATAACGGATTCCGGCACCGATTGTCACAAATTTTCTGTTTCCATAACTTGGATCTTCATAAAAGAAACCGGTTCTTAAAGCAAATTTAAAATCTTCGTCACCGTACCAATATTCTAATCCAAGCGAAGTTACTAAATCTCTTAATTCTGTTTTAAAGTCATCATCAAACCAAGAAGTAAAAATAGCTTCGTAAAATTCTTTTCTCTGTGAAGCGCTATCGGCTCTATCAACTAAAAGTTTACTTACATCTGTAGTTAATGTTAATGAATTAAATTCGTCTTCCATCAATCTAAAAGCTAAACCAAGTCTAAAGTTTGTTGGAATAGGGTCTGCCTGCGATTGATCGATATAATAAATTTTTGGACCAATATTGCTTAAGTTCATTCCCAAACTGAATTTATTTCCAATATTGCCAATGAGCGGTAATGTAAGATCTGCGGGACGCCACATTGTTGCAATATCAAAACTTATTGTTGTTGATACTCCTTCACCTTTTTCCTGCGCTGTTGGTTTATCTGAAAGACGGCTGTGAATTACTCTAAAATTCAATCCTAATCCCCAATCAGCATGAAGCTTTGTAGCATATCCTAAAGTCAATGCTGCATCAAATGATCTGAATTCGCCGAGAGGAGTTGGAGAATCTTCGCCGGTTCTAATGAAAGTTCCGTAATTCATAAATGTAATACTAGAAGTGATACTACCGTCAACTTCTTCAACGTATTGTCTGTAAGTTAAATAGTCATAAAATAAATCATCCAATCCAAATTGAGGAAGCCATTTACTATGAGTAATGCTCGCTTCTGCGCCGGTTAAAAACGCAATTCCTGCGGGGTTCCAAAAGATAGCCGCAGAATTATCTGCAAGTCCGCCGCCTGATTCACCAACGCCGCCAGCTCTGGAATCCGGTGCAAGCAATAGAAACGGAACTGCCGCTTCTCCTTGAGCATTAATTTCATTTGTAAAAAAGATTAACATTGGCAAAAACGCCAATATTATTAATGATTTTTTCATTTAAATGTACCTCCAAATTGATAAAAATTTTAAACAAGGTAAACTTAATTTTACCTAATAACCGCCATTTTTCCAAGAATATTCTCATTATACTTACCATCTATACTTTCAACTATCAGTTTATAAAGATAAGTACCGTTACCGATTTTATTGTTGTCATCGTCTTTTCCGTCCCACTCCAATTTCACAAATTTGTCTTCCACATTCGACGCATTAATTTCTTTAATTGCTCTTCCGGCAACCGTATAAATTTTAATTTTAACATTAACTGCATTACTTAAATTATGCTGAAAAGTAAAATATGTGTTTGAACTAAAAGGATTGGGATAATTGTATACTTCTCTAATAACTAATTTATTTCCGTCAACAACGGTAAAATTATTTTCTTCTGATGAGAAATTATTAAAAACGTCCCAAGCATTAACTTTAATGCTGTATTCACCAGGTTGCAATGATGAAAAATTATAAATTACTTCGCCTGATTTGCCGCCTGAATTCAAATCACCAATAAAATAATTTGTTAGATCAATTGAATTTTGCTCGTCATTATTTAAAACTGCCTCAAGCTTATGCCCAATTCCCGTGCCGGTTGTATTCAGTCCCGTTTCATCAAATAATTTTATGTGTAATTTAAAATTAGGATTTACTAAATAAGAATTTCCTTGTTCGTCATCATAAAGTATTTTAATTTCAGGACCTTTTCCATCATTTACATTTGTTGTATCAGTCCCGCCAATAGTTATATTATCTGTATAACCGATTCCGTCAAACTCATCGTTAAAAAAATATGCGACAATTTTTCCGTTTTTATTTTCGTAAGAAATATCTTTAGGAACAATAAAGCTAGTGGAAAAATCACCGTTATTTACTGATACTCTGCCTCTAAAAATAACGCCCCCCTGATCTTCCATATCATAATTAATATCTTCAAGATGTATTGTTCTTTTTGAATCAAAAACCGTTATAATTCCTTCGCCGTCAAAACCTTCTGAAGTTGAATCAACATTAAAGACTTTTCCAGATATATTTACCGAACTTAAAGCAGAAATGTTTATTGTTTGAGTCAAGTTAGAACCATTTACCGAAGTAATTTTAAGCGGCAGTTTGGGAATATTCAACCTCAATGCAGGATCACAGAAGAGATGATATTTCTCATCATTTGAATCAAAATTTTCATTTTTTAATCTGTAAAAAGCATTCCCGATTCTTATAGGCAAACCAAGGGAATCTGTTGTATATAACATGTGTGAATAAAATGAAACCGCTAGCTGATAATTATTACTTGAGTAAACGGGTCTGTCTGCAGAAATTCCACCAATCATTCCGGCATTTTCCATGAGAATCATTTCTTCAGTTGCGCTCTGTAAATTAGGGTCATCATATTTTCCAAAATCGCATGTAGCTGCGGTAAGGAAAAATAGTTCTCTATTCTTCAATTGCGGAATTGATACAGCCCTTTCAAAAACTTGCTCGTGCGCCCAAAGATCCGGACTTCCGTGACCGAAATAATTAAAGATTAATGTCCCGTTATTTATTGCATTAATGATCTCTGTATTACACGTCGGTTTTCTTCTTCCAAGACCAGTATTAATAGTTTGGAAATTTGACAAGTATATTTTTTTTCTATCAAAACTCTTAGGAATTTTTAATTTTGAAAGACTTTCAGATTGACCGGTATGCAATGAACCGTCATCTTGAATGCTGCCTTTACTAGAGTTATATCCGGCCAAACCATCATCCGCCAATAAGGTAATTCTATTTCGCCATAAGCCATAATCAAGATTAGTTTCGTAATCAATAATTTTATCGACAACAATTTTTGCTTCACTTAAATTCGTAGCGCTCAATCTGCCAATTCCCAAATCTGCTTTTTTATCATTCCCCGAAATACGAGAATAATAATCATCATACGGAAATGAGTAAATCTCAAAGAGGGATTCAAGCTGTTGATAAGTCGGAATAAAATTTTTGCCTATTCCTTCAATATTTAAATAATCATAATCACCATCGCCAAAAAGCAAAATATACTCAGGTTTTATTTGCCAATTTTCATAAGCATATTTTAAAAAATCTCTTATGGCGGTTGGATCTAGAGATCCGCCAGAAAATTCCTTATAAATATCTTCTACATAAACTGTTTTAGAACTTATTGGAAACTGAGCTTCAATTGATCGGTAATTTTTTAATCTTTCTGCTTGTTCTTTAAATATCAACGGAGAAATAATAATATAATTTGCGCCTAACTGTTCGCCTCTTAAATTAGTATTTGTTTCTTTTTCACCTTTGTTTGGTATTTTATATTTTCCGGAATGAACCGCAATATATTTTGAACTATAAGCAGAATTTTCCGAATTAGTAAATGTAAAACTTCCGCCATTTATATCGGCATTAACAATTTTCGGGTTTGAATAATTACTGATGTTTAAAATTTTAAAATCACTTCCGCTGAAATTATTTCCCTGATATTGAATATTTCCATCAACTAACTTTGAAAAAAATATTAGACTATTATCAGTCGCCGTTAGATTTTTATAATATTCTATTTCAAAGTAGTCCAAGTGACCTTTATCAGAAAGTACAGAAGGAGTAAATGTAAATTTCAAAATTGATTGATTGTTTGGCAAACTACCTTTATAACTGAAAAAATCTCTTTTCAAATTTCCATATCTGTATTCTTGATCCGATGTTGCTGCACCGGGAATTAATTTTGAATAAACTCTAGTCGAATTTTCATCTATTGTTAGAGAATTTTGCTGTTTTGCACCATTTACAAATTGGAAAGTATAATTTATTGTGCTGTCTGAATTCAGTTCATTTAATGTGTTAGTATAAGTTTTAGTTTTACTGCTTGAATTATAATTATCTTCTACAAATAGAAGTCCCATACCCATTAAATTTTGTTTATCCAAATCTCTAAATTGGTATGCGATTGTAGAATTTTGTACAAAATCATACTGGCTAGAAGAATTACTCTGCGTTGTCATTCTTTTACCCGAACTTCCGCCGTATGTAATCCAATAATAATTTTTATTGGAGTAATAATTTTTATTTCTTGTTATTTTATCGGAGATATCGTTGAATTCCCAAAAATCAACACCTCTTCCGTAAAATAAGATATAATCATTGTCACCAAAACTGCCGTCACCTTCTCCACTTACGTAAATAGCGTTTTCAACCAAATCTACGGGTCTATTTGTAGTTACAACACTTGGCAGACTGTAACCGCCGTTATTATATATTTTAATAGTTCTTGGATCAATTGAATTTACAGGAACACCAAGTTCGGAAAGATAAGATTTATCAATTTTATAAATTCCTTCTTCGGGTGCCTCAAATTTATACCATTCGCCTTCGGCTAAAACAGAATTTTGAGCTGAAATTTTACTTAAACTTTTTTGGTCACCCCATAATTTTGCGGCATCTTTATTTATTAGAATATCTGCGGCAAATTCAGAAATATTATTTCTACTTTTATTGGTATTCGGCGCATAAGTTAATTGGAAAACAACTTTTGTATAAAATTTAATTTCCGAAGCAACAGGATCAAAAAGAACCGGATTGATTTTTATATCCTGAACTTGCGCATCTCTAATTTTTCCATAATCACCAAACTCAATTAAATCGGGCTGTTTATAATTTATGTAATCATCAGATTTATTATAAATGAAATCCGTAATTCCATTATTTTTATCAAAATTCGGAATTGGTTTTAAATTCCCATGAAGAATTTTATAATCCGAACTGATTACTCTTACATTATTACCAAGTTCTTGTGGAACTCCCAAAGTAAAAATTCTATTTGGAATTTCCGGCATTCCTTCGGCATTTCCTGAATATGAGCCATTTAATAAAATTGCATTTCTAAACTGTTCAGAATTTAATTTAGTTAGTGATGTATCAATAAAAATCGGAGAATATTCAATGGTAATAGAGCTTGATGTAGAAGATAAAACCGTAAAGTCTTTTTGTGCGGAAACAAATGCAGAAAAAAATAGGAACCCTATTGCAAAGTATTTGTACACTAACTGATCTCCAAAATAATTAAGTTTAAAAATAAAAAAATCTTAGGTAATTAATTATTTGTAAAATTCAAATGGTAACAAATACTCTATAGATTTCCTTTTCTATACATTCTAAATATTTAATGGGACAAATTAGAAAACTTTGGACCAAATTGTCAAGTCAAATTCTTAATTAATAAAACTTGAAAAATGCACAATTCCCAAGATATTTTCGATACAAAGTAAATAAAATTAAATTAAAAATTAGTGCAAAATTAAAGACCTAAATCATTTTTAATACTCTTCATTGCGTTTATACAGAATAATATGTGCTCATCCAGGGGGATATTAAGGTCTTCTGCGCCTTTTATTATGTCTTCTCTACTTACAGCTTTTGCAAAAGCCTTATCTTTCATTTTCTTTTTAACTGAACTCACTTCAACTTCTTCAATATTTTTATTTGGTCTAACTAAAGTTACAGCCGTTATAAATCCCGATAACTCATCACACGCAAATAGCGTTTTTTCGAGTAAAGTTTCACGTTTTAAACCAGCATGATCAGCATGAGACATTATTGCTCGTCTAAAGCTTTCTGAAAATCCTTTTTCTTTTAGAATTTTTTCACCTTGAAATGGATGGTCATCCATTGTTGGGTATTTTTCATAATCGAAATCGTGTAAAAGCGCCGCGTTTCCCCAAAACTCAACGTCTTCATTGAACTTTTTAGCATATTCCTTTACGCAGACTTCCACCGAATATGCGTGTTTAAGCAAACTTTCGTTTTTAGTATATTCTTTTAACAACTTTAAACATAATTCACGATTTCGCTCCATTTTCATCCTCTTTTTAATTTTGAACTAACGCAGTATTTTTCAACAACGCAATTTTCACATTTTGGTCTGTTCGCGACACATATTTTTCTTCCATGGTTAATAAACCAGTGAGTAGAATTTATCCAATCTTCTTTCGGTAAAAGTTCCTTAAGCTTCATTTCAATAATTTCCGGATTTTTAGAATTTACAATTCCCAATAAATTTGAAATTCTATTTACGTGAGTATCAACCGCAATTGCCGGAATTTGAAATGCGTGTCCGGAAACAACTGAAGCGGTTTTTCTTCCAACGCCGGGAAGTTTAATCAATTCATCAAATTTATCTGGCACTTTTGAATTGTATTTTTCTACCAATATTTTGCAGCAATTTATTATACTTTTTGTCTTTTGTTTATAAAATCCAGTTGAAAAAATCAATTTTTCCAATTCATTTTGATCTGCGGCGGCAAATTCTTCCGCAGTTTTATAATTTTTAAATAGATCTTTTGTTACGATATTAACTCTTGCATCCGTGCATTGCGCGCTTAAAATTGTCGCTATTAGCAATTCCAAAGGATTGGTAAATTCTAGCTTCGGTTTAGTATTTGGATATTCTTTTTTTAATATCTCAAATATTTTATTTATTCTCTTAGATTCGTTAAGCATTAATTTATTTTCCGTAAATAATATTCACTTTTCTAAAAATAACATTTTACCTAATTTTATTTTATGAAAATTCTTTTAGCAATATTCGTTATACCATCCATTATTATTTCACAATCTTTACAGTTTGTAAACGATTTCGGAAATTTTGAAAATGCGACTTCATTTGATATCGATTTATCTCAAAACTTTTACATTTCAGATGATAGAACAAATAATATAATTAAAATTGATTCTAATGGAAACCAACTTAACAGCATTGGTGGTTACGGCTGGGAACCTTCTACTTTCGATGAACCAATTGATATTGTTACAAATACGCTCAGTTTGTACGTTGCGGATAAAAATAATCACAGAATTCAGCGTTTTGATAAAGATCTTAATTTCCTATCGGAATATTCGGGAACAAATTCCAATAATGAAATTATGTTTGGTTATCCCATCTGTATTAACATTTCCAATATCGGTGATTTATACATTTTGGATTCTGATAATAATAAAATTCTAAAATTTAATTTAAACGGAGAATTTCTGCAGGAAATTGGCGGAAATGATGCCGGAATTGTTGCAATAAATAATCCCAAAAGTTTTGCAATTGATAATTCCAACAATATAATTGTTTTGGATGAAGCTTATATAAAAGTATTCGATCAATATGGGAATGATCTTTTTTACTTTAAGACAAACGGCATTGTAAATAAACTAAAATTCAGTTCGGGCTTACTGATTTTCTTAAATGAAAATGAAATTAAATTATTTGATCTAATTAATAGAAAAATGATAAGCGAATTTTCTAATCTTCCTAATTTTGACAAAGATAAAATTGTCGATGCTGAAATTGTAGCGGATAATTTATTCGTACTTACGCAAAACCGAATTTTAAAATATTTCATCATAAAATAGATTTGCAATTTAAAAACCAAAATTCAATAAATCTAATTTTATTCCTTATAATTTTACTTTGGTGTATTGGAATTTTTTCTGAATATTTAATAAATATATTTCCAACAATTTTTTATGTTTTTCCATTTTTAAAATATAACTATTCGATTGTTTGTCATACACAACCGGAAAAGCTTATAAATTATTTTGGATTTCACACGTTGGTTTGCGCAAGATGTACTGGGATTTACATCGGATCTTTAATAAGCATAATTTTAGTAATTCTTGGTTTTAAAAAGAACGTTTCAACAAAAACTTTAATATATTTTTCATTACCGTTGTTTCTTGATGTATTTTTTACTTCATTTAGCTTTTATCAATACTTGCCTTTTATCGCATTTGTGAGCGGCTTACTTTTAGGTTCAGTCGGATTTTCATATATTCACAAACAAATTTTAGTTTTATTCAGTAAAGAAAAGGAATAATTTTGAAAAAATATTTACCGGCTTTAGTTACGGGATTTTCTGCTGGAGTTTTACACGTGGTTCCGATTGCAAAATCTTTAACGTGTTGTTTAATTGTACCGATTGCAGCTTTCATTTCAATAACACTTGCGGCAAAATCTGAAAATATTTTGGGGAATTTCAGTATAAAGCGCGGAGCGTATTTAGGATTTTTAACCGGAATTTTTGCGGCTTTCTTCGGAAGTTTTTTTGATATTTTTATAACATTTTTAACTAAAAATAACGACATTCTAAATGCTTTCGGTGAGTTGAGCAATATGGTTGATAATTTTCCGGTTACACAAGAAATTAAAAATGAAGTTTTATCTTTACTACAAAATGTTGCCGATTCAATTAGACAAAAAGGTTTTTCATCAATTTATGCATTTTCAATTATTATAAATAACTTTATCGTCGATTCTGTTTTCGGATTGATAGGCGGATTGGTTGGAACAAAATTTTTTAATTCAAAGAATTCAGGAGTGCAATTATGATTATTGTTTTCATTTTTTTATTGCACATAATTTTCACCATTTACATTTTTATAAATAAGTTAAAGACAGAATCATTAAGTTCGGCGTTAATAAATTTAGCTTTTATAATAATATTTTTCAGTATTGGATGGTCGCTTGCAACTATGCTGATTAAGATATTTATTGACGCTGAAGGTTTTGGTAAATTCTTTGACAGAGATACTATAGCTTTGACGATTTTATCCGTTGCGGAATATTTCTTCTATAAATTTTACTACAAAGATTTAAAATCTATCTCAAGCGGAAAGGGAAAATAATAACCGCGGTTTGTTCAACATTTTTTGCTCTTTCCGGTAAAGGTTCAAAGCGCCACTGCCTTAATGAATTTATTGCTGCCAATTCAAGCTTTGTATCCGCTTTGATGAGTGGTAAGATTTTGCCTACACTTCCATCTGATAAAATTGTAAATCTCAATTTAACATCTATTTCTTTTGAAACACCTTCCGGATAAGGCGGAAGCGAATAACTATAAATCTTTCTTTTCCCTTTTCCTCCAAAGTCTATTTCAAATCCAAAATTAGCGTTACCTTCTCCCGTTTCATCTTTACCGTTTCCCGCTTCTTCTTCTACGGTCTCAATCGGCTCAACTTCCTCTGGTTTGGTAACTTTATCACTTTTCTTTTTATCAGAACCTATAACAACGTCATTAGTTTCATCGGGATTAACAACCTTTGGCAATTCAACTTCTTTAACTTCTTCTTTTTTAATTTCTTTTTGTTCTTCGGGTTCTTTGGTTTGTTTCTCCTGAGTAGGATTCTCAGCCAAAACTCCTGCCGAACTTAAATTACCTATAGAGCCAAATCCAATGGTTACAAACTCCTCTTCTTCCGGTTCAAGATTGATTTTTATTAAAAACAAAATCAATAACAGAATTAGATGAAAGGCTACAGACATTAAATATGGATAATTTCTTTTTTTCAAAATGACTGCTTCTCGGTTTCAATTGTAAATTTTTCTATTCCAACTGCTTTAGCCGCGTCTATTACTTGAATAACAAGATCAATATCAACTGATTTATCCGCACGGATTACTAAATTATTTTCCGTTATATCCTGCATCAAATTGCCTAATTTTAACGCAAGTGATGACAAATCTGTTTTTTCACTACCAACATATACTTCTTTCTCTTCAGTAATGGATACAATTAGTTTTGTGGGCATACTTTGTTCGTTCATTTTAGATGCCGGCAATTTTACTTTTACTCCGGTTTGAATTACAAATTGCGAAGAAAGCAAAAAGAAAATCAACAATAGAAATACAATATCCGTCAACGATGAAAAGTTGAATGCACTTAATGGTTTTTCTTTTGTTTCAAATTTCATTTTAAGCCTATAATTCTATTTCAATATCTTCTTGAATAACTTTATTTCCTCGGCTTGTTTCTTCAATAATATCAAGAACATCGTTGGAAACTACTTCCATATCACGAATTAATTTGCTTATGCCGGTTGTAAGATAATTATAGAAAGCCAGCGCAACAATACCAATTGCCAAACCAACAGCGGTTGTAATAAGAGCTTCCCAAATACCGCCTGCTAAATCACTTGGGTTTGCGGAACCTTGTAAATCTTGAATCCTCATAAACGCTTGAATCATTCCGGTAACCGTTCCCAAAAACCCTAATAATGGCGCAATTCCTGAAATTGTAGCAACCATAGAAAGACCTTTTTCTAATTTTGCCACTTCTTGTCTTCCTGCGTTTTCTATTGATTCTTTTACTCTTTCATGACCTAAATGATATTTTTTCAAACCGCTTTTAATTATATTGGCCGCAGGCGATTTTTCTTCAATGCAATAACTGATTGCACCTGAAATATCTTCTTTAATTAGCATTCCTCTTATCTTGACCAAAAATGCCGGTACATTTAGTTTTGATTTTTTAATAACAATATATCTTTCAATAATAATTCCTACGGCTATAACCGAGCTAATGAATAACGGAATCATCAGCCATCCGCCTTTTGAAAGCATTGATAAAATTGACATGTTTATTCCTTAAATTCTGTTATAATTTAGATTGATTTTTTTGTGCTTCTTCTAAAGTTGAGTATGGACCAATTCTAACTCTGTGCCAAGTCCCATTTAATTTCTGAATGAAAACTTTTATAACATATGCGTCAAATCCTCTACTCTTTAATTTATTTGCTTCTCTTTCGGCAATTGACTGCTGTTTCCAAGATGAAATTTGTACAGAATAATTTTTACCATCCGAGTAAATGTTGTTACTTACTTCTTCTTCTTTCTGATTTTGTTCTTTGAATATTACTCCCTTTTCTGCATCGATTTCTTTTTTATTTTTTGTTTCACTATCAACGCTGGATAATACTTCTTCATTTTTTAATTTTGATATTTCTGGTGGAAATGACTTCGCATTTCCTTGATTATTTTGGTTTTTCAAAACAGAATCTTGTTTATCAGCATCAATCGTATTTGAAAGTAAAATTTCATTTCCAGGTATTGTTTTATTAGTATCCGAATTTCCAATTGTTTCATTTAAATTTTTATCGTTTTCTATATTCAATTTTGCTTCTTTATCATCTTTTGAGGACAAATTAATAAAAAACAAATAATAAACAGAAAATGCTAAAATCATAAAAATTAATAGTGTAACTATTACATAGCCATTTTTTTTCCCCTTGGGGGATTCTGATTTAGTATAATTTTTATTCTTCAACTGATTCTCATAATTTGAATCATTATTATTTTGCAGATCAATTTGTTCCAACTTTAAAACTGTTGAATCAAATTCCTCATCATTTTCTTCATTTTCATTTTGATCATTTTCAATCAATTCAAACGAATTTACATTGTTTGCTTGATTTTCGTCTGTTTTTTCAGTTTCAAATTCTTCAGATATGGGATTATTAATGTTATTATCAGTTAAAGAAAATTTATCTTCTAAATTTGGGAATTTTTCTCCAATTATCTGAATATTTTCTTTATTGTTTTCATCATGGTCTTCAAATTCATCTAATTTTGTTTTTTCAACATTATCAAGTAGATCATTTTCTAAAATCTCGTCTTCCATATCTTCTGTTTCTTCATCAATTTTCTCATTTGATGTCAGTTCATTTATTTCTTCATTATCCAAGCTTCCGTCTTCAAAAATATTATTTAATATTTCATCATCATTTAATTCTTCAAAATCATTCTCAAACAATTGTTTACTTTTCAAATCGATATCATCATCAAAATATGAATCCAATTCATCATTAATTTCATCTTCATTAAATATACTTTGTGCTTCTTTACCTTCAAAATAATCTTCCCAAATATCATAGTTTGAAATTTTTTCTGACTGCTGAATTAATTCATCAATTTTTGTTTCAATTTGTTGGGCCCTAACATCGCTGGTGTCTTTTGAACCGTCGTCTTCCAATGATATCATTGGTTTGCCAATTCCCAACTGAAATATTTTCTCGTCAAATTCAACAGTATCGGTAAATTTTTGTTGAATATCTAAAGTTAAAAAAGGTGATGATTCAACTGAAATTTCACTTGCCGGAGAGAACAATAGAGTTTTTTTTCTGTTTTTTGTTTTATTTATTTCTTCACTTAATTGTTCTTTAATTTGGAATACACCCAAACCTTTTATTTTGAGTGCATCGCCGACAAATATTGAATCAACAATTTTATCTTTAAACTTGTTGAACGCAAAAACACTTTCGTTTTCGTTTAATCCTAATAGTTCGGCAAACTTTTTTTCTAAATTTTCTTTATCCATTTCATCCTCTACGGAATGATTTAAATTCATTTACCATCTAAACTCTATACCGGCAATTAAATCAAATGGTTTTGCTTTGTAATTTCTAAAATAATAATATTTATCATTAAGCAGATTCTGCAATGAAAATGTCAAATCAAAATTTTCAAATAGTTTATACTTAAAATTTGCATTTAAATTTATTGCGTCTGGAATTTCGCTAGTATTTTGATAATCGGAATATGATTTTCCAAAATAGTTAAGTGTTAAATTTAATCCAAAATTTGCCCAATTATAAGAATAACTCAAATCAGCTAAAAATTCCGAATTATACGGCAAATTTTTTGAACCGTTACCGGAAATATTCTGGACAATTATGTTTCCGTAAAATTCACCCAAAGGACCTTTACGGAATAAAAGATTTAGAAATGCAAAAGATTTTTCCGAATCAGTTTTATGAATTGCAAAGATTCCGTTTAACGAATCGTCTTCAAAATAAAAATTATTATCAGTATTTACATAGCCAAATCCACCGCTAATTTCAAAATATTTTTCATATTCATATTTAGCGGCTAACTTAATATTAAATTTATTTTCAATAAACAAATCAACAAAGTTATTTAATTGGTAATATCTATTCGCGTTTCTAAAATCTTTTAATGTAACAAATTCTGTGAATGGTGCAAATTCGCCGTAAACCGAAAACCTTTTGCTCATTTTTAAACTTGCATACGCGTTGGGGGCAAAAAATGTATTGCCTTCGCTTTCAGCATAAGATATTCCGCCGCGAACATAAAGAAAAGAAAACGGATAAATTGCAAGACTTGCATTTGTTACAAAAAAGGAGTTGTTTCCTTCCGAATACTTTTTGGAATTTATTGCTTGATTTTTAAAACCACCGTTGAGTAAAAAATCAAATTGTTGCAATTTTAAGTTTACGTAAGCATTAGCGGAAAATATATTTTCACTTATGGAATTATCCTTTTGATTATAATATTCATTGTCAAAGGAAATTCCAAAATTTCTATAAGAATCAGATGCAAAATTAAATGATAATGAAATATTTCCTTCGTCAGTTTTTCTTTCCAAACTTCTTTTATCGGAACCATAGAAATTATAAGATTCGTATAAATAATTTCCATTTAAATCAATTTCTAGCCCGGGCAGAAAATCAGCTTCATGATTTACAAAATATTTACTTCCTAATCCAATCCCCGCATAGCTCATTCCGGCATATTTAATATATTCAAGTTCATTCAAACCGTATAAATGCGCGTTGTAACTTAAGTTCCCTGTCCAATCGTTATAGTAAAATTCACCGGAAGGCCAAGTATAAATTCCCGCATTTAATCTCAAAAGTGCTTTTGTCATTTGTCGATAATTAGGAATGCTAACTACCTGATTATCAATTTTGGGAAGTGAAATACTTGTTTGATCATCACTAATATTCGATGGAGTAAAAAAATCTTTTGATAATAGAGGTATTAAATTCGGCTGAGATTTTTCCATTTTCGGAACAGTTACATTTTCGTTGCCCGTAATAACAAAATCCGGAAGTTCAATTCCTCCGCCTTCTTGAGCGAATAATAATGAAAAGCTTAAAAGAAAAATTGATATTATTTTTTTCATAATTGATTTAGTTTCTCGTTAGCTTCTTGAGCAAATTGATTTTTTTTATGTCTTTTCAAAACTGCTTTATACATTTCTGCTGCTTTTACTTTATCATTATTGGCAACATAACAATCGCCGAGCAGTAATAAAGATTTTGTGTACCATTCTTCGTACATTGTATAAACTGAACGTAATTTTATTAACTCAGTTATTGCTTCGGGAATTTTCTTCTGCATATAATAATTCTGACCAACATAATACAATGCTTCAGCAGCAATATCATCTTTTCTATTATCCGAAACATCGCGGAAAAGATTCATAGAATTTTCAAAATTATTCCTAGACAGTTCTAATATTCCCAATTCAATTTCTGCTTTATGATAGAATAAAGATCCATCTCGGCTATCAACAATTTCTTGCAATTCTTTGTATGCTTCGGGAATTTGTTCGCTGGAGATATAAGCCTGTGCTTTATTAAATTTTATTTCTGAAATTCTTTTTGAATCTTTTACTTTTCCTAAAATTTCATTATATAAACCAATTTCGGCATTCAAATTTTTTTGGTTTCTATAAATTGTGCCAATTTCCAAAACAGCACTGAATCCTTCGTCGGAATTCAAAGAATTATTTTTTACATATTCAAAATATTGAATCGCCTTGTCTGTATTATTCGATAATGCAGCACTTTTTCCCATCCAGTAATAAGCTTGCGGAATTTGAGAACTTTGAGGATAATTTTTAACAACTTTTTCGTATTCTGAAATTGCCTGTTCATATTGGCCAGCACTATAATATATCTCTCCGGTTTTCATTTGAATTTTATCGAGAAAATCTAAACTAGGATGATCAGCAATAAAGTTCTGCAAATAATTAACGGCTTCAGGCTGTTTATCTTGAACAACATAACAATATTGAATTCCGTTAACGGCATCATAAACATATTGTGTGTTTGGATATTGAGAAATAACTCTATTATAATATAAAACCGCTTTATCGTATTCGCCTTTATTAAAATGCGAATCGCCAATAGAATATAAAGCAATTGGAAGTAAATTTGATTGAGGATATTTTTCGAACAAAGCTGAATAATTTTCTATAGCTGCGTCAAATTCATTTCTCTGAAATTTGATCCAGCCAATTAAGTATTGTGAATCATCCGCATAATTTGAAGCTGGAAATTTTATCTGGATTTGATTCAAAACATCAATTGCATTTTGCGCATCACCCGATTTGAATAAACTCTGAGCATAATTAAAAAATGCTCTTTCATCATTTCCGAATTTTGCCGAATTAATTAAAGCTCTTTGATAATAAGTGCTAGCCTTCGAATAATCCTTTTGTGCATAATAACAATCGGCTAATCTTAATTGGCATTCACTAAATCTTGAATCACTTGAATAATTTTTATTAAACTCATTAAAGTAATACGCGGCTTTTGAAAAATCCGGAAGATCAAAATATGAATATGCCAAACCATATACTACGTCATCTTTGAATTCATTATTTTCTATATTTACTTTGTTGTAGTCTGCAATTGATTTATTGTAATTCCCTAAAACAAAATTTGCTTCGGCTCTGTAAAAAAACAATTTGTTTTTTTCAATTTCGGTTTCGTTTTCATTTATAGAATTAAAATTCTTTAAAGCTTCAACATTATTTTTTAAATAAAAATTTGAAACTCCAAGTCCCAAAAAACATCTGTCTTTCAGTTGAACGGGTATTTGAGAAATATTCAAACCATATTGAAAATATTCTTTTGCTTTTTGATATTCTTTTCTTCTTAAACTTATTTCTCCAAGCAATGTATATGATTTTGATCTTGTAAAAGGATCTGAGCTGTTTAATGATTGCAACAGTGAAGTTTCAGATTCATCAAAACTTTTTTCACTGAATTTACTTATTCCGATATTAAGTTTTACTCTTTGGGTTAAATAATGATTGGGATATTTTTCGGCAAATTTTTTATGGATTGCGATTGCCTCATCGTTGTTACCGGCATAGCGTTGTGCTTCGCCGCTCCAATACAAAGATTTTATGGCAATTGAATCGTCTTTGCTAGTTGAAAGCAGATTGAAAAGCTTATACGCGCTATCAAAATCATTTTGCTGGAAATTTATCCAAGCCAATCCGTATCTAATTTTATTAAGCATATCTTCTGTAGGCGAATTATTTAATATTCTTTTATATGCTTCCGACGCATTGTTGTATTCCTTCAAACGATAATACGAGTTTGCTAAAATATAATCTGCATTATTTTTATCATCTGAGTTTAGTTCCTCGATCAACGGATCGGACAATTCCAAAATCACATTGTCATATTCCTTAAGCTCAAAATAACAAACTCCAATTCTAAATTGAGCTTGAGACGAAAGTTCGCTGTTTCTGTGAAATCCTAAAAGTTTATCATAATATTCAACCGCTTTACGGTACTCGCCTTTTTTTTCATAAACATTAGCCAACGCAAAAATGCTACGATCAACAAAGGTATTGTTGTATTTAGAGTTTACTGCAGAATTAAAGAATTGTTCGGCTTTGTTCAAATCGTTTTCTTCGATAAAAGTCTCGCCAATCAAATGAAAAGCTGAACCGGAATATTCCGATGTAGGATATTTATTAACCAAGATGGTTAAAAATTCTCTGCTTTTATCGTAAATTTTTTTATTGAAATACAAATTCCCCAACCTGTAAAGCGCTATTTCTCGTAAATTTGAATTAGGATATTTTTCGACGAATTCTTCAAAATTGGTAATTGCACCGTCGTATTGATCAAGTCCTAAAAGACTTTCACCAATATACAATTTAGCGCTTGAAAACAAATTTTCATCGACTTCGGATTGTGAGAGATATAAATTCAAATTTTTTATTGCTAAAGAATAGTTGCCATCGTAAAAATTTTTCATTCCCTCGGAATAAAAAGAAACATCTTTTTGAGCAATTTGATAATTTGAAAATATGAACAGCATAATAAAAAAGATGATGGCATTTTTCATAGGGCTCTAATCTTATTATATTTTAATAAATCATTAAACCTGAATTTTCAAAAAATAGTTTCAGTTTTTTTTAATAAAAATATTTCTAAAATATAAGCAATTAGTAGAATAAGTTAAAGATAATTATCTTTAATCTTGGTTAAGTTATTAAATTTATATGTGTTATAAAAGAAAACCCAATTAAAAAACATTAATTGGGTTTGAAATAGATTGGTACTATGCCTAGTTCAGATATTTAAGTTCATGATTGCAGCGATCTTTGTAAAGTTTATCTGTACTAGCAATCTTAAAATTTTCTTTAGCTTTATCAATTTGGTTCAATCCTTTAAATGCGAGAGCCTTATAAAAATAAGCGGCTCCTTTTGGTGCTTCAGATTTTGTGCCGCGAGAATTTATAGCATTATCAGCAGCCTTAAGCGCTTCATCATATTTCGCTGTTTCAACATACATATCTGCTAATTTTAAATATGCCGCATCATATTGATAATTTGAAACCGCATTATTTAAGTATTCCGCTGCTTTTTCATAATTTTTTTCTCGTAACGCAATTTCACCAAGCTTTGTATATGAAAGTCCAATATATTTTGCAGCTTGTTCTTGGTTCTTTTTGTCCTTACTTAATTCTTTAAATTTTGCAAAATTCTGAATTGCCAAATCAAATTTTTCCCAAGAATAATAATTTGTTCCCATAGCGTTGTAGGCAATAGCAAAATTAGGATTTATTGCTACACAATTTTTTAGCGCGTCTTCAGCTTTATCAAAACTTCTTTGCTTCTTATATACAGTACTCATTTGATAATAGATTCTATAATCTTTGTCAATTCCCAAAGCTTTGTTATAATTTTCTAATGCGCCGTTATAATTTCCGGCTTTCATTTGTTTGTTACCTTCATTATAAAGTTTAGCTGCTTCAACATTCATTTCTGCTTCTTGTGAATGAATAGTAGCAAAAGAGAACAGTAGAGAAAATAGTATGCTTAAAAATTTCTTCATTAATCTCACCTTTCTTTTAGTTTAACATGGTGCGGAAGACGGGACTTGAACCCGTATGCTCTTACGAGCACTACCCCCTCAAGATAGCGTGTATACCAATTTCACCACTTCCGCAAAATAGATTTTAAAGATAAAATTATATAAATAAAAATGCAATAACTTTAATGAATACTATTTTGCAAAAGTTTAATTGGTTTACAGCTTTACTTAATTTTTGTTCCAAAGATATAAGTTTTAATGTTATTCTTCTCTTTCTCTTTGAATTCTTTTTTTACCTTTCTCCAATAAAATATCTCTTACATCTCGCCTGAATTTTCTTTCAAAAATAATTACTTTTGCTATTTGTTCGCTTGTTAAGATATCTTTTAAAGATTCAATGAAATTATTTTTTTCTTCTGTTATTTTAATTTCATAAGACATGCATTTATCAATGTAATCGGAATAGTTCTTATCTTTTTTATCCGAGTTCAATAATTTTTCCATTTTATCAAGCTCTGTATCAAAATCGCGCATTACATCCATAATTTTATCTCTATTTTTATTCCTTCTCGTTATGAATTTAACTGCGGTATCTTCATCCAAATTTAGAATCTCAAGTAGTTTCAGTTGTTCGAGCTGTTCAAATTTTTTGTTTGGCGGACCCATTGGAGGTTTATCCATTTCCTGACAATATATATTTCCTGCCATAAAAATTGCGATTAGTAGAATTTTAATTTTCATTTTTTGCCTATAGAATTTTTTTATTAATTATTTCATTATAAACTAAATTGTAATCATCTTCGGATATGTTATTTATGACACTTTCATTAAGTTCAAAAATATGATTATTCTCTTTCAAATAATTTAATATAATATTTTCATATTCGTCTTCACTATGTGTAAGTGAATAAATTTCTGAGTCGTAGTTTTCAATTATTTTGTAATGACTTGTTTCATCAAGTAATTCTGTAATTAATTCATTGTTATCGCTAAACGCATATGTAAAATTCTTCACATCAATAGCACTTTTAATATTACTATTATAAGTATTTAATAAAAATATTACTACCGCGGCAATTAAAATAACTGGAAAAAGGTATGCATATTTTGGTATCAGATTAAAATAAAAAGAAAATTTCTTCTTTGCGGAAATTCGCTCTTTTACTCTTGGCAATAATGTAATAAAGTAATCTTCTTCTGCTTTAACTTCTGAATTTAGGTTTTTGTAATTCATTTGATATTTTTCAAATTCTTTCCTTAGATTATGATTAAGTGAAAGATTTTTTTCGAAATTACTTTTTTCTTCTTCACTAAAATCATTTTCTAAATATTTAATAAATTGTAATGTCTTATTCATAGTCATCCAATTTTGTTAAAATTTTATTTAATGCGTGAAAATAGTTAGCTTTTAGTCCGCCAATGCTTTTACCTGTTATTTCAGAAATTTCCTCATAACTTAATTCATCAAATTTTCTTAGAATAAACACTTCTTTTTGTTTAATCGGTAGTTCATCAAGAACGTTGTTTAGTCTTTCCAATTTTTCCCTATTTTCTAAATTTTTAACGATATCATTTTCATTTTTGAAATCTGCAGTCGGTTCATCAATGCTAAAAAGATTTTTAATTTTATTCTTTTTAATCAAATTCAAACTTCGAGTAAATGTAATTTTATAAATCCACGTTTTTAATGATGAATTAAATTTGAATGTTTTCAATTTATTATAAAGAACAATAATAACTTGCTGTGTAATCTCATCGGCATCATAATGATTACCCAACATTCTTCTGGCATTCCAATAAATTAATTTTTGATACTCAGTAACAATTTTATTAAAGGACTTTTCATCGCCATTAATAAAATTTTTTACGAGTTCAAACTCCTTCTCATCGGCCATAGTTTTCCTTGAACAATAATTTAGACAAAAATTATATGTTCATGGTTTAAATTTTTCTCTTTAAACCGTGGTTCGGTCAATCGTGTCAAATAAGCAAAACCAAAAACAATTTAGGAGGAAAAATGAAAAGGATTTTCAAAATATTTATCGCATTATCTGTTTTACTTATTTCCCAAAATATGTTTGCTCAAAAAGAACGAATGTTCAAAAACGATATGTTTGGAATTAAAAAATTAAATTTAACAGATGAACAAAAGAAAAAATTTGATCAAATTCAATTTACGCATGAAGAAAAAAGGATTGATTTGTGGGCAAAATTGAATAAAAACCGATTGGAAATTAAAAAATTGTTCAATGCCGAAAATTTTGACGAAAACGAATTTGTTAATTTGACTCAGAATGGCGAAAAACTAAGAAATGAGCAATCCCAATTGAGAACACAAATGTGGCTTGATGTTTATAGAATTTTAGACAAAGATCAAAAGAATGAATGGAAAGCTCATTTTGCCGAAATGCCGGAAAACTTTAGAGAA
Organism: Ignavibacteriota bacterium; assembly: GCA_016713565.1. Classification (NCBI taxonomy): domain Bacteria; kingdom Pseudomonadati; phylum Ignavibacteriota; species Ignavibacteriota bacterium. The sequence goes on from JADJOX010000007.1 coordinate 365,636, forward strand.
AGAATGAATGACTCCAAAAAAATGCACAGAAATTTTGACGATAAAAGAGAAAAAAATTTAATGCCTCCACCGCCTCCGATGGATAGTGACAACGATGAACCACAACCTGAAAATTAAATTAAATCTTTGATCAAAAATGTTCTACAAACCGGAAACTTTTCCGGTTTTTTTATTTCTCATTTGCTTTCAGTTTTTCAATTCCGCGCATATATCTTTGATAACCTTCCGGAATTTTTGGACCTGTAAGATTCATTTTTGACGAAGCAGATTTTTCAACAAACATGGGTTCCCCGCTTTCTGAAATAAAGTAATGTGAAACTATTGAAAAAATTTCATCATAACCTTTTACTTTCAGAAGCTGCAAACCGTAAAGTTGGTCAAAGAAATAAATCAAATCTTCCTTAGAACCTTTCCAAACAATTTTTCTTTGTTTTTCTTTAAGTTCTCTTATAGAAGTGGAATTCTCCATTTGATTTGGCTTTTCATCTTTAAATTTAGACTGCTGTTCTTCAATTTCATCTTGAAAATTTTCTTGTTCTCGCATTGTTGATTCTCTTAATGTGTTTTTATTATTTTCTTTTTCCCGCTGTTCAATCCAATATGTAATTTCGGCATCAATAAGTCTTACAAACTTTTTATAGTTTAAAACTTCCTCACGTAGATGCCTTTTTAATATTTCATCGCTTAAAAATCTATTTGAATATAAAGGTGAATTATAAAATCCCGCGACTTTTTGAAGAAATTCGGTTAATTCATCACACCCATCATCGGTAAATTTATTTTTTGTTATATAGTTTCTTAAAGGCTGAAACTTTGTTTGAACAAAGCATTGAATAACCTTGTTTACTTCAATCTTTACCTCGAATAGAAAACTTAATTTTTCTTCAATTTTCAAATATGTTTCAAGCGTAAATAATATTTGATGATAATTAAATTTTCCAACAACCATAAAATCTCGTTTAAAGCGTAATTTGCCTATTCAATAATCGGTTGAGATAAGTAAATGTTAAGAGAATTTTATTTCTTTTTACGGATTGTTTGGTCTGATTTCTATATCACTTACAAGTGCGTTTTGAGGAAGGTTAACTATAGAATAAGTAATTTCCGCAACATCTTTAGGTGATAAAAATTGTTTATTGTTTTTATGGATGGGTGAATTTTTGATCATTTCTGTATCGGTTGAACCGGGACAAACCGTTATTATTCTTATGTCAAATTTTCTGACTTCAAGCATTAAAGATTTTGAAAAGCCCATAACCGCGTGTTTGGTTGCGGAATATGTGGTTCCAAAATCAAAGCCATTTTTTCCGGCTTGCGATACTATATTAATAACTGTACCATTTTTATTTTCAATCATATTTTCAATAACGGCTTTAGTAAAATTAAATACGCCAATAACATTTGCATTAATTTGATTTTTAAAATCTTCTAGGGATGTATCGATAAATTTTTTAAATATTGCAATTCCAGCATTGTTTATCAAAACGTCAATTTTTTCTTCTTTTGTTAAAATTTGCTCAATGGAATTTTTAACAAAAGTCAGATCAGCTACATCTCCAATAAAATATTCGCAATATGCATTATTTTTTTCAATTTCACTTTTTACTTTTTTTAATTCGTTTTCATCTCTTCCAAAAATAAAAACATTGAAATTTTCTTTTGAAAATCTTAATGCAATTGATTTGCCGATTCCTCTGCTGGCTCCGGTGATAATAACGTTTTTTCTCAATTTATCATAAATCTCCGGTAATTGGTCGCAATAGAATTTCTTCAGGAACCATATTTCCGTTAATTTTTAATATGTTTGAAATAAAATCAGCTATATTTTCCGCTTGCATCATTTTTGACGAATATTTGGCTAACACTTTTTCCGGCCAAATTTCCGTGGAAGTAGCACCGGGGAAAATATTAATAATTTTAATATTATGTTCCCTAACTTCTTCGCGTAAATCTTTTGAAAAATAATCCAAGCCGGATTTTGAAGCCGCGTAAACGCTGCTGTTTTTTAGAGTCTTTTTGGCTGCAACTGAAAGAATATTTATTATTGTTCCGGATTTGTTTAGAATCATTTCCGGTAAAACTAATTTTACAGTATAAATTGAACCAAGTAGATTAACCTTAATTATTTGATCAATTTCTTCAATCGAATTTTCCGCAAAAGGTTTGAAAGAGGATATGCCGGCATTATTAATCAAACAATTTATATTATATTCATTTTTTACTTTGGAAATTTTTTCACTTAAATCTGCAAAATCGGAAATATCATTTTGTATGGCCAATATTTTTGAAGATAAATTAAATTCATTATTTATTTCCTCAATTGGCTTAATTCTTCTTGCAGAAGCGATAATGTTATAATCGGATTGACTTAATTTTTTAGTTATTGCCAATCCAATGCCGGAACTTGCGCCGGTAATCCAAACAGCATCTTTTTTCCCCACAATTAAATCCTTTTGTGAGATATTAAATCAAGAAATTCTTCCCTTGTTCTCGCGTCGTTTTTGAATCCGCCGAGCATTGCGCTTGTAACTGTGTATGAGTTTTGTTTTTCTACACCGCGCATCATCATACACATATGGTAAGCTTCCGCAACAACTGCAACGCCAATGGGTTTAAGATATTTATTAATTGTGCTGGCAATTTCTTGTGTCATTCTTTCCTGAACTTGAAGTCTTCTGGCAAATACTTCAACAATTCTTGGTATCTTACTCAAACCAACAATTTTTCCGTTTGGAATATATGCAACATGAACTTTTCCGTAAAATGGTAAAAGATGATGTTCGCACATACTGAAAAAATCTATGTCTTTTACAATTACCATTTCGTCATATTTTTCTTCAAACACAGCGTCGTTTAATACTTTTTCAATATCCTTCTCATATCCCGAAGTTAAATATTGATATGCTTTTGCTACTCGTTCCGGTGTTCTTTTAAGTCCTTCACGTTCCGGGTTTTCACCCAATTCTTGTAATAAAGAATAAATATTTTTTTCAATTTTATCTTGATTCAAAATTTTTACTTTCCTTTGTATTCTACAAAATTATTTTCAGTTTCCCGTAAAATTACCGAATGCAGTTTTCCCGATGGTATTTTATCAGCAAGCTCATCCCAAATTTTAACTACAAAATTTTCAGTCGTGGGATTTATTCCCTCCATAAAGTCAACGTCATAATTAAGATGTTTATGATCTACTTTGCTTATGATATTATCAATAATAATTGTTTTAAGTTTCTTAAGATCAATTACATATCCGGTCTTTTCATCTATTTCTCCGGCAATAACAACTTCTAAAATATAATTATGTCCGTGTCCGTTCGGATTATTGCATTTTCCATATAAATTAAGATTTTCTTCATCGCTTAATTTTTCATTATGAAGTCTATGCGATGTACTGAATACTTCCCTTCTGGTTACATAAATCATTTTATATTTCTTTCAAGTCATTATAAACTTGCTCAACATGACCCGGAACTTTAACTTTTTCATATATTTTTTTTAAGGTTCCTTTAGCATCTATTAAAAAAGTTGTTCTTTCAACTCCCATATATTTTTTACCATACATATTTTTTTCTTTCCAAACACCGTATTTTTCTATCACTTCTTTTTCTTCATCGCTTAATAAAATAAAGGGCAAATTATGATGTTCCATAAATTTTTTATGACTTTCGACAGAATCGGGACTAACACCAATAATTACAGCGTCTAAATTTTCATATTGCAAAAAGGAATCTCTAAAATCACAAGCTTCTGTTGTGCAGCCGGGTGTTTCGTCTTTTGGATAAAAATATAAAATTACATTTTTACCCAAAAATTCTTTAAGAGTTCTTTTAGTTCCAAAGGAATCTTTTAATGAAATTGCGGGAGCTTTTTTTCCAACTTCAACCATCATTTTCTCCGATCTTACAAATAATTAATAATATGAAATTTAAATTAAATTTAAAGTTTACGTCCAATTTTTACAGTTACTTGAAATTCAATTTTATCATCGTTTGTTACTCGTCCTCTTTGTTCAACTACTTCAAACCAGGAAACTCCGCCGTCGTTTTTAGCCTCATCAAGCGCATTTTTAACTGCATCAGAAATGCTTTGATTCGAAATGCCAACTCTATTAATTATTTCAAATGATTTGTTCATATTTATCCTTTATTTTTAGAATATATTTTTTTAAAAATTAGTCAATTTATAATTGGAATTAAAGCTAAAATTTATTTCTAAAGCTATTCTAAATTAAATATTTTTTTTTATCTTTGATTTAAAAGTTATTGGCAAAAATTGAAAAACGAAACTGCCCACGAAAAATTCAAAATATTTTTAAAGCACGAAAATCATCGGATTACTCCTGAAAGATTCGAAGTGCTTGATTATGCTTTGGAATACAAAGGTCATTTTGGAGCAGACGATCTTTTTATTCAAATGAAAAATAAAAAGTCCAATGTTTCACGAGCTACGGTTTACAATACTTTGGAGTTATTGGATAAATGTAATTTATTGGCAAAGAGAAATTTCGGTGATGGAATTACAAGATATGAATCCAGTTATAACAGGAAAAATCACGATCATCTGATCTGCATTAATTGTGGAAATATTACCGAGTTTACTTCCCCAAATATTCAAGAAAGTGTTAAAAAAATTTGTGATGAATTGGGATTTGAAAGCGTCGGTTATAGTTTTAATATTTTCGGCAAATGCAAAAATGAAAAAAATTGCAAAAATTTAAAGTAGTGTAAAGAAATAATTGATGTCAAAAATAAATAATCAAAAATATCCACTTGTTTGGGAAAAAAATAATTTTTTCATTAAAATTTTTTGCTCTATACCAAACATTGCAACCGGAATAATAATTACAACAAAGAATTCAACTTTAATTGTTGATCCCGGAGACGGAATTTTACGAGATTTAAATAAAGATTATTCTGCAAAAAAAATATTGGAGATTTCCGATATTTTTATTTCTCACGGACATCATGATCACATCGGAGGTGTTTGGTCACTTTTAACATATCTTTCTGTAATGAAAAAGAAAACTCCGCTAAATATTTATTATCCTCAGGGCTGTTTGGAAATTGAAAGTATATACAAAGCATTTAATGAAGTATATTCGCACGAATTAAAGTATAAAATAATTTTAAAACCAATCAATAACAGTAGAATCATTAAACGAAAAGATATTATAATAAAACCATTCAAAGTAAACCACCGCGAACCGTCGGAAATTATGGGTGAATCCGTTGAAGTACCTTCACTTGGCTTTAAATTTTTCAACAATGATCTCAGCATTTGTTATGGCGGCGATACGGCGTATTGTGATAATTTGGTCAAAATGTCGAAAGATTCTGATTTAGCAATTATAGAAGCGGGAGCGGAAACTGAAAAGGAAACTGATTTACACTTAACGATTGAGCAAGCTACAAAAATAGGTAAAACCGCTAATGAGTATTTTCTGGTGCATGTTCCAGAGTAACAGCTGTACTAATTATTTTCATCCTATCAATTTTAGCATTTAGATTATCTTTTAATAAATTAAATTCTGGAAAATTTTCCACCAAAATAGATTTTGATGAAAAGAATTTTTGCGTAAGATAATTTACAAGTATACCGTTTTTCCAAAATCTGAAATCCAAATGCGGACCAGTTGATCTTCCCGTTGTACCAACAAAACCAATAACTTGTCCTTGCTGAACTCTTGTACCTTTTCTAATTCCTTTGCCATATTTTGATAAATGCATATATCCTGATGAATAATTTTCATTATGCTTTATTTTTACATAATTTCCTGCAGCTCCGTTTCTTCGAGCTTCCAAAATAATTCCGTCACCGATTGCTTGAACAGGAGTCCCGACCGCAGCAGCATAATCAATCCCTAAATGAGGTTTATATGTTCGCAGAATTGGATGTAATCTGCTTCGTGAAAAATTTGAACTTATTCTTTTGAATTTAAGCGGTGCTTTTAAAAATGCTTTCACCAAACTTTTACCATTTTCATCAAAATATTCATATTTGCCGTCTTGATTAAACATAAAAGCATTAAATTCTTCAGAGTTGTGAATAAACTTTGCGGCTTTAATTTCACCAACATCAATAACTTCATCACCAAGTTTTTCTACTTCAAAAACTATAAAATAACAATCGTTTTTTTGGATTGTGTAAAAATCAATCTGCCAAGCAAATATATCTGCAAGTTTTGCGGCTAAAATTGGAGAAATATTATTATCATAAAATGTTTGATATAAAGAAGATGTGATTACTCCTGAAATGGTTCTTTCTTCAATCCGGGTTTCTCGTTTTACATAATTCACATCAATTGAATCTGAAATGCCAACCGTTACAAACTCCTTTGGATTTATTTCATATACAAAAGAGTTTAGAGAATTCGAAGAGTCATTATTTATATAAAATCTATATTTGTTTCCCGGCTTAATTTTTTTAAAATCAAAAAATGATTTCGCCTTAGTGTAAATTTCATTGATTTTCGATGAAGAAATGTTGGTTGATGTAAGTATATCCGACAAAAATTGGTTTTTCTTTATCTCACCTTTAACAACATTAAATGAATCTATAGGAAATCCAAATCTGTCATATTCAATATTTACAGCATCGGACTTTATGTAAGGACTTTTTTCGTCATTATCTGTGCAACCGCTGATAATAATTACGATTAAAAAATAAGCAAATAAATATTTGATTTTTTCTCGAATAAAATTCACGATAATTAATTTTGAATTATTGTTTACCGTTTAATAATTTATCTATTATCTCCACAGATGAAATACCTTCTGCTTCAGCGTTGAAACTTGGAATAATTCTATGACGTAACACCGGAAGCAATGCTCGTTTAACGTCACTAATTTCAGGCGTAAATCTTCCATCCAATATTGAATAAGTCTTTGCCGCTAAAATTAAATATTGCGAAGCTCTTGGTCCTGCACCCCAGCTTACCAAGTTACTTAAACCATTTGAAGTTTCATTCGGTCGCGTACTTTTAACAAAATTTACGGCATATTGAATTACATTATCCGAAACCGGAACTCGTCTAACTAAATTCTGAAATATTAATATTTCTTCATTTGTTATTTTTTTTTCTAATTCAATATTGAAACTGCTCGTTGTCTGTTTAATGATATCAACTTCCTCTTCAAACTTTGGATAATCTAGCCATAAATTGAACATGAATCTATCGAGCTGAGCTTCGGGCAGTGGATAAGTACCTTCCTGTTCTATTGGATTCTGAGTAGCTAAAACAAAAAATGGATTTGGTAAAACGTATTTTCTTCCGGCCGCAGTAACGTTATTTTCCTGCATTGCTTCTAACAAAGCAGATTGTGTCTTAGGCGGTGTTCTATTTATTTCATCGGCTAATATTATATTTGCAAAAATGGGACCTTTAATAAATCTGAATTCTCTTTTTTTTGTTGTTTGATCTTCTTCAAGAATTTCTGTTCCGGTTATATCACTCGGCATTAAATCAGGCGTAAATTGAATTCTGCTGAATTGAAGATCCAAAACTTGCGCCAAAGTTTTTATTAATAAAGTTTTTGCTAAGCCGGGAACACCGACTAAAAGGCAATGCCCTTTTGAAAATAACGAAGTTAATAGATTATCAACTGTTTCACTTTGACCAATTATAACTTTTCCAACTTCAGATTTTATTTCCTTAAATATTTTCTGAAGTTCTTGAACTAATTCTACGTCATTTGAAATAACTTTATTTTCCAAAATTAAATCCTAATTTCCAAGTAAACTTTTTCTTTGATTTCTTCAATCCATTCTTTATTTAATTTTTCTCTCTTTCTAAATTCGGTAATTTTTTTTATTTCATTATAATCTGTTTCAAGATTTGGTTTATGTTCAGAAATTCTTTTAATCAATTTAATAATGTGAAACCCATATTCATTTCCGCTTATTTCTAATCTTTTTGGAAAACTTATTTCACCATCGTGTAGTTTATAAATTTGATCGAGCAGAGGTTTTTCCAGCTGCCCAGCTTCAAAAGTTCCTAATAATCCGCCGAATTTTGCGGTTTCTTTATCATTGCTGTATTTAGCGGCATAATAATCAAAAGTATTTTTATTACTTAAAATACTATCACGAATTTCTGTTAACTGTTCAATTGCTTTAATGTCTGCCGCGTCGTCGCTTTTGGGTTTAATAAGAATATGTCTTGCTCTAATTGATTCTCCTCGTTTTTCTATTAATTCAATAATATGAAATCCTACGGGAGATTCTATAACATTTGACAATTCTCCTTCTTTAAGTCCAAATGCTGCCGATTCAAATTCAGGATAAAAAACACCGCGTTTAACAAAACCAAGATCGCCGCCGGCTTTTGCGCTTCCGGGGTCATCCGAATTTTTTTTAGCAAGCTCGGCGAAATCCGCGCCTTTACTTATTGAATCTCTAAGCGATTGGGCAAAATCTCGTGCTTTCTTTTTAAGCTTTTCTGTTGATTTAGGATTTATGAAAATGTGCGCAATTTCATATTTTTCGGCAATTACACCTAACGAATCCTGATAAGTATCAAAAAACTCTTGAACTTCTCTTCTTGTAACATCAATTTTTGCAAATTTCTGATTTTTCAACATTTCAGCCATTAAATTTTTTCGAGTATCGTCCCGCATTTCCCTTTTAATTTTTTCAACACTCATTCCGTAAGCTTGTTCAAGTTTTTCCTGCGATCCGTATTGATGAGTATAATACGCAATTACTTGTTCAAGCTGCCTGTTGACATCATCATCAGAGACTTCAATTGAATCTATAATGCTTTGAGCATACATTAATTTATCTTCAATCATCTTGTTCAGCAATACTTTTCTGATTTCAGGATCATTAGGATCCAATTTGCGCTGGGATGCATACATTTGGGCTTGAAATTCAAGTTCGGAATTCAAAATTATTTCGTCTCCGACAATTGCTATTATTTTATCAACAACTTCTTGAGCATTTAAATTGCATGCTAATATAATTACAAATAAAAAAATAATTTTTTTCATCAATGTTCCTAAAATACTTTTGCTTTTTTTTCCAACTTTAAACTATCCAATAAATGGCTTAAAATTTCTTTTTGTTTATTAAGAATAAAACTTTCTTTAACTCTATCTTTTACATAATCAAATTGCGGAATTGCGCTTTGATCTATTTTATCAATCATCTGAACTACAACATAGTCGTTAGGTTCGTTTTCCACAACAATGCTTATATCATCTTGAAAAAGTTCCGCTAATAGTCTAAGAAGCTTTTGAGAATGTATTTGAGATGATCGGTAAATTTTATTCGAATAATTTTCATTTAATTCTTGATCATCCCCATATTTTTTTAAGGCTTCGCTCCAATTAGTTTCAACCGCAAAATTTCTAAAATTAATTGCCGATTCTTCATTTTTAAATGATATAACATTCAGAATGAAAGCATCTGAAGTAAAAACATAATCTTCTTTTTTTGAATTATAAAACTCAACCAAATCACTGTCGCTGAATTGAATCGGATGTTCAAACAGCAATTTATCAAGTGCAATTGAAGATGCTAATTCTTTTTCGGAATCTTTGATTATTCTATAATAATTTTCCGAATTCAATAATTTTCCTTCAATTGCCATTTCGTATAAAATTTCTGTCTCAATCCAATTTTTAATAAATTCTTCTCTATACTTTTGAGAATATTTTTTACTTCCCAAAATATTTGTCAATTCATTTTCGGTTAATTTACTTGAACCGACTTGCGCGACAATTACTTCTTTATCTTTTATTTCTTCTTCACAGCTGACGAATGAAATTGAAAAAAGTATAAAACTAATCTTTAAAAGCTTTTGATAATTCATCATAGAAAATCTTTGGTTTATAAGTATTTTTTAATCGTGTAATATATTCATTTTCCAACTGAGCACTTTCAATATCTTGGTAAGTGCTTGTGACTTCCGGCTTTGCTTCATCAAATGATTTTAATCTGGATGTTTCTTTGTTTACTAATTTTAGAATGCTTTTGCCTTTTTCATCGGAAACGATTTCGGAAATGTCCCCATTTTTTTTCAATTCGAAAGCTGCTTTTGCAAATTTATTATTTCCTACTTCTTTTAGTTCATTGGCATAGAGGGCATTTTCCGGTCTAACTTTTAATTTATGTGCAACTAATACTTCATCAAAACTTTTACCGGATAAAACTTCCTTTCTACAAACGTCGAGAAGTGAATCTGATACTGTGTATAATTCCTTAAACTGAACCCTATCAGGGAAAAAATAGTTGTCTTTTGATTTTTCATAAAGATTTTTTATTTCGGTAGAATCCATTTTCATTTTATTCCAAACTTCATCTTCATGCAATTTAAATATTACAATACCGTGTTTGTAATCATCCATTAGATCATTAAATGCAACGTCGTTAGTTAATTTTTTTGCAATTTCAATTTCCAATAATTTCTGTTCTTTAAAACTATTTATAAAACTGTTTATTGATTTTTCATCTAAAATTACGTTTGTATTTTTTGGGTTCTGCTGCAAGTAACTAATAAGTTTATCAAATTCAAATGATTGATCGTCGATTATCAAAATTGTTTTATCGCCAAAATTTTGATGAAGGTTTGAATCCCAATATTCATCATTAACTAAAGCAGAATCGCTGTTCAAAATAATTTCCTTAATAACCTGATCATTGGTAATTATTTTTGCTTCTTTGCTGAAGGTATCCAATAATTTTTGATAGTCCGCTTTTCTTCTTGATTTTTCATAAATATTACGAAGATTCTGTTTTTCATCTTCAAAACTTGGGTATTCGGTTTTACCTAAAACTTTAATAATATGATAACCATATTGGGATTCAACGATATCTGAAACTTCATTAACATTCAAATTAAAAGCGGCTTCATCGAAAGGTTGAACCATTTGTCTTCTTTCAAAAAACCCTAACTCACCACCGTTGCTTTTTGAACCGGGATCATCCGAATATTCTTTTGCGAGTGCCGCAAAATCTTCGCCTTTTTTAATTCTTTCCAAAACTTCTTTTGCTTTTGCCAATTGAGCTGTATTTAGTGAATCGTTATTTCCTTTTTTAGCAAACAAAATGTGACTTGCTCTTAATTGTGGTATTCTTTTTCTTTTGTCAGTAACTTTAATTATATGATATCCGTATTGAGTATGCAGAGGAGTTAAATTTACCGAATCGACTTTTGTGTCGTAAACAACATTTTCAAATTCGGGAATTACTGTTCCTGCAGTAATATAATAAATATCGCCGCCTCTATTTTTTGAAAACTGATCATCCGAATTTGCCAAAACTTCGTCTTCAAACTTGGCGCCGTTTTTAATTCTTTCAGCTATTTCATAGGCTTTTTTCCTTGCTTCTTCATCAGAAATTTTATCATTTCTAACCAAAAGATGACTTACGCGAAGTTCATATTTTCTTTTATCATATAAATCTTTAATTCCTTTTTCAACAAGTTCTTTTTCCAAATAATACGAAACACCGATATTATTTTTATATGTTTCCAATTCTTCTAAAATTTTCGGATCATTTTGTAAACCTCTTACCTTTGCGTCTCTTAATTTCATATTGAAGTTAACGAAAAGATCCAAGAATTTATTATAATTTGCTATGGAATCTTTTTTCGCCAGTTCAATTCCGCCGACATTCTTCGCGTACGCTTTTTCAAATTCATCCATTTTAATTTTATAATCACCATATTCAGCAACTATGATTTCAGAATGTTTTGGTGAACACGATGCAACGAATATTAAAATTAACCCGAAAATTAACAATCTCATTTTGTTAAACATTAAAGAACCTCCAGTAAAGTTTTATATTTAATCTTAAATTTTAATTATTGCTATAGATAAATGCAAGGCAACAAAAAATTCAAATAGAATTCTTATTTTTTCTGCAAACTGAATGTATTTCTTTCCCAAAAAACACCATCATTATACCCTTGAATTGACCTATTAAGTTCCGCTTCTTCAATTCTTTTTAAAGAAATTGCCGCATATTTTTTATCTATTTCTATTCCGCAATACTTGCGCGATAATTTTTTTGCCACGACGGCAGTTGTTCCTGAACCTACAAACGGATCCAAAACCAAATCTCCGGTTTTACTGCTGGCAAGAATTAACTTCGCAAGCAATTTCTCCGGCTTTTGTGTCGGATGCTCGGTGTTTTCGGGCATAGACCAAAATGGAATTGTAATATCCGTCCAAATGTTTGCCGGATGTGTCAACCGGAAATTTCCGTTTTCATCATTTGCCCAATCTTTAGGTTTCCCGTTTTCTTTATAGGGAGCTATAACCTTTCGCTTTAATTTTACATCTTCTAAATTAAAATGATAATTATTGGAACATGTACAAAACCAAATATCTTCCGATGAATTTTTCCAATTTTGTTTTGCGCCTCTTCCCTTATCTCTTTCCCAAGTGATCCTGTTTCTCACTTTAAAATATTTATTTAATACAAGATGTATTGATGTGGACGAAAGCCAATCACCGCAAACGTAAATTGAACTTGTAGGTTTTAATGTATGTAAAAGTTTTTTTATTAAATTTTCCAGCCAATTAGTGTAATCGTCAATTGAAAGTTTACTGAACTTATTTGTATTAAAAGTTTTGCTTAAATTGTAAGGCGGATCGATTATGAGTAAATCGACAAATTTTTCCGGTAAAAATTCTGCAATTTCAAAATAATTTTGATTAATGATCTTATCTTCAATTTCGTCTTTAGTAACTTTAGAATTTATTGAAATTAATTTATCTGCAAATTTTTTTTCTTCAGTTTCTAAAATTCTAAGCGTTCTGTTTTTATCAGAAAAATTTTTATTATCCATTAATACTTACTTTACTTCCGATCCGGATTTAACATTGTCGCTAACCTCAATAACGTTTAATTTTCCTTCATTATCCTCAACTGCCAAGATCATTCCTTCCGAAACTTCACCAAAAAGTTTTGTGGGTTTTAAGTTATTAACAATTACAACTTTCTTATTTATCAAATCATTTGGGGAATAGCTTTGTGCAATTCCCGCAATAATCTGTTTTTTTACATCTCCAATTTCAACTTGAAGTTTCAGTAATTTATTACTTTTATTTACATTTTCAGCGTGAACTATCTTAGCAACTTTCAACTTTGTTTTAATAAACTCATCATACGTTATTTCTAAATCTTTTTTTACTTCAATATTTTTCGGCAGTTTATCAATTTCTTTTTGAATCTCTTCATCTTCTATTTTTGTAAATAGAATTTCAGATGTGTTTAATTTATGCCCACTAGTGAGATTACTTTTTCCCGAATTCATCCAATCTGTAGAATCAACATTTAGCATTTTAAATATTTTTTCAGAAGAGAATGGAATTACAGGTGAAAAAATTTCGGCCAAAGTATAAATTGCCTGTAGACAAATATTTATTGTAGTTCCGCATTCGTCTTTATTCGTTTTAACTTTCTTCCAGGGTTCGGAATCATTAAAGTATTTATTTGCGTTTCTGGCTAAGTTCATCATCTCCAAAACTGAGTCTTTTACTTTATATTTTTCAAGCAAATCAGAAATTTTCTTTGGATAAGATTCTAATAAACTCAGCATTTCCGCATCCAGCTTAGATAATTCTTTTCTTTCAGGAACCGTACTATCAAAATGTTTTGCAGCAAAAATAAAAGTTCTGTTAATGAAATTCCCCAGAATGTCTGCAAGTTCGTTATTATTTTTTGCTTGAAATTCTTTCCAATAAAAATCGGTGTCTTTGTTTTCAGGTAGATTGCTTGCTAAAGTATAACGCAAAGGATCGGCAGGAAATAACTTTAAGAATTCGTCAACATCAATTCCCCATCCTCGAGATTTTGAAAATTTCTTTCCTTCGAAATTGAGGAATTCATTTGCAGGAACATTTTGAGGCAAAATATATTTATCGTCGCTAAAATCATTCCATGCTTTTAACATTGCCGGAAAAATTATTGTATGGAAAACAACATTATCTTTTCCTATAAACGCTACGTATTTTGTTTTTTCATTCTGCCAATATTCTTTCCACAAGTTTGGTTCATTTCTGAGTTCGCCCAACTTTTTTGTTGCTGAGATATAACCTAGGACTGCTTCAAACCAAACATAAATAACTTTTCCATCCGCATTTTCAATCGGGACTTTAATTCCCCAATCCAAATCTCTAGTTACCGCTCTGTCTTTTAAACCATCTTTGAACCAACCTTTACAATACTGAAGCACATTTTCTTTCCAGCCGTATTTTTTGTTCACTTCATCGATGTATTTTTCTAGAAATTCCTGATACTTGCCTAAAGGGAAATACCAATGCGAGGTTTCTTTAAGAACCGGCGTATCCCCAGTAATCTTACTTTTAGGATTTATTAATTCATTTGGTTCATATAATGAGCCGCAGCTTTCACATTCATCTGATCTTGCTTCTAAAAATCCACATCGCGGACAAGTGCCTTCGACATATCTATCAGGTAAAAACATTTTTGCTTTATTATCATAAAATTGAAGAGATTTCTTTTCTATAAGTAAATTATTGTCATAAAATTTAAGAAAGAAATCTTTTCCGGTTTGGTGATGAATATCTAAACTTGTTCTTGAATAAATGTCAAAACTCATTCCGAATTTTTCAAATGCGGCTTTATTCAATTCATGATATCTATCAATTATAACTTTTGGCTTTACTTTTTCTTTGTCAGCAGAAATTGTAATTGGAACTCCGTGTTCATCTGATCCACAGATATAAATAATATCATCACCTTTTAATCTTTTATATCTAACATAAATATCCGCAGGTAAATAAGCACCGCTTAAATGACCGAGATGAATAGGTCCGTTTGCGTAAGGTAATGCAGAAGTAACAAGAACTTTTTCTTTATCCAATATTGCCTCAAGAATTGAAAAATGAATTGTAAATATACATAAAATTTGTTTTTCTAAGCGGGTTAAAATGGTATGAATGAAGATTAAAAACGCAGCTTTGGAGGAAATTTTGCTTGAAATTTCCTCCAAAAATTTAATCTAATTTTGAATTCCTTTATACATATCTTCGATCAAATCTTTATAACGTTCTTCAATGACTTTTCTTTTCAATTTTAACGATGGTGTCATTTCGCCGCTTTCAATAGTAAATGGTGTATTTAATAAAGTGAATTTTCTTATTTTTTCATAGCTTGCAAGCTGTTTCTGGAATTGTGAAAAATCTTTTTCCATCATTTCTTCAATTTGCTTTAATTTTATAAGATCTTCATTTGTTTTATACGGAATTCTATGCGCGTCAGCATATTCTCTCAATGCTTCAAAATCAGGAACAACTAACGCACTTATGAACATTCTTTTATCGCCGATAATTATGAATTGATCGATATATTTGCTTCCGAGAAATAGATTTTCAATTGGAGTTGGCGCGACATACTTGCCTCCTGAAGTTTTAAATAAACTTTTCTTTCTATCTGTGATAATTAAAAATCCTTCAGCATCAAAAACTCCAATATCTCCAGTATGCAGCCATCCGTCAATTATCATTTCCTGCGTTTCTTTTTTCTTTTTATAATATCCCTGCATAATATTTGGACCATAAGCTAAAATTTCACCATCTTTGGCAATTTTAACCTCAACTCCGGGTATTGGTTTTCCAACGCTTCCAAATTTATAATCATTTTCTCTATTCACGGTTATAACGGGAGAAGATTCAGTTAATCCGTAACCTTCTAAAACTAAAATACCAACGGCTTCAAAAAATATTCCCAATTCACGAGCCAAAGCAGCTCCGCCGGAAATAAAGAATCTCAAATTGCCTCCGGTAACGTGTTTGAGTTTGGCAAAAACCAATTTTTCCGCAAGTTTATGTTTTATATTTAACGTAAAAGGAACAGATTTCCCATTTCGTTTAAATTCTCTAAATTCCTGACCGACCGCAACGCCCCACTCAAATATTTTTTGTTTTTTCTCCGGTTGTTTTTCAAGATTTTTTTTAATCTTGCTGTACATTCTTTCAAATAATCTTGGAACTCCTGTCATAACTGTTGGCTTTATTTCACCCATGTTCTGTGCAACTTTTTCAATGCCTTCAGCAAACGCTACAGTTGATCCGCACGAAAAAGCGAGATAATAACCTGCCATTCTTTCGAAAATGTGACTAAGGGGAAGAAATGATAAAAATGTATCCTGATCGGTAACATTAATAATTTCACACGCACTTTTTACATTTGATAAAATATTTTTATGCGTTAACATAACGCCTTTCGGTTCGCCTGTTGTTCCCGAAGTATAAATTATTGTACAAAGATCATTTTCGTTTGCCAATTCAACACTGTTAGAAAAATGAGATGGATTTTCGCGCTTAAAAAACTTACCTTTTTCAATTGTTTTGTTGAAAGTATAAACTCCAGTTTCTCCGGCAGGGTCATCATTGCTTATATTAATTATAAAACTAAGATTCTTACATTTTGATTTTATTTTTAATACTTTATTTAATTGAAAAGTAGTAGAAACAATTACGCCTACAGATTCAGAATTATTTAGAATATATTCAATAGAATCAGAAGTAGAATTTGGGTAGATTGGAACGTCGATTGCGCCTAAACCAAGAATAGCAAAATCTGAATAGTACCATTCGGGTCTATTCTCGGAAATTATAGCCACTTTGTCTCCACGCTTAACACCGAATGAAGCTAAACCCAAAGCAAGATTTTCGGTAATCTCACTTACTTGATGATAATTAATATCTACATATTTTCCGTCAATTTTATGTTTGATATAGGTTTTTGATGTTCCATATTTTGTTGTAACCCCAATAAACATCTCAGGAATTGTTTTAAAATTCTTAATCGGCGGCATAATTTCTCCTTGGAAAAATTTCTTAAAATACTTTGAAATGTAAAAAAAAGTAAATCAATATATATGAAATTTTCAGATTTTCATTAAACTTTTATGAAAATCTTTTTAGTATAAAGAATCCACATTAAGCCTAACCAAATTAAAACATAAACAATTGCCCATAGCAAAGATGCGTTTATTGGCTCAAGCCAAGAGAGAAAATAATTGTTAAACGCATATTCGGAAATTGATATTTTATTTCCGCTTTCATCATAAACTTTTATTAAATACAATAATCTTCCTACTACGCCGGATAGGAAAAATACAGTAATCGCGTTCATTCCGTATACTTGAAATGGTTTAATCCACCAAGTAATTTTTTTAACATCGATCAGCCAATAACATATCGCTAAGAAATTTAATGCTAATCCGCCGACATAAAGAACATAGGAGCTTGTCCAGATACTTTTATTCATCGGAAACCAGCCATTCCAAACATAACCTAAAAACATTAAAATACTGGAAGCGACAAATAATCCAATTGTAACTTTTTGCTTGTCAGTATTTTTAAGCCAATGACCTGCCAAAACGCCAATTAAGCTTGTGGAAATTGCAGGAATTGTACTTAAAATTCCTGCAGGATCCCAAGTCTTTGTTACTGACCACATATGACCCATTAAAATTTTACTATCCAGCCAGGCGGCTAAATTTGTTTCCACATTATAATTAGCTGGACCAATACCAGGAACTGGTATAAAGGTCATTAAAAACCAATAGAAGACAAGAAAAAATACTGTCAAAAATATCTGCGTATTTAATTTTGTTTTAAGAAAAAGTAACGAAGTTATTAAATAAACAACCGCAATACGCTGAAGGACTCCCGGTATTCGTATCGATTCAAAATTAAATTCGGGAAATCCATTAAGAAATAAACCAAGTAAAAATAAAATTGCACTTCTTCTAAAAATATTAAGAATAAGTTTTGTTTGATTGTCACCGCTATCTTTTCTTTTAGTTAAAGATAAAGTAATAGCAACGCCAACAATAAATAGGAAAAAAGGAAAAACCAAATCTGTAGGTGTACATCCGTTCCATTCAGCATGCTCCAAAGGCGCATAAATATGTTCCCATGATCCAGGATTATTCACTAAAACCATTCCAGCAATAGTAATTCCTCTAAAAACATCCAACGATATTAATCTGTCTTGTTTCTGCATAATTCACACAAAGTTGTTAATAATAAGTTAGCGATAAAATACAAATAATTAATATGATCTGGCGCACTAATATTTGCTTATAAGTCATTTTATCTATTACTTTATGCTTTAATTTTTATTCAATTGTTTAAGTCGGATTTTATGAAAATTATCAGAAAATTATATGATTGGGTTTTACATTGGTCGGAAACACCTTATGGTCCAGCTGCATTATTTATTTTAGCATTTGCCGAATCCTCGTTTTTCCCAATTCCGCCTGACGCATTATTAATTGCTTTGGCACTTGGCGCTAAAACTAAATCTTTTAGATTTGCTCTAATTTGTACTATTGGCTCGGTATTGGGTGCCATTTTAGGTTATGCAATTGGACATTTTGTATGGTGGAACGGCAACGAATTTTCACAACTTGCCAACTTCTTTTTTGAAAGAATTCCGGGTTTTAGTCATGAAATTTTTTACAAAGTAAAAGAGCTTTATGATGAATGGAATTTTTGGATTGTTTTTACTGCCGGATTTACCCCAATTCCTTACAAAGTATTTACAATTACAGGCGGTGCGTTGAATGTAAATATTTTTCTATTTTTAATTGCGTCAATTATCAGCAGAGCCGGAAGATTTTTTCTTGTAGCATTTTTAATTTGGAAATTTGGTCCGCAGATAAAAGGATTTATTGATAAGTATTTTAACTGGCTCGCAATTGCCTTTACTGTATTACTAATTGGCGGATTTGTTGGTATTAAATATCTGTTTTAAATGAGCCGAAGAAATTAACTCTTCAGCTCATTCTTGAATTATTATAAAATACTTTTAGCATTATTTATTACGTTCTCAACCGTAAAGCCGTATTTTTCAAAAATAATATTTTGCGGAGCAGATGCGCCGTATTTATTATCAATTGCAATTGTTTTGCCATCCAAGCCAACATATTTTTCCCAACCTTGACTAACTCCCGCTTCAATAGAAATCCTTGCTCTAATCGATCTGGGAAAAACTGATTCTTTGTATTCTTCGGATTGTTTTTCAAAAATTTCCCAACTTGGAAAACTAACCACTCTAGTATTAATATTTTCTTTTTCTAAAGCTTCTGCTGATTTTAACGCCAGATCAACTTCGGAACCGCTTGCCATAATTATCAACTGAGGTGTTTCTTTGGAATCTTTTAAAATATATGCGCCTTTTTGAAGTCCTTCTTCTGAGCCCAATATTGTTCTATCAACAATCTTTAAATTTTGTCTTGTTAAGGCTAAGGCAACTGGGCTTCCTTTATGTTCAAGTGCAAACTTCCAAGCTTGTGAAGTTTCATTTGCGTCGCACGGACGAATTAAAATTAAACCCGGAATTGCGCGTAATGAAGCAATTTGTTCAATCGGTTGATGAGTTGGTCCATCTTCCCCAACACCAATACTATCATGAGTAAAAACATAAATTGGTTTAATTTTAGAAATTGAAGCAATTCTTATTGAAGGTCTTAAATAATCCGCAAAAACTAAAAATGTACCGCCATATGGAATTAAACCTCCATAAACTGCAATGCCGTTCATAATTCCCGCCATAGCATGTTCCCTTACTCCATATCTTACATATCTGCCATCAGGTGTTTTTGTACTGAAGTCCGAATAACCTTTAAGCTCGGTATTGTTAGACGGTGTAAGATCTGCCGAACCGCCAAATAGAGAAGGCAATTCTGAAACAACCGCATTTAACACTTTTCCGGATGCCGATCTTGTTGCCATTGATTCGCCGTAATTTTGAAACTTCGGAAGTTTTTGTTTCCACGTTTTACCTAAATTTCCATTAATCATATTCATCAATAAATTAGAATCTTCAGGAAATTTTGCAGAGTATTTTTTAAATAGTTCATTCCATTTTTGTTCTTCTTTTTTACCTTTAACTTTTACGCAGCCAACATGTTTGTAGACTTCATCCGAAACGTAGAATTTCTTCGTTTCATCAAAGCCTAAATTTTTCTTTGTTAATATTAATTCATTTTCTCCCAATGGCGAGCCATGAACTTCAGAAGTATTACTTTTATTAGGGCTACCAAAACCAATTATAGTTTTCATAATAATTATTGATGGTTTTTCGGTCTCATTTTGTGCTTCTTTAACTGCTGCTTCTAAACTTTTTAAATCATTTATATTATTTACTTTTTGCACATGCCAGTTATAGCTTTCAAATCTTTTTTTCACGTTATCGGAGTATGATAATGAAGTCGGACCGTCAATTGAAATTCCATTATCATCATAGAAAGCAATAATTTTGCCTAATTTATTATGTCCTGCAAATGAAGCCGCTTCATGCGAAATTCCTTCCATTAAGTCACCATCGCCAACTTCGACATAAATATAATGATTAAAAATATTAAAACCCTTTTTATTAAATTTTGCAGATAAATGCTTTTGGGCAACCGCCATGCCAACCGCATTTGTAAAACCTTGACCCAAAGGACCGGTTGTTGTTTCAACTCCCGGAGTCAAGTCAAATTCAGGATGACCCGGTGTAATGCTATTCCATTGTCTAAAATTTTTTAAATCATCTAACGATATCTTATAACCTGATAAATGCAATATACTGTACAATAATGTGCTTCCATGTCCTCCGGAAAGAATAAATCGGTCACGATTTAACCATTTTGGATTTTCCGGATTATGTCTCATAATTTTTAAGATAAGAAGATAAGCGAGAGGCGCAATTCCCATAGGCATACCCGGATGACCTGAATTTGCTTTTTGAACAGCATCGGCTGCCAACAATCTAATTGTATTTATGCTTCTCTCTTGAATTGATGTTAACATCTTTCCCTCTGAATATGTTAGAATTTACCAAATGTAAAATTACCAATTTAGAGATAAATAAATATTATAATTTAACAGGAATATAAGAGATAAAAAAAGAGCTGCTCTTTATAAGCAGCTCATAATTTTATGATTTTGGTCCTATCATACTTTCCGGACGAACAAATTGTTTAAATTGCTCGGAAGTTAAAAGTCCCAGGGCAACTGCAGCTTCTTCTAATGTTGAATTTTCGGCATGTGCTTTTTTTGCTATCTTTGCCGCATTATCATATCCTACGTGCGGATTAAGCGCGGTTACCAGCATTAGCGAATTAGTTAGATGTTTTTGAATATTAACAATATTAGCTTCAATTCCAACTACACAATGATCGGTAAAACTTTCGCAAGCATCTGAAAGTAATTTTATTGATTGTAGTAAATTATAAATCATTACTGGTTTAAAAACGTTAAGCTCAAAATTACCGCTAGCGCCGCTGAAATTTATAGTTGTATCATTTCCCATTACTTGAGCGCAAACCATGGTCATTGCTTCGGACTGAGTTGGATTAACTTTTCCCGGCATAATTGAACTTCCCGGTTCATTCTCCGGTAATGATAATTCACCAATTCCGCATCTTGGACCTGAACCAAGCCAGCGAATATCATTTGCGATTTTCATTAAAGAAGAGGCTAAGGTTTTTAAAACTCCGCTTGTTTCAACTATTGCATCATGAGCAGCCAATGCTTCAAATTTATTTGGCGCGGAAGTAAATTTATTTCCGGAAATTTCTGTAATTTTTTTAGCTGCCAAATCAGCAAATTTAACGTGGGTGTTTAATCCTGTTCCTACCGCGGTTCCGCCTAATGCCAATTCAGATAATCTTGGCAAACAGCCATCAATTCTATCAAGACCATAACTTAGCTGCTGCACATATCCTGAAAATTCTTGGCCAAGTGTTAATGGAACAGCATCCATTAAATGCGTTCTTCCGATTTTTATTACTCCCATAAATTCTTCGGATTTAAGTTTTAATGCGTCTCTAAGTTTTGTAACCATTGGAATTAATCTTCTGTTAATTTCTTCTACAGCTGCTATGTGCATTGCCGTTGGAAAAGTATCATTTGATGATTGAGCCTTATTTACATCATCGTTAGGATGAATTGGTTTCTTACTGCCGATTATTCCACCAGCTAATTCAATAGCCCTATTTGATATCACTTCATTAGCATTCATATTTGTTTGTGTACCACTTCCGGTTTGCCAAACAACAAGCGGGAAATGCTCGTCTAATTTTCCTTCAATTACTTCTTGTGCGGCTTGAGAAATTAAACTTGCTTTTTCCTCGCTTAGCATTCCCAATTCTTGATTTACTAATGCAGCAGCTTTTTTTAAAATTCCCAAAGCTCTTATCATTTCTCTTGGAAATCTTTCTCCGCCAATTTTAAAGTTCATAGTTGATCGCGCGGTCTGAGCTCCATAATATTTATCAGACGGGACTTGGACTTCGCCCATTGTGTCAGTTTCAATTCTAAATTCCATAAAAACTCCAATATTAATTATTTTTTTATTGTTACTCTGTTTGCACCAACGTATCTTTTAAAGTAATACTCTTCGTTTAATGAAGAAATAATAACTCCACTTGATGTACTTGCATGAGCAAACAAATCATCGTTTAAATATATTCCAACGTGTCCTGGAAAATTTTTTCTCGAGGTATTAAAATAAACCAAATCGCCAAATTTTAACAACGTTTTATCGCTAAATACTTCATTGATTTTATATTGTTCTCTCGCGGTTCGCGGAAGTTCAACATTCAAGGAATTAAAATAAACTGTTTTCGTAAATCCTGAGCAATCGAATCCATCTTGCGAAGTACCTCCTCTGCGATACGGAGAATTTAAATATTTAACAATTTCGTCTAAAAATTTTTCTTTTTTATTATTCGATTCAATACTTGAGTAAAGTTTATCGATTAAAGATTTTTCGTCATATTCTGCTTTATTTGTTGAAATCTTAGGTATGTCTTCTTCTTCAATTTCTTGATTTATACGCGGCAGATCAGAAGGTTTGTTAATTTTTACAACTTTGGGAATATCTTTTTTTTCTAAATTTATTGATGCACAAGAACTAAATATTATTGCGAATATTATAATTAGAAATAGTTTTAATTTTTCTAAATTCTTCTGCATTATTTAATTAACCAAGATAGGCTCTCAAATTTTTACTTCTTGATGTATGCCTTAATCTTCTTATGGCTTTTTCTTTTATTTGTCTTACTCTTTCTCTTGTTAAATTAAATTGTTCGCCGATTTCTTCTAAGGTAAGAGCATGTTCACCGTCAAAACCAAAATATAAACGAATTACTTCGGATTCTCTTTCCGTTAATGTCGATAAAGCTCGTTCAATCTCATTCTTTAACGAATCGGACATTAATGAATTATCCGGTAACGGATTTTCATCGCTTTCTAAAATATCAAGTAAACTATTTTCTTCGCCTTGCGTAAACGGCGCATCCATTGAAACATGTCTGTTAGACATCTTCAATGTTTCCGATACTTCTTCCAAATCCATTTCCAATTCATTCGCTATTTCAGCAGCGGTTGGTTCACGCTCATATTCTTGTTCTAGGCTGTTATAAGCTTTCCCAATTTTATTTAGCGCTCCGACTCTATTAAGCGGGAGTCTAACAATTCTTGATTGTTCTGCCAATGCTTGAAGAATTGATTGTCTTATCCACCAAACTGCATAAGAAATAAATTTAAAACCTCTTGTTTCGTCAAATCTTTTTGCGGCTTTAATTAATCCCAAATTACCTTCATTTATTAAATCACCTAAGGATAATCCTTGATTCTGATACTGTTTGGCAACACTAACGACAAATCTTAAATTTGCTTTTACCAATTTTTCCAACGCAACTTGATCGCCGTGTTTTATCCTAATTGAATAATCAATTTCTTCATCAGCATTTAACAATTCTACTTTCCCGATTTCCTGCAAATATTTATCGAGAGAATGGCTGTCACGGTTTGTAAATTGCTTAGAGATCTTCAAAGGTTTTTCCTAATTTATTCAACATGTATTGTATCAACTATTCCAACAATAGCCGCATCAACGGGACCTTTTACAGGCAATGGAATAATTGCTTCACTAGAAGTAGCATAAAAAATCACTTCGCCAGGTCCAGCGCCAATTGTATCAACGGCAATAATGGGATCCCCTATTTTTTCCATCATTGAATTTATGGGCTGAACTAGCTGCATTTTAAAACTTTTCAAAGTCTCGTATTTACGAGTTGCCCAAATTGTTCCTATTACTTTTCCCAATAACATTTTTATTCTTTAACTGAAACGTCTAATTTATCAACAATTGCCATAATAACTGCGTCAACCGGTTTATCCTTTGTTTGAGCTGTAGCTCTTGCAGAACTTCCCGTTGCATATAAAACAGTTTCACCAACACCGGCGCCAACAGAATCAACGGCTACAATAAAATTATTTTTTGGCTTATATTCTAAATCTAATTCTTTAACAATAAGAAATTTTGAACCGACTAATTTTTCATCCTTTCTAGTTGACCAAACTGTACCAATTACCTTTCCCAATACCACAATTAATTTCCTATATTTTATGAATATACAATAATAATATTAACTTCTTTATTTAAATTTTTCAAGCCTGATAAATTATTCAAAGATTTTTCTTTTTAAATTAAAAAACTTTCTCCCGGAAAATTATTTTTTATCTTATAAAAATCTGCGATTGTTTTAGCCGCATCCGCAAAAGTTTTCCTAATTCCTAAATCTTCAGATCTTTTATTTTTACCAAAAAACAATAATGGGACATATTCTCTGCTATGATCTGTGCTTACAGTTGTCGGGTCATTTCCATGATCCGCAGTAATAATCAATCTATCCGTTTCATCTAATTGATCAATAATTTTAGGCAGGAAATTATCAAAATCAATTAATGCGTTGTGAAAACCAATCGGATCATTTCGATGTCCGTAATAAACGTCAAAATCAACTAGGTTAATAAAAATTAAGCTGTTTTTTTCATTTCTTAAAGCTTCAATAATTTTTTCCATTCCTTCTTTATTTGATTTGGATTTAACTTGCTTTCTAATTCCACTGTAATTAAAAAGGTCGTTTACTTTTCCTATAGCAACCGTGTTTATATCATTATTATAAAGTAAGTTAAGAATTGTATCCGAAGGCGGATTTAATGAAAAGTCTTTTCTATTTGTTGTTCTGGTAAAATTACCAACATTGCCTATAAAAGGTCGAGCAATAATCCTTCCTACAGCATGTTCATTGATACAGATCTTTTTTCTTGTGGATTCACAAATTTCATATAATCTTTTTATCGGAATTACTTCTTCGTGCGCGGCAATTTGAAACACAGAATCTGCTGAAGTATATACAATTGGATATCCGGTTTTTAAATGTTCTGCTCCAAATTCATCAATAATTTGTGTTCCTGAAGCCGGTTTATTTGAAAGATAACCTTTTAAATTATTTTCAGATAAAAACTTTTTCATTACGTCATCCGGAAAACCGTTGGGGTAAGTCGGAAATTCAAAATCAATAATCAAACCGCCAATTTCCCAATGTCCGGTTGTTGAATCTTTTCCGGTTGAAACTTCTTTCATTTTGCCGAAAGATGCAATTGGGTTTTTAACCGAAGGGAATTTTGCAATTTCAATTATATTCGCCAAACCAAATTTTTGCAGATTGGGTAGGTTTAATCCTTCAACAATTTTCGAAATATTACCAAGTGTATTACTTCCTTTATCACCAAATTTTTCGGCATCCGGTAATTCGCCAATTCCAACACCATCTAAAATTACCAATAAAAAATTATTCAAATTTTTTCCAATCAGTTTATACTTTTGACTGTATTGCCGCCTTTTTGAATTGCTTTATTTAACGCTAATTCAGCATTTTTCAAAACTTCTTCAACTTCCGTTTTCTTATGCGCGGAAGCAACTCCTATTGAAACCGTAAATGTTGTTTGTTTTGAAACAACAGAAATTGGTTTACGGGCAATTTTAATTCGTAATTTTTCCGCCCAAAGAAAAACATCTTTTGTTGATGCATTAAAGAAAAATACGCCGAATAATTTTTCATTTAATCTTCCAATAATGTTTAGCGGACTAATTTCAGATCTAATAGCTTCATTTATTGATGTTAACACTTTAGGAAAAGGATCAGTTTCAAACAATGAGCGTTCTTCTAAAAATTCATCGATTTGAATTAATGCCAATGCGCTTGGAGCATCAAATTCTCTTGCTTTAATTAAGTCCGATTCAATATTTTTTACAAATGCATCGTAAGTAAAGGCTCTTGTCTCAACATCAACGCTTAATAATTTTTTCAAAATTGTATGTGTGGAATATGTATATACGAAAAATGAAAAGATTTTAACGGCATTTCTTAAAAACTTAATATCTGAATTTGTATATATTTTTTTCTTCAAACTTTCAAAACATAATACGCCAAAATTCTGACTGTCATAAACTAAAGGTAGGGCGAGGAATGAGCCTCCTAAGCCGACATCTTCATTTTTAATAAATCTAGTAAATTGATTTGCCGCTGTATCCTCAATGTTGACGGGCATTCCGCTCAATATTGCTTTACCTATAATTGTTCCTTCAAGTTCTATTTCCAAATTTTCGCCAATATATTTTAATGACGTTTTGTTATCAACTTTTGTAACAATAAATTTTTGTTTAGTTGGTTCAAAATAGACAAAACTGAAAGCATCATAGTGTATTAGATTTTTTATTGTCGAGTCAATTGTTTCTATTATATCTTTTTCATTATCAAATTTCCTTTCGGATTTGAGAATGTTCAATAACGTTTCCAATCTTTGTTCTGCCGTTGTTCCAGAGAATTTTTCATCAAACAAAGAAATGATAATTGCAATAATTCTTACAAAGCGACCTAATGAATAAACCGTTTCAATTCCAAATGCGTCCGGTGCTTTTGAATCAACAACTAAAACTCCAGCAAGTGATTTTGCGTAGAAAAGCGGGACACCTACTAAACTTTTTATTCCCTGTGGATTATCATAATATCTAATAACGTCCATTTCTGCATTTGGAGAAATTTCTGTTAAGTGAACGGGTTCTTCATTGTTAACAATTTTACTTATGATGTCATCTTCAAGCGGAAAATTCTTTTTTGTTATTGAATCGGCAGAATTGCTGAAGAATTTTTGTAAAGTTAAATCCTGCCTAGTTTCATTATACCAAAAGAAAATAACGGTATTTGCTAAATATGCATCCTTAATTACATTTAAAATTTTCTCTAATACAAATAAAAATTGTTCATCGCTGTTAATATCGGTTGGCAGTTCTTCTTTTATTATTTTACCGAATTGTTCTTTAACTTCTTCAGGATCAATAGCATTCTTCAATCCGGTATTTAAAACTTGTTTGTAATTTTCTTCTGTAATTACAGAGCCGGTTGTTTTTTTCGAAATGATTTTAACATCGTCGTTGTAATCAGATTCGTATGAACTATCAGAATATTTTTCGTTTTCTTCCTCGCTGTTCGAATAATTGTCATCCTCTGCAAGAATGTCTCTTATTCTTACTGAATCTCTTAAAAAAATGATAAATGCGACATATACAACAAGAATTCCCGCAGATATAGATTTAATTATTATATCTTCGGATAATAGCGGAATTATTGCCAGAAGCGGAATAATTGAAAATATTAAAATTCTTTTTTTATTTCTTGAACTAAACATTGTTTACATTTACTCACAAGACGGAAAAACAAAATTTTATTTATCCAATAATAATAATAAAAGTTTTTATAAATAGCATTACAGGAATAATTTAGACAGCCTTATTTCAACTTCTTTCTTACCTATATTTTTTAGAGCCGAATAAAAAAAGAGATTATCTCCTAAACTCAACTCTGGGAATGCCGCAACCACATTTTTAACTGCTTTAGATTTTTCCGATTGATTTAATTTATCAACTTTTGACAAAATGACAATATTCGGTATTTCTCTTTCAAGAAGCAATGAATTTAATAAAATATCAAGTTCGGTTGGTTTATGTCTGCTGTCAATCAAATGCAAAGCAAGAGAAATATTCCTGCTATTATTTAAAAACTCATTTATTAATTTCTGCCATTTATTTTTTTCGGCAATTGAAATTTTTGCATAACCATAACCCGGCAGATCTACCATATAAAATTTATTTTCCACAAAATAGTAATTTATTGATCTGGTCTTTCCCGGAGTTGAACTGGTTTTGGCAATATTCTTTTGCTTAGCCAAAGAATTAATGAACGAAGATTTTCCAACATTAGAACGCCCGCATAAAACTATTTCGGGGATACTATCTTTTGGAAGATGTTTAATTTCAAAAATTGAATAAGTAAATTTTATATCAAGCATAAATAAAAAGAGCAGCCAGAAGCTGCTCTCAAAATTAAAATTTTTTATAAGTTAACTTTTAGCTTTTCCGCCAATTAATTCATCCTGCAGTTTTTTTAGTTCATCCCATTTACCATCTGCGGCTAATTTGGATTGTACAGGCCATGTTTCAGGATCATGAGATTTGAATTTACTTCCTGCATCATAAAGAATTTCTCTTAATTTAACAACTTCGGTATCTGCCAATTGCGCAAAAGTTGTTATTCCAGCATTAACTAACAATTCGGAGATTTTAGGACCGATTCCTTCTACCTTTGTTAAATCGTCTGAATTTTTACTATCAGCGGTATTTTCTTCAACTACTTCTGCGTCAACTTCTTCAACATGTGCAGGAGCAGCTTTAGCTTCTACTTTAGCTTTTTGTTTAGGCTCTGATTTTTTCTTTGGTGATTTAGCTTTAGCGGTATTAATATCGTTATAATCAACTAATTCAATAATCGCCATTTCCGATGCATCGCCCAATCTATTGCCTAATTTAACAATTCTGGTATAACCGCCGGGCCTGTCAGCAACCTTTTTAGCAACTTCAACAAACAATTCTTTAATTATTTCTTTATCATTAATATGCCTGGCAACTAATCTTCTTGAATGAACGGTATCATCTTTTGCTTTGGTAATTAATGGTTCAACAAATAATCTTGCTTGTTTAGCTTTAGCAAGTGTTGTAGTAATTTTCTTATGTTTAATCAAAGCAGATGCTAATGAACGCAAAGTTGCGGTTCTGTGAGAAGCAGTTCTACCAAGTTTATTTCCTTTAACTTTATGTCTCATCTATCAACCTTTTACAGAAATTAATTATTATCAGATTTATCGTTAATATATTTGTCTACATCCATTCCAAATTCTAAATTATACTGTTCGACAATTTCCATCAACTCTGCAAGTGATTTTCTTCCAAAGTTTCTGAATTTCAACATTTCACTTTCATCTTTACGAACCAGATCGCCCATTGTTTTAATATTTGCTGCTTTCAAACAATTATGAGATCTTACGCTCAATTCCAAGTCATCTACATTTGTTGTAAGAATTTTTCTAATTCTTTCAAATTCAAGATCTTTTTCGTTATCAACTTTGTCTTCTTCTTGTTCAACGTCAAAATTGATAAACATATTTATATGATCTCTAAGAATTACACCGGCACCTGACATTGCTTCTTCTGGAGTGATAGAGCCGTCTGTCAGTACTTCTAATGTTAATTTTTCGTATTCATTGCTTTCACCGATTCTAACATTTTCAATGTCATATTTAACATTTTCAATTGGCGAAAAAATTGAGTCAATTGGAATAATACCTATTGTTTGATCGGGAATAACTTGTTTGGATGCCGGAACATATCCTTTGCCATATCCAAATCTTACTTCCATAATTAATTTTGCACCATCGCTCAATGTAGCAATATGTTCATCCGGATTTAAGATTTCAATATCTGGACAGCTTTTTAATAAATCTCCGGCTTTAAATTCGCATGGACCGGTTAATGTTATATCAAGCTTGTTTGTCTGTTTATTAATAACGGTTATTCTTACTTTTTTTAAGTTCAATATAATTTCAGCAACATCTTCAACAACACCCGGAACAGTCGTAAATTCGTGCAATACTCCATCAATCTTAATTGCTGTAATTGCTGCACCTGTTAAAGAAGAGAGTAAAACTCTTCTAAACGCGGTTCCCAATGTAACTCCAAAACCTCGTTCTAAAGGCTGTATAGTAAATTTGCCGTATTTCTGAGATGATGAAGTTTCATCTAAAATAACACCATCAGGCATTTTAATAAAGGGATAACTCATTTAATATCCTCTAATTTGAATTTCAATTTAATTACAATTATTTTGAGTATAACTCAACAATCAATTGTTCGTTTACATTTATTGGAATTTCACTTCTTTCAGGTAAGTTTAATAATTTGCCGGAAAGATTTGCTTTTTCAACTTCAACCCATTCATATGGATTAGATTTTCTTATCCTTAAAGCATTGTGAAAAACATCCATTTTTTTACTTTGGTCTTTAACACTTATTACATCGCCCACTTTTAACGTATATGATGGAATATTAACAAGTTTACCATTTACATTAAAATGTCTGTGTAAAACCAATTGACGAGCTTGAGCTCTTGAATTTGCAAATCCTAATCTAAATACCGTATTATCAAGTCTTCTTTCTAATAATTGCAATAAATTTTCACCAGTAATACCACGCATTCTTTCAGCTTTTTTGAAAAGATTTCTAAATTGTCTTTCAAAAAGTCCGTACATGATTTTCAATTTTTGTTTTTCTTTAAGCTGTAAACCGTAATCAGAAACTCTCTTTCTACCGGCACCATGTTGACCGGGGCCATATGGTTTATTGCTTAAAACTTTATCAAATTTAGGGTTACCGAAAATATTCTCGCCAAACTTTCTTACCAATTTAGCTTTTGGACCAGTATATCTTGCCATCTATATTGTTTCCTTTTAATTAAACTCTTCTACGTTTTGGTGGTCTACATCCATTATGAGGAATTGGTGTTATATCTTTAATTGACATAATATGCAATCCAGCTGTATTAAGTGCTCTTATTGCAGCGTCTCTACCAGAACCAGGACCTTTAATAAATACATCAACTCTCTTCAATCCAAGATCATAAGCTTCTTTGGCAGCAACTTCGGATGTAACTTGTGCGGCAAAAGGAGTATTTTTTCTTGATCCTTTAAATCCATTTTTACCGGCAGATGACCAAGAAATTGTATTTCCGTATACATCTGTAATTGTTACAATAACATTGTTAAAAGATGCTTTAATATGCGCTACACCAACCGCATCAACATGAATTTTTTTCTTTGATTTCCTTGTAACTTTAGCCAAGTCTTAAACTCCTTAAAAATAAATTATTTACTTAAGAGCCGGTTTTTTCTTGCCAGCAACTGTACGCTTTTTACCTTTTCTGGTTCTTGCGTTTGTTTTTGTTCGCTGACCTCTAACTGGTAAACCTCTTCTGTGTCTTATTCCTCTGTAACTACCAATATCCATCAATCTTTTAATGTTTTGTTGAACCTCGCTTCGTAAAGCGCCTTCTACTTTAAGTTCAGCTGTCATTATAGATCTTATTTTTGCGACTTCTTCTTCTGTTAAGTCAGCAATTCTTTTGTGTGGATCAACTTTTGCTTTTTCCAAAATTGATAAGGAAGTATGTCTTCCAATACCATAGATGTAAGTTAATCCTATAAAAGTTTTTTTCTGTTTTGGTAAATCAATTCCTGCGATACGAGCCAAACTATTTATCTCCTAAAATTTGGTTTAACCTTGTCTTTGTTTATGTTTTGGATTCTTGCAAATTACTCTTACAGATCCATTTCTTTTAATAATTTTACAATTATCGCACATTTTCTTTACAGATGCTCGAACTTTCATTATAGCTCCGTTATTTATACCTGTATGTTATTCTACCCTTGTTCAAATCATAAGGTGATAATTCAATTGCTACTTTATCACCAACTAAAATTTTAATAAAATGCATTCTCATTTTGCCGGAAATATGTGCTAAAATTTCATGACCATTTTCAAGCTTAACCTTAAAATGAGCATTAGGCAATGTTTCTGTAATAATTCCGTCTACTTTAATTGAATCTTGTTTTGCCATTAACACACTGATAATATTTCTGGAAATCCGTTTGTTATTGCTATTGTATGTTCAAAATGAGCCGATGCTTTTCCGTTTTTTGTAACTACGGTCCATCCATCCGGTTTTACTCTAACTTCATAAGTTCCAATATTAATCATTGGTTCTATTGCCAGAGTCATTCCATTCTTTATTTTTGCACCGCTATTTAACTTTCCGAAATTTGGTATTTGGGGATCTTCATGTAAATATTTCCCAACACCATGTCCGCATAAATCTCTAACAATAAAAAAACCGTTTCCTTCAACATAATCTTGAATTGCAAAAGAAATATCGCCAATTCTATTATTTTCTTTTGCCTGCTCAATCCCTATATATAAGGATTTTTCAGATACATCTAGCAGTGATTTTATTTCATACGATATTTTGCCAACAGCAACTGTTAAAGCTGCGTCTCCAAAATATCCGTTCTTTTTAACACCAACATCAATTGATAAAATATCACCATCGGATAATGTTTTATTGCTCGGAATACCGTGCACTACTTCATCATTAATTGAAGAACAAATTGTTCCCGGAAAATCTATTGATCCGGCTTGTGAATACCCTTTAAATGCCGGTATTGCATTGTTGCTTAATATATAATCTTCAGCAATTTTATCTAACTCTAAAGTTGTTTTACCAACTTTCGCATAACTTTTTACTAACTGCAAAGTTTCAGCAACTAACTTTGAACTTTCCCTAATAAAATCGATTTCTTTTTTGCTTTTAATTAAAATCACTAATTAAAATTACCTTCTGCCCTTAATTTTACCCGATTTCATAAATCCATCATAATGACGCATCAATAAGTGTGACTCAATTTGCTGCAAAGTATCTAAAGCAACGCCAACTAATATAAGCAAACTCGTTCCGCCAAAAAATGATGCAAATGATCCTGAAACACCTAACTTAGAAATAAATGCCGGCAAAATAGCGATGATAGCTAAAAATATTGAACCAGGTAAAGTTATTTTTGTTAAAATATTATCAATAAACTCCGAAGTATGTTTGCCTGGTCTAATGCCCGGAACAAACCCGCCTTGCTTTTTCATTGTTTCAGCAACTTCTTGCGGATTAAATGCAATAGCAGTATAAAAATAAGTAAAGAACACAATAATTATTGCATAAATTATTGAATATGTAAATGAAGTATAGTGAAAATATTCTACTACACCTTGTATAAATTCATTATCCGGAAAAAATGATAATATTGTACTTGGGATAAACATAATTGCTTGCGCAAAAATAATTGGCATTACTCCGGCCGTATTTACACGTAATGGAATATATTGTGTTACTCCTCCGTATACTTTTCTTCCAACAACTCTTTTAGCATATTGAACAGGAATTCTTCGTGTACCTTGAGTTACTAAAACAATTCCAGCAATAATAAAAACCATAAACGTAATAATAGCAATTTCAACGATTATATTTCTTGTTCCAGCACTAATTAACCTAAATTCATCTAATATTGCGAATGGTAACCTATTTATAATATTAATAAATATTATTAGCGATATACCGTTTCCAATTCCCTTTTCAGTTATTTGTTCACCCATCCACATCATAAATATTGTACCGGCAACCAAAATAATGACCGAAGAAAATACAAATCCAAAACCTCGAATTTCTTCAGGAACAACTGAAACACCGTTAAATGATAAATTTAGAATAACTCCGGTAACAACTCCAATTGCTTGGAATAATGAAATAATTACGGTTCCATAACGAGTTAACTGCGTTATTTTCTTTCGACCTTCTTCGCCTTCTTTTTGTAATTTTTGGAAATATGGTATTACAGCTCCACCTAACTGAATAATGATTGAAGCTGAAATGTACGGCATAATTCCTAATGCAAAAATTGCGGCGTTTGAAAATGCACCACCGGCAAACATATCATATAAACCGAGCAAATTATCTGAGGTTTTATTTGCCATTGCTTCAGATAAAAGATATGAATCTATACCCGGTAAAGTAATATGTGCGCCAACTCTAACAATAATTAATAATCCTAAAGTATAGAGAATACGATCTCTCAGTTCATGGATTTTAAAAATGTTACGGAAAGTATCCTGAATTTTGCTCATTAATCTTTAATCTCGTTTAGTTTTCCACCAGCAGCTTCAATTTTTTCTTTTGCAGATTTGCTGAAATATTTTGCATCAACGCTCAATTTTGCTGTTAACTGGCCATTACCTAAAATTTTGTAGGGTTCATTAATATTTTTAATTAAACCATTCTTATGCAGAATTTCTGCATTTACAGAATCTTTTATTTTCTTTGAATCAAAAAGCTTTTGTAAAACTTCAACATTTACAGGTTGGTAATAAATTTTAAATATGTTTTTAAAACCTCTTTTTGGAACGCGTCTTTGAAGAGGCATTTGTCCGCCCTCAAACCAGGATCTATATTTACTTCCTGAACGAGATTTTTGTCCGTTCATACCTCTAGTTGCAGTTCCACCGTGTCCGCTACCTTGACCTCTACCAACTCTCTTTCTCTTTTTAACTGAACCATCTGCGTGTTTAAGATTACTTAAAATATCCATTATATAATCCTTAATCTTCTATTTCTTCGAACTTTAATAAATGTTTTACTTTATTTACCATTCCTCTAATTTGAGGAGTATCCTTATGGATTTTACTATAGTTAGGTCGTCCTAATCCTAAAGCTTTAATTGTATCTTTTTGATCTTTTGGTCGATCAATAACACTTTTTGTTTGCGTAATCTTTATTTTCATCAAAATGATTCCCTATTAAACAGTAAATAACTGATTAATTTCCATATTTCTTTTTGCGGCCATTGTTCTTGCATCAATAAGATTTAATAATCCGTACAAAGTTGCTTTAACTTGATTATGAGGATTACTTGATCCTAATGATTTTGTAAGAATATCTTGAGCTCCGGCCATTTCTAAAACCGCTCTAACTCCACCGCCGGCAATTAAGCCTGTACCTGGAGAAGCCGGTTTAAGTAAAACTTTTCCCGCACCGAATTTTCCAATAATAGTATGTGGAATTGTACCTTTGTGTAAAGAAACTCTATAAACATTTTTCTTTGCATCATCTATTCCTTTTGAAATAGCATCAGTAACTTCATTAGCTTTACCAAGACCTATTCCTACGTGTCCATCTCCATCACCAACAACTACAATTGCGTTAAAGCTAAATCTTCTACCGCCTTTAACAACTTTAGCAACTCGATTGATATGAACGACCTTTTCTTTTAGTCCTTCTAATCCACTTACTTTCTTATACTTCAATTTTTAACTCCTTAATTTCAAAATTTTGTTGCCGGAAGAGGATTCGAACCTCTACAGACGGCGTCAAAGACCGTTGTCCTACCGTTAGACGATCCGGCATTTGTTAAAATTTTAATCCGCCTTCTCTTGCACCTTCGGCAACTGCCTGAATTCTACCATGATATCTGTAGCCTGATCTATCAAATACAACGGTACTTATGCCTTTTTCTATTGCTTTCTGTGCTAAATATTTACCAACTAATTTACTTTTGGAAATTTTAGTCTTTGATTTACCAATTTCTTCTTTAATTTCTTTAGATAAAGAAGACGCAGAAACTAAAGTTGTTCTGTTAACATCGTCAATAATTTGAGCATAAATTTGATTTAAACTTCTAAAGACAGCTACTCTTGGTCTTTCCGTAGTTCCGGAAATTTTTTTACTGATTCTAATTTTATTTTTTAATCTTTTTTCTTTCATTTTAATTCCTAAACCTTATTTACCGGCAGTTTTACCAGCTTTTCTAATAATAGTTTCGTTAGAATATTTAATACCTTTTCCTTTATAAGGTTCCGGCTTTCTAATTGATCTTATTTTTGCGGCTATTTGACCAACTAATTCTTTATCACATCCGGAAATTTTTATTTGAGTAGGTGTTACAACTTCAAGTTTAATTCCATCCGGGGGAATAAAAAGTATTGGGTGCGAATATCCGATTGTTATAAGAACATTCTTTTCTTTTTGTTCTGACTTGTATCCAACACCAACAATATCCAATGTTTTTGAAAACCCTTGTGTAACTCCTTCAACCATATTGTTAAGAAGTGCTCGAGTAAGACCATGTAATGCTCTATTTTCTCTCAAATCGTTTGGTCTTGTTACAATTAATTCAGAACCTTCTATATCAATTTTTAAATTTGGATGAAATGATTTTTCAAGTTCACCTAATTTTCCTTTAACTTTAATTGAATTTCCTTTTCTCGAAATTTCAATATCACTAATATTTATTGGTTTTTTACCAATTCTTGACACTTTATTTCTCCGTAACTTAAATTACCAAATATGACAAATTATTTCGCCGCCAACAGATTCTTTTTTAGCTTGCTTATCAGACAATAATCCTTTCGAAGTGGAAATTATTGCCAATCCTAATCCATTTAATACTCTCGGAATATCATCCTTCTCACAGTAAATTCTTAATCCCGGTGTGCTGATTTTTTTCAATCCGGTAATTGCGGGTTGTCCGCCGCTGTATTTCAAGAGAATTCTAATTGAATTTTGTTTGTTATCTTCAACAACATTAAAATCCTTAATAAAATTTGTTTCCTTTAAGATTTCACTCATTCTTACTTTCATTTTAGAAGAAGGAATATCAACAAATTTCTTTTTTGCGTTGATAGCATTTCTTACTCTTGTCAAAAAATCTGATATCGGATCTGTAACTGCCATTAAACTTATCTCCTTCTTTTACCAACTTGCTTTTTTAATTCCAGGAATTTCGCCTCTTAGAGCCATCTCTCTAAACACCAATCTGGATATTCCAAATTTTCTTGAGTATGCTCTTGGTCTGCCAGTAATAACACATCTATTTCTTAATCTTATTGGTGATGAGTTTCTGGGTAACTTTTGAAGTTCATCCCATTCACCTTTTTCCTTCAATTCTTTTCTTAATGCCGCGTATTGTTCAACTAACTTTTTTCTTTTGTTTTCTCTGGCTAATAGACCTTTTCTTGCCATAAAATTCCCTAATTATGCGTTATTAATTTCTTTTTTCTTAAATGGAAATCCAAATGATTTCAACAATTCATATGCTTCTTGATCATTTTTTGATTTTATTACAAAAGTTATATCCATTCCAAGTACTCTTGTAACCCTATCAATATTGATTTCAGGAAAGATAATTTGTTCTTTAATACCTAAAGTATAATTACCTCTTCCGTCAAACGATTTATCTGATACGCCTCTAAAGTCTCTAATTCTTGGCATTGCAATAGTCAACAGACGATCTAAAAATTCATACATTCTATCACGTCTTAAAGTAACTTTTGCGCCTATTTTCATGCCTTGTCTTAACTTAAAGTTAGAGATAGCTTTTTTAGCGGATCTAACACTGGCTTTTTGACCGGTTATTGTTTCAAGATCTTTTACAGCTTCTTCTAAAACTTTAGAATCTTGTACGGCTGCCCCAAGTCCCATATTAACAACTATTTTTTCAAGTTTTGGAACCTGCATAATGCTTTTAAAGGAATATTGTTTGAATAAAGCGGGAACAATTTCACTTTTATATTTTTCATAAAGTCTAGGCGAAACCTTGGTTTCAACTGCTTTTTCTTTTACTTCTTCTTTTTTTGCTGCTTTTTTAGTTTTTTCTGCCATTTTTTTCTCAATAGTCATTTAAGTTTATGACAACATTTCTCCACTTGATTTACTTACTCTAGCTGATCTTTTTTTACCGGTTTTATCGTCAATTATAATTTTTTTGCCAATACGAGATGGTTTGTTTGTTTTTGGATCCAAAAACATAACATTAGAAGAATGAATTGGCGCTTCTTTTTCAATAATTCCACCTTGTGGATTTTTCTGGTTTGCTTTAGTATGACGTTTTCTCAAATTAACGCCTTCTACAATCACTCTGTCTTTTTTTGGAAATACTTTGAGAACTTTACCGGTTTTGCCTTTAAAGTTACCAGAAATTACAATTACATTATCTTCTTTTTTAACTCTCATTAAAATCCTCTTTATAATACTTCAGGTGCTAATGAAATAATTTTCATAAATTTTTTATCTCTTAATTCTCTGGCAACAGGACCAAAAATTCTAGTTCCTCTTGGTTCATCTTGCGCATTTAGTAAAACAGCCGCATTTTCGTCAAATCTAATATAAGATCCATCGGGGCGTTTAACTTCTTTTTTTGT
This sequence comes from Ignavibacteriota bacterium, assembly GCA_016713565.1. Lineage (NCBI taxonomy): Bacteria > Pseudomonadati > Ignavibacteriota > Ignavibacteriota bacterium. Next base: position 403,640 of record JADJOX010000007.1, read on the forward strand.
TCTAACTATTACGGCTTTAGAGACTTCGCCTTTTTTAACGCCGGCATTAGGTAACGCAGTTTTAACAGAAACCACAATAAGATCACCAACGCTTGCATATCTTCTATTGCTGCCGCCTAAAACTCTAATACATCTTACTTTTTTTGCACCGGAGTTATCAGCAACTACTAAATTTGTTTCTTCTTGTACCATTTGAAATTAAATCCCCTATACAAACCTTATTTAGCTTTTTCAATTATTTCTACTAGACGCCATTTTTTTTTCTTACTTAATGGTCTTGTTTCCATTATTTTTACTGTATCACCAATTCCGCATTCATTTTTTTCATCATGAGCCATATACTTCGCAGTTTTCTTAAAATATTTCTTGTAAAGTGGATGAGCAACTTTTCTTTCCATTGAAACAATAATGCTTTTGTCCATTTTAGAACTGACAACTATTCCAACTTTTGTTTTTCTTAAATTGCGATTTTCCATTTATTAAAAATTACTCCCTAATTATTTTATTTTTTTTCTGATGCTTTTAGTTGTCTTTCTCTTAAGAGAGTTTTCATTTTTGCAATGTCTTTTTTTACAGATTTTAATTTAGATGTATTTGTTAAATTTTTAAGCTCATGTTGGAACTTTAAATCAACTAAATTATTTTCTTCTTCTTTGATTCTTTTTACTATTTCTTCTTCAGACATTTCAGCTATTTCATACATTTTCATTTTATATACGCCTTACATTTATTCAAAATCTGGTCTAGAAACAACTTTTGTTTTTATTGGCAATTTATGTGATGCAACACTTAATGCTTCAATAGCTAATTCTTTTGAAACGCCGCCAACTTCAAACATAATTCTACCGGGTTCAACTGGTGCAACCCAAAATTCAGGAGCGCCTTTACCTTTACCCATGCTTGTTTCAAGAGGTTTTTTAGAAACTGGTTTTGTTGGAAAAATTTTAATCCACACTTTTCCGTCTCTTTTCATTTTTCTAGTTATTGCAATTCTGCATGCTTCTATCTGTCTGCTTGTTATCCAAGCCGGTTCAAGTGCTTTTAAGCCCATATCTCCAAAAGCTACACGAGCGCCTCTGGTTGCTTTTCCCTTCATTTTATTGCGTTGGGCTTTTCTAAATTTTACTCTTTTTGGCATTAACATAAAATAAAACTCCTAATTATCTTATTCGGTTACTCTTTTACCTAAAATTTCACCGCGACAAATCCAAACTTTAACTCCAATTGCGCCGTAAATTGTATGAGCAGTTGTTGAAGCATAATCAATATCTGCTCTAATTGTATGCAAAGGAATTCTTCCTTCTTTATATTGCTCTGTACGAGCCATTTCAGCACCACCCAATCTTCCAGAACACATTACTCTTATTCCTTCGGCACCCATTCTCATAGATGAAGTAATAGCTTGTTTCATTGCTCTTCTAAAAGAAACTCTTCCTTTTAATTGTGTCGCAATATTTTCTCCCACCAAATAAGCATCTAATTCTGGTCTCTTAATCTCATTTATCTGAACTTTAACATCTTTATTTATAACTTTTTTCAATTCTTGTTCTAACTGCGAAATTTCTTTACCGCTTTTACCAATCACAACTCCAGGTCTTGAAGTGTGTATAGTAAGAATAACATTTTTTGAAGTTCTACTAATAATAATTCTCGAAACACCAGCTTTTGTTAATCTCTGTTTTATATATGATCTTATTTCTTTATCTTCCTTTAATTTGGAAGCGTAGCTTTTACTTTCATACCAGTTCGATTCCCAACCACGAATTTTTCCTACCCTTAGACCTATTGGATTTGTTTTCTGACCCAATTAACCCTCCTGCACTTGATTTTTTAAAGCTACAACAATTGTAACGTGATTAGATCTTTTTATTTTTCTGTAAGCTCTACCCATAGGAGCCGGTAAAATTCTCTTAATTGAAGGTCCTTCATTTACATAAGCTTCTTTAACATATAAATCACTCGGTTCATGTTTAGACTGCTCATCTTTATTAAATAAGTTTGATATAGCTGATCTTAATACCTTTTCGGCATCTTTTGAAGGATGCTTCGGATTGAAATGCAATAATTCAATTGCCTTATCAACAGATTTTCCTCGAATAAGATCAATTACTAATCTCATCTTTCTTGGCGATGTGCCAATGTATTTGTGCGTAGCTTTTGCTTCCATTAAAATTTTCCTCAAACCTATTTTTTCATTTTTGAAGCTTTTTCAGCTTTAGTTCCCGGGTGACCTCTAAATATTCTTGTTGGAGAAAATTCACCCAACTTATGTCCAACCATATTTTCAGATATATAAACAGGAATCATCTTATTTCCATTGTGTACTGCTATTGTATGACCAACAAACTCTGGAGAAATTGTACTTGATCGAGACCAAGTTTTGATGATTTTCTTTTGTCCGGATTGATTCATTGTTTGAACTTTTGCAAGTAATTTTAAGTCAATAAATGGACCTTTTTTAACCGATCTTGGCATAGTTTACTCTAGCTTTTTCTTCTTTTTATAATAAATTTATTTGAACTATTTACAACTTTTCTAGTTTTCAAACCCTTAGCTTTTTGTCCCCATGGTGAAACCGGATGACCGCCGCCTGAAGTTTTTCCTTCACCACCGCCCATTGGATGATCTACTGGGTTCATGGCAACACCTCTAACTTTTGATCTTCTTCCAAGCCATCTTGTTCTTCCTGCTTTACCAAGACTAATATTCTCATGCGATGAATTTCCAACAGTACCATAGGTAGCTTTACATTCAACGCTTACCAATCTAATTTCGCCGGAAGGCATTTTTAACTGAGCGTAATTTCCTTCTCTAGCAGTCAATTGAATTTCTGCACCAGCCGATCTTCCGAGCTGACCACCTTTTCCAGGTTTCAATTCAACATTATGAATAACACTACCTAATGGAAGGTCTTTTAATTTTAACGCATTGCCAATTCTAATTTCGCTGCCTTCACCCGATTGTACGGTGCTTCCAACAGTTAAACCATTTGGAGCTAAGATATATCTTTTTTCGCCATCAATGTAATGCAGCAAAGCAATTCTTGCAGATCTATTCGGATCATATTCTATTGAAAATACTTTTGCAGGAATTCCATCTTTATCGCGCTTAAAATCAATTATTCTATATTTTCTTTTATGTCCGCCACCAATATGACGTGATGTTACTCTACCAAGATTATTTCTTCCTCCAGATTTATTTAACGAAGAAGTTAAAGATTTTTCCGGACTGGTTTTTGTGATTTCCTCAAAATTGGAAACCGACATAAATCTTGTTCCTGGTGTATTTGGTTTATATTTTCTAATAGCCATTATTAAGTTACTCCGATACTAAACTATGCTTCACCAAACAAATCAATAGTTTGACCTTCTTTTAAAGTTATAATTGCTTTTTTATATTCTGCAGTTCTGCCTTCAAATCTACCTTTTCTGGTAAATTGAGTTTTTCTTTTACCTTTGTATTTAATTGTATTTACTTTTTCAACATCAACATTAAATTTTGTTTTAATTGCTTTGGCAATTTCAATTTTATTTGCATTAACATTTACAACAAAACCGTATTGTTTTTTCTCTTCGGTTAAAGCGTTCATCTTTTCTGTTATTAAAGGTCTTATAAGTACGTTTCTCATTTTTTACCAAAATTTTTAATTTAAAATCTTTTCTATTTTTTCAATAGCGCCTTTTTGAACCAATAAAATCTGATTGTTCAAAAGATCGTATGTTGATGCATTTATTGCTTCTAAAATCTGAACTTTATTTAAATTTCTACCTGACTTATAAACGTTTTCCAAATTATCGTTAGTAAGTAGTAATGTTTTTTTGCCGTTTACATTCAAAGATTTCAAAATAGTTAAAAATTCTTTTGTCTTTGGAGCATCAAAATTGAAATCTTCGACAATAATAATTTGTTCAGCTTTGGCTTTGTAAGACAATGCTGATTTTCTCGCCAATTTATTCACTTTTTTGTTTACTGACTGTGAATAATTTCTTGGTTTAGGTCCAAATATTGAACCGCCGCCAACCCATAAAGGTGATCTAGATGAACCGGCACGAGCACCGCCTCTTCCTTTTTGTTTCCAAGGTTTTTTACCTCCGCCGTTTACTTCACTTCTTTCTTTAGCTTTGTGAGTTCCTTGTCTCTTGTTAGCAAGATGCGCCTTTACCGATAAGTAAATAACATGATCGTTAGGCTCAATTGCGAAAATATTATCATTCAAACTGATTTGTTCACCAGTTTTTGAGCCATCTATTTTATAAACATCTAAATTCATCTGAATACCAAAAATTACTTATTAATTTCTATTAGAGAGTTAATTGCACCAGGAATTGAACCTTTTACCAAAATTAAATTTTTATCTGAAATAATTTTTATAATCTTAACGCTTTTCAAAGTTTTTTTGCTGTTTCCAGTTCTACCGGCCATTCTTTGTCCCTTAAATACTCTTGAAGGGAACGAGCTTGCGCCAATTGAACCGGGAGCTCTTAATCTGTCGCTTTGTCCGTGAGTTGTTCCGCCAACACCGCCAAATCCATGTCTTTTCATTACACCTTGAAAACCTTTTCCTTTGGTATAGCCTGTAACAGTAACTTTATCTCCTTCGTTAAACAAGGTAGTGTTAAGTTCATCGCCAATATTTAATTCATCGATATTAGAGTAATTCTTAAATTCTCTTAAAATTTGAACAGGCTCAGCATCAATTTTTGCATAAAATACTTTTTGTGCATTTGCAATATTTTTTATTTTTCTTTTTCCAAATCCAATTTGAATTGACTTATAACCGTCTTTTTCAATAGTCTTTTTTGCGAATATTTTACAAGGACCAACCTCAAGAACTGTAACAGGTAAAAAGTTACCATCTTGACTAAAGACATTAGTCATTCCAATTTTTTTTCCTAACAAACCTGGCATTTTAATTTCCTATTATAACTTAATCTCTATATCTACTCCCGCCGGTATATCTAATTTACTTAAAGAATCGACGGTTTTATTATTTGAGTTATGAATATCAATTATTCTTTTATGAGATCTAATTTCAAACTGATCTCTAGATTTTTTATCAACGTGTGGCGATCTTAAAACTGTATATATTGTTCTATCGGTTGGAAGAGGAATTGGACCAGAAACAACCGCACCCGTACTTTTAACAGTTTTAATAATTTTATCCGTAGATTTATCAATCAAAATATGATCATATGATTTTAATCTTATTCTAATTTTTTGTCCAGCCACTTTGTCTCCATTTTAACTTGGCTTGAATTTTTTATCCAAGCCAAATTTAATAATATTTATTATTGATAAATTTTTGTTACTAATCCAGCACCAACTGTTCTGCCGCCTTCACGAATAGCGAATCTTAAACCTTCATCCATAGCAATTTCAGTAATTAATTCAACTTTCAAGTTTACTTTATCGCCAGGCATAACCATTTCAGTTCCTTCAGGTAATGTAGCAACTCCTGTTACGTCAGTGGTTCTGAAATAAAATTGAGGTCTATAACCGTTAAAGAAAGGAGTATGTCTTCCACCTTCTTCTTTTGAAAGAATATAAACTTCGCCTTCAAAAATTTTATGAGGAGTAATTGAACCAGTTTTAGCTAAAACCATACCTCTTTGAATTTCATTTTTATCAACACCGCGCATTAAAATACCGGCATTATCACCAGCCATTGCAGCATCTAATTCTTTTCTGAACATTTCAATACCGGTAACAACTGTTTTCTTGTGAACGCCTAGACCAATCAATTCAACTTCTTCACCTAATCTAACTTGTCCTCTTTCAACTCTTCCGGTAGCAACTGTACCTCTACCTGTAATAGAGAAAACATCTTCAACAGGCATAATGAAAGGTTTATCAACGTCTCTTGCAGGTATTGGAACATAAGAGTCAACTGCGTCCATAAGTTCCCAAATACAATTCATTCTTTCATCTGTAGCTGGAATTGAATCGTCACTTGAAGCCTCTAAAGCTTTTAATGCAGAACCTTTAATAATAGGAATATCATCACCAGGGAATTCATATTGTGTCAAAAGTTCTCTTAATTCCATTTCAACTAAATCAATTAATTCTGGGTCATCTACCATGTCTACTTTATTCATAAAAACAACAATTTTCGGTACACCAACTTGGCGAGCTAATAGAATATGTTCTCTAGTTTGCGGCATAGGTCCATCAGTAGCAGCTACAACAAGAATTGCTCCGTCCATTTGAGCGGCACCGGTGATCATGTTCTTTACATAATCTGCGTGACCAGGACAATCAACATGTGCATAGTGTCTATTTGCGGTTGAATATTCAACGTGAGCAGTTGCAATTGTAATACCCCTTTCTCTTTCTTCAGGTGCATTATCAATACTGTCAAAAGTTCTTTTTTCTGAAAGACCTTTTTTTGATAAAGACATTGTAATTGCAGCTGTAAGAGTAGTTTTTCCATGATCAACATGTCCTATAGTACCAATATTGACGTGAGGCTTACTCCTATCAAATTTTTCTTTTGCCATTGATTCTCTCCTTGTTGTTTTCTCTTTTCTAAATTTATATTAACTTGCAGTATTTTTTTTTGATTGTGTTTTTTCTATAATTTCTTGAGCAACCGATTTAGGCACTTCAGAATATCTTGAAAATTGCATCGTATAAATTGCTCTTCCTTGAGTCATTGATCTAACTGTTGTTGCATATCCAAACATTTCGGCCAAAGGAGCAGTTGCTTTAATAACTTGGGCATCTTTTCTGGATATAAATCCTTCTATTTTCCCTCGTCTTGAATTAAGATCGCCCATTACATCACCCAAATATTCTTCAGGTGTTGTTACTTCAACACTCATTAATGGTTCAAGAATTACTGGATTTGCTTTTTTCGCGGCGGCCTTAAATCCCATGGATCCGGCAACTTTGAAAGAAATTTCATCAGAATCCACATCATGATAAGAACCATCAAACAATTTAACTTTAACATCCACTACTTGATAACCAGCTAATACACCATTTTTCATTGCTTCTTGTACACCATTAAGAACAGGATTTATATATTCTTTTGGTACAACACCACCAACAATAGCGTTTTCAAATTCAAAACCTTTTCCGGCTTCATTAGGTGAAACTTCGAGCCAAACGTGACCGTATTTACCTCTACCGCCGCTTTGTTTTACAAATTTACCTTCTGCCTGAACAGTAGAAGAAATTGTTTCTCTATAAGCTACTTGCGGTTTACCAACATTTGCATCAACCTTAAATTCTCTTTTCATTCTGTCAACTAGAATTTCCAAATGCAACTCGCCCATACCGCTAATAAGAGTCTGGTTTGTTTCATCATCAACATTAACTTTAAATGTTGGATCTTCATCTGATAATTTTTGCAATGCTTCCGATAATTTATCTTGATCGGCTTTTGTTTTTGGTTCAATGGCAATTTGAATTACAGGTTCAGGAAATGCCATTTTTTCAAGCATAACCGGATCATCTTCAGAGCATAATGTATCTCCGGTTCTTGTATTTTTAAGTCCAACAAATGCAGCGATGTCACCGGCTCTTACTTCGTCAATATCTACTCTATGATTTGCATGCATTTCTAAAATTCTACCAACTCTTTCTTTTCTATCACTTACAGAATTATATACATATGATCCGGCTTTTAATATACCTGTATAAACTCTTATAAATGTTAACTTTCCAACATAAGGATCAGTCATTATTTTAAAAGCCAGAGCAGTAAATTTCGATTTTTCATCAACTTTTCTTACAACTTTATCATCTTTATGCATATGATGCGCAACTATTTCCGGAGTATCAATTGGTGATGGTAAAAAGTCAACCACCGTATCTAACAATTTTTGAACTCCTTTATTTTTAAAAGATGAACCACATAATACTGGAATTATCTTTAATTCAATTGTAGCGCGTCTTAAAACATTTTTAATTTCAGTTTCAGTAATTTCTTTTCCTTCAAGATATTTTTCAAGCAATGAATCATCAACGTCTGAAACTGCTTCAAGCATTAAAGTTCTATATTTATTTGTCATACCCATTAAATCGGTAGGTATTTCAATATCTTCAAATGTTGCACCTAAAGTATCCTCATTATACATTCTGGCTTTCATTGCTACCAAATCAATAACTCCAGCGAACAAATCTCCTTCGCCAATTGGCAGAGCGATTGGAACTGCATTAGCTCCCAGCCTTTCTTTCATCATATCAACCGCATGATAAAAATCTGCACCGACTCTATCCATTTTATTAACAAATGCTATTCTGGGTACTTTGTATTTATCAGCTTGTCTCCATACAGTTTCTGATTGCGGTTCAACACCTCCAACGGCACAGAACAAAGCAATAGCTCCATCTAAAACTCTTAATGATCTTTCAACTTCAACTGTAAAATCTACGTGGCCAGGTGTATCAATAATATTAATTTGATGCCCTCTCCATTCTGTTGAAGTCGCGGCACTTGTTATAGTAATACCACGTTCTTTTTCCTGCTCCATCCAGTCCATTGTTGCAGCGCCATCATGTACTTCTCCAATTTTATGAACTCTACCGGTATAGTATAGTATTCTTTCTGTTGTTGTAGTTTTACCGGCGTCAATGTGAGCCATGATGCCAATATTTCTAACTTTCGATATTTCTACTCTTTTTGCAGCCATTTAATCTTTATTTATCCTTTACCATTTGAAATGTGCAAATGCTTTATTTGCATCAGCCATTCTATGAACATCTTCTTTTTTCTTTACAGCAGAACCTTCACCATTAGAGGCTGCTAATAATTCGGCAGCTAATTTTGCTGTCATTGTTTTGTCTTTTCTATCTCTTGAATAATTTTTCAACCATCTGAATGCTAAAGCAACTCTTCGTTCAGGTCTAACTTCCATAGGAACCTGATAAGTTGCACCACCAACTCTTCTACTTCTAACCTCAACATAAGGTTGAACATTTGATACCGCTTTCTTAAAAACTTCCAAAGCAGGTTTTTTTGTCTTTTCTTCTAATAGTTCAAAACTTCCATATACAACTTTTCGGGCAACAGTTTTTTTACCATCCCACATAATGTAATTAATAAATTTAGCAACCAATAAATCATTATACTTAGGATCTGGTTTAATGTATCTTTTTTCTGCGCGTCTTTTTCTCATAGTTTATTTCGCTTTTGGTTTTTTAGTACCGTATTTTGATCTTCCTTTTTTTCTTTCATCAACACCGCTTGTATCCAGTGCTCCACGAATAATGTGGTATCTTACTCCAGGTAAATCTTTAATTCTTCCGCCTCTAATAAGAACGATTGAATGTTCTTGTAAATTGTGTCCTTCTCCAGGAATATATGCTGTAACTTCGTTACCATTTGTTAATCTTACTCTTGCAACTTTTCTTAATGCAGAATTTGGTTTTTTAGGAGTAGTTGTATATACTCTTGTGCAAACTCCGCGTTTTTGTGGACAGGCATTTAATGCTGGTGCCTTATTTTTTGCAAGAATTTGTGTTCTACCTTTTCTAACCAACTGACTTATTGTTGGCACTTATCCTCCATTTGCTATGCACTTATAAAAAATTCAGATTCAAAATATAAAAATATCCCTTGGTATTAGCAAGGGATATTGTATTATTTTTATATATTTTTAAATAATTTTACACTTCTAATTGCTCTTTTTCCACCGTGTTTTCTGTTTCAATATTTTCTTGTTCAACTGTTAGAATAATATTATCGTATTTCTTCAATCCGGTTCCTGCAGGTATAATATGACCCATGATAACATTTTCTTTTAATCCACCTAAAGTATCGACTTTAGCAGAAATTGCAGCATTTGTGAGCACTTTGGTTGTTTCTTGGAAAGATGCCGCTGATAAGAAGCTTTCTGTTGATAATGCTGCTTGCGTAATTCCTAATAAAATATTTCCAAATGTAGCTGGTTCAGCTTCTCTTATTTCTATTTTACCTTTGTCTTTACGCGTTAATTCCGTATTTAATTCTCTTAATTTACTCTTTGTTAATAAATCGCCAGTCATTAAACTTGAATCACCAGGATTCTCTACAACAACCATAGATTTCACTTTATCATTTTCTTCAATAAATTTGATTCTGTTGACTAAATCTTCTTCAATAAACAATGTATCACCTGAAGAAATAACTTGCAGTTTCTGCAACATTTGTTTTACTATAACTTCAATGTGCTTATCATTGATTTTAACACCCTGAAGCCTGTAAACGTCCTGAATTTCATTTACTAAATATTCCTGAACCGCATTTGTTCCTTTAATTTTCAAAATATCATGCGGATCAATTGGACCATCGGTAATTTTTTCACCTGCAGGTATTTCATCGCCTTCTTGAACCAAAATATGTTTTCCATAAGAAACATTATAAACTTTTTGAATAGATCCGTCAAAAGATTCTACTATTATTTCTCTTGATCCTTTTTTTCTTGCTCCGAATTTTACAATACCTTCAATTTCCGAAACTACTGCCGGATCATGCGGACTTCTTGCTTCGAAAAGTTCTGTTACTCTTGGTAAACCGCCTGTGATATCTCTTGATTTTGAAGTTGATTTAGAAATTTTTGCCAATATTGTACCGGCTTCAACTTTTTCACCTTCATCTATTGCCAAATATGCATTGGTCGGTAAGTTAAATAACTTTTCACTTCCGTCTTCAGCAGTAATTTTAATACTTGGTGTTAAATTTTTATCCTTTGACTCGATTACAACTTTTTGAACGTGACCGGTTTGTTCATCGGCAACCTGCTGTATTGTAATGTTATCTACAAAATCTGAAAAAGAAACTCTACCGGCAACGTCAGTCAAAATTACAGCATTATACGGATCGTGATTGTACAGAGCTACTCTTTTCTTAACAACTTGACCTTCATTAACGAGCAGTTCTGAACCGTACGGAATATCATATTTCTTTATTTGACGGTTATCATCATCGTAAATTCCGATTGAGCCTCTACGACCGGTAACAACTTTAACAACTCCTCTAAAATCTTGCTTTTCAACGTAACTAATTCTATCAAATTGAACTTTTCCATCAACACTTGATTCAACTTGCGATTGACTTGCAATACGTGATGAAGTACCGCCAAGGTGGAAAGTTCTTAATGTAAGCTGGGTACCCGGTTCACCGATTGACTGAGCCGCAACTATTCCAACAGCTTCGCCGATATCGGCAATATTTCCCGTTGTTAAATTTCTTCCGTAACATTTTGCACAAACACCGCGTTTAGATTCACATGTTAATACAGTTCTTATATATACAGAATCAATGTTTGCTTCATCTATTTTTTCAGCTATTTCTTCAGAAATTAATTCGCCAGCTTCAATCAACAATTCATCCGTTTTGGGATCATAAACATCTTCTTGAGTTGTTCTACCAATAATTCTTTCTGCTAATGGTTCTCGTTCAAGTTCAACATCTTTTAATGCTGAAACATAAACGCCTCTAATAGTACCGCAATCTAGTTCAGAAATAATAACGTCTTGAGCTACGTCGCAAAGTCTTCTTGTCAAATAACCCGCGTCAGCAGTTTTTAATGCAGTATCTGCCAAACCTTTTCTAGCTCCGTGGGTAGAAATAAAGTACTCGAGAACGGATAGTCCTTCTTTAAAATTTGCTACAATTGGATTTTCAATAATTTCACCAGACTGCCCCGTTAAGCTTTTTTGAGGTTTCATCATCAAACCTCTCATTCCAGCCAACTGACGAACCTGTTCTTGAGAACCTCTCGCACCGGAATCAACCATCATATGAAGAGAATTAAATCCATGCTGATCTACTTTGATTTTTTCCATCAACAATTTACTTACATCGTTTGTAGTATGCGTCCAAACGTCGATAATTTTATTATATCTTTCAGCATCAGTTATCAAACCTTGTTCATGTTCATCTAAAATAGATGTAACTTTTTTATTAGAATCATTTATCAAAGTTTTCTTTTCATCCGGTACAATCATATCGCTAAAGCTAATTGAAATTCCTGCTTTTGTTGCATACTTAAATCCTAAATCTTTCAAGTTATCAAGGAATTTTGATGTTACTTCATTTCCTAACCTAATAAACATTTTATAAATAAAACCGCTGAATACTTTTTTAATCAATAATTCATTGAAAAACTGCATTTCTTTTGGAACAATTTGATTAAAGATTACACGTCCGGTTGTTGTTTCAATAAACTTACCGTCAAATTTATATTTGATCTTTGCATGCAGATCCAATTCTCCGGCATTGTAAGCAATAATTACTTCTTTTTCACTGCTATACATTGAGCCTTCACCTTTTGCTCCGGCTCTAACTTTTGTAAGATAGTAACATCCTAAAACGATATCCTGCGTTGGAACAACAATCGGACTTCCGTTTTGAGGAGATAAAATATTATGACTTGAAAGCATTAAAACTGAAGCTTCCAATTGAGCTTCATAAGAAAGCGGAACATGCACGGCCATTTGATCACCATCAAAATCCGCATTGAAAGCAGTACAAACCATAGGGTGAAGCTGAATGGCTTTACCATCTATTAATTTTGGCTGGAATGCTTGAATTCCAAGTCTATGCAATGTTGGAGCACGGTTTAATAATATTGGATGACCAACAATTAATTTTTCCAAAATATCCCATACAATCGATTCTTTTCTATCAACAGCTTTTCTAGCACTTTTTACCGTTTTATAATATCCTCTATCAAGCAGTTTTCTAATAATGAATGGTTTAAATAATTCAACCGCCATATCTTTAGGAAGACCGCATTCGTGCAGTTTTAGTTCAGGCCCAACTACAATAACTGAACGGCCCGAATAATCAACTCTCTTACCAAGAAGGTTCTGTCTAAATCTTCCTTGTTTCCCTTTTAGCATATCGCTTAAGGACTTTAAAGGACGATTTCCATCGCTTCTTACAGCGCTTGAACGTCTTGAATTATCGAACAAAGCATCAACTGATTCTTGAAGCATTCTTTTTTCATTTCGCAAAATCACTTCTGGAGCTTTAATATCGATTAATCTCTTAAGACGGTTATTTCTAATAATAACTCTTCTATAAAGATCATTTAGATCACTTGTAGCAAATCTTCCGCCTTCCAATGGAACTAATGGTCTTAATTCCGGAGGAATAACAGGAATTACACTCAATACCATCCATTCAGGTTTATTTGGAACTTTGCCTTCATATTCTCTAAAAGCTTCTAAAACTCTTAGTCTTTTTAAAATATCCGCACTTTTTTGCTGTGATGTTTCGGTTTTAAGCTCAGCTTTTAATTCTCTAAATGTTTTTTCAACATCCACGCCTCGCAGCAAATGTCTGACTCCGTCACCACCAATTTTTGCAACAAACTTCTTAGGATCATCATCTTCTAATGAATCATTATCATGCGGTAAAGAATTAAGAATTTCAAAATATTGGTCTTCAGAAATCAAATCCTTATGATTTAATCCTGTTACGCCGGGGTTAATTACGGCATATGACTCGTAATAAATGATTTTTTCTAAATCTTTAGTTTTCATTCCAATAATATTTCCAATTTTGGAAGGCAATGATTTGAAAAACCATATATGAACAACCGGAACCGCAAGACTAATATGACCCATTCTTTCGCGTCTAACACTTTTAAGAATTACTTCAACACCGCAGCGATCGCAAACTATTCCTTTATATCTAATACCTTTATATTTTCCGCAAGCACATTCCCAATCCTTAACAGGTCCAAAAATTTTCTCGCAGAAAAGTCCATCTTTTTCGGGTCTAAACGATCTATAATTTATTGTTTCCGGTTTAGTTACTTCTCCATGTGAACGAGATAGTATATCGTCCGGACTTGCTAAACTTACTGTTAGTTGATCAATATGCTTTATTTTAGCTTCTTGATTTCTAAATCTCATTAAACTTTCTCCTTAAAACACAAATAATTAGTTTTAATTAGTTCACTTTAATATCAAGGCCAAGACCTTGAAGCTCTTTAATTAACACATTAAATGATTCAGGCACATTTGGTTTGCCTAAATTTTCACCTTTAACAATTGCTTCATAGGTTTTTGCTCTACCTGAAACATCATCACTCTTAACAGTCAAAATTTCCTGCAAGATATGAGCAGCGCCGTAACCTTCAAGCGCCCAAACTTCCATTTCACCAAATCTTTGACCACCGAATTGTGCTTTACCGCCAAGTGGCTGTTGTGTAATTAATGAATATGGTCCAATTGATCTTGCGTGTAATTTGTCTTCAACCATATGACCTAATTTTAGCATATAAATAAATCCGCAGGTAACTTTTTGGTCAAATTTTTCGCCTGTTCTTCCGTCACAAAGAGTAGCCTTACTTCCAACAGGTAAATTAGCTTTTTGTAAAAACTCGTCAACGTCTGTATAATTTGCTCCATCGAAAATCGGAGTTTCAAATTTAAGACCTAATCTTTTACCAACCCAGCCTAAGGCTGTTTCATAAAGCTGACCAAGGTTCATACGAGATGGTACGCCGAGAGGGTTTAGAACTATATCTACAGGAGTTCCATCTTCATGATAAGGCATATCCTCTACAGGTACTATTTTAGCTACAACACCTTTGTTACCGTGTCGTCCGGCCATTTTATCACCAACTGAAAGTTTTCTCTTTTTAGCAACGTAAACTTTTGCTAATTGAACAATTCCTGGAGGTAATTCATCGCCGCTTTGGATATTTGTTTTTTCTCTTTTAAATTCTTCATTTATATCTGAAAGCACATTAAAATAATTTACAAATACTTTCTTAACTAATTTATTGTCTTTTGTATCTTTATACCAATCTTGTGTATAATCTAATTTTGCTACATCAGCAATTCCCGGGAAAGTAGAATCTTTAATTGCTGTTCCACTTCTAAGAACTACAGATCCATCAAGATCTCTAATACCAATAGTGGTTTTACCTTCACCAATTTTAGTAAGTTTTGCAACTAATTTATTGTAATGATTCTCAGTTGCGTCTTGATTTTTTCTTTCGAGCATTTCAATTTCTTTTTTCTCTATCTTTTTTGCTTCTGCATCTTTTTTCTTTCTGCTGAAAAGACGAGTTTTAATTACAATACCTTTTAATCCGGGAGGCGCTTTCAATGATGCATCTTTTACATCGCCGGCTTTATCACCAAATATTGCTTTAAGCAGTTTTTCTTCTGGCGTTGGGTCGGATTCACCTTTAGGTGTAATTTTACCAATTAGAATTTCGCCTTCTTGAACAATTGCACCTTCTCTAATAATTCCATTTTCATCCAAATTTCTTGTTGCTTCTTCGCTCACGTTTGGAATATCACGAGTTAATTCTTCTTCACCTCGTTTTGTTTCTCTTACTTGAAGTTCAAATTCTTCAATGTGTACTGAAGTAAACGCGTCTTCAGAAACTAATTTTTCACTTATAATGATAGCATCTTCAAAGTTATATCCATTCCAAGGCATGAACGCAACTGATACGTTTCTGCCGAGTGCAAGTTCACCACCTTGAATTGCAGGTCCATCAGCAAGAACGTCTCCTTTTTTAACTTTTTGACCAATCTTTACAACTGGTATTTGGTTAAAACAAGTTTCCTGGTTAGTACCTGTAAACTTTGTCAATATATATTCAATTCTTCTTTCATCATCAAAATTTGTTATTGCTTCTTCACTATCAGGGTCAATTTCATATTTTACAATAATTTTTTTTGCATCAACATAATCAACAGTACCGGTATCTTCGGCTACAACAACTGATCTTGAATCATGAGCTACAATTTGCTCCATTCCAGTACCAACAATTGGCGCTTGAGGTTTCAATAACGGAACTGCTTGACGCTGCATGTTAGAACCCATTAACGCACGGTTAGCATCATCATGTTCCAAGAATGGAATTAAAGCCGCACCAGCGCTCACTATTTGAGAAGGGGCAACGTCCATAAAGTGTACTTGGTCAGGAACTACAACAGGAAATTCACCTTTATAACGGCATTTTACTCTTGGATTTACAAATTCGCCTTTCTCAGTAATCGGTGCATTAGCCTGAGCAATAGTAAATGCATCTTCTTCATCAGCATTCAAATAATGAACTTCTTTTGAAACTTTACCATCTTTAACTTTTCTGTATGGTGTTTCCAAAAAGCCATAACTGTTAACTCTTGAATAAATTGTCAACGAAGATATAAGACCAATATTCGGACCTTCAGGAGTTTCAATAGGACATAATCTTCCATAATGTGAATGATGAACGTCACGGACTTCAAATCCGGCTCTTTCTCTTGTCAATCCACCGGGACCTAAAGCCGAAACTCTTCTTTTATGTGTAAGTTCGGACAATGGATTTGTTTGATCCATAAATTGTGAAAGCTGGTTGGTGCCAAAAAAAGCATTAATAACACTGCTCATAGTTCTAGCGTTTACCAAATCCTGAGGCTGCATGTTTTCGGTATCGCGCATATTCATACGTTCTTTAATTGTACGAGCCATTCTTGCCAAGCCAACATTATATTGCTGCATTAACTGCTCGCCAACTGTTCTTACTCTTCTGTTTCCCAAATGATCAATATCATCAACATTTACATTACCGCTTTTTAGTTTAATGATACTCGCCATAATAGCAACAATATCTTCTGGTGTAAGCACGGTAATGTTAAGCGCTATATTTAAATTCAATTTATCATTCATTCTAAATCTGCCAACTTCGCCTAAATCATATCTCTTTTCATTGAAAAATAATTTATCTATCAAAGCTTCAGCAGTATCAATATCTGGTGCTTCACCGGATCTTAATTGTCTATAAATAGCAAAAAGAGCTTCTTCTTTTGTTTTGGAAGTATCTTTTCTCAATGTATTAAGAACTAAATTTTGATCTTGATTAGTAACAAGATTAATCAACTTAATATTTTTTATTCCTGAATCTTTTAGATTTTCTATAATTTCTTCGGTTAATTCATCATCTTTAGCGACAAAAATTTCACCAGTCGATGTATCAATTAAATCTTCAGCGGATAATCTTCCAACATAAGATTCATCCAGTTCACTAATTTTTGTTTCAACAACAAGATTAAATAAGTTTAGAATTTCTTCATCTGTTGTATAATTAATTGCTCTTAACAATGTTGTTGCAGGAAATTTTTTCCTTCTATCAATATAAACATACATTACATGATTTATATCAGTTGCAAATTCAACCCATGAACCTCTGAAAGGAATAATTCTTGCAGAGTAAATTGGTGTTCCATTAGGGTGAACTGATTGAGAAAAAGCAACGCCAGGTGACCTATGTAATTGGCTTACAATTACACGTTCAGCACCATTTATGATAAATGTTCCGCTTTCGGTTAAAAATGGTAAATTGCCCAAATAAACGTCTTGTTCTACTGAATTTACATATTCCTCTGTTTCATCGTCTTTTGTTGATAATCTTAGCTTAGCTTTTAACGGCGCAGCATAAGTTAAACCTCTTTCTTCACATTCATTAATGGAATATCTTGGTTTCTCTATATTATAACTGATAAAATCAAGACGATAAAATTCTTTATTGTCAAAAATCGGAAAATTTGAAATAAATGTTGCCTGCAACCCTTTGTTCTCTCTTTTTTCAGAAGGAATACCCAATTGCAGAAACTCTTCAAATGAATCTAATTGAACATTTAATAAATCGGGAATTTCAACCGTAGGAGCAATGGAGGCAAATGTTATACGATTATTTTTCTTGTTAATTTTGTGTTTCTCCAAGCCGATACCTCTCAAAAGAATTAAACTAAAAATTTGTTTTTAAATGCACGAAAGTGGTAATGCGATTTTCCACATTACCACTTCGAATATTTTGGAATAATTTGTTAAGAAATTTTACTTAAGCTCAACAGTTGCACCTGATTCTTCCAGTTCTTTCTTAATTTTTTCAGCTTCATCTTTTGAAACACCTTCTTTTACCACACCTGGTACAGCTTCAACTAAATCTTTAGCTTCTTTTAATCCAAGTCCGGTATGAGCTCTAACAACTTTAATAACATTAATTTTTTTATCGCCAAAACCTGTTAATACAACATTAAATTCGGTTTTTTCTTCAACCACAGCAGCCGCATCACCAGCTGGAGCAGCACCGGCTGCCATCATCATTGGAGCAGCAGCTGTAACTCCAAATTCATCTTCCAATGCTTTCTTTAATTCTGATGCTTCTACTAATGTAAGTGCTTTAATTTTTTCAACAATTTCAGCTATTTTCTCAGACATTTTTTTATCTCCTATCGATTTCTATCTTTAATTTCAAATAATTATGCAGCTTTTTTCTTGCTTATTTCGTCAACAACGCTGACTAAATCTCTTAATACTGCGTTAATTGCGCCAACAATACCGGATGCAGGAGCAGCTATACTTCCAATAATAGAAGCCATAGTTTCTTCTTTTGTCGGCATGGATGCAAGATTTTCTAATTGTTCTGCACCATAAAACTGTGTTTCAATATAACATCCTTTGAACGAAAATTTGTTCTTATCTTTGCTATATTTTTTAATGATTTTTGCCGGAGCAACATAGTTATCACTTGCAAAAGCAATCCCTATCATTCCAATTAAAAGCGGTTCGAATTTTTCATATCCGCCTTTTTCTTTAAGAACACGTTTTACAAATGTATTTTTAAATACTTTGTATGTTACGTTTTCTTTTCGAAATTCTCGTCTAAGATGATTTATGTCTTCCACGTTTACCCCGGAATAATCAACGAGGTACATTGCAGTCGACTTTTCTAATAGATTTGAAATTTCGGACATGCTTTCTAGTTTTTGATTCTTATCCATCTTTTACCTAATTCAATAATTCAAAAATAAACAATGAAGCGATTGTTTATATCTATTTTTTGAGTGCGTAATTCTTATTTATAATTTGCTAATACTTCATCTTTTGCAATTTGAAGTCCGGGACCCATAGTACTACTTAAGAATAAACTCTTAACATAAGTTCCTTTTGCCGATGATGGTTTTAGCTTAATAATTGTTTTTAAAAATTCTTTTACATTATCAACTAGCTGATCTTCAGTAAATGATAATTTGCCTAATGATGCGTGTACAATTCCAGTTTTATCAACTCTAAAATCAATTTTACCGGCTTTTACTTCCTTAACAGCCTTTGCTACATCAGGTGTTACCGTTCCAGTTTTCGGGTTCGGCATAAGTCCTCTTGGGCCCAAAATTCTTCCCAATTTTCCCAATTCTGCCATAGCGTCCGGTGAGGCAATTATAACATCAACGTCTGTCCAACCTTCTTTAATCTTTTCTAAATATTCTTCAAACCCTGCATATTCTGCACCTGCATCCAAAGCTTCTTTTGCTTTAGGTTCTTTGGTAATCACAAGTACTCTTACTTTTTTACCTGTACCGTGAGGCAGAGAAACCGTTCCTCTAACCATTTGATCTGCATGCTTAGGATCAACGCCAAGTCTTATTGCACAATCTAAAGATTCAGTAAACTTAACACTGCTAACCTCTTTAAGAGCTTTAATGGCATCTTCCAAAGAATATTCTTTAGCAATTTTTACATTTTCTTTTATTTTTTTTACTCTTTTAGATACTTTCATTGTAGTCCAACGTTTAATTATTTTACTGTTATACCCATACTTCTTGCCGTACCGGCGATCATACTTTTGCATGTTCAACGTCATTTGCATTAAGGTCAGCCATTTTTGTTTCTGCTATTTCCTGTACTTGAGCATCAGTAACAGTTGCGACTTTAGTTTTATTTGGTTCGGCAGATCCTCTTTCAATTTTTGCAGCTTTTTTCAATAAAACTGCAGCGGGAGGAGTTTTGGTAACAAAAGTAAAACTTTTATCGGAAAATACAGTAATAACAACAGGAATAATTAACCCGGATTTATCAGCAGTTCTTGCATTAAACTGCTTACAAAATTCCATGATATTAACACCTTTTTGACCTAATGCTGGTCCTACAGGCGGTGAAGGGTTTGCCGCACCAGCCGGGATCTGCAATTTAATATAACTATCAATTTTCTTAGCCATTTTTTAAACCTAATTTATTTTTCTAATTCTGCTTGAACAAAATCAATTTCAACAGGAGTTTTTCTGCCAAATATTGAAACTAATACTTTAATTTTCAATCTATCTTCGTTAACTTCTTCAATAACGCCAGAGAAGTTATTAAACGGACCATCAATAATTTTAACGTAATCTCCAGATCTAAAAATGGTGTCTGTTCTTTCAGTTTCTTCATCCTTAGAAATTCTACCTACAATTCTTTTAACTTCGTCCGGTTGTAAAGGATTTGGTTTTTTCTGTCCTCCTAAAAATCCCATTACGGAAGGAGTATTTGAAATAAAATCTAAAACCTTATTATCCAGTTCGGCTTTAATTAGAATGTAGCCAGGAAAAAAGTTTTTTGTTTTTGTTCGTTTCTTTCCGTCTTTAACTTCAAAAACTTTTTCAACAGGAACAAGAACTTCTTCAATTCTAGCTTTCAACTCAGAATTATCAGCTAATTCTAAATCGATTATAGATTTTACTTTGTTCTCATGTCCGGAAAAAGTTCTAACAACGTACCATTTTGAGTTCGTATTTTCCAATACTAAAATATCCCTTGAAATAACTTAATAACACCCATATCAACAATATAAGTAAACAATGCTATGATCAAACAAACAACGATTACAATTGTGGTTGACTCTTTCAACTCTTGCTGAGTCGGCCAAGTAACTTTTTTCATTTCTTTAACTACACCGTTGAAAAACTCTATTATTTTCTCTTTCATATCGCAATTTTATTTGGTTGCACGTCAGGAGGGACTCGAACCCCCAGCCTGCGGTTTTGGAGACCGCTGCTCTACCAATTGAGCCACTGACGTATTATTTAGTTTCCTTGAAAATTACATGTTTTCTAACAACAGGGTCATATTTTTTAAATTCAACACGACCGGGATGATTTCTTTTATTCTTTGTGGTGGTATATCTGTATCCGGTTTTAGCTGTACTTTCTAAAATAATATTTTGTCTAGCATTTTTAGTCTTTGCCATTTTTTCCTCAAAAATAACTACTTATACAAATTTTTGTCTGTAGAGCTGACGACCGGGATTGAACCGGTGACCTCATCCTTACCAAGGATGTGCTCTACCAACTGAGCTACGTCAGCTTGAAAAAGTAGAGAAAATTTAAAAAACAAAAATCCCCAGATCGCTTGAGCGGGGGACGAGGTTCGAACTCGCAACCAACAGCTTGGAAGGCTGTGACTCTGCCAATTGAGTTACCCCCGCTTAAAAAATAATGGGGAAAAGTGGGCGGCGAGGGATTCGAACCCCCAAAGGCGTTCGCCAACGGATTTACAGTCCGCCCCGGCTCTCCAACTCCGGCGTCCGCCCAAATTCATCAGTACATTTTTTTCAAGTCTATAAACTTATGATTCCTTTTTTTAAAAAGCAAGAATTCTGCCAAAAGAAAATACTATTTTTTTCTAAAAATTGATAAAATTTCATAATAATTTTTATTTTTGCCCAATTTTTTTGTAAAATTTGATATTTCTTTGCTAATGATTCCATAATTCCCTGTCTAAACTTCTGTACTGAATTGCCTCGCTAACGTGATTAGCTAAAATGTTTTCTGATCCTTCAATATCCGCGATTGTTCTGCTTACTTTCAAAATCCTATCATATGCTCTTGCCGATAGACCTAATTTGGTCATTGCCATTTTCAACAGATTTGCTCCGCTTTCATCCAAATTGCAATATTTTCTGACTTCTTTTGATCCCATATCAGCATTATTAAAAATAAAACTATTGGATTCAAATCTTTGATTTTGTTTTTTCCGCGCGTCTACAACACGTTCTCTAATTTTTGTGGATTTTTCGCCATTATCATCAGATGACAATTCTTTATACTTTACTGCGGGGACTTCAATGTGTATATCAATTCTATCTAATAATGGACCTGAGATTTTTGACATATATTTTTGAATCATACCCGTATTACATGTACATTCCTTATTTGGATCAGTGAAATATCCGCACGGGCAAGGATTCATAGCCGCGACCAACGTTACATTTGCCGGAAATTCCAAAGACATTTTTGATCTGCTAATTGTAACATTTGAATCTTCTAATGGCTGGCGCAGTACTTCTAAAACATTTTTTTTAAATTCGGGTAATTCATCTAAAAATAAAACTCCATGATGGGCAAATGAAACTTCACCTGGTTTGGGAAATGATCCTCCACCAATTAATGCAGCATCGGAAACCGTATGATGCGGGCTTCTGAACGGTCTTTCGGTAATGAGTGCTTTTTCTTTTGACAGAATTCCAGCAATTGAATGTATTTTTGTCGTTTCCAAAGCCTCTTCAAATGTTAGGGGAGGTAGAATTGTAGGAAATCTTTTTGCGAGCATTGTTTTACCTGAACCGGGAGGTCCGATCATTAAAATATTATGTCCGCCGGCAGCGGCAATCTCTAATGCCCTTTTTACATTTTGCTGCCCTTTCACATCAGAAAAATCTAAATGATATGAATTTACTTCAGAGAATATTTCATCTAAATTAGTTTTTACCGGTTCAAATTTTTTTTCGGAATTTAAAAATTCTACAACTTCCGTTAGGCTATTAAAACCATAAACATCCAGATCATTAACAATTGAACATTCCTTAACTGAATCTAAAGGAACAATTAAATTTTTAAAGCCTCTTTTTTTTGCTTCAACCGCAATTGAAAGTCCTCCTTTTATTCTGCGAAGTGTACCATCCAAAGCCAATTCGCCTAAAATTATTGAAGAAGTAATTTTTTCTTCATCATTTATGCTGCCGAAAGCGGCAAGTAAACCAACCGCAATCGGTAGATCAAAAGAACTGCCTTCTTTTTTTATATCTGCAGGAGCAAGGTTAATTGTGATTTTTTTCAACGGAAATTCAAATCCGCTGTTTTTTATTGCAGCAGAAACTCTTTCTCTGCTTTCTTTAACCGCGTTATCGGGTAAGCCTACAATTGTAAAAGAAGGAATTTGCTTTTCACAATTTGTTTCCACTTCCAAAATAAAAGCGTCAATTCCGTATGTAGCGGCTGAAAATACTTTAGATAACATTTTGTCAGTTTGATATTGTTAAAATTTAAATTTATACAATTTAGATTTATTTTGCCAATATCATTTTTTTTGCGGCATGAGTTTGAGCAGATTTTACTTCATAAAAATATATTCCGGAAGGCAAATTTACTGCTTTAAATTCAAATGAGTGCAAACCTTTTGTTAAATAACCTTTGTGCAATTGTGCAATTTTATTGCCTACCAAATCAAAAACATTAACTTCAAATTCAGAGGGAATTACAACATCAACATAAATGGTTGTAACAGGGTTAAATGGATTTGGATAATTCTGCTTTAATTTAAATTCCTCTATGTTTTTATTTCCGATTTTTACTTCACCCGAATAGACTTCCGTACCGTCTTTGTTTATTTGTTTCACTCTGTAAAACGCAACGTCATTTTGCAATAACAGATCATCAGTATAATAATAAATCTTAAGGGGATCATCATCAGCCATTATTTTATAAATACTTTTAAAACCGCTTTTATTTGTGGATTTCTCAACGATAAATTCTTTTGCAACATAATATTCCTGAACGTACCAAACTATTGAATTATATGATGAACCTATTGTAACGGTTAATTTGGGTGATTTGGAAAAAATCGGCGCGGTAGATCTTTTAAAATCATAAGCGGTTGTTTGAATTTTATATTGAGAATTTTTATTATTGTTGGTTATTTCCGAACTACTATCAAAATTTAATTTTAAAATAAAGTTAGAACTGTCCGCGTCGTAATTAAGAAAATGTTTATTGTCAAATGCTTCACTAAGACTATTGTTAAATTTTGATAATCTTATTCTATCAATTTCCAATACATTAACTGAATTTTGATTTTCAAATTTGAATGCATAAGTCTCTTTGAATTTAATATTCGGAATAAATTTAGAAATCATAAGCTTTGAATTAATGTATGAGTTAACTTTAACTCCTCCATTTTTTTTGCTTATTTCAATAACAAAATAATTCCAAGTTGAATTAGGAATGAAAATATCATTTTTCGCAATATCGTTTTTATCATAAACAGTTGAAGCAAATCCTAGATCGCTTTTACTTAGTTCAAATAAATTGTAATTATTAGATAAATTTTTAATTGTAAAAATGTTATCTGATTTTGAATTTGCTTTCATCCAAAACTCAAATAAAATTGGAATTTCTTCTTCAGTATTTATAAAATCTATTTCAAAACTTGTCGAACTTCTTAACGAAAGACAATTTCCGGCAACTTCTTGAACTTCGTAAAAATTTAAGGGATGTTCATTTTGCAATTTTTTCTTAAATGAATTGCTGCTCTTAACAATATTGCCTTTGTAAAAAATTATTTCATCATTAATTGTGCTTTTTCCGGAAATTTTACATTCAAAAACTATCTGATAAGGAAGATTTGCCTTTATAGGATTGTTTTTTGTGTTTATTAAAACAGAAAAATCATTTTGGTTTGAGTTCGAGTAACTCAATTTTAATGGAATTCTTACATCGTTAGAAATTAAATAGCCGAAAGAAATATCCACATAATCTAATTTGCCGAAATTTAACTTTATAGAGTTTTGAGGTTTTTCATTAAACTTAAAAATAGCGGAAGTTTCAAATGAATTTCCGGCAACAACAAATTCAGGATAATCAATTCTTAACATCGATGGTTCTGATTGTCCAAAAATTTGAAGTATGGAAATATTTAATAAAATAAAAAAACGTAAAATTTTTATCATAGGCACAAAAAATCTTAATAAAATTTAATAATTAGCAATTTATAAATCTACTTTTAATTAAATATTTATGTTTTTAGAAGATATGAGGACCGAAGATAAATTTTCGGGATTTAGTAAAATTTGAGAATAGTTCAAAATATCATTTTTTGAAACGGCGTCAATTTCCGCGATAGATTCTTCAAGAGTTTTTATTTTGTCAAAATACATTAAAGAATTTCCCATTCTCATCATTCTGTTGGATGTACTTTCCAAACTCATTTGAACATGACCTTTAATATATTCTTTTGCGCTCTGCAGTTCTTTATCAGTTACGCCTTTTTGAAGCAATTTATCAAATTCAATTTCGACTATCTTTTTGGCTTTTTTCAATGAACTTTCATTCGTTGAAAAATAAACTCCAAATGTAGATATATCGTAAAAGGAATTCATAAATGAATTTATTTGATATGCGATTCCATTTCTTTCACGCAGACTTAAAAATAATCTTGAACTGCTGCCTTCACCTAAAATGTTAGTTATCAGATTACTTATTGCTCTGTCTGTATTTACATATCCATAAGTAATTCCGCCAAAAATTAAGTGTGCCTGGTTAATATCTTTTTGGACAAAAAGATCATTTACTTTTTTAGGATTAAATGACTTTCTTATTTTCCTTTTTCCGGATTTTAACTTATAAATATATTTATTTGTTAGTTTAATAAGCTGTTCATGATCAATATTTCCCGAAGCAATAATATAAAAATTATTAATTGAGTAATGTTCATCAATATATTTAAGTAAATCGTTTTGTTTAAATTTGGAAATGTTTTCTTCTGTTCCAATAATCGGGAACTCCAATTTATTTCCCGCAAAAATATTTGTTTCGAACTTATCAAAAATCAATTCTTCGGGAGAATCTTCAATATCATATAATTCATCAATTACTACTTTCGATTCTTTCGCCAATTCTTTTGGAAGAAATAATGAATCTTGGATCATGTCTGATAATACTGAAAATGTTTTTTCAATATTTTTAGTCATTCCCCGTCCGTAAAAGCAAGTATGTTCTTTTGATGTAAAGGCATTTAAATAACCACCGAGAGATTCAATATCCTTGGATATTCGGCTCGCGCTTCGTTTTTTGGTACCTTTAAAAAACATATGTTCTATAAGGTGACTAATTCCATTCGTATCTTTTGTTTCATCTCTTGAACCAACATTAAACCAAAAACCTAAAGAAAAAGAATTTACGTGTTCAATTTTTTCGGAAGCGATTCTAATTCCGTTGGATAATTTGGTAACGTTATAAATATTCAATAATTTCCTCTTTATAGTTATATACATTGAAGCCGGAAATAATCCGGCTTGAAGTTAAAATTTATTTAATGAAAATTTAATTTTCAAATTTATCAATATATTTTTGAAAAAATTCTCCGATGGCGTTATAAGCTTTTTCTAATATTTGCTCATTCGGAAGGAAAACTAATCTGAAATGATTCGTGCCGGGCACTTGTCCAAAACCCGTGCCGGGCACTACAACAACACCTGTTTCTTTAATCAACTCAGCAACAAAATGATTATCTGAATTTGTAATCTCCAATTTTGGGAAAGCATAAAAAGCACCTTCAGGTTTTACACAAGAAATTCCCGGAATTGCATTAAGCATTTCAACAGTCATATTTCTTCTGCTTGTAAGCTTTTTCATAGCGGTTTCTAAATGATCTTGAGGACCTTCCAATGCTCCAACAATTGAATATTGTTCGGGATGATTTGCCGATAACCGCGAACGAAGAATTTTGTTTATTGCTTCTATATAATCTTTTAATCTATCTTTATTCCCGGAAATAATTCCCCAGCCGATTCTAAATCCCGGAACCATATAATTTTTAGACAAGCCGCCGAAAGTAATTACCGGAACTTCATTGTTTAACGATGCAATTGATGTGTGTTTGACTCCATCCATCAAAAGTTTATCATAAATTTCATCCGCAAAAATTACGAGATTGTGTTCAAGCGCTAAATCAACAATTTGTTTTAACGCTTCCAAACTATAATTTGATCCGGTAGGATTATTTGGATTGATCAAAACGATAGCTTTTGTTTTATCATTTATTTTACTTTTTATATCTTCAACATCAGGCTGCCAATTATTTTTTTCATCTAAATAATATGGGTTTTCAAACATTTGAAGTTTGCTTTGAATTGCCGTATACAACGGATATCCGGGCGTTGGAGTAAGAATATTTTCTCCTTGATTTACCAATGAAGTAAGACAAATATCAATTGCTTCACTCGCGCCGGTAGTAATAAAGACATCTTGAATATTAGTGATGCCTTTTTTCTCCGCATTTTTAATAATTGCGTCTAAAGCCGGTTTAATTCCCGATGATGGAGAATAGCCGTTATGATTAGCGAGCATTGCTTTATAAGTATCTTCAATCATATGGCGAGGTGGTTCAAAATCATAAATATTCGGATCGCCAATATTTAGATACAACATTTCTTTCCCGGTTTTGGCAACTTCATTTGCAACCAAAAGAATATCTCTTACTGCGTATGTAATATTATTTGTTCTAACAGCGGCAGCTATTTTATTCATCCCAATTTCCCAAATTTTAAAAATCAACTATGTCAAATTACTTTATTGGCAACTTTTAATCAATTGATAAAGATAAACAAAAAATCCCATCGAATTGATGGGATTAAAGTTAATTTTTATTGCAGCTTATTATAAATTTGCTTTCGGTTTATATATGACACCTTTATTTTTTTGTCCGCTAATTTTTGTTACTAACGGCAAATCGAATCTTAAATGTCTTGTAAATGTATATTCCTCAATTGATTCTTTTAGCGCAAGCCATTCCCAATCAATAAAACATTCGGTTGAAGTTTCACCTATTGTAAAATATCCGACTCCAAAAGAAGTAATATTATGGAAAAAATGTGAACCTTGCGAAGGTGTTACGCTAAAATCTTTAAACCCGGCTTCAATAATTACCGAAGCTCCGGAAATTTGATCCCACGTAACCGGAATACCAAGCCAAGGATCGGTACTTCCCCATCTGCCCACTCCGATTAAAATATATGGTCTTTTTGCCGACACGAGTTTTTCATTTATTTTGGCAATTTCATATGCAATTTCTTTGCTTTTACTTCTTTCAAATTTTTCTCTGTCTACTACAACAATATCTTTAATATTATCATAAATTCCATCGCCAAGAACCTGCTTGGTTGAACAAAGCATTTCATCTTTGTTAACTTCTTGGAATTCTATATTGCTGGCTTCGCGCGTCATTACCATTGGTCTCATCTGTAGAATTGCAAACTCTTTAAGTTCTCCTTTAGGCAGCGACATATTTAACGCAAATTCAATTTCAACTTGTGTTCCCATACCGTAAGTTCCGAAATTTAAGATAAGCTCTAGAATTTGCGGAAGCGGAAATATATTATGTTTGAGAATTGGCGCGAATGTTACAACTCTTGTTCCGGGTCGAGAAATTCCATCATAAACTGCTTCATTTTCGGGTGAATATGTTGATCCTGTGTAAAACAATGTATTATCTTTTTCTGCTATTTCTAAATCATATTGATGCACCAAGTTATTCGGAATTTCGTTTGCTCCGGCATATAATTTCCCATTGGCATTTAATGCATAAAAATTTTGCTGAGCATTTTTAATTGTCTCCCTCGTTGTAAAATACTGCATCAAATGCTTAGGATATTTTGGACAAAATCTAACAGTGTTTCCGCCCTCAACAACTGTTTTGCCAAGCCCCAACGCAACCAATGCTATTCCATCCTGCGATTTTTGCGGACCTATAGGATAAAAATTGTATGATTTCGCGACTCCAGAAATATCGGGATAAAATCTTTGATTATGCTGAGAGCCGACTAACTTTTGAATAATTACAGCCATTTTTTCTTCTTCTAAACGATATGAAGTGGCTTTTAAGTAATCCTTTGCCTTTTTCAAGAATGTTGACGCGTAAACTAATTTTATAGTTTGAATAAGCTCATCCAATCTTGTGTCAAGATCATTATCTTTATTTGGAATCATGTATGTTTGATAAACACCGGCAAAAGGCTGAAATTGCGAATCTTCGAGCAGGCTTGAAGATCTTACCGCAAGCGGAGTTTTGATTAAACTTAAAACTTCAATTAACTTAAGAATTACTTCGCTCGGAAATTTTTCAGATTCTAGAAATCTTGCAATAATTTTCTGATCATCTGTTTCATTTATTGCAAAATTTAACAAATCATTTTCTTCCAAAAAACTATCAAATACATCCGTAGCAAGAACAACAGCGCTTGGAACGTAAATTTCAACACCTTCAAATTTATTTTCTATATCGTAATTAACAATAAGAGAATTTATAAATCCCAATCCGCGCGCTTTTCCGCCAAGCGATCCGCTTCCAATTCTTGCAAAACTATTTTTGGGATCAAAGGTTTCGCGGTCAAATTCAGTTACTGTTCCTCTTTGCCTAAGTTCTTGATATGTTTTTATAGTTGAAATAAGATCATTTCGTAATTCCGTTATAGAGCTGAAATCCGTTATTTTTTTCGGCCTGAAGTGCTGTGCCAGCCAAAATTCAGTTCTTGCTTTTAACCAATTTGAAAAATGATTTCTTTCCGAATGAAACATTACACATTCATCGGGCACAACGGCTAATTGCTCTTCCAATGATTTTAAGTTTTTTGCTCTACCGACTTCGGTTCCATCCGGCATTTTGAAAATAAAATCGCCGAATCCGAAATGTGTCATTAAAAATTTCTTTAAATCGGCAAGAAGTGTAGGTGACGTTTTTTGAAGGAAAGATGCTTGAATTTCTTTTGCCATTGAAGCGTGATCCGCTTGACTTGACTGTAATAATATCGGAATATCTTCCTGAAGTTCTTTTACTTTCTTCGCGAACTTTAAACCTGCTTCGGGATCTTTAACTCCATTGTGAGGAAAGTTTACATCGGAAATTATTCCTAGAATATATTTTTGATATTTAACAAAATAATCCCATGCTTCTTCATAAGTTGTACACAAAAGGATTTTAGGACGCGCGCGCATTCTTAAAAATCTATGCGATGTATTTACGCCTTCGGAAATCAATCTTTGGGATTGCTTAAATACTTGTGTATAAATCAAAGGTAAAAAAGTAGAATAAAACTTTACGTCATCTTCAACTAAAATTATTGCCTGTACGCCAACAACAGAAGTATCATTTTCAATATTTTTCTTATCTTCAATATATTTTATTATTCCCATCAATAATCTGTAATCACCCTGCCAAATAAAAAATCTGTCAAAGATATGTGAA
Organism: Ignavibacteriota bacterium; assembly: GCA_016713565.1. NCBI lineage: Bacteria > Pseudomonadati > Ignavibacteriota > Ignavibacteriota bacterium. The sequence continues at coordinate 433,635 of JADJOX010000007.1, forward strand.
TCCGGAGTATGTTTAATTTCCTTTCTTTCCTGATTATCATAAGCTAATAAGACAATTGGTATTTCGGTGTTTACTTTTTTCACGCGTTTTGCAAATTCAATGCAATGCATATCTTCTATGTGCATAGTAGTAATTACAAGATCGAAACTTCCTTTTGTCGAGACTAACTCAATTCCTTCAACACCGGTTGTAACGTGAATTATTTCCGGAGTATGACTTAAATTCAAAGAATGATATTCTTCACGAATTAATTCATAAAGTCTGCCGTCTTCTTCAAACAAATAATTATCATATAAACTAGAGACAAGCAGTATGTCTCTAATTTTATATTTCATAAGTTTTTGGAATTTTTTTAACCTGCTTCCAAAAACGTCTCTAACTTCACCACTTGTAATTTCTGTGTTTTCCATATTACTTTCTATAAAGTTATACTAAACCTTGGTCTAACATAGCGTCGGCTACTTTTAAGAATCCAGCAATATTTGCGCCGTTTACATAATTTCCAGGTGTTCCAAATCTATCAGCTGTAGTTATACAGGTATCGTGAATACGAACCATAATTTCGTGTAATCTTTTATCAACTTCTTCTCTTGACCATGGAAGTCTCATACTGTTCTGTGACATTTCCAAACCGGAAGTTGCAACACCGCCAGCATTTGATGCTTTTCCTGGAGCGTATAAAATTCCCGCTTCGGAAAATACTTTATATCCGCCAATAGTTGTCGGCATATTCGCGCCTTCGCAAACACACAAACAATTGTTATTAACTAAATTTTTAGCGTCCTGTTCATCAATTTCATTTTGGGTGGCGCATGGTAAAGCAACGTCCACTTTTACTTCCCATGGTCTTTTTCCAGCATGAAATTCAGCGCCGAATTCTTTTGCGTAATCTTCTACAATATCTTTATTGCTTGATCTCAGTTTTAACATATAATCAACCTTTTCACCGCTTACACCGTCTTTATCATAAATGAATCCATCAGGTCCGCTAAGCGTTACAACTTTTCCGCCTAATTCATTTACTTTTTGAACCGCTCCCCAAGCGACATTTCCAAATCCTGAAACAGCGACAGTTTTTCCGTCAAAAGTTGTATTTTTTGTTTTAAGCATTTCTTGCGCAAAATATACAACGCCAAATCCGGTTGCTTCGGGTCTAACCAACGAACCTCCCCAATTTAATCCTTTTCCGGTAAGAACGCCCGTAAATTCATTTTTCAATCTTTTGTACTGTCCGAAGAGAAATCCTATTTCTCTAGTTCCAACTCCAATGTCTCCTGCGGGAACATCTGTATTAGAGCCAATATGTCGGAATAGCTCAGTCATAAAACTTTGACAGAATCTCATAATTTCATTTTCACTTTTACCTTTGGGATTAAAATCGGAACCGCCTTTTCCTCCGCCCATAGGCAAAGTTGTTAAACTATTTTTAAATACTTGTTCAAATGCCAAAAACTTTAATATTCCCAAAGTTACAGAAGGGTGAAAACGTAAACCGCCCTTGTAGGGACCAATTGCACTGTTCATTTCAATTCTAAATCCGCGATTCACATGGATTTCACCTTGATCATCCATCCAAGGAACTCTGAACATTATTACTCTTTCAGGTTCAACCATTCTTTCTAATATTTTTGCTGATTGGTACTCCGGATGTCTTTCCAATACTAAATCTAAAGATTCTGTTACTTCTTCAATTGCTTGATGAAATTCAGGTTCGCTTGGATTTTTTGCTTTAACTTCGGCAATTATTTTTTTTACATATTCTGACATAAATCTCTCGCTAATATTTTTAAAATTTGTAATTAAAATATAGTTAGAATGCATATCCGTTCATTTTGAAAATCAAATTAATAATTTATTGAAATAGTAAGATTAGTATTTTGATTATTAATCGACATTTTATCCAAAAATAAATTTGATGCTTAGACTACCTATATCGGATATCTTAGTATGTTAAACTTAAGTGCATAAAATATGATTCGCAAGTATTTTTTATAAGTTCTAATGGTAAAAGTATAATTATATTTTTGCAGAAATGTATAAAAAAAACCCGCTATGCGGGTTTATAAATTGTGAAAAAATGTAAACATTATTTTGTTAAAATCATTTTTTTTATTTGACTAAATTTACCAACCGTTAATTTATAAAAATATATTCCGCTTGTATATTTACTTCCGTCAAATTCAATTTTATAAATACCCGGCAGTTTTTCCTCGTTTACCAAAGTCGAAATTTTCTGACCTAAAACATTATAAACATCAATGACAGCTTTTTGCGGTCGAACTAAATTATTTTCAGGAATTGTAAATTTTATCATTGTGATTGGGTTAAATGGATTTGGATAATTTTGTTCCAAACTAAAAATCTTAGGAATTTCTATATTAACTTCAATTTCTTTAGAATATTCAAATTTTCCATCAATATCAATTTGTTTTAATCTGTACCAATATTTTCCTGAATTTAATGATGAAATATCTTTGTAAAAATAATTTTTTGGCGAATTGCTGTTTCCATGCCCGTTTATAAAATCGATTTTTTTCCAATTACTGTTCAAAGAACTAACAGCCGTCTCAGCGGAAAACGCATTTTTTCTTTCTATTTCAAAACCATAATTATTCATTTCGGTTGCGGTTTGCCATTGTAATTCTACCGTGCTTTCATTTGCCGTTGCAGTAAATGATGTAAGTTCAACCGGAAGCGGTGCTTGACCCCAACTTGTTGCAATTCTAAGTCCATCTAATATAACATCAAATGAAGAATTGCCTTGTCTTAAAGCTATACCTCCAACTTCAGATAAATCGGTAGCATTGTCAGAGGTAACTAAATCAGCTGATGGTTCACTACCACTTAAATCAGGATTTATGAATAACTCAATTACATCGTTTGATGATCCGGAATTAATAGTGTACTTTAAAACAAGTAAATATGTTGTATTAGTAGAATATGAAAATGGTGTATATTCTGTCTCACTTAAATTTGTTCCTGCTTTACTTATTCCAAATGCAAAATTGCTTGTATCACGTTTAATGAATAATCTTCCCTTCATTGTCCCAGAAGTTGAGTTTACAATGCCAACAAAATACTCACCATCTATGGCATTAGTGACAGAATTAAAATTAACCAGAAAAGAGAAGTAAACCGAACCCGAAGTTTGTGCCGTAAAAGTTTTTTTTACATCTTCACTAGTTGAAACTTGTCCTATTATTTCTATTGAGTTACCAATATTCGATGAAACATAATCCGGATATTCTAAATTCCCAGAAACAATATAAATAGGTGTTCCGGTTTCGCCGCTGTATGCTACCCAACCATTATCAGAAAGCTTTTCGCCGACGGTATAATTAAATTCTTCTACTAACAGTTGGGGGTAAATATTAGAAAATAATAACAATAATAAGAATGTAATAGTTTTTTTCATTACACCTCCTATGATTTATGTTAAATTATGCTTAATGTTTGATTATATAAAAATCCAAAAAATTTTAATCATTTGAACTTTTATTAATGATAATAAATAATTCTGATAATATCAAATGAATTTTTAACTATTTTTAATTCATTAATTTTAGTTTCAATTAATATTTAAGAAGTGAAATTTTGGCGCGGATATTTAATTATTTTTTTTTGTCAGTGTTATCTGAGGGTTTTTATACATTACAAGTTCAGCTTTATTATTCTTCGCTGTTTTGTAACTATCGCTTACATACCACCAATCTGATGGAATTTCAATTGTATATTTACCTTCGGTTTTATTCACTTTTTCAATAATGAATTTTGCGATACTTTCAGGCATATTTAGTACTACTTTTAAATTGCTTGAATTACTAAAGTAAGTTTCAACTCGCATTCCATTGGCTCTTGGTGTGTAAAAAATGGAATCCGAGTTTTTTGCTTGGAGAACAACAGTGAATGTATATAAGATAAGTTTTAAATCTAAAAATGGCGAGGAAACTCTTTCATACAGAGATTCTAATGCCAGCATTCCAATAATACCTTCATTTCTATTTCCGAATAGCTGCCATAAACCAGAAATACCCGGTTTACAATTTAATTTTTCTCTTTTATTATACAGCTCAGGTGATATTTTTTGTATGGTTTCCAAATCTTCAAGCATTAATGGCCGTGGACCTATTAAATCCATATCGCCGATAATTACATTCAGCATTTGGGGTAATTCGTCAAGACCTGTTGTTCTAAGCCATTTTGCAAATGCCGTAATGTCACTCCGAAGATTAGATTTTATAAAAATATCTTCTTCTGTATATTGCTTTATTTTTTCAAATGAGTTTTTAATTGTTCTGATTTTATAAATTTTAAATCTATGTTTTGTTAATGTCAATCCACGTTCTTGAATAAATATTGGGAAACTTCTGAATTCAATCATAATAATTAGACATACCAATAATAAGAATGGCAAAGTAATTATTAAAATAAGCGAGGCAAAAGCGATATTGAAAATTCTTTTCAGCATATTTTGATTAAAAAACGATTGACCATAATAAGTAATCCAAAATTAAAATTACTGCAGATGAAACCACAAATGACCTAATTGTTGATTTGCCCACTCCTTCAGCGCCGCCTTCTGTTCTAAATCCTATATGACAACCCAATAATGCGGTTACACCGCCAAATATCATTCCTTTAAACATTCCGAATAAAAAATCTCCCATAGTAAAGAATCGTGTTACCGATTCGAAAAAGACAGCATAACTGACATTTAAGTAAAAATTGGATACAAGATAAGCACCCAAAACTGCAATAACATTTGCAAATATGATTAAAATTGGAAGCATTATAATTGAAGCAAAAAATCTTGGCATCGCCAAATATCTTACCTGACTAATTCCCATAGTTTCCAAAGCATCCAATTGTTCTGTTACTTTCATAGAACCCAACTCTGCGGCAATTGATGCTCCAACTCTTCCCGCAATAATAATTCCGGTTAAAACCGGACCTAGTTCAGTTATTATTGCTCTGCTTGTTGCAGTTCCCAAAAATGAAATTGGCGCCAAACCTTTTAATTGATATGCGGCTTGCCAAGCTGCAACCGCTCCGGTAAAAATTGCAATAATAATCACCAAGGGCAGTGAACCGACTCCAATATGCTCCATTTGTGAAAAAACTAATTTTCTATTTTTAAATATTTTCGGAAAAAATCCGATTACTTTGAGTAAAAGAATTGAGACTTGTCCAAATTCTTGAAAGAAATTAATGATTTTTCTGCCAATATATGAAAACATTATTTCCAATAAACTTAAATTCAAATTTATATGCACTAAAAGATATTGATTTATTTGTAAAGTATTTAATTAAAGTTTAAATATCGAGCAAAGCTAATATTATTTTATCTATTCTCTAAAATAATAGAATTAAATTGACATATGTTTAAAATCGAACAGAATAGTGCATTTTTTTAAGTTGATATAGACAATATTTCTTTTATATTGTACATTTAGTATACAAATTTATGAAAAATTTATCGGGTTAAATTATGTCACCAATTAACTTTGTTGAAATTGAAGAAACCACAAATGTAAAAATTCCGGAGAATCTTGTTTTCGGAAAAAATTTTACAACACATTATTTTGAAATGGATTACGAAACTGGAAAAGGTTGGTATAATCCTACAATTAAAAAATTCGGCAATTTTCAAATTTCACCGGCTGCTTTAGTATTTCATTATGGACAAGCGATTTTTGAAGGTTTGAAAGCTTATAAACATACCGACGGGAAAATTGCACTTTTCCGCCCGGATGAAAATATTAAAAGAATGAACAGATCCGCGGCAAGATTATGCATGCCTGAACTTGATATGGATTTAGCTATTACCGCTCTAAAAGAATTAGTTAAATTAGAACACGAATGGATTCCAACAAAACCGGGTCATTCTCTCTATATTCGTCCATTAATGTTCGCATGCGATCCTTATATTGGAGTTAAAGCCGGAGATCAATTTAAGTTTATGGTTATGCTAAGTCCGGTTGGACCATATTATCCGGAAGGATTTAAACCAGTTCCAATTTTAACTACGGATAAATATGTCAGAGCCGTTAGAAAAGGAGTTGGTGATTGCAAAACAGCTGGAAATTATGCGGCAAGTTTATTGGCTCAGCGCGAAGCAAAAAAAGAAGGCTACTCACAAGTGCTTTGGTTGGATGCCATAGAACAAAAATATATTGAAGAAGTCGGAACCATGAATATTTTCATGCAGTTTAAAAATGAAGTTGTTACTCCAAATTTAAGCGGATCAATACTTCCAGGTGTTACAAGAATGTCTGTCATTGATATTCTGAAAGACTGGGGCTATAACATGAATGAGAGACAAATTTCAATTGATGAAGTTGTGAAGGAATACAATAACGGTAATTTATTGGAAATTTTCGGAACCGGAACCGCGGCAATTATTTCTTCAATAAGTAAATTAAAATACAATGATGCAATTATGAAATTCAGTGATGAAACAGCAGGCGAACTTGGTACAAAATTATACGAAGAAATTCTTGGCATTCAGTATGGCGAAAGAGAAGATAAATTCGGTTGGATGAATTATATAGATTAAATTTAAGTAATGAAATGACAACAAATGGTTGTCATTTCATTTTTATTAAAATACATCACTTTACTTCTTTGTTCAGCAATTCTTTAACAATATCTTTATGGACAGTAAAATCAAGCATTTTTAATTTTACATAATCTTCGCTGAAAATGTAATACCCCTTTAGTTTTCCATTTCTCGCGCCTGAACCCGAATCCTTAATTAAATACCAATCATTTCCGTCCTTTTCCAAATAACCGACAATGTGAATCCCATGATCATCTGTCGTAGTATTATTGCTGAACCTAAATTGTCTTGAATCCTCATCAATATATTCTGATGGAATATCAAAAGTTGGAACTACAAAAATATCCAATTCACTATTTTTGCCCGGCTCAGATACGTCACCGCCAATACAGATTGTGTATCCTTTCCTAATCCCATCTTTAATCGTTTTCATAAAATCATCAAGCGGAACATTATAATAATCTTTATTATGCCACCAATTATCTTCAACTTTATATTCAACATATTTATAATTTGGTTCCTGCTTCAAAGATAAAATTTCAATATAATCGCTCAAATTAATTTTTAAATAATCTTTTAAATATTGTTGTGGCGTTATAGTTTTTCCATCTAATGTAAATGTTTGAGGCGGAGTTCCAATCCAGTGATTCATAATTGATTTAACCGTAGTTAAAACTTCTTCTTCATTCCACAAACTATGAGCTTTAACAAATTGAAGATATTTTTCCATTTCATCAAACATATCACTAGTGTTTAAATATTTTTGTCCGGGTAATAATCCGGTAAAAACTTCACCGGGAACAATTCCGTATTTTTGCCAAATTCTCTTAACCGCATTTGATTCAGATCCGTCTCGAAAAAAATACTCACCTCTGGTTTGAACAAATCCTCTGGCTTTTTCAACAAATTCCCAGTAAACTGTCCACATTTCCGAAAGTTTTACTTTTTTCCCGAATTGCCTAAAAATTTCCGATTCATAAAAAGATGTTGTGGAAAATGACCAGCATGAATTTGTGTTTGCCTGCGGAACGGGGTCATTATGCCAAAATTTTGTGAATTTTGATTCGGCATTCGGCAAGTTATAATTTGATAAATCAATTACAAATTCCTTTGGTTTTTCGGTCTTTTTGGTATTGAAACTATCTATAGATTCTATTATCAAAGACCAGAATTCATTTTTATTTTCAGATAAAATTCCCTTATCGCGTTTCTTATCCTGAGCGAAATTTTGATTAAAATTAAAAATTGAAATAATAATTAAAATTGCAAAAAGACTTTTTTTCACAAACTCCTCCATTGAAAGCAGATTAAACTTATAATTTTAGATTGGTGTGCAAAAAGAAAAAAATAAAGTAAAAATAACTTTTAACTTATTCTAATTGAATAAACAAAATTATGAAAAGAATTTATTTTTTTATCTTTTAAATTTCACTTTCAATAATCAATACCGTTTCAAGTAAATAGTTTTGATGAATTTTATTTACATCTAATGTAAAAAATTTGAGGTATTTTTTTTCGGGTAATAATAAAAATTATTTATTTATTAGCAACCAACTGCTTAGATGATTATTTAAATAACCTTTAAATAAAGATACTTTGCGTCTCCGGGAGCGTAAAAATCTTCTAATACTGCTTCTTCTTTATAGTCACAAGCGATATAAAATTTACGTGTTGAAATGTATTGTTCTCTTCCGGATGTTTCAACGTAAATTCTATTTCCGCCTAGTTTACTAATTGCAATTTCACTTTCATTTAGTAATATTTTTCCCAAGCCCAAATTTTGATTTTCTTTATGAACAGCGATCCAATAAAGATCATAACTGAATTTTGTTGCCGGTATTGGTCCGAAACAAGAATAGCCAACGGTTTTATCATCAATTTCCAAAAATAAAAAATGGTAACCGCTTTCTAATCCTTTGCTTAAGCGTTCTTCCGCTAACTCAACCGCAATATCTACTTCTTCATCATTAAAAAAACCGGTTGATGAAACTATTTTTTTAATGTTTTCCGGATCTTCAGGTTTAATGTTTTCTCTTAAAAAATATTTTTTTAATTCTGACATGATTTCACTTATTCAATTTTGGTTTGTTGCTTAATAATTTTTTTAATTTTCAATCAAGTTGCGAATGATAAGATTGCCTCAACCATTTTTGTATAATTCCATCCGTACTTTTCACATGCCGCAAAAAATCCGCTGTCGGGTGAAATGCACGGATTTACATTAATTTCCAAAGCAAAAATATTTTCATTTTCATCAACTCTATAATCAACTCTAACATAACCTTTCAGCTCAAACTTATTCCAAATTTCTAAAGTTGTTTTTTTAAGTTCATTTAGTAGTTTCTCATCATTCTTATTAAAATCAAAATTCCTAACAGTGTTATGATACTCAAAAGTATCTTCATTCCATTTTGCATCATAGCTAATAATTTTTGGTTTATCTTTTGGGTAATTTTCGAATCTAATTTCCGCAATCGGCAAAACTAAAGGACCATCTTTGGTTTCGATAACAGATATATTAAATTCTCTGCCGTCAATAAATTCTTCAACGAAACACTCACCATATTTTTCAGTTCTTTTATTTAGTTCATCTTTTAATTTTTCTATAGCATATATTATGGATGAGTCATCAAGTCCGACTGAAGCATCAACGTTAACAGGTTTAATAATACATGGCACAGAAAAAGAAATCGCATTAAAAGTATTTTTTGTTGAAAACCATTTTGGCGTTAAGATATTATATTGATCGAACAGTTTTTTTGTTAAAACTTTATTTGTTGTAATAAACAGAGATTGACTTGTTCCGCCCGTAAAAGACACATTTTTACTTTCCAGAATTTGAGGAATAAAATGCATATAAGCTTCAGTTCCATTTAGAGCTTCAACCAAATTAAAAACCATATCAGGATTTATATCTTCTATTTGTTTTTTGAACAAATTTAAATTAAGATCAGCTCCAAATTCAATTACAGAATGGTTTAATTCAATTAAAGATTTTTTAACAGCTTCAACTTGAGTTAGAACATCTAAATCATCTGCTGAATTTTTATCTGTGGGAAGGTTGTAAACAATTATGATTTTCATCAAATTATAGAAATTATTTTTTCAATCTTTCACTTGCGCTTTCAACTATCCATTCTATCAATGTTTTATATTGGATATTTTTCATATTACAAATAATGGGCAAGTCGGAATGAGTCGGATGAATACCCGCAAGCGGATTCAATTCAATTATATTTGGAATTCCGTTTCTATCAACTCGAATATCAATTCTACCCGCGTCTCTGCAGCCTAAACCCTTCCAAGCCGCCAAAGCAAATTTCTCTGCTTTCTTTACAACTGAATCCTTAACAATCTTATACTCAATTTTCCCTATCCATTCATCTTTATTCGCGTATGAATAAACATCAGGTTCGGCATTTTCTAATAATATAACTTCCATTGATCCAATAACTTTAGCTTTTTCACCGGTTCCAATAATTCCTGTTGTAAATTCTCGTCCGGGTAAAAATTCTTCAACTAAAACCGGCTGTTTAAAAGTTCTAATTAAATATTCACAAACCTCAAAAAGCTCTTTTTTATTTCTAATTTTGGATTTGGCTGTTATACCTTTTCCAGTACCTTCGGCATTAGGTTTTGCGAATAGCGGAAATTTCAATTTTACATTTTTTAAATCATCAACTGAGTAAACTTCAAAAAAATTCGGAGTTGGAATTTGAAGATCGCGCAGTACTCTTTTTGTCATTCCTTTATGAAGCGATAATGCTAAAACTAAAGGATCGGAAAAGTATAAGGAATATTATAAGCATCAAGTATGGCAGGGACTTGAGCTTCCCTGCCAATTCCTCTTAAACCTTCAGCAATGTTAAATACTAAATCCCAAGTTTTACCTTTATTTAGTTTTTTTGTAAGATCCCAAATATTCCCGATTCTCTCAGTAGAATGACCAAGCTCTTTCAAAGTATTATCGATTGCATCGATTGTGCTCTTTTTATCGAACTCGGCAGTCTCTTCTTCACTAAATCCAAGTTTTAAATATTTTTCTCTAAGGTCAAAAGTAATTCCGATATGCATCAATTGAGTCCCTTTTTACTTCCTTTCTAAATTATTTGACTCATCTATTGTTTCATCATAATATTTAAATATTTCGCCTTCATAATTTTTAAGAAGGACATATTTTCCATCTCTTCCTTGATAATATTCAGGTAGCAATGGAATTTTTCCGCCTCCGCCGGGTGCATCAACAATATACTGAGGAACAGCATATCCTGAAGTATGCCCTCGCAAACCCTGAATCATTTCCAATCCTTTGGAAATTGGAGTTCTGAAATGTGCTGTACCCTGAACCGGATCGCATTGATAAAGATAATAAGGTTTCACTCTTATTTTTAAAAGGCCTTGATAAAGTGGTTTTAAAATATCCACCGAATCATTAACGCCTTTTAATAATACGGTTTGACTTCCTAAAGGAATACCAGCATCAGCTAATCTAGCACACGCTTCTTGTACTTCCGGGGTTAATTCATCCGGATGTGTAAAATGAATGCTCATCCAAAGAGGATGATATTTCTTTAAAATTTTAGTTAATGCAGGTGTTATTCTTTGTGGAAGAACAACCGGGACTTTAGTCCCCATTCTAATAAATTCAACATGAGGAATTTTTCTCAAGTTGGAAAGCAACCACTCAATTTTTTCATTTGATAAAGTCAATGGGTCACCGCCGGAAATTAAAACATCTCTTACTTCCGGATGAGCTTTTATATAATCAATAGCATTTTCCCATTGTTTCATATCATGTTTATATTCACCGCCAACATTTCCAACCATTCTTGAACGTGTACAATATCTGCAGTATACTGAACAAAAACCAGTTGCTAAAAATAAAACTCTATCAGGATAACGATGAACTAAGCCAGGAACAGGTGAATCACCATCTTCATTTAATGGATCAGCCGCTTCACCAGGAGATAAAATTTCTTCATCTTTAACCATTATTACGGTTCTTCGTAAAGGTTGGTTTTCATCCATTCCATCAATTAGGCTAGCGTAATATGGAGTAATGGCAAATGGTAATGGACCGCGGTGTGCTAAAATTCCTTCTTTTTCCGAATTAGAAAGTTTAATAAATCTTTCTAATTTTTCTATAGTTCTAATTCTATTGCTTACTTGCCAATGCCAGTCATTCCATTGTTCATTTGTAACTGTTGGATAGAATTTTTTACGAAATGTCTGACTTTTTTTGCTAATTGGAAACAGTAGCTTACTAACAACACTAAGCGTTGTTTCTTCGCTTTTAGATTTTTGTTTTTGGTTTAATTTGCTATTTAGCTTTTCCGATAAGGTGCTAAAGTTAGTTGATGGAGTTTTTAATTGAGTTTTGTTGTTTGAAACTTCCACTGAAGTTTCGAGAGAATAAGTCGAACTCGGAGGTTCTTCTTTCTCCCCAAAAAGTTGCAATTCTTCCATTGATGGTATCTTTCCTCTCTGAAAATTTGTTTAAGAAAAAGTTGTTATTTGATGAAATATAAATCATTTTAAAAAATAATTAGTTGTAAAAAATTGCTGCGATACATAACATAAAAAAATTGAATTTGTCAATGCAAATTATTGATTTAGTGTAAAAAATATAATAATAATTTTTTTTTGACAATTCATTATAAACCATATTTTACTAATGGTTCCAATAGTTGTTATACTTTTTTCAATTTGAGTTTTTTTTCAAAAACTTATTTATAACGAATAATCAATTACCATAAAATTTGTTTAAATAATCGCTAAAAGGACGTTAAATGTTAATTAAACAATATTTTTATGCAACATGAGATAACATATTGCTTTTTATAAATCTTGTCAAGAGTATTTTTTTTGATATTCGAATATTATCATTTCCACGAAGCGAAAATTAATTACTGAAAAAAATTTTATTATTTACTTGACAAGTGAACTTTTGTGCACTATTTTTATAGTGTACAAATTTTCACTAGAGGTTGAATTGACAGAAAGACAAAATAATATCTTAAACTTCATTAAAGAGTTTGTTGACACTAATGGTTTTCCGCCTTCATATCGGGAAATTGGAAATCATTTTAATATTAGCAGCACATTTGGTGTAAAACGTCATCTGGACGCTTTAGTTAAAAAAGGATATTTAAATGTATTTTCAAATTCTAATAGATCTATTACATTAACAGAGAAATCGGAAATTTTATTTAATGAAAAAAAGGAAAATAATTCCATAAAAATTCCTATTCTTGGAAAAGTTGCCGCCGGATATCCAGTTCTTTCCAACCAAAATTATGATGGAACCTTGTATGTGGATACAAGTCTAATTAAAAAAGGTTTTAACTACTTTGGTTTAAAAGTGCGTGGTGAAAGTATGATTGATGATGGAATACTTGAAGGCGATACAGTAATTGTAAAAGCGCAAAGTGAAGCCTCAAACAATGATATTATTATTGCCTTAGTTGATAACGATACTACAGTAAAAAGATATTTTAGAAAAAAAGACTCAATTGAGCTTATTCCAGCAAATAAAAATTTTGAAACAATTGTAGTTAAAAACAATAACGAATTTTCAATATTAGGCAAAGTTGTTGCCGTATTTAGAATTTATAATTAGGAGTAAATGTGAAAACTGAAATTTTTGAAAAAGCCATAACTCAAAGACAAAGAATTAAATTTTTATACAATCTAAATTCTATTGAAGTGGAACCATATTATTTATCCAAAAACAAAAACGGGAACAAAGTTATTTATGGAAGAGTAAACTCTTCTAACGAAATAAAAATGTTTGAGTTCAATAAAATTTTCAACATAAAAATACTTTTTAACACAAAATTTTCTCCCATTATTCCAATTTTAAATTAAAATTGAGAGCGAAAATGAAAGAGAATTTAAGACAAAAAAAAGTTGATGATTTAGTTAATCATTTTTGGCGGAACGGATATCTTACCGTAAGCAGAAAATACGGAAAGTATTTACCCGAACCAAACAACATCGGAAATTATGAAGTTGATGCCATTGGAAAGCTGAAAAAAAAATTTGTAATAGGCTTAACACTAACCGAAGATGAATTGAATGAACCAAAAATCTATTCTAAATTGGAATTTTTAGCAACACGCCATACGAAGTTCTCTAATAATAAAGTCACTTTATTTGTCGGTGTTCCAAAAGAACTTTTTAACAAAGTGAAAATTTGCATGACAAACCTTACCGCTGAAGCTCAAAAAAACATAAAAATTGTTGCAATCAGCAATGAAAATAAACTTAATAGTAATTAACTACACCAATTTTCAATTTTATTGCTCTCATCACTAAATTTTTGACTTAAAAAATTCACAAATTTTTGAGAACTTATTTCAGTTACATTTGTAAAAAACTTTTGAAATGAGTTACTTATTAGAATTTATGAACCTTGACATTTAGTTTACGGCGGGTTATTTTGGAAATTCGGATTTAAAATAAGTCGTGAGATTCTTTTGTCCAAATCACTTAGTTCAAAAGACTTAGCTCTAATAGAAGAGATAAAAAATAAAGGAAATATTCCAAAGCATATTGCCATTATAATGGATGGCAATGGCAGATGGGCTGAAAACAAAAGGCTGCCGAGAGCTGCGGGCCACAAAAAAGGTGTGGAAACCGTTAGAACCATGGTGCAGTCTTGTATTAGTTTGGGTGTAAAATATCTTACTTTATATACTTTTTCTACAGAGAATTGGAAAAGACCTCAAGATGAAATTTCTACATTAATGAGATTAATGGTAAGAAGTCTTAAAAACGAAACGGATGAGTTAAACAAAAATAATGTGAAAATTATCACCATTGGAAATTCGGAAAGTTTACCTCATATAGTTCAAAAAGAATTAGAACAGGCAAAACAAAAAACAGAAACTAATAATAAGCTTGTTTTGAATCTTGCTTTAAGTTACAGCGGACGTTGGGAAATTATTGAAGCTGTAAAAAAAATTGCAAAAAATGTATCAGAAGGTTACAATTCATTAGATGATATAAATGAAGCATTATTTTCACAAAATTTAACAACCGCAGGAATTCCGGATCCGGATTTAATGATCAGAAGCGGCGGTGAACATAGAATTAGTAATTTTTTAATTTGGCAAATTGCCTATTCTGAACTTTTTGTTTCGAAAGTACTTTGGCCAGATTTTACATGCAAAAATTTAATCGAAGCAATTGAAGATTATCAACATAGAGAGAGAAGATTTGGACTTATCAGTAAACAGGTTTCTGATACCCGCAAAAAAATTCAGACTTAAAATTCACAGCCTAAACAACCTGTTTATTCGTCTGTTTGTTGTACTTTTAATTTTTAACTCTTTAACTTATGCACAATTTGAAAGAGTTAATTATAAAATTTTGGGCATTTCTGTGGAAGGAAACAAAACTGCCGATGCCGGTACTATTATTGCGAACAGCGGACTAAAAGAAGGCGGGGAATTGGAATTGCCGGGCGATGCTACCAATAATGCCATTAAAAGATTATGGGGCTTGGGAATTTTCGATGATGTTCAAATTTTTATTGACAAAAAAATTGATAACGGTGTTTTTTTACTTATTAAAGTGAAAGAATTCCAAAGAATGGAAAAAGTTATTTTTAGAGGTAACGATGAGATTGATGATGATGATATCAATAAAGAAATCTCATTTATGAGCGGACAAACTCTAAAACCTCAGGAAATTAAAAAAATTATTACCAAAACAAAAGACCTATATATTGAAGACGGATATCTTAATGTTAAAATCAATCCTTTAAAATTTTCATTTCTAAAAGCTGATACTTCTGACGACGAAATAACGGTAACTTGGGTTAACAATAATGATGAGAACGATCTTGAAGAAACAATATACGAATATAACCAAGATAGAAGATCAAATACTATTGGCAGATTAAAAGACAGATTACTTCTTGTTTTGGATATTGTTGAGGGCGATGAAGTAACAGTTGAGAAAATTTCCTTTTCCGGAAACAATGCCTTTGATGATGATGATTTACGATCTGAGCTTGATGAAACTGTGCAAGATGCATGGTGGAGATTCTGGAGCTCGGCAAATTTTAAAAAAGAAGATTTTGAAGAAGATAAAAAACTATTGGTTACCTTTTACCAAAAAAACGGTTACAGAGATTTTGAAATTTTATCAGATTCAATTCAACTTACTAACGATAAAAAGTTAATGGATATTACAATTAATGTTTATGAGGGTCCTCAATATAAAATCAGAAACATTGAATGGAACGGAAATACGGTTTATCCAAGTCAACTTTTAACAGAAAGACTAGGATTTCAAAAAGGCGATATTTATAATTTGGAATTATTCAATCAGAACTTATTCGGCAATCAGGCACAAACAGACGTTGCCTCTCTATATTTAGATAACGGATATCTTACTTATCATCAAGAAGCTACAGAAAATAAAGTCGGCAAAGATTCCATAGATATTTCAATAAAAGTTATAGAAAATAATCAATTTCGTATAGGTAAAGTTGATATAAGCGGAAATGATAGAACAAAAGACAAAGTAATTAGAAGAGAGCTTTATACAATTCCGGGAGATTATTTTAGAAGAAGCAATATTTTCAGAAGCATTCAGCAGTTGGCAAATTTAAATTACTTTAATGTTGAAAAACTTTATCAAAAAGGTGTTGACTACAGACCGGCAACAGACAGTATTGTTAACCTAATTTATAATGTTGAAGAAAAGTCGAGCGATTTTATTAACGCTTCAGTCGGCTACAGCGAATCTTACGGATTCAGCGGTTCGGTTGGCGTTACATTGACAAACTTTTCTATTACGGAACCATTTAGACTTGGCGGCGGACAAATAGTAAATTTCAGTTGGCAATTCGGTGTTGGCAATTATTATAGAACTTTTACTTTAGGATTTACAGAACCCTGGTTTATGGATTCGCCAACTTCTCTAGGATTTGATCTTTTTGATACAAGGCAACAATACATTTATTACTTACGACAAAGTGGTATCTCACTTAGAGCAGGAAGAAGATTAACCTGGCCTGATGATAGATTTTATATTCAAGGATTGTTAAGATTCCAATATAACGATGTAATTGATGGAAGAAATTATTATGCAGAGGGAATTTCACGCCAATATACTTCCGGTTTGAATATATCGAGAAATGATATTGATAATCCTATTTTTCCATCCATCGGTTCAAAAATTTTATTGAGCGGAGAATTATCAGGCGGACCAATTTTACCCGGAGATGTAGATTATTACAAAATAGAATTTACCGCCGATTGGTATAGAAGATTATTTAATTCAAACCGTCTTACATTTTACAGCAATGTTGATATAGGTTATATTCACGAGATTGTAGCAGGAACAACCATCCAGCCGTTTGAATTTTTCTATATGGGCGGAAACGGTTTAGTTATTGCGACAACACCTTTGAGAGGTTATGCAGATAGAACTGTTGGTCCCAAAAGCAGTTCGGGTTTAACAATCGGAGGCAGAGTTAAAACAAAATATACGGCTGAAATAAGAGCCGCGTTAACATTAGAACCAATGCCAATTTATATTTTAACATTTGCCGAAGCCGGAAATACATTTGAAGATTTGCCAACCGCCGATTTATTTAATTTAAGAAAATCCGCAGGTATTGGCGCAAGAATTTTAATAAATCCGATAGGCTTAATTGGATTTGATTATGGTTATGGATTTGACAGAAAAGCTGTGGATGGCGAAGATCCGAAATGGGAATTTCACTTCCAATTTGGAAAAGGCTTTTAATTATATATCAAACAAAAAAAGAGGTTAAATTGAGAACAACAACGATTCTACTTTTATTTTTCATATCGGCTTCAATATTTGCACAATCTGTGCAGAAAATCGGCTGGGTCGATTCAGGAATAATATTGCAGCAATATCCTCCTGCAATTAAAGCTCAGAGCGATTTGGATGCGTTAACAGCGAAATGGTCAAAATCTGTTGATAGCATGACTACAGATTTACAAACCGCTTATGCAGAAGCACAAAAACAGTTTACTAACATGACACCAGACAAACAACGCGAAGTTCAACAGGATTTAGTAAGAAAAGAACAAAATATTCAGCAATTTCGTCAACAGAAATTTGCCCAACCTAATGGCGAGCTTTTCTTAAAGCAGGATGAATTATTAAAACCAATTAAAGCAAAAATTCTTGATGCAATTGATAAAGTAAGACAACAAGAAGGTATGAGTTTTATATTCGATAAAACAGGCGACGTATTATTGCTTTTTGCTGATCCGCAGTTTGATATTACGAACGTTGTTTTGGATAAGTTGAAAAGAGGATAAATTTATTTTCAATCTTTTTGTAGAGGTTTGAACTGTAAATAAATAAAATTAGCATGTTTCAAACCTCTATATTATTTTAAACAATCCATTTAGGAGAGATTAGTTATGAAACTAATTAAAAATCTTTTTTTGTTCTTCATTCTTATAACTTCAACAAATTTGTTTGCTCAATTAAAAATCGGATATGTTGATTCAGAAGCAATTATTAATCAGCTGCCTGATGCTCAAGACGCTCAAAAAAAAATTGATAATCAAATTGCGGAATGGCAAAAAGAACTTGATGTATTAAAAAAAGAATGGAAAGATAAATATGATGATTATGAAAAACGCAAACTAATTATGGGAAATCAGAAAAAAGCCGAAACCGAAAAAGAATTAGTAGCTATGGAAGAAAAGGTTGAATCATACAGACAAAGTAAATTTGGCGTAAACGGCGAACTTTACAAAAAACAGGAAGAACTGATGAAACCAATTCAAAATAAAGTATTTGCCATTATTGAAGAAGTTGCTGTTGAAAAAGAATTGGATTTTGTATTTGACAGAAGCGGCGATCTTATTTTTCTTTACGCAAAAGAAGAACATGATATAACTCCTGAAGTTTTGCGAAAATTACAATAAAACAAATCAACTTTCTTAGATAAAAATATTTATTTTGTGCGGAATCATCACAATGAAACTTAAAATAACTGAAATTGCTGAACTTGTTAATGGAAAAATTATTGGCGATTCTAATTTGGAAATTTCTAGACTTTCTAATATTCAAGATGCACAAGAAGGTGATTTAACATTTTTATATATGACAAGCTATAATCATTTTCTATCATCCACCAAAGCTTCTGCAATTTTAATAAATAAAGATATTGAACAGATAAACAAAAATTTAACCTATATTATTGTTGATAAACCTAATATCGCATTTCAAAATATCATCATAAAATATTTTAGTCCGGAATTTAGTTTAAGCGGAATTCATCCTACGGCAGTTTTTGATGAAAATGTAAAATTGGGCAATAATACCGCTGTTGGAGTAAATGTTTACATTGGTAAAAATTCTTGTGTTGGCGAAAATTCTAAAATTTATCATAATACGGTTGTTTTGGAAAACTGCATTATTGGAAAAAACGTAATGATATTTCCAAATGTAACAATTAGAGAAAATTCTGTTATTGGAAACAATGTAATAATTCACTCAGGCACTGTAATTGGTTCCGACGGTTTTGGATTTACTCCTGACGACAATGGCGTTTATCATAAAATTCCGCAAATTGGAAATGTTGTAATTGAAGACGACGTAGAGATTGGCTCTAACGTATCAATCGATAGAGCTGCAATTGGCTCAACAATAATTTCAAAAGGTGTTAAATTAGATAATTTAATTCAAATTGCGCATAACGTTAAAATTGGAAAGAATACAGTAATGTCTGCTCAAAGCGGCGTATCTGGCAGTACAAAAATAGGTGAAAATTGTATTTTCGGCGGACAAGCAGGAGCCACAGGTCATATCGAAATAGCCGATAAGGTTTTAGTTGGTGCACAAACCGGAATTTCAAAATCAATTACCAAACCTGGAACTTATTTTGGTTCGCCCGCTCAAGATATTAAAACAACACTAAAACTTGCGGCACATAATCGAATGCTTCCCGAATATGCCGAAAGAATAAAAAAATTGGAAGAAAAAATTGCTATGTTAGAAAATGAATCAATACAAACTAAGGGAATTAAATAATGCTGGATCTTCAAACAACTATAAATAAACCAGTTTCTATTTCCGGTATTGGACTTCATACAGGAACTGCATGTACAATTACATTTAAGCCCGCTCCGGAAAATTACGGAATAAAATTTATTAGAACTGATTTAGCTGAAAATGTTGAAATTCCAGCTTTGGCAGAATATGTTGTTGATATATCAAGAGGAACTACAATTGGAATAGGCGATATAAAAGTTCACACAGTAGAACATGTACTTGCGGCTGTTGCCGGGTTACAAATTGATAATGTGATTATAGAAATAAATGGAATCGAGACTCCTATTGCAGATGGAAGTTCCAAACCGTTTGTAGATAAACTTTTAGAAGCAGGAATTTTAAAACAAACATCTCCCAAGAATTACTTAATAATTGATGAAACAATTATGTTTCATAACGAAGATGATCAAGTTGACATTGTTGCCCTTCCGCTTGACGGTTTCAGAATGACTGTAATGGTGGATTATCATAATCCGGCGTTGGGAAGCCAGCATACAGGTTTATTTGATTTGGAAAAAGAATTTATTTCCGAATTTGCACCAACACGAACATTCTGTTTCTTAAGCGAAGTTGAATCGCTTGCCGACAAAGGATTAATTAAAGGCGGCAACATAGATAATGCCGTTGTAATTGTAGATAAAAAAGTTGATGATGATTATCTTGAAGAACTTACTAAAAAATTGGGTTTGAAAGAAAAAATAACCGTTGGTACAAACGGTTTTTTAAATGAATACAGTCTTAGGTTTAAAAATGAACCGGTAAGACATAAATTGCTGGATATGATTGGAGATTTGGCATTAATTGGAGTTCCCATTAAAGCTCAAATACTCGCGGCAAGACCAGGACATAAATCAAACGTTGAGTTCGCGAAAAAAATTAGAAAATTATATCAGCAAAAACAACTTGAGAAAAAATATCAGCATGTTAAGAAAGAAGGAGTTGTTTTCGATTCAATAGCAATTCAGAAAATACTTCCCCATAGATATCCGTTCTTACTCATTGACAAAATCACACATCTTGAATTGGATAAAAAAGTAATCGGAATCAAATCAGTTACTGTAAATGAACCATTTTTTCCGGGTCATTTTCCAGGAAGACCTGTTATGCCTGGTGTTTTAATTATTGAAGCTATGGCACAGACGGGTGGAATTTTAATGCTGAATTCCCTCCCTAACCCTGATGAAAAATTAGTTTTATTTATGGGTATAGATAAAGCTAAGTTTAGGAAGCAAGTTGTTCCCGGTGACCAATTGGTTATTGAAGTTTATTTAATTAATAAAAGAAATAGTATAATCGTTTTTAGCGCAAAAGCATATGTAAATGATAATTTAGTTGCTGAAGCGGAATTGAAAGCGGCTGTAGTTGACAGAGACGTTTAGGAGAAAATATGGAAATTAATATTCACAATACTGCTATCGTTAGTTCCAAAGCTCAAATTGGCAACGGTACTTCCATCGGTCCATATTCAATTGTTGAAGATAATGTAATAATCGGTGAGAATTGTAAAATTGGTCCCCACGTTGGAATTTATGATGGATCTCGAATTGGAAATCGTGTAAAAATTTATCAAGGTGTTTCTTTTTCAAACCATCCTCAAGATTTGAAATTTGACAATGAAGAATCAACATGTGAAGTTGGAGATGATACTGTAATTCGCGAATTTGTTACCTTGCATCGCGGAACAAAAGAATCAAGAATAACAAAAGTAGGCAAAAATTGTTTGCTTATGGCTTACTCGCATATTGCACATGATGTTATTATCGGAAATAATTGTATATTGGCAAATATTGTTCAATTGGGCGGACACGTTGAATTGGAAGATTGGGTGATTTTAGGTGGAAATGCTTTAGTTCATCAATTTGGCAAAGTCGGACAACATTCAATGGTCGGTGCAGGTTATAGAGTTGTTGTTGATGTTCCGCCTTATGTTTTAGCGGCTGGAGATCCATTGAAATATGAAGGATTAAATGTTATCGGGCTCAGACGCAGAGGATTTTCAAATGACGAAATTGCAACTTTGAAATATATTTATAATATAATTTTCAGACAGGAACTAAATCATTCGCAAGCAATAGAAAAAATCCTTAAGGAATTTCCAAACGATAAATATGCCGATTCAGTTTTGGCTTTCTTAAATAAAAGCAAAAGGGGCATAATTAAAAAGTGATTTGGAATCTGATCGAATATCAAAAATACTCCGGTAAATTCAATATGGATTTTGATATTCATTTGGTTAGAAATTGTAAAGACGGCGAAGCTTATTTAAGATTTTACGGTTGGAACCCGGCTTGCATTTCAATTGGTGCGAATCAGTCATTTGAAGAAATAAACAAAGCAGCTGCCGATAAAAATTATATTGAACTAGTAAAAAGACCGACAGGTGGAAGAGCAATATTACATTCTCGGGAATTAACATATTCCGTTGTTATTTCAAATCAAGAAAATATTAGCGGAAGACATTTATATGAAAAAATTTCTGAAGCTATTGTGTATGGTTTGAGAAATTTCGACCCGAATTTAGCTGATATTTCATTGGAAAACATGCAACCGAATTTTTCAAAATTATTGACTGAACCATCCGGATCATTATGTTTTGCAAGTACGGCAAAAAGTGAAATAAAATTTAACGGAAAAAAAATTGTCGGTAGCGCGCAAAGAAAAATCGGAAATAATATTCTTCAGCACGGCTCAATTCTAATAGATACTGATCATAAAAATATTGTTGATTATCTTAATGTGGATGATAGTTTTAAAAACGATCTTAAAAATGAAATGGAAAACAAAACAACAGAACTTTCTACAATTTTGAAAAGTTCAATAGATATTATTGAATTGCAAAATAATATAATTTTAGGATTCGAAAATATTTTCCAAAATGATTTTGTTAAAGAACTCCCTACTTTATTACAAATCTAAAGTTACTTGGTTATGAACAATTTAACATATGTGAATAAATTTAATAAAATTATTCATTTACTTTTTGCCGTTATCTTTTTTTCTTCATTTTCTATTTATGCTCAAAAAGATTCAGTTGAAAAGTATTTGGATGGGAAAATTGTTACGGATATAAAAAGTGACGGCGGCGATTTATGGGTAGCAACCGAGGGAAATGGAATTTATAAGTACAATAAATTAAAAAATAACTGGGCAAATTTTTCTTCAGATAATAAAAAATTAAAACAGGATTTTTTTTATTGCATTGAGTTTAGTCCAAGATTTATTTGGGCAGGCTCGGCTGATGGGTTATACATTTACGATAAAAGACGGAATAGATGGGACAAAAGAAAATTTTCACTCGGCGGACAGTTTGGCAATTGGATAAGAAGTTTGGAATATGATAAGGATGAAAATATTTTATGGATAGGGAGATTTAAATATTTAACTCAATATAATCTTACAACTCAGCAGTATAAAGATTTTGACCTTACCGTAAACAATAACGATCAGACAAATACCATAAAAAGTTTGGCTTTGGACGGTGACAGTTTATTATGGATTGGTGTTGAAGCCGGTTTGCATAAATTAGTCAAATCTTTTAATAACTCTCCTGATAATCCAAAAATAATATACTTTGATAATAATGACGATTATTTTCTCGGAGAAGGAAAACAAGTTTCCGTTTCAAAAATATTACCTGATAATGAATTAATTTGGTTCGGTACAGATGAATTCGTAACAGAAAAAAATCCGGAATTTAACGTCGGCGGATTATTTCTTTTTGACAGAAAAATAAATTGGATAAAATTTAGTGAATTGAATAAACTTGATGCCAACGGTATTTTTTCTGTTGAAAAATCAGGTAAATATATTTGGACTTCAATTTATAGTTTTAATCCTAAAACAAAAGAAGCAATGGGTAAAGGCATTTACTTAATTGACAGAAATAAATTTACTGTAAAAAAATTAAATTCCGATTTTATTCCTGAAACAATTTTATCAATCCATTTTGATGGAAATAATATTTGGCTTGGAACCAGCAGCGGATTATTCAAAATTAATCTTGTGACTGATTTCATGCCGGATTTTTCAAAGAAATAGAATGATTACTTTAAAAAGATTAATTGAACTTGAAAAAATAATCAGTAATCATAAAATAGCCGTAATGGGAGATATGATGCTCGACGGTTATTATTGGGGAGACGTTTCCAGAGTTTCGCCGGAAGCGCCGGTTCCCGTTGTTGAAATTGAAAAAGAATTTTTCCGTTTTGGAGGAGCCGCAAACGTAGCTTTGAATATTAAAAAACTTGGCGGAAATGCTATTCCAATTGGAATAATCGGCAATGATTCTGATGGAAAAATTTTTAGCAAATTATTAAAAAACGAAAATATAGATGATTCGGGTATCTTTATTGATCATACTAGACCGACAACAACAAAGACAAGAGTAATTGCAGATAAACAGCATGTTGTTAGAATTGATAAAGAAAGTAAAAACTATATCGGCAATAAATTTGAAAAAAGAATTTTAAATTTCCTTCAAAAGAATATTGCTTCAGTATCTGCTATAATTTTGCAGGATTATAACAAAGGCGTTTTAACAGAATTTTTAATTGACGAAATTATTAAGCTTGCAAATGAAAATAAAAAAATTATTACCGTTGATCCTAAATTTATAAATTTTAAAAACTATAAAAATGTTACAGTTTTTAAACCTAACAGGAAAGAAACGGAAAATATTTTGGGAATTAGAATTCAGTCTGATAACGATATCAGCATTGCCGGAAATAATTTACTGAATATGTTAAATGCAAAATATATTCTATTAACTTTGGGTGATAAAGGACTAACACTTTTTGAAAAAGGCAAAAGTGAAATTAAAATACCGACCAAAGCCAGAAAAGTTGCGGATGTTTCCGGTGCAGGCGATACTGTAATTTCAACGCTGACTTTAGCACTTTCATGCGGCGCAACAATTGAAGAATCTGCATATATAGCAAATTATGCCGCGGGTATCGTTTGTGGTGAAATTGGAATTGTTCCAATTGAGAAAGAAAAACTTTTTACAATTATGAAAGATCAATTAAAATGATAAACGGTTTAACTAACATAGAAGAATTTTTACCAATTAGAAAAAATTTAAAACTTCAAAATAAAAAAGTAGTTTTTACCAACGGTTGTTTTGATATTGTTCATTCCGGACATGTTGATTATTTGAATAAAGCAAAAGATTTGGGTGATATTCTTGTAATTGGACTAAACAGCGACAGATCAGTAAGAGAAATAAAAGGTGAAAAAAGACCGATAGTAAATCAAGAAGAACGCGCTTTTGTTTTAAAAAATTTAAAATGCGTTGATTACGTGATTTTATTCGATGAACCGACGCCGAAAGAAATTATAGATCAAATAATTCCCGATATTTTAATTAAGGGCGGAGATTGGGCTATTGAAAATATTGTTGGAAGAGAAGTAGTTGAAGCAAATGGCGGAGAAGTAAAAACTATTCAGTTTGTCACATTTCAGTCGACAACTAACATAATTAAAAAAGTTTTAGAAACATATAATGAGCAATAAAAAAAAAGAGAAAGTTGTTTTCAAGAGAACGTTATTACACAAAGTAATTAATGTTTTCATTGGATTCTTTGCGGTAATTCTTTTTTTGCTGATTGCCTTTTTCGGAATATCGCAAACAAAAACATTTCGCGAATTTTTGCGAAACCAAATAATTTCTCAAGTTAATTCAAGCATAAACGGAAAACTATACATTAAAGAAATTGACGGTTCTATTCTTTCTTCTTTAATTCTGCATAATACAATAATTGCATCAGATAGTGACACTTTATTAAAAGCAGATGAAATAGTTATTAAATCAAGCCCTGTTCATTTATTATTAAAAAGAATTTTAGTAAGACAAATTGCCATTAAAAACACTTATATTAATCTTTTGCAGGATAAAGAAGGTAATTGGAACGCTGACAAAATTTTTCAAAGCAACGAGCCGGAAGACACTACAAAAAGCGATTTCCCTTTTTCTATTCAAGTCAACAATTTGAGTTTTATGAACTTGAATTTTACAAGACAGACATTCGAAAATTTGAATTCTGAAAAATTTTATGACCACGCCAATATTGATGATCTTAAATTGAATGGAATAGCATTGGATGCAAAAGTTTTCGCAAACATAAAATCATCTTTGGTAAGATTATACTTAAACAATTTTTCGCTTAATCCTAATTTCAACACATTCGGTCTAAAAAAGTTTTCGGGAGAATTTGAATTAACGGAAAACTTTGCGCAAATCAGAAACTTGCGATTGCAGACGGACAGCTCAAATATTTCTATTAATGCTAAGATTGATAAATTGAATTTATTAGGTAATGTTGAACTTAAAGAATTTAACGATTACCCGTTAGAAGTAGAACTTTCAGCAAAACCATTTAACTTTGCGGATCTTTCCACATTTATCAGCGCCACTGATTTTATTAGAGGAAGCGTTGATATGCAGATGAAAGCAAAAGGATTTTTCGGGGATTTTGATATTAGTAAACTAAGCATGAACTATAAAAATACGTTTCTAAATATGCGTGGAAATGTTAAGAATCTTCATACACCCGGAAATTTGTCATTAGACGTAGAAGTTTATAATTCATCCGTTGTTGAATCTGAAATATATTATTTGGTAAAAGGATTGGAGATTCCCAAATACGACAATTTGGTTGCAAAAGACATTAACATTAAGTACAAAGGAGAGCCAACAAAATTCAATGCCGAACTGAACGGTAAAATTAATGACGGTGAAGTTTATATTAAATCATTTCTTAATTTGCAAAAATCTAGAATGGAATATGATATTGATTTCACCACAAAAAATATTGACGTATTCCCTATTATCGGCTATAATTCTTCTTTAAACAGCGAAGGAAAAATTAAAGGAATTGGTACTGATCCTAAAAATATGAATGCAGATTTTTTTGTTAATCTGAATTCATCTGTCTTTAATAATATTGAGTTAGATTCGTTGAATCTTGAAAGCAAAATTAATTCCAAAATATTTAATTTGAATTTAAATTCACTCGTCAACAATTCCAAAATATCAACATATGGATTGCTTGATTTGACTGATGCTAAAAGTCCTTCTTATGATCTTTCAGGAACCTTGAGAAATTTTGACTTGCAGACATTTACTCATGAAAAAAACGACTCGTCAAATTTAAATCTAAATTTTTCCGCTAAAGGCAATAATTTGGATCTGGAAAACTTAACCGGAAATTTTAACATAAAACTTGAACCTTCAAATTTGAGAGATATAAAACTAGATCAAACAAATATAAATATCCTACTTACTAAAAATGAAAATGAAAGAAAAATCAACTTGGTTTCCGACTTTGTTGATTTTAACATTAACGGAAATTTTTCACTTGAGAAAGCAGTTAACCTTCTTGTATATGAATCGCAAACAATTACTAACTTAATATCTAATAAAATTGATGAGCTTAACCCAATTTCCGAGAAAAAGAATATCTCCAAAAATAACACGGTAATTCTTGATCCAATTGTAAATGAAGAAATTGAATTTAATTATGATTTCAAGTTCAAGGATTTTAAGCTAATCGCTTTGTTCTTAAAGAATGATGAGCTTGATGTTTCCGGAACCGGCAAAGGTTTAGTTAAAAATGATTCTTTGAATTTTACAATTACTACCGATATTAGTATTGAAAATTTATTAAATAAAAGAGACAGTCTTTTACTTTATCTTTCTAATTCTGCAGTGAGCTTTAATTTTAACCGTGATAACCAAGAGATTAATTTTAATAAAATTTTTGGTACGATTTCAGTCGAAGGCGAAAAAATTTATGCGGGAGCTGAATTGAATGATGTCCAAGCGGATTTTATTTTTAATCAAAATTCATTATTCTTCAATTCATCGCTTGGAATAGGAAATGATTTTACGATTGATTTTGAAGGAAAGTTTGACACTTATTTTACAAATCAAATGGTTGATTTTTACAATATAAATCTAAACTACAAAAATATTCCATGGAAAAGTTTGGATACAAGTTCAGTTAATTTTACAAAAAGCGGAATTCAGCTTTCCAACTTGATATTAGAAAATACGGGTGCAACCGTAAATGTAAACGGACAAATAAATAACGACAAAAGTCATAATTTTTTTATTGATGTAGAAAATCTTCCAGCGGAAATTTTATCTACATATTTTATTAGCGAAACAAGCAAGCCAATTGAAGGCGATGTTAATATCAAGTTTTCTTCGTCCGGATTTTTAACACAACCGGATATCGATACGGAGATTTCCATTAATGATATATCTTACAATAATTCAAAATTCGGAAGTTTAGTCGGTTCTATAAATCATTATAAGAATCTTTCCAGAATCGCAATATTTTTCAACGGCAGTGATGAAAATTCAATTGAACCGCTTTTGACTCTAACCGCACAGCTTCCAATAAACATCAATTATATGGGAAATGAAGATCTAATTGTACCGGAATCCGAAATTGAAATCAATTTGAACTCGGAAGATTTCAACGTTGGAGCGCTCGGTAATCTTATTCCTTATGCAAAAGATCAAAGCGGAAACATAAATTCACAAGTTAATATTTCTGGAACATATGCTCATCCAATAACAAGCGGATATTTAAATCTTGACAACGGAATATTTACATTTACCGAAAATAATTTGGAATACGCGCTTACTTCAAAAATAATTTTTAGAGATCAATACGCAACAATTGATAACATGGAGCTTACAAACCATGCAGGTTCATTGTATAACGGCAAAATCAGCGCTAACGGTATAATCGAACTAAGAGAATTCCCTTTTAACAAATTAGATATTTCAATTAATGGGGATTTGGCATTGCTTGGAAGCCGTTCAAAAACCAAAGATGCAAACATTTACGGGGATCTGTTCATTAGGACTGATAATAATTGGAAACTTGAGTATGAGAATGACAAATATACCTTTAACGGAAATATTCTGGTCGATAAAGCTGATTTAGTTTATGCTTCAAAAAATGAAAAAGACGCAAGATACAATAATAGATTAGTTTATAAATTTGTTGAAGACAGTTCAAAAATAAATTGGAAAACACAAAAGTTTATCAGAATATTAAATGAAAGTAACGGAAAGAAAAAAATAGTAAAGGCAAACCAAACAAAATTTGATTTTAAGACAAATATCATAATTAAAAATATCGCTACATTTAATTTTTTAATAAATCCTGAATTGAATCAGAAACTAAATGTAGAAACAACCGGACAGCTTGAATTTGAAACACTTTCTAGCGGATTAAAAACACAAGGTACACTTGCTCTTTTAGATGGTTCAAGATTGGAGTTTTTCAAGACATTCGACGCGAAAGGAACAATTAGATTTGAATCTGATGTTACCGATCCGCATTTAAATATTGTAGCGACATACATAGGAGAAATAGATAATTTTGAACAGCCTGGCAGAACTGAAGAAGTAGCTGTAAAACTTAAAATAAATTCACCTCTTTCAAAATTAGGTGAAAATCTAACAGGTGAAAATGAGAATTTATCTGTTTATGTTGGAAGATCTGCAATTGAAAATGATATACCGGATTCAAAGTATGACGCTTCAAATGCATTGACTTTTATTTTATTAAACCAATTAAGTATGGATATCACCGACGAACAAAGAACAACATTAATGGACGTTGCTGAAAATACGGCATATTCATTTCTTGGCTCGCAATTAACAAGTTATTTTTCATCAGCGTTGGGAGGATTAGTCAGCAATATTAGACTAAACAAATATTCAAGCGATTACTACAAATTACTTTTTTTCCGGAAAATATAATAACATCCGTTATTCATTCGGCGGAAACACAAAATACATGGAATGGAATAAAACAGATATTAAACTGGAATATTTGTTTAATCCAAGTTTTCTAATTCGCTTGGAACAAAAGGATCCGATTGTTGAAACAACAACCGGAGAAAAAATTCAAGAATTAGGATTAAAATATAAATTCGAGTTCTAATGAAAAATTTAATTAAAGAATACTTTACCACAAATCCGAATACAGTCGCAAATTCTAAAATTCTTGCAAAGATCCTAAAAATTAAAAATAAGGATTATGAATTTTTTAAGCAGGAACTAAACGCCTTATTAAAAGAAGGTATTCTAAAAAAAAGCGGGAAACGTTATAAAATGAATAGCGAGGCAAAAAAGAAATTGGTTGGAGAACTGCAGCTTGTTAACGGACAAAATTATGGTTTTGTGATATTTAAAGATAAAAATTTAAGCGACGTTTATGTTTCGGAAAAAAATCTTAATACGGCATTTGACGGAGATAAAGTTGAAGTAGCATTATTTGCTAAAAGAACCGGGAAAAATTTAGAAGGTGAAATCACTAAGATTGTTGAACGGAAAAGAAAAGAAATAGTAGGAGTTCTCAGAAAATCTAAATCATTTTATTTTGTTGAACCCGACGATTCAAAAATTCATAGAGATTTTTATATTACCTCAAAAAAAATCAATAATGCTAAAGAAGGCGATAAAGTTGTAGTTTCTAAAATTGAATGGGATAACGCACATTTAAATCCCGAAGGAACAATTTCTGAAGTGCTGGGCAAATCAGGCTCGTACGATGCGGAAATTGCTTCAATTGCAAGAGAGTTTGGAATAAAATATAAATTCCCAAATTCAGTTTTAAAAGAAGCAAAAGGACTTTCTGATGAAATTTCCGAAGAAGAAATTTTAAAAAGAACCGACTTCAGGAATGTAAATGTTTTTACAATTGATCCTAAAACCGCAAAAGATTTTGATGACGCGGTTTCAATACAAAAATTGGAAAATGGAAATTCGCTTATAGGAATTCATATTGCCGATGTGAGTAATTTTGTTAAACCTGGAACTCACATTTTTAAAGAAGCCGAAAGCCGAGGAACAAGTGTTTACATTGTTGGAAAAGTAATCCCAATGCTTCCGGAAAATCTCTCAAATAAAATTTGCTCTTTGGTACCGAACGAAGACCGGCTTACTTTCAGTATTTTGGTAGAATTCGATAGTTCCTTTAAGCAGAAAAATTATCAAATTGTAAAAACCGTTATCAACAGCAAACGTCGATTTACTTATGATGAAGTTCAAGAAATAATAGATACATCTAAGGGTGATTTTGCAAATGAAATTATAAATATAAATGAAATCGCAAGATATTTACGAAACGAACGAACGAAAAACGGAAGTATAAACTTTACAACACCGGACATTGAATTTGATCTTGATAAAAATGGAATTCCAATATCTATAAAAATCAAGGAAAGCAATGAAAGTCACCAATTAATTGAAGAATTTATGCTTCTCGCGAACAGAATAATTTCTGAACACATAAGTAAAACGAAGAAGAAAGAAAAAAATCCATTTGTTTATAGAATTCACGATTTGCCGAGTGAAGAAAAAATTTTGGAATTTGCTAAATTTGTTCAATCATTAGGCTATTCTTTTAATCCTCAGGTTACAAATAAAAGCAGGGAACTTCAGAAACTTTTAGAAAAAGTTAAAGGAACGGAAGAAGAAGCCGTAATTAATGAAATTGCAATCCGCTCAATGGCAAAAGCAGTTTACTCGACAAAAAATATCGGTCATTACGGTTTAGGCTTTAAATATTATTCTCATTTTACTTCGCCAATTAGACGATTTCCTGATTTGATAGCTCATCTTCTAATTTTTGATTATTTAAATGAAGAAAAACCACAATTTACCTGGAGACAGTTGGATGAATTCTGCGAACATTCTTCTTTCATGGAAAGAAATGCGGCAAGTGCGGAAAGGCTTTCGGTAAAATTGAAACAAATTGAGTTTCTGCAGGATAAAATAGGTCAAACTTTCAGCGGAATTATTTCGGGTGTAGCACATTTCGGAATCTTTGTGGAACTAAATGAAAATTTAGCCGAAGGTTTAATTTCGATGAGAGATTTGGAAGATGATTTTTACATTCTTGACGAAAAAACTTATTCAATCCGCGGCAAAAACAATGGAAAACAGTTTAGATTAGGCGATAAAGTAACTGTTAAGTTAAAAAAAGTTAATGAAGAAAAAAGAGAGATTGATTTTACTCTTTCTTAAAAATTATTTTATTTTTATAATATCACGGATTTGATTCGGAACTTAAGATGAAAATAAAAATTTTATTATTTAGTATAATATTTTCAAATTTGATACTTGCTCAATTTGGAAAAAACCGCGTTCAATATAGAGATCATGATTGGTATTATATTCAAACTAAACATTTTGATATTTATTTTTCTCAAGAAGGCGACGATGCCGCAGAATTTACGGCACAAGCTGCAGAACAATCTTTAGAAGATATTCAAAAAAAATTGAATTATCAGTTGAACAACAGAATATCACTAGTTGTTTATAATTCTCATAATGAATTTCAAGAAACAAATACTACCGATGGTTACTTATCCCAAGGAATTGGCGGATTTACAGAACCTTTTAAAAACAGAGTTGTCTTCCCTTTTGAAGGCTCATATAGCAAATATAAACATGTAATTCATCATGAACTGGTCCACGCGGTAATGCGCGATATGCTTTACGGCGGAACTATTCAAAATATAATAGCAAAAGGAATTACGCTTCAATTACCTACTTGGTATCATGAAGGCATGGCTGAATATTTGTCAAGCGGTTGGGAAACAAATTCCGATATGTTTATACGAGACGCAATTATTAATGAATATCTTCCCGATATAAATAGACTTGACGGATATTTTGCGTATCGAGGCGGACAAGCTTTATTCAAATATATTGCTGATACCTACGGCGAAGAAAAAATTGCTGACTTGCTTCAAAATATTAAAGGAAAAGGCAATGTTGTTGCGGGCTTTAAATCTTCTATAGGCATTGATCTAGAAGAATTAAACGATAAATGGAAAAAAGAAGTAAAAAGAAATTTCTGGCCAGAAATCGCTTCAAGAAAAGATCCCGATGAATTTGCCAAAAGATTGACTGATAATAAAAAACTTGGCGGATTTTATAATATAAGCCCGGCTATTTCCCCTCAAGGTGATAAAATTGTTTTTATTTCCGACCGAAATATTTATTTCGATGTTTATTTAATGAATTCATTTGACGGCGAAGAAATTAAGAAAGTAATTGAAAGCGGAAGAACTGAAGATCTTGAAGAATTAAATGTTTTATTTCCGGCATTGACTTGGTCGCCTGATAACATTAGAATTGCTCTTTCCAGTAAGTCCGATGGATACGACATGATTAAAATAATAAATACAGAAAATGATGAAGAGGAAAATTTACCGTTCAAACTTCATGGAATTGAATCCGTTAGTTGGTCGCCAGATGGGAAAAAAATTGCTTTTCTTGGCTGTAGCGCAAAACAATCTGATATTTATGTTTATAATTTTGAAACAAAAGAACTCGCAAACATTACTGATGATATTTTCAGCGAATATGTTCCAAGCTGGTCACCAGACAGTAAGAAAATAATTTTTTCCTCCGATAGAAACGGTTTAACAAAAAATAATTTTGCGCAGGACGGACTTTCTATGTCCACACTCCAAAATTTTCAAATGGATCTTTATATTTATGGTGTAGAATCACAGAAAATTGAACGGGTAACCGATTGGCAATACAGCGATGAAAAACAAGCCGTATTTTCATCAAATGGAGATGAAATTATATTCATTTCAGATTATAATGGAATTGATAATCTTTATAAAAAAAGAATTACTCTGACAAAAAATGATTCAGTAGGCACAATTTTAGATACAAAATGTATCCCGTTAACAAATTCGTTAAATAAAATTGAAAGTATTTCACTTTCACAAGATTCTAAAAAGTTAGTTTTCTCGGCATTTTATAACGCCGGATTTAACATATTTTTAATTAATAATCCTTTTGAAATGGAAGAGATAAAGGATATTCAATTCACAAAATACATGAACCAGTTTTATGAAGAAGATATTCCGCAAGAAACTTTAACCGAAAATGCAGATCTTCCGGAAGAAGAAACTAAATTTGTTCTTTCCGATAATGCAAAAAAAGATTCTTCTTCGGAAAATAATTCAAAAATATTTGTTGGTCAAATTATTGACAACAAAGAAGAAGTGAAAGATTCAATCCGAACTGATTACACAGATTTTGTTTTTGCAAAAAATGATGTGTTTGCTAAAGATGCTGCGGAGAAAAAACCGGAATTATTGTTTAGAGAAAAGTTGGATAATAACGGAGATTTTTTAGTAAATAAATACAAAGTTGATTTCTCTCCTGATTTAATTTACGCAAATGCTGGTTACAGTTCCTTATATGGCGTTCTGGGAACAACAATTTTATCTTTCAGTGATGTTTTAGGAAATCATAGATTAGTCGGCACAACTAGCTTACAAATAGATTTAAAGAACAGTGATTACGGTTTGGCTTATTATTACTTACCGGAAAGAATAAACTTTGGAATTGCAGCATACCATACAGCAAGATTTGTTTATCTTTCAGGATTTTTCGGAAGCGATTTATACAGGTTTAGAAGTTATGGCGGAAATCTTTTTGCGAGTTATCCATTAAATACATTTCATAGGGTTGAAACTACTTTAAGCATTTTAAGAGTTTCGAAAGAAAATTTAGATTTTATTGAAGACCCGATTGAAAAAGCAACTTTTATTATTCCTTCAATTAGTTATATTAAAGACAATGTACTTTGGGGCTATACTTCGCCTATTGAAGGTGAAAGATACAATTTAACATTATTGGGAAATCCAGGATTTGGAAAATCAGATGAAAGCTTCGGAACTTTAACTTGGGATTATAGAAAATATTTCAGATTTTTTTATGATAACGGTTTTGCGATGAGATTTTCAGGCGGCTATTCGTTTGGAATTAATGCACAAAGATTTTTTATCGGCGGTACAGAAAGTTGGATAAACAGAACTTTTTCAACACAAGATATTCCATTAAGTTCAGCATCCGACTTTGTATTCCTAACTCCTGCTCTTCCATTAAGAGGTTTTAATTATGCTGAACAAATAGGCACAAAATACTCGTTAGTAAACTTAGAATTACGAATTCCTCTAATAAGATATTTATTAACGGGCGGCATTCCATTGTTTTTCCAAAACATATTAGGAACCGCATTTATTGATGCCGGAAGTGCATGGGATGATAATTCAAGCTTAAAATTCTTCAAAAAGTCGGAAGAAGGAAAAACAATCACTAATGATCTATTACTAGGCGGAGGCTTTGGCGCAAGGTTGTATTTCTTATTCTTATGGAAATTTGATGTCGCGTGGTCTTATGACGCACAAAATTTTTCAAAACCAAAGTACTATATTTCTTTAGGTTTAGATTTTTAATTATCTTTTTTTGTTTTTGTTTCTTTTACCTGATCCTTTACTGAACCGCTTTCTGTTTTAGTCTTACTTTCAGTTGGTTTGGTAGATTTTTTATAATCCGTTTGGTAAAATCCTGATCCTTTAAAAATCGGAGCAGAACCAGATCCAATAAGTCTAATTACTTTTCCTTTACATTTAGGACAAACTTTTAAGGGCTCATCGGTCATTTTTTGAAATTCTTCAAAAGTGTAATTACACTCAGAACATTTATAATCATATGTTGGCATAATACCTCTAAAATTTGAACGGCAAATTTATAGATTTTATTTGTAAAATAAAATTTAATTTACAAAATCAAATTTACTAAGTTTTGTAAAAATACTTTTAATTATGAAGCGCATAAAATTATTCCTATCAATTATTATAACTGTCTTTTTATTAACTTCATGCTTAAACTATAATCAGGTTACAACATTAAAGACTGATAATTCCGGTAAAATGTTTATACATTACTGGATTAAAATGGAACCGGAATTTGATTCCCTACTAATTAAGAAAATAGGAATATTCAATAAAGAAAGTATTGAAGAAAATTTTACCGCAAGTTTTACTAAAATAAATTATATAACCATTTTCAACGATTTTGAAGATAGCACTCTTCACGCACAAATTGAATTTGAGTTTACTAGTTTCGATTCTTTGAATTTACTAAATTTTTTCAAGCATGCAGAGCTTTCAATTATAGATGGTCCTGACGAAACAAAAATTTTCTCTCAATTTATTCAGCCGATAACTACAACTTTCGGATTTTCTGAAAAAAACTATTCAATTGTTTATACTTATTATCTTCCCGGCAATATAATTAGACATAACGCAAATTCTTTATCAAGAAATAAACTTGAATGGAGTTTCAGTTCCGACGCAATTGGGAATGGTAAAGTTATTTCCGCTACATATATTCCATTTAGGTTAAAAGAGACTCCTACATGGATTTACGGACTTGCAAGTCTTGTAATTATTATAGTTTTAGTATTTCTTCTCAAAAAAAGTAAAAAGTAGTTTATGCAAATAACAAGATTGACATAACTTGCAGTTTTACTTATATTTATAGTTTGTATTAAAAATATCTCAAAAAATAAGTTATGGCTGCAGGCGGTCCCAAAATTTTTTCAGGTTCTTCCAATCCAGAATTAGCTCAAAAAATAGCTAATTATATTGGTATTCCTTTGGGTGGAATTGATCTTAAAAAATTTAAAGATGGTGAAATATGGGTTAAGTTTAAAGAGAATATTCGCGGTAGCGATGTGTATTTAGTTCAGTCGACTCATCAACCTGCTGAAAATCTTTTAGAATTATTAATTATGATCGATGCGGCAAAACGATCATCTGTTGCAACCGTAACGACCGTTATTCCTTATTTTGGTTATGCAAGACAAGATAGAAAAGATCAGCCGAGAGTTGCAATTACAGCAAAACTTATAGCAAATTTAATTTCGGTTGCCGGAGCTGATAGAGTAATTACTATGGATCTCCACGCCGCCCAAATTCAGGGATTTTTTGATATTCCATCGGATCATTTATATGCTTCGCCGGTATTTTTGGATATCTTTAAAAATTATCCAAACGATTTAGTTATAGTTTCTGCCGATGTTGGCGGAATTAAACTTGCAAGATCATATGCAAAAAGACTAAACGCAAACTTAGTAGTTATAGATAAAAGAAGACCAAAGCAAAATCAAGCAGAAGTAATGAATATTATTGGTGACGTAAAAGATAAAGATGTTCTGCTTGTAGATGATTTAATAGATACGGGAGGAACGTTTATTTCAGCTATCAACGCACTTAAAGCAAATGGAGCAAATGCAATATACGGTGCTGTAACACATCCTGTACTGTCTAGCGATGCAATAGAAAAAATTGAGAATTCTGAAATAACAAAACTATATGTTACAGATTCAATTCCGCTGAAGAATAAAGAAAATCTTAAAAAGATATTTGTTCGTTCAGCTTCAGTTCTATTAGCGGAAGCAATTAGAAGAACACATAATCACGAATCAATTAGCTCGCTATTTGATATTGATAAAGGTTAGAATTTAGAGTAATAATTGGAGTAAATAAAATTATGTCAGACATCAACATAACAGCGAAAAAAAGGACCAAATCAACTAAAGGAGCTGTTAATAAAATTAGAAGAGAAGGAAATGTTCCAGGTATTCTTTATTCAAAAGGGTCCGAACCTGTTAATATTTTCGTAGAAGAACTTTCACTTAAACCTGTTGTTTATACTTCGGAAGTTCATTTAGTTAATTTAAAAATTGAAGATCAAGATAGTGTGAGATCTATTCTTAAGGATATACAGTTTGATCCGCTGACAGATAGAATTGTGCATGTGGATTTTCAAGCAGTTACATTAGGGAAAGCAATTCAGCTACAATTGCCAATTTCTTTTATCGGTTCTGCTGTTGGCGTAAAAGAAGGCGGAAAACTTCAACAAAATTTACACAAGCTCGATATTCAATGTTTGCCAAAAGATATTCCACAGCATCTTGAAGTAGATATCACTAATCTCCATATAGGCAATTCTATTCTCGTTGGTGATTTATCTTTTGAAAATATTGAAATTTTAAGCGCAGCAGATACAGTTGTTGTTTCAGTAACAACAATTAAAGAAACAACAGATGAAAAGACTGATGAATTACAAGATACTCCAAAAGAACCTGAACTAATTAGCAGAGGAAAAGCTCAAGAAGATTCTGAAGGATAGTTTTGAGGGTATTGGTTGGAATTGGAAATCCAGGACGAAATTATGTTGGTACTCGTCATAATATTGGATTTTACATTTTAGATAATTTTGCACATAAACTTAATCTTGATTTTTCTCCGGCAAAAAGTGATTTTTGGCAAGTGGAAAGTAGCTTTGATACTTTCCATTTTTTGTTAATAAAACCGACTACTTATGTAAATAATTCCGGACTTGTAATTAAATATTTGTTAGAAAAATATGATATCAAGTCTGACGATATATTAGTAATTTATGACGACGTTAACTTAGATTTAGGCAATATTAGAATTAGACAATCTGGCAGCGACGGCGGACATAATGGAATTAAATCCATAATCTATAATTTACAAAATGACAAATTTCCTCGAATCAGATTCGGAATTAATGCTGAAGAAAATGATTCCGATTTGGCGGATTTTGTTTTAAGTAAATTTTCTAATGATGAAATTAAAATAATAGACAATAAACTTCCGCTTATTTACGATCTTTTAAAAGAGTTTATATTTAATGGATACGGAAAAATGTTAGATTGTTATAGTAAACAGACAAAAAATAAAACTTCCAATTTATCTCAAAATGAGGATTAAATTTATGGAATTATTGATCTACATTATACCTTTTCTTGGTTTATCTGCTCTAGCTTATTCATTTTATAAAAATATCTGGATCTCAAAAAAGAGTACCGGTTCCGAAAAAATGACAAAAATCTCAGAATATATTAGAGATGGAGCCATCGCCTTTTTAAAGACTGAATATAAAGTTTTATTTTGGGTTATAATTGTTGTTGCATTACTACTTGCATTTTCAAACGCCGGAAATTCTGATTCGTCATGGCTGATTGCTGTTTCATTTATTATTGGAGCTTTCAGTTCGGGTTTAGCCGGTTATTTGGGAATGAATGCGGCAACAAAAGCCAATGTCAGAACCACCGAAGCAGCAAAAATTGGTTTAGGACAAGCATTGGAAATTGCTTTTTCTGGCGGTACCATTATGGGTATGAACGTTGTTGGATTGGGTGTATTTGGGTTAGGAACTTTATTTATTATTTATTCCAATTTAAATTGGGACATTGTTAAAATTATAAATGTATTGTCTGGTTTTTCGCTTGGAGCCTCCTCAATTGCACTTTTTGCAAGAGTAGGAGGAGGAATTTATACAAAAGCCGCGGATGTCGGCGCAGACCTTGCCGGTAAAGTTTATGAAGGTATTCCTGAAGACGATCATAGAAATCCGGCAACCATTGCAGATAATGTTGGTGATAATGTTGGTGATGTTGCTGGAATGGGCGCGGATTTATTTGAAAGCTATGTTGGTGCAATTATCGGTACTATGGTTTTAGGAGCAGTTTTTGTAACACCTGATGTACCTGAATTAAAATTGGAAGCAGTTATTTTACCGCTGGTTTTAGCCGGAGCAGGTATAATATTTTCCATTTTAGGATCGCTTTTAGTTAAGGTTAAAGAAGGCGGAAATCCTCAAAAAGCTTTAAATTTAGGTGAATTTGGCGCAGCTGGAATGATGTTAGTTGCCTCATATTTTATTATCACCGCAATGCTTCCAGAATCTTGGAATTACAATAATTTTGAATACACAAGTTTGGGAGTATTTTTTTCAACATTAATTGGATTGGTAGCAGGAACTTTAATTGGAATTATAACCGAATATTATACAGGAACTGATTACAAACCGGTTCATAAAATTGCTTATCAGTCTTTAACTGGCTCCGCAACCACAATTATTTCAGGATTGGGCGTCGGAATGAGTTCAACCGCATTGCCGGTGATCATCATTTCATTAGGAATTATTGGCGCTTATGAATTTGCAAATTTATACGGAATTGCAATAGCGGCGCTCGGAATGCTTTCTACTACAGGAATACAATTGGCAGTTGATGCTTACGGACCAATTTCTGATAATGCTGGCGGAATTGCGGAAATGGCTGAACTACCTAAAGAAGTTAGAGAAAGAACAGATAAATTAGATGCCGTTGGAAATACAACTGCTGCAATTGGAAAAGGTTTTGCCATTGGCTCGGCTGCTTTAACCGCATTGGCGTTATTTTCGGCTTTTATGCATCAAGCTGAAATTGAAGTTATTGACATTTCCAAACCCATAATAATGGGCGGTCTGTTTATCGGAGCAATGCTTCCCTTTTTGTTTTCTTCTATGGCAATGGGAGCGGTTGGAAGAGCGGCACGAGAAATGATTATTGAAGTAGGAAGACAATTTAGAGAAATACCCGGATTACGAGAAGGAACTGCCGAAGCTGAATATTCAAAATGTGTCGAAATCTCAACTAAAGCAGCCATAAAAGAGATGAAATTACCGGGGTTAATGGCAATTTTAGTCCCTGTTGTAATTGGTTTTATTTCTAAAGAAATGCTTGCAGGATTATTAGCTGGAGTTACAGTTTCAGGCGTTTTAATGGCAATTTTTCAATCAAATGCCGGAGGCGCTTGGGATAATGCAAAAAAACTTATTGAAGGAAATTTAAACATAGACGGAAAAATCTACGGAAAAGGATCAGAACCTCATAAAGCATCTGTTGTTGGAGATACGGTTGGTGATCCTCTAAAGGATACATCCGGTCCATCATTAAATATTTTAATCAAATTAATGTCTGTAGTTTCTTTGGTAATTGCGCCATTAATTAAGTAAATTTACAGACAATTTTTTATCAACCCTGCTATTAAATAAAATTTTAATAGCCAAAAGGCCAAAGGGAGGAATCAATGGCAACACGAAACTACGAGAGTGTTGTAATCTTGAATGCAACGCTTGAAGATCCCCAAATTGAAGAAATCACTAAATCAATTCATCATACCATCAAAACAAATGGCGGTGAAATAACTGATGTTGAAAATTGGGGTAGAAAAAGACTTGCTTACGCAATCAACAATTCAAAAAGTGGTTACTACTTAATAACTAGATTCATAGCAGCTCCATCAATGATTTCTGAATTTGAGAGATCGTTAAAACTCGATGAAAATGTTATAAGGTATTTGACCATTTCTTTAGACAAAAAAGCTTTAGAATACTTAAAAACTGCTGCAAACAAAAAAGATGAACCAGAAGCAGAACAAGTTGCAGAAAAAACAACAGTAGAATAAGCAAAGTATAACAAACGATTAGATGGAGGAAAGAAATGGCTGAATTGAAAATGCCTGAATTAAACAATGTAATTGTAGCTGGTAACTTAACAAAAGATCCAATATTTAGAGAAACATCGAACAATACCCCAGTCGCCAATTTTCATGTTGCTGCAAATAGAAGATATAAAGACAGCAATAATCAATGGCAGGAAGATGTTTGTTATGTTGGTGTTGTTGCTTGGAATAAATTAGCCGACAGTTGTAAAGATAGATTAAAAAAAGGAAGCGCGGTTCTTGTCGACGGCGAATTACAAAGCAGAACTTTCAAAACAGAAGACGGAAAAAACAGAACAATAGTAGAAATTAAAGCTAAAAGAATACAATTTTTAAATAAGTTGGGTAAATCAAACGAAGACTTTCCAGATACAGCAAGTGAAGATTCGGATGACAGCCTAATTGAAGATACATCATTTGATAAATTTTTAAATGATGAAGAATCAAATCTTATCAATGATGATAAATAATTGAGGGAAAAATGAAAAATAAAAAAGCTCGCAGAGTTATTGATGAATACATCGATTACAAAGATGGAAAAAAATTAATAAAATTTATTTCTGATCAAGGTAAAATTATTCCAAGAAGAATTACAGGATTAAGCGCTAAACAACACAGAGAACTTGTTAGAGCTGTTAAAAGAGCAAGACAAGTTGCAATTTTACCATTCGTTTCAGAAGCAGTTAAGTAGGAGTTTATCATGAAAGTAATACTAAGAAAAAATTATGACCAATTAGGTAAAATTGGCGATCTTGTTGATGTAAAAGACGGATTTGCCAGAAATTTTTTACTTCCAAGACAAATTGCATACATAGCAACACAAGGTAACATTAGATCTTTGGAAGAAGAAAAACAGCAAATTGCTAAAAAAGAAGTTAAAGAACTTGAAGCTGCAAAATTGCTTGCAGTCGATTTGGAAAAAATTTCTATCACAATTCCTGTAAAAGTTGGTGAAGAAGATAGGATTTTTGGTTCCGTTACAAACCAAATGATTGCAGACGCTCTTAAAGAAAAAAAATATGATATTGATAAAAGAAAAATTGATTTGGATGAACCAATTAAAGCTTTGGGAATTTACAGCATTAGTATAAAACTTCATCCCGATGTTAATGCGGTAGTAAAAACATGGGTTGTTAGAGAATAATTACAAAATAAAAACCTTCAATACAAGTGAAGGTTTTTTGTTTTTATAATTGATATTATAATTCAATTGAATTAAATGTTCAATTCAAATTTTTAAATAACTAA
Organism: Ignavibacteriota bacterium; assembly: GCA_016713565.1. Taxonomy (NCBI): domain Bacteria; kingdom Pseudomonadati; phylum Ignavibacteriota; species Ignavibacteriota bacterium. The sequence goes on from JADJOX010000007.1 coordinate 475,702, forward strand.
AACAATTTACACTGGGCATTATGAAAGAGTTAAGATTTAGGTCAGCATTAGTAGTTGCAGCTGTAGCACTTTGTGTTTACTTGCTGTATCCTACTTTTCAAGATTATAATAATAATAAACAAATTTCGAAAATTATTAATAATCTTAAAGATAGCTTAAAAACATCAAATTCAAATTTATCTGACGAGCAAATTAAAAGTCTTCTTGAATATAAAGAAGATAGTATTCGTGTATCTAATCCCGACATAAAAGCTGCCAGAGAAAAAAGAATTAAATTAGGTTTAGATTTACAAGGCGGAATGTATCTTGTAATGGAAGTAAATACCGGAAAGCTATTGGAGCGTTTAGCTAAAGATCCGGATACTCAGTTTCAAAATTTGCTAAAAGAATCTATTGAAATTGCTAAAACTTCAGATCAAAATTTCGTTTCTATTTTTGCGGGAAAATTAGCTGAGAAAAATATAAGGCTAAGCAGATATTTTGGATCAATAAGACAGGAAGATTCCGAAATTATTTCTCAATTGAATGAGCAGGAATCTGATGCCGTTACAAGAGCGATAGAAATTATAAGAAACAGAATTGACCAATATGGTGTTTCGGAACCTTCAATCCAAAAACAAGGCGCAAGAAGAATTATAATTGAATTGCCGGGCGTAGCTAAAAAAGAAGAAGCAAAGAACCTTCTTCAAGGAAGAGCAATGCTTGAATTCAAATTAGTTAAAGATCCCGAATTCACTTTCCCAATAATGAATAAGATAGATGAAGTATTGGCAAATCTTAACAAAGATTCAAGCGAAGTAGTTAAAAAAGATTCATTACTTTCTGATGCAGAACTTTCTGCAGAAGAAAACGCAAAAAAACATCCATTTTTCTCAATTGCCAAATTAATTTCGCAAAACAGCGCCGATGCAATTGTTGAAGAAGGAAAAAAAGATCTATTAAATAATTACTTGAATAGACCAGAAGTTAAAAAAGTAATTCCGGATAATGTTGAATTCTTATATTCGGCAAAACCGTATACTGTTCAAGACGGGATTACTTATTATAATTTGTACTTGGTAAACAAACAGCCGGAACTAACCGGAGGTGTAATAGTTGACGCTCAATCAAATATTAGTCAGCAAACTACTGCCCCTGTTGTTAATATGCAGATGAATTCTGAAGGTGCAAGAGAATGGGCTAGAATTACGGGCGCCAACGTTGATAAAAGATGCGCCATTGTTTTGGATGGATATGTTTATACTGCTCCGCATATAAATGAAAAAATTCCTTCAGGAAATTCGCAAATTACCGGAATGGATAATTTAGAAGAAGCAAAACTTATTGAAATTGTTCTTAAAGCAGGCGCATTACCGGCTCCGGTTGATATAATTGAAGAAAGAACAGTTGGTCCGTCTTTAGGACAAGATTCAATTTCACAAGGCTTTAATTCAACAATCATTGCATTTGTGATTATAGCTTTTTTTATGTTTAGTTATTATAAAAAATCCGGTGCTTTTGCGGATTTAGCGTTATTTTTTACAATTTTATTTATACTTGGCGTTTTAGCAGCTTTCAGCGCAACTTTAACACTTCCCGGTATTGCCGGTATTATTTTAACAATCGGTATGGCAGTTGACGCTAATGTACTTATTTTTGAAAGAATTAGAGAAGAACTGGCAACAGGAAAAACAGTGAAAGCCGCGGTTCAAGGAGGATTTTCTCATTCTTATTCAGCAATATTTGACTCAAATATTACTTCATTTTTTACAGCTATAATACTTTATCAATTCGGAAGCGGTCCAATTCAAGGCTTCGCATTAACATTGATGATTGGTATTTTAGCAAGTTTGTTCAGTGCTTTGGTAATTACCAAACTTTTATTTGAATTTATGTTGGCAAAAGGTTATTCAGTTAATATTGGAAGCAGATCGAAAGTATTTGAAAAAATAAATTACAACTTCCTCGGCAACAGAAAAATAGGTTATATGGTTTCCGGTACTTTATTAGTTATTGCAATTTTAAGTATTCTTATCAGAGGAGTTCAATTTGGTATTGATTTCAAAGGCGGTTCTGAGATAGCTGTTAAATTTAACAAACCGATTGAAATTACGGAAATTAGAGATGAATTGGGAAAAATTGGAATTGGCAATGTTGAAGTTAAAACATTCGGAGATAATACCGGAGTTTTAATACGTACAGAATTACAAGAAATTCCTAAAGCAGTAATTCCAAATGTTGTTAAAACTTTAGAAAATGGAATTAATAAATATTATCCAAATGTGGAAAAATTAATTATTGACTCATCTTCTAATGCAATCACTTTTGAGTTTCCGAATCATGAAATAACAAATTCGTTAATAGACAAATTATTTAACGACGGATTCCAAACTTCTAGAACAACAATGGATATTGAAAATAAACGAATGACAGTAAATCTTACAATTGCTGATTGGATTAAAGAAAATCTAATTCAAAAACATGCTGATAATCCTTTCCAGGTTTTGAAGGAAGAAAAAGTCGGACCAAAAATTGGAGAAGAATTAAAATTTGACGCTATGATTGCCGTATTTCTATCCTTAATTGTTATTTTAGTTTATCTTGGCTTCCGATTTAAATTTGCATTTGCACTTGGTGCTGTTATAGCTCTTTTCCACGACGTATTAATTACACTCGGTGCGTTTTCTCTTTTATACGGTTTAATACCTGGCTTGAACTTAGAAATATCAGTAAGCGTGGTAGCGGCATTTTTAACGTTGGTTGGATATTCAATTAACGATACAGTGGTTGTATTCGATAGAATTAGAGAGGAAATTAAAATTCATAAAACTGGCGATATTGAGGAGATTATGAACAAAGCCATTAATAGAACATTATCAAGAACATTAATTACAAGCTTAACAACATTATTTGCTGTTATTGTAATTTTATTATTTGCAGGTGAAGTGCTAAGAGGATTTGCATTTTCATTAGTCTTTGGTATTGTAATTGGAACTTACTCTTCTATATTTGTTGCAAGCGCATTTGTTTTGGAGTATGTTAAGAGACGCGGACAAAAAATTCAGTTTTAATTTGTGAATAAGTATAATACAGAAAAAGGCAGCTGATTTAGCTGCCTTTTTTATTTTAATAAACTAAAATATTATTTCTCTAATCTATAAAACCTTAAGAACTACCATAGTAATATCATCGTTCGGATCTATTTTACCTCTGAAAACCTCTAAACTCTGAAGCGTAGAATTTAATATTTCTTTGGCACTGTGTCCTGCTTTCTCTTTAACTACAGAAATCACTTTTTCATAACCGAATAATTCACTATTTGAATTCATCGCCTCATTAACTCCGTCGGAAGAAAAAATGTAAATATCTCGAGGAGAAAGATTCAATTCTAATTCTTCCAAATTATTTTTAAACAAATCGCCGCTTTCCAAACCGATTCCAATTCCTTTCGGTTTTATATACTGCACAACTCCGTCAGAAAATTTTAAAGTAGGTGTATGCCCTGCTCTGCAAATTTTAATTTTCCTAGTTGCCAAATCAACAAATGCAATCGTTAATGTTATAAACCATTGTTTATCAATTGTGCCCGTAATTCTTTTGTTCAGTTCAAATAATACTTCTTTAGGTGATCTGGATTCCGTACAAAAAAGTTGAATCATTGTTTGAAGCTTTGACATATAAAAGGATGCCGAAAGACCTTTTCCCGAAACATCTCCAACAACAATAAACATTTGAGTATCTGAAATTTTTATTACATCATAATAATCTCCGCCGACATGCATAGCGGGAATCATTATACCTGAAACATCAAGATTATTTATTTTGGGAATGTTTACCGGCAGCAAACCTTCCTGTATCTGTCTTGCTACAATCAATTCCCTTTCCAATTTTATTTTCTTTGTTTCTTCTTCATAAAGTCTCGCATTTTCCAACGAAACTGCTGTTTGGTTAGCGGCAGCTATCAACAATTCTATATCTTTTCCGGCAAATTGCGCGCCTGAGTGTTTCAATCCGAATAATAAAAGTCCGACAATTTTCTTTTTAATATATAATGGGATAATTGTATAAATGCCTTCTTCCTTTAATTCTTTGTTATTATCCGGAAAAACATTTTCAAATTCAGCTTGATCAAAAGAAATTGGACGTTTAAGTTCTAACTTTTCGTTAATTTTTTCGGTAATAATATTTTCACAATTGGTTAGAATAAGATTTGCATTTTTAATGCCGTCTTCCCTTTTTAGAATAAATTCATTAGTGTCAAAATCTTTTATTGCAATACCGAACTTTTCAACTTTTAAAGAATCAACAAAAGTTTCTAAAACCGAATCAAGTATTTTATCTAAGCCTACAATTGTGGATATTTCATTACTGAATTTCATTAATACATTTTGATATGCAAATTGTTCGGGATAAAAATATTTTGTTATTATATTTTGAAAGCGATCTTTGGTAGATTGAAAAATTAACGCAAAAATAATAAATACAGCTCCGGCAACAACTCCTTGATATTCAGAAGTTACAGCTTCACTTATATATTGACCTAATACATAAATTAAAAGAAAATATCCTCCGGCAATTGTAATTGTAGCAGTTCCATATAAAATTGTATTTTTTAATACTTCGCTCACATCCAGCAATGAATATCTAAAAATAGAATATCCGAAACTTAGAGGAAGTAGAATTATTAAAAATATTGGTAAATAATATTCCGGATTATTAAATATTGATTCAGCCAAAACATTAGCAAATGTATTAACATATATTATTGATGCCAAACCTACAGTATATCCCAATAAAACAATAAAAATGGGCGCCCGTTCGGTTGGATCTTTTAACTTAAAGAAACTTTTAAATAATGAAATTAATCCAATAATAAGTGCAATGATTGTCAATAAATTTATAAATCCAATTAGAGCAAAGGTCGGCTTATTATCAAAACTATTTGTTGAAGCCGCTGGGTAATAAATGAAATAAACTCTAGATATTATTGCCAAAATTGAAAATACTAGCGGCATATAAAATAACAACTTTGCAGTGTACTTCTTTTTTATAATTTTTTTTTCTAGCGGGAAAGCCCAGAAAAAATAAACAAAAACAAATGGAAGGAAAATTGATGAAACTACCCAGCATAAATCAACAATTGTTGTAATCAGCGGATATTCATAAACTGGATTTAAGGTAAAATTGCCGGAAAATAAATTTACCGTATTGGAAAGAATAAATAAGATTCCAATTCTATAAAATAAAATTTGAGGAAATCCGTATGGTTTGGATGAAAGAACGACAAATCCTACTGCAAGCCAAATTAAACCGAGTATGGAAAAAGCTAAACCCCAAATATTTATTATTTTCTTTACTTTAATAGTTGTGTCAAATACTTTTCCTTCTCTTGAAACTGTAAATATCAGAGAATCTCCTGTAGCTTTTCTATCTGCCAAATAGGAGGCGTGATATAAATTTCTAAGTTTTTTCCCATCTATTTTTAAAAAAATATCTCCGTCGCGAATTCCCGCGTTCCAAGTTACACCTTTGTACTTAACCAAGTCAAAATAAATTACCAAACTATCCGAGTCAACTTTTTTAGGTTTCCAAATACACTCATCGTTTGTTCTTGTTGTAACATTGAGTATAAAATAAATATTAATAAATCCAATTATGCCTACTATTATGGTAACCGGCACAATAAGTTTTTTACGATATTTTGTTAAAAATTTGTTTAACATAATTATTTGATTTTTAATACCAGACAAGTAATATCATCTGATTGTTCTGTATTAACCGTATGTTTATTAATATCTTCCATTATATTATGAAGTATCATTTTCGAATTATGTTTAAAACTCTTTAACACCAAATCTTCCAATCTTTCATCCGTAAATTCATTATTTTCATAATCCATCGCTTCAGTAATTCCATCGGTAAATAATAAAATTACATCATCAGTTTTTAGTTTTACGGTTTCCATTTCATAAGGAATAATTGTTTTCATTACTCCAAGTATCATTCCGCCTTTATTTAACTTTCTAATTCCTTGATCATCTACAAGAAGCGGCGGATTATGTCCCATATTTACATAAGAAAATTCATTGCTTTCAGTATCCAATATTCCCCAAAAAAAAGTAATAAAACTTCCATTTGTAGTATTCTCAGAAACAACATCATTCAGAAAATTAGACGCTTCTTGCAACTTATAGTTCTGCTTATATATTGCCTTTAAAAATGCTTGAAGGTTTGCCATAAGCAAAGAAGCCTGAATTCCTTTTCCGGAAACATCCGCAATTGCAATAAGCAGTTTTTTATCTGTTAATTGAACAACGTCATAAAAATCTCCGCCAACCATTTTTGCTGTTTTGTTAATTGCTTCAATTTCAAATTTGTCTGATTTAGGCAGAGTTCTTGGAAGTAAATTTCTCTGAATATTCCGAGCAATTTCCAGATCTTTTTCAATTTTCTGCTTTTCCAATGCCTGCTGAAACAACATGCTGTTTTCAATTGAAATGATAGCCAAACTTGCTACCGATGATAAATACTCCAAATCGGATTGAGAGTAATTTTTTTTTGACAATCTTTTACCCAGGAAAATAAAGCCTTTTGTTACATTTTTTATAACCATCGGGACAATAACGTCAATACCGATTTTATTTAATTCCTCTAACTCATAGGAATTGTTCGTTAGGATAGATGTATTAATGGATTTGCAATTGCAACCGGACAACAAATCATTAAGTTGTTTAGGATTATATTTTGTTTCCAATATTTTAAAATTATCTTCTTGGATTAAAACAATTGCAAACTTTGAAACAAGCATTTGAGCGCTTATCGCAAAAATCAAAAGTTTGGAAACTCTATCGATTTCCAAAATACTGCTGAATTCTTTACCAAGATCGAACAATGAATTAAGCTGATTGATTTTGCTATCCAACTGTTTGTTCAGTTCATCTAATTTTTCAAAATTCTGAATGTTTTTTATCGCAGCGCTTCCAATTTGAGTAATAGTAGATAAAAACATTTTATCTTCGTTTTCATATAATTGCCCGGAAAGTTTTCCGCCAAGAAAAATAAACCCTATTGTTTTATCGGAAGAAATTAATTTTTCATATATCTTAATATTTTCTTCGGTTAATAAATAAGAAAAATTTTCTTCATCATTAGTTTCAATAATTTCTATAATTCTTTCAGCATCCTTTGGTGAAAATCCTTTGAGTAATTTTATATTAAGAATTTCATTTTCGTATAATGCAATAATACCTTTTGTTGTATGCAGTTTTCCAAAACAAGTTAGCAGCAAATTATTAAGCGCAAAATCTAAATTAAGATTTGAATTTATATTGTTTGAAAAATCAACTAATGCGGATAGATTACGTAACGCGGTGTTGTTCGTTAAATTCATATTTATTGGGAAAGATATTTAACAAGTGTTACTTTGTTTTTCTTATCTTCCGGTTGAGAATATTTTATTTCGTCCATTAGCTTTTTCATTAAAAACATTCCCAATCCGCCAACTTTTCTTTCTTGGTAATATTTCTTTAAATCAGGTTCCGGAATTGAAGATGAATTAAAATGAGCTCCGTTATCGGTGATAGCAATTATAAACTTATTACTTTTTACAGAAATATTAATTCCAATTTTACCTTTGTTTGAATATTTATATGCGTGTTTTATAATATTTGTACAAGCTTCATCTGCAGCTAAAACAATTTTTCCCGAAGCGTCATTATCAAAGCCTGCTTCAATTGCGGCAGTGCGAATAAAATTCCTTATAACGGATAAGTTATCTGTACTGCTGTTAACAGTTATTTTTTTTGCAGTATTTTTCTTTGAAGTATTCAAAATTATTTTACCAATTCGAATTTTTCTACAGCTTCTTTTTCTTCTTTATAAAATTCGTACAATAATGGAAACCCTAATAAATCAAATATGTTGAAAACTTCATCTTTTAAGTTGCTGAATTTAATATCGCCGTTATTCTCACGCATAGTTTCTACATAAGCCATAAAAACACCCAAACCCGCACTGCTTATGTATTGAAGGTCTCGAAAATTTACAACAACTTTAAATTGCTTATTATCTATAAGCGAATTAAAAGCATTTTCAAGCTCGGGCGCAGTATGTGCATCCAAAAATCCTTTAACATTAAGCACGCTAACTTTACCAACCCCTTCTTTACGAACATAAAAATCTGCCATCAAATTTCTCCCTTAATTTTGTGGGAATTCCACTTTAATAAAACTAAAGTAATATCATCATGCTGAGAATTATTTTTTGAAAAAGTAGTTACAGACCGCATAATTTGATTTGATAACTCGTCAACCGACAAATGGGAATTTTTATAAATTACTTCTTCCAACCTATTATATCCGAACTCTTCTTTATTTTCATTTAAAGCTTCATTAATTCCGTCTGTAAACAATATCAAAATATCGTTATTATTTAATTTAATTTCCATTTCTTTTATATTGTTTTCAAATTTTTCGGAAAAATCCAAACCCAATCCTATTCCTTCCGGAATTAATTTATCAACGTTTTCACCGTTAAAATAAAATAATGGCGAGTGCCCAGCTCTTACAAAATTAAAGACCCCGTTTTTGGTATCAATAATTCCGTAAATTGCCGTTACAAAGCTTTTCTTGGTCAAACAATTTTCCAAAATTGAATTTGCCTTTACTAAAATTTCTTTTGGGTTTTTAATCAATTTACTTAATGAAGAAAAAACGCCTTTAACTTCTGCCATTATAAAGGCGGCTTCAATTCCCTTCCCAGAAACATCAGCAATTACAATTCCCAATTTTGAATCGTCAATTTTGAAAAAGTCGTAATAATCACCTCCGACTTCAAACGCGGGAACGAACAACGCGGAAATTTCTAAACTTTCACACCGTGGAGTTTGCTGCGGAAGTATTTTATACTGAACATCTCTTGCAACGTCTAATTCTTTTTCCAATCGTTCTTTTTCTAAAGATTCTTCTAAAAGTTTGGCGTTTTCAATTACAACCGCGGCAATTCCCGCAAATGTGCTTACCGATTTTGTATCTTCTTCTTCAAAAACTCTGCTTGATTTTCTGGCGGAGAACAAATATCCGTTATTTTTATTTTGAATTAAAAGCGGTGCGGAAACAACATATTTTATTGTTTGAGGAAGTTTATGATTTTTATCATAAATTTGCATATCGGTAATTTTAACATCGCTTTCATTCAACAAATTGTTATAGATTAAAAATTCGGAAATATGATTTGCATCAACTAATCCAATTCCTGAAATCGAATGTATATCAAAACCGTTTGATTTTTTTATTACTATCCAAGCAGCATCAGAATTGCTTACCTTAATTGTTGTTGAGGTTATTGTTTCAGATAGTTCCTCAAAATCAAAAACCTGGCTCATCAAAATACTTATATCTTTTAAACTCGTAAGTTCTTCTGATTTCCGGTCAATTGCTTCTGCGGTAGGAAGATGAAAAAGTGTTGTAAAGAAAATTATACTAAAATAAATTCCGCCGAAAATCATAACAAGACTAACAAACTGTTCCAAAGCCGGTGAGAAATTTCTAACAACATTAAAATCTTCACCCTGCATAATTGAAAAGTTCATCCAGGAAAGTGTGGTTAAAATAATTGAGATAATAAGTAAGTAATATTTTTGCTTTTTATTTATGAAAGCAATCCATGCAACTCTTAAAGCATTTGCAAAAATTAAGATTATTGATATTACATAAAACGCGTTGAAAAGAAAGTCATTGCTGTCATCTAAAGTAATTGAAAAACCTTCTACGGTTTTATGTGATTTTAAGAATGATGCCGATATGGATGTTAAAATAAAAAATATAATTAACGTATTAAAATAAAGTTGAGGATCTTTCTTCTGACGATGATAACATAATTTTTTATAAACGGAGAAAATGTAAGCCAATGAGCCGATGAAAATAAATACAATCAGAGTTGAAAATAATACATAAACAAGTCCGCTTGTAAATCCTGATCCGCTTTCGTTAAATAACCAAGATGTAACGGAAATTATAAAAAATATAAGTGCATTTAAAATACCAACGTTTACAATTAGAGATAATGGTTTACTCAATTTGGGATCAATAAATTCAATAACATAATTAACCCAGGCAAAAATACTTATCATCACCAGCAACTCATTTATAATAAGTAACGGTAATGTGCCACTGATTGGGAAAATAATTTTGTAAATAAAAAATATAACCGATATAAAAACGGCATTTTCCAATTTTTTATTTCTAAAGGTTTGGGAATTATTGAACTGCAAAATAATTTGCCTAATATTTATTTAGAATGACTAATAATTTTTTATTTCATCCTTGTAAGGCTCAAGCATAATTTTAAGACTTTCTCGCGCTCTAAATATTCTGGATTTTATTGTTCCAACTTCGCACTCAAGTTTTTCGGCAATTTCCTGATAACTAAATCCGTCAATATCTCTAAGAATTAAAGGGATTTTTAATTTATCAGGTAACTTTAATATAGCTTTCTGTACAATTTTTTGCAGATCAAAATTATCTTCATCGTATTTGCCGTGTTTTTCGTAATCGTCTTCATCAATTGAAGTAAAAATACTTCTAACTTTTTTCTTTCGTAGATAATCTCTGCATTTATTTACAGTAATTCTGTAAAGCCAAGTCGTAAATTTTGATTCAAATCTAAATTCTTTCAACTTATGATAAACATTAATAAAAACATCCTGAGAAATATCATCAACATAGTCTACATCGCCTAAAGTTAAAAATACAAGATTCCTAACTTTATCTTTATGTTTTTGAATCAATTCCGTAAAAGCTCTTTCATCACCTTGCTTAAATTTCTCAATAATTGGGAAATCATCATCAAGAGCATTATTTAGTTCATTTTCTTCAGTGTTCAAAATTTAGACGAAATTTATTGTTATAAAGTTCAAAATAAAAATGGATTTTATTAATAATTTATAAATATATAAAAATGTACACTTAAAAAACTTTTTTAGATTTAACAATCTATATTGTTTTTAGGTTTTTTATTAAAGAAATCTTGATTTAAAAATTAGTTATAACTAATTTACGGTAAAATAATTAGGAGCTATGATGAGAATTAAAACTTCTGAAAAATATTCAGCAGTTATTGTTGAACTTAAAGGAAATGTTATCGGCGGACCTGAAACAGAAGAATTCAGCAAACTTTTACATAGTTATTTAGACGAAGGTAAAAAAAATATTGTAGTTGATTTAAGCAATGTAAAATTTATGAATAGTTCTGGTCTTGGAATGCTTATAAGCGGATTTGCAACAATGAAAAACGGCGGCGGTTCACTTAAACTTGCCGGTGCTACCGAAAAAATAAATAGTTTGTTGGTTATTACTAAACTGATTACAATTTTCGAAAACTTTGATTCTATTGATGAAGCAGTAAAAAGTTTTTAATTAAACTTTTCTTATATATTGCCCAAATTATTTATTATAATTTGGGTTATTTTTTGTCTGCAATTCATTAACGTTAATAATCATTCAACTCTCTTAATCATTTTTATATTATTCTGAGGAATTTATGAGTGTGTCAATTGTTGTTGGAAGCCAATGGGGCGATGAAGGTAAAGGTAAAGTTGTTGATCTGCTAAGTTCAAAAATTGATATTGTTGTAAGATATCAGGGCGGCGCAAATGCAGGACACACAATTAAAATCGGCGATAAACAATATATTTTTCATTTAATTCCTTCAGGAATTCTGCATCCAAATGTTATTTGTGTAATTGGAAACGGTGTTGTTATTGAACCAAAGGCTTTGTTGGACGAATTGGATATGCTGCAGCAAAACGGAATTGATTTTGAAGGAAGGCTATTTATTAGTCATAACGCACATCTAATAATGCCTTATCATAAATTACTCGATTCGATCAACGAACAAGGAAATTCTAAAATTGGAACAACTGGACGAGGAATTGGTCCTTGCTACATTGATAAATATGCAAGACGAGGAATCAGAATTGCCGATCTTTTAGATGAAAAAGAACTTAAGGTAAAGATTAAAAAAAGTCTTGAAGAAAAAAATAATCTGCTGAAAAAATTATATCAGCACGAAGAATTAAAGGTTGATGAAATAATTGACGAATGCATAGCATTTGACAAAAAAATTGATAAATATATTACGGATACTTCCGCATATTTAAATGACGCCATTCTTCAAAATAAAAATATTTTATTGGAAGGAGCACAAGGCGCATTATTGGATGTTGACCATGGTACCTATCCTTATGTAACATCCTCAAATCCAACTTCCGGAGGCGCTTGCACCGGAACAGGAATTCCACCTACGAAAATCACTGATATAATCGGAATTGTAAAAGCTTATACAACCCGAGTTGGATTAGGACCATTCCCAACTGAATTGTTTGAAGAAAACGGTGAAAAATTAAGAAAGATTGGTGCTGAATTTGGAGCAACGACCGGCAGACCCAGAAGATGCGGATGGTTTGATGCTTTTCTTGTTAATTATTCTACAAAAATTAATGGAATTGAAAGAGTTGTTATTACAAAACTTGATGTTCTCGGAAATTTTGATGAAATTAAAGTCTGCACAGGTTATGAAATTAATGGAAAAAAATTGAAATACTTTCCAACATCATCAGCTGAACTAAATTCCGTAAATCCAATTTATACCACACTAAAAGGCTGGAATAGCGACATTTCTGAAGTTAAGACATACGACGAACTTCCTATTGAAGCTAAAGAATATTTAACTTTTATTTCAATTCAATGCGGATTTGAAATCAAATATATATCGGTTGGACCAAAAAGATCTCAAACCATTGAGCTTTAAGTGTATTTCGGATTATCTTTTAAAACTTCTTCTTATTTAGTAGATTTCAGCGGAAATATTTTAAACAATAAATTTTGCTTCATAAGAATTTTTAATGAACCTTAAACTTTTTTTACTTGTAATTGCTTTGTCAATTGCAGCCGGCACATTTTACTATACTCAATATCTGGTTACGGAACTCCAAAAACGTGAAATTCAAGTCGCGGAACTTTATGCCAATACTCTTGAATTTATAGCAAATCCAAATTCAGACAATAATGTTGATTTGACATTTGTGTTTGAAAATATAATTAAAAGAATCAATTTTCCCTTAATTTTAACTGATACAAATGGAATTCCAATAAGCAGAAATACAGATACCGGAATTAAAAATATTGAAATAGATTCAACTTTGACACAATCCGAGACTGATTCTTTTTTAGTCAATAAAGTAAAAGAATTGGCAACCGTTCATGATCCAATAAACGTGTCTTATAAGGATTTTAACGGGAAAGAAAAAATAGTAAGTAAAATATATTTTGGTAATTCAGAGTTAATTCAGAAACTAAAATATTATCCATTTTTACAGGTTATTTCGGCATTTCTATTTTTGTCAATTTTATACATTAGCTTTAGTTACGTGAAGAAAACCGAACAAAGCAATATTTGGGTAGGAATGGCAAAAGAAATCGCTCATCAGTTAGGTACACCAATATCAAGCTTAATGGGCTGGGTTGAACTTCTGAAATTGAAATATCAAAATCCGGACGAAGTTGTAAACGTCGCGGATGAAATGTCGAGTGATTTAACAAGATTGGATAAAATTACAAACAGATTTTCCAAAATTGGCTCAAAACCGATACTTAAGAAAAATGATCTGAATGACGTAATAAATTCAGTAATAAAATATTTTGAAAAAAGACTTCCGCAAACGGGAAAAGACGTTGAATTGATTTACGTTAAAAATAAATCTATATTTCTAAATCTTAACGCGTCACTGTTTGAATGGGTAATTGAAAATTTGATTAAAAACGCAATTGATGCAATTGGAAGTAAAAAAGGTAAAATTCAAATTACCGTTACTGAAAAGGAAAAAACAATTGAAATTGAAGTAATAGATAATGGTAAAGGCATAAATCCAAAAAATAAAAAGAACGTTTTCAAGCCGGGTTTCAGCACAAAAAGCAGAGGCTGGGGATTGGGTTTAAGTTTATCCAAAAGAATTGTAGAAGATTATCATAATGGAAAACTATTATTGAAATCTTCAGTACTTAATGAAGGAACAACTTTTTTAATAATTTTAAACAAAAAATTAATGAAACTTAAGGAAGAATAATGAGTGATTTAAGACCATCATGGGATGAATATTTTCTTAAACTTGCCATGCTTGTTTCTGAAAGAGCTACTTGCCCAAGAATGCATTGCGGATGTGTTTTGGTTAGAAATAAAAGGATTCTTGCGACCGGATATAACGGCTCAATTCCCGGAGATGCTCATTGTGAAGATGACGGATGTATGATAGTTGACAATCACTGCGTAAGAACAATTCACGCCGAAATGAACGCAATTATTCAATGTTCAATTCACGGCGTAAGCACACAAGGATCAACAGCATATATTACAAATATGCCTTGTACAAATTGTTCAAAAGCTTTAATAGCGGCCGGCATTAAGGAAATTGTTATATTTTCCGATTATCATGATACAAAGGCTGAAGAGTTCTTCAAGATTGCAAATGTTGAAATTAGGAGATTGGAAAAACCAAAAAATTCTATTAATTATGATTTGAAAAATTATTCTTCTGCTAAAGAAATTATTAAGGAAGAGTTATAAATGCCCAAGGACAACTTTCAGAAATATTACAAACCGGAAAATTTTATTAATAGAGATTTAAGCTGGCTCGAATTCAACAAACGCGTGTTGGAAGAAGCTTTGAATCCAAAATTGCCTTTACTTGATAAAATAAAATTCATTTCTATTTTCTTTACAAATCTTGATGAATTTTACATGATTCGTGTTTCCGGACTGAAAGAACAAATAAGAGCTAACATTATTACCGCAACAATTGACGGCTTAACGCCGTTTCAAGAATTAAGAGCTATTGATAAAGAAGTTAAAAGTCTATTAATCCAAATTGATGATTTATGGAAAAATTCTATTGTACCGGATTTAACTGAGAATAATGTAATAATTTCGAAAGTGAGTGAATTACCGGATAACGAACAAGTTGCCTTAAGTCAATATTTTCATAAAGAAATTTTTCCCGTTTTAACTCCTCTGGCTTTTGACCCGGGCAGACCGTTTCCATATATTTCAAATTTAAGTTTAAGTTTTGCGGTTTTGATTTCAACGTCAAAAAAAGAAAAGCACTTTGCCAGAATAAAAATCCCAAGTATTTTACCAAGACTTTTACGGGTTGATAAAATATTATATCCAAATCAACCAAAGAAAAATGGCAAACTTTCCGCCAAATTTGTTTGGATTGACGATTTAATTAAGCAAAACTTAAATTATCTTTTTCCTGGTGTACACATTGAATGCGCGCATCTTTTTAGAATTACTAGAAATACAGATATTAGTATTCAAGAAGACGAAGCTGATGATCTGCTTCAAATGATTGAAGAAAATATTAAACAAAGAAAATTCGGTTCAGTTGTAAGACTTGAAGTTGAAAAAGATATTCCCAAATTCATGATTGAAACATTTGTAGAGAATTTAAATATTTATCCAACAGATATTCATTTTATAGATGGTCCACTTGGTTTAAGCAATATAATGGAACTCTACAGTTTACCTTTTCATCATTTGAAGGAAACACCGCATCAGCCAAAACCGTTTGTTAACATTGATGAAAACGAGAACATTTTTTCTTTAATCAGAAAAGGCGATATTTTACTGCATCATCCATATGATTCTTTTGTTCCCGTTATTGATTTTATTAAAGTCGCCTCTCAAGATCCTGACGTTCTTGCGATTAAACAAACATTGTATAGAGTTGGACCCGATTCGCCCATTGTAAAATATTTAATTGAAGCCGCCGAAAGAAGAAAACAGGTTGCAGTACTTGTTGAACTAAAAGCTAGGTTTGACGAGGAGAATAATATTTTCTGGGCAAGGGAGCTTGAAAAGGCCGGTGTTCATGTAGTTTACGGCTTAGTAGGATTAAAGACTCACGCAAAAATGACAATGGTTGTTAGAAAAGAAAGCGATGGTGTAAAGAGATATGTGCATCTCGGTACAGGAAATTACAACGCTTCAACTGCAAAACTTTATACGGACCTTGGACTTTTTACTTCAGATAAAGAGATTTGCGAGGATGTTTCTGAATTGTTTAATTACTTGACCGGCTATTCTGAGAAAAACGAATTCAGAAAACTTTTTGTTTCGCCAATAAACACTCGTGATAAAATTATAGGTTTAATAAATAGAGAAATTGAGAATGTTAAAAAAGGCGGTATCGGACATTTAATTTTCAAATTCAATTCTTTGGTAGATAACGCAATAATAGCGGCACTTTACGAAGCTTCTCAATGCGGAGTAAAGGTTGATTTAATAATAAGAGGAATTTGCTGCTTAAAACCTCAAGTTAAAGGATTAAGCGAAAATATTTACGTTAGGAGTATTATAGGAAGATTTTTGGAACACAGCAGAATTTATTATTTCTTTAATAATGGCGAAAAAGATATTTACTTAAGCAGTGCCGATCTTATGCCCAGGAATTTGGATAGAAGAGTTGAAATTACTTTCCCAATAGAGAATAGCCAAATTAAGGAAAGTATTTTGAAAAATATATTGCAAATATTCTTAAGTGATAACAGTAAAGCAAGAATTTTAAACTCAGACGGAGAATATTATAGAGTTTATCCTTCAACTGAAGAAGAGGAATTGTCTGTTCAAGATCATTTAATGAAAGCTCCTTCACTTTATTCGTTAAAATAAATTGTAAATTTGTGCGACAAAGAAACAAGCCATTAAACCAAGCAATATTGGGGCAAATGTTGAAAACATTGTCCATTTAATGCTTCCTGTTTCCTTATAAATAGTATATATAGTAGTTGAACATGGATTATGTAATAAGCTGAACAGCATTAAGTTGATTCCGGTTAAAACAGTCCAGCCGCCGGCTCTTAAAATTTCACCAGTTTCAGTAATCGAATCAAGTTCAAACATAACTCCTGAGCCAGAACCCGCGTGTATTCCCGTACTCATTACAGTTAACATTAAAATTGTAGGAATTACAATTTCATTTGCGGGTATTGCAATAATATACGCCAGCAGAATTACTCCATTAAGCCCGATAAATAAAGCATATGGATTAGTGAAATTAATAAAATATTCTGCTATGGAAATATTATTTATGTCTATATTGGCAACTAACCAAATAACAATACCGGCGGGTACGGCAAAAACAATTGCACGCCATAAAACAAAAATTGTTCTATCAATAAGAGAAGTGTATAATGTTTGTAAAACTCGCGGAGGTCTATACGGCGGCAGTTCCAAACTGAAAGCGGAAGCTTCTCCTTTTAATAAAGTTTTTGATAATCCCCATGACACAACTAAACTTAAAAAAATTCCCAATAATGCTACACTTACTACTGCTGCAGCAGAAACCAGACTGGCTAATTTAGGAGAAACAAGACTTCCGATAAATATTGACGAAATTAATATTTGAGTCGGCCATCTTCCATTGCAAAGTGAAAAGTTATTAGTAATAATCGCAATTAATCTTTCTCTTGGACTATCAATAACTCTTGCTGCAATAACACCGGCGGCGTTGCATCCAAATCCCATGCTCATTGTTAAAGCTTGCTTGCCGTGCGCTCCTGCTTTTTGAAATAATCTATCCATATTAAATGCGACTCTTGGCAAATACCCAAAATCTTCCAGCAAAGTAAACAGCGGGAAAAAAATTGCCATTGGCGGAAGCATCACACTAACAACCCAAGCCATTGCAAGATAAGCTCCGTCAATTAATATTCCGTCAATAAAATGTGGAATACCAATTGACTGAGAAAATGATTTTAATATTGGATGAAATTTATCAATAAGTAAATCAGAAATTAAGGATGAAGGATAATTTGCCCCCTGAATTGTAAGCCAAAATACAATTGCTAAAAGAAAAAACATTATCGGAAAACCGAATAATCTGCTGGTTACAACTTTATCAAGCGAAACTTCCCATTCGGTTCTAACTTTTTTCTTTTCGGAAATGATGGTTTTAGATGAAATTATATTTGCGTCTTTAAAAATTGACTCCGTAATTGAATCGTGTAAATTTTCTTTTAATTCCCAACGAAGCGAATCGGCAAAATTTAATAATTCGATGTTTTTATTTTTTATGTCATTTCTTTTCATATTACTTCAGCCATTTGTTTTGATTGAACCGTGCCAATAGTTCCGATTTCACCGGATTTTACGGCGTCAATTATAGTTTGATCTCCTTCCAATAATCTTACAGCAACCCACCTTACATTTGGCAATTCAGGAAAAGTCTCTTTAATTTTCTCAGTTAATTGATCAACGATTTTATTAATTTTTTTTGAAAAATTTTTTATTCTGTGGGGAACACATATGTATTCTTTTGTTGCAACTTGGTGTATGTAATCAAGTAGTTTGTCAATACCCTTTTTATTTCTTGCCGAAGTTGATACGACAGGAATTCCTAATTGTTTGGATAATTCTCTTTCGTCAATTTTAATATTTTTCTTGCGGCTTCATCAATTAAATTCAAACAAAGCACAGCTCTGTCTGTAATTTCCAATATCTGCAAAACCAAATTCAAATTTCGTTCAAGCTTTGTTGAATCAACAACAATTACAGTTACATCCGGTTGTCCGAATAAAATAAAATTTCTTGCTACCTCTTCATCGGTGCTTGTAGATAATAAAGAATAAGTTCCTGGTAAATCGACAATCTTATATTTGCTGTCTCTATATTCATAACCGCCTTCTGCACGCGCAACAGTTTTACCCGGCCAATTTCCTGTATGCTGTCTTAAACCTGTGAGACTGTTGAAAATTGTACTTTTCCCGGTATTGGGATTTCCCGCTAAAGCAATTACATAATTAAAACCATGCATATCCACACCCAATTTTACGAGATTATTAATATTGTGTGCCGGACAATTTTCACATTCACTTTTTTGATTAATCATTTTCAACCAACTTTCCTTAAAATTACTTGTTTTGCCTGATCTCTTCTTAATGCAACAATTGTATCTTTAACAACAAATGCAACAGGGTCATTTAAAGGACTTTTCATAAGCAAAGTGATTTTCGCACCTGGTACAATTCCAAAATCCAATAATCTTCTTCTCTGCTGACCGCGGCATTCCGGAAGAATTTGTAAAATTTCACCAACTTCGCCATACCGCAAATTTAAAATATTTTTATGAACATGATCAATAAATTCCCCTTGTTCAACTACTTCAACCTGCACATTTTCGGCTAAAAGCGGACTTAAACTTTTACTTTTTCCATCGGATATTATATCTAATTCTTTAGTTGATTTATTTACAACTTTAATAACTTTCCCGGGAAATAATTTTTCCTTTACCAAATTGATATAAATCGATTTCGGCTCATCTTCAATATGTAATATTTTTACAACTGAATTTTCTTCAGCTTCATTTAACGATACTCCAATTTTCTCCGGTAATATACCTTCGTTTGTGGGAATTGGATCACCGTGCGGATCAAATTTAGGATTGCCAATTTTTGCAGAAAGAACATCGGCTTCTTCGGGAGACATTAAATGTTCTATAAGCTCTGCTTCATCATGCCAGTCCTCTTCATTAGTTCCGATTTCATCCGCAAGATAACTTTCCCATAATCTGTGAACTCTAATTACCCGCAAAGCATAATTTTTTCCGGAATTCGTTAATGAAATTCCGTTATCTACAATTACAACAAGATTAAATTTTTTTAATTTCGCAACAATTTTTGAAGCATTATCAACTGAAATCTCCAAAATGCCGGCAATGCTGCCAAGTGTAGGTTTAAGTTTTCTATATTCATAATCAAAGATATGTTTTAATGCGTCTTCAAGCTGAATTCTTTGATCAGATACTTTTATTTTTTTATATCTTGATAGTATTCCGTATCTCGGATAAAAAATTATTAATACTAAAACTAGGATAAAAATAAAGACCATTATAGAACTAATTGGTGTAAAGATAAATAATGTCATTTTACTTCTCTCACAAAAACATTTTCAATTATTTTTTCGCTTAGCATAATTTTGGAATTATTGTATTTGACAAAAAGCGATCCGTCAAAATCAATTTTTTCACTTATTATTATTTCTATATTTAATGCAAAATTAATTTTCGATAAATATTTCATCAGGTCATCAGATCTGTCATTTACTCTAACAACTTTGTATTTTTTATTTATTGCGCATTCTTTCATTGAGAAATCATTTTTAACGGCTCTAAATTCGCCGTTTTTATTTGGTATTGGTTCGCCGTGCGGATCATAAATTGGAAAATTTAATTGTTCATCAATTTTATCAATTAAGTTTTCTGTAGTATAATGTTCAAGTTTTTCAGCTTCTGCGTGCACTTCATCCCAAGAAAGATTCAAAGTTTTCATTAAAAATAATTCCCATAATCTATGCTTTCTTATTACATCGACGGCAATTTTTTTTCCTTTGCTCAATAATTTAATTCCTTTGAACTTTTTATATTCAATAAATCCTTGTTTGGATAACTTATTCGCCATTTCCGAAATTGCTGCTTTTGAAACGTTTAATTCCTTCGCAAGTTCAGCAGAGGTTATCATTTTTCCGTTATTTGAATTCTGCAGAAAAATTGTTTTTAAATAATTTTCTTTTGATATAGTCGCCATGATGTTACAAAGTTAAGTATACTTAACTTATTTGTCAAGTATATTTTATTTATACATGGTAAGATTTTATGTATCTTGGTTATAAATGTCTTAATTCATATTTTTACTTAATATTTTTAATAATTAATGAAAGATTATCATGGCAGAGAATTTTAGTGGTCATGCGGGTTCACCGCATTCAAAACTTTTACCAGGAGTTAAATATACAATAGCTGTTGCAAGCGGAAAAGGCGGTGTAGGTAAAAGCACTGTTTCAGTAAATCTTGCTTTAGCATTATCTAAACTAGGTGCCAAAGTCGGTTTATTAGATGCTGATATTTACGGTCCAAGTATTCCATTAATGATGGGGATTAATGGAAAACCGAAAATATATCAAAATGAGGGTACAAACAAAATGGCCCCGCTTGAAAATTACGGAATTAAGTTAATGTCAATAGGTTTTTTAATTGATGACGATAATCCGGTGATATGGCGCGGACCAATGGCAAGCGGCGCGTTAAAGCAATTTATGTCTGATGTTGATTGGGGAGAATTAGACTATTTAATATACGACCTTCCTCCCGGAACCGGTGACATTCAATTGACTTTGGTTCAAACTATTCCTTTAACCGGCGCTATTATAGTTACAACTCCACAAGAAGTTTCTCTTATAGATGCTAAAAAGGGACTTAAAATGTTTGAAAAAGTTAATGTTCCGGTTTATGGAATAATTGAAAATATGAGTTATTTTATTGCTCCTGATACGGGAAACAGATATAATATTTTTGGAACAGGCGGCGGTAAAAATTTAGCCGATCAATTAAATTCAAGATTGCTGGGCGGAATTCCAATTGACCCAAGAATTTGCGAAGGCGGAGACAGTGGGAAACCAATTGTAGAAAGTTTGCCCGAAAGTGAAGAATCCAAATTAATTATTGAAATTGCTCAAAATTTAATTCAAGCGGTTGAAAGTAATAATGCCGGTAATTCGGAAATTGAAATCGAGCTGTAATGATTGCAATTGATAAAAATAGTGTTGAGAACATTTTAGAATCAATTAGACCTTTCCTTAAAGAAGATAAAGGAGATATCGAATTGGTAAATATAACAGAAGACGGAATTGTTGAAGTTAAACTGTTGGGAGCTTGCGCAGATTGCCCAATGTCGACTATGACATTAAGAGCAGGTGTGGAAAAAGCTTTACAAAAAGAGATTCCGAAAATTAAAAGAGTTGAATCAATAAATTAAATTGGAGAAAAATGAGAAAGTATATTATTGCCGGTAATTGGAAAATGAACAAAAATTTATCTGAAGCCATTCAGTTGGTTTCCGATTTAAAAATTGAGTTGAATGGTAAAAATTTAAATGCTGAAGTTGTTGTTGCCCCGCCGTTTATTTCGCTCGAAGCCGTGAAAACTTTAATTAAAGATACCGATATAAAATTAGGCGCTCAAAATATGCATTCAGTTGATTCAGGCGCATTTACCGGTGAAGTTTCTGCAGATATGTTGAAAAGTGTCGGCTGCGAATATGTAATTCTCGGACATTCCGAAAGAAGAACAATTTTTGGAGAAAGCGATGAATTCATTAATCAAAAAGTTAAACAAGCTTTAAAAAATAATTTAACACCAATCCTGTGCTGCGGCGAATCTTTAGAAGAAAGAGAAAACGGAACTACTTTTAAAGTCGTTGAACAGCAAATTAAAACTTGTTTGAATAATTTATCCGAAGAAGAAATTAAAAATACTGTTATTGCATATGAACCAATATGGGCAATAGGAACGGGAAAAACCGCAACACCCGAACAGGCGCAGGAAGTCCATGAATTCATTAGAAACCTTTTGGTAAAATTAACTTCTGTTGAAACCGCACAAGAAATAACTATTCAATACGGCGGAAGTGTTAACGCAAAAAATGCAAAAGATTTGCTTTCCAAACCGGATATCGATGGAGCTTTGGTTGGCGGTGCTTGTTTAAAAGCAGATTCTTTTAGAGAAATTATCTTAAGTGTTTAGCAAAATTAAAGGGGTAAGCCAATTTTACCCCTTATTCTGTTAACTTGTTTAATAACAATAAGTTAACAAATTTTTATCAAATTGATTTCGCGTCTTTTTTTTAGTATATTTTCAGATTATTTTATTAAAAATAACTTATTTAAATGCTAAAAAAATATCTTCCCTTAATCTTAATAATAATTCTACAAAATAATTTATTTGCACAATTTAAAATTGATCAACTACCATCTGATATTGAGAATTTAAAAGATTCTTTGTTTTTGGGAATTTCAAAAACTAGATCAATTCAATATTTTAATAAGAATTGGAAAATATTTTTTGTAGATGAACCTGAAAAATTCAGCCAAGTTTCTTTTCCGCTTAAATTCACGTCAAAGAAAATCGTAATCTTTGAAAAAGAATTTTCAATTGCCGGCGATAAACTTACTAAAAATATTGTTCAACTTAATTTTCTCGGGCTAAATTATTCAGCGGAAATATTTTTAAACAACGCTACAATTTACAAACATGCCGGCGGCGAAATTCCGTTCGAAATTGAACTTCCCGAAAGCATATTAAATTATGATTCACCGAATACTTTACGAATTAAAATTCAATATGATTTAAATTCCGAAACAACAATTCCATTAATGCAGAGATTTTTATTTCCAACAAACTTCGGCGGAATATTTAGAGATGTTTACTTATCATTTAAACCTAAATTAGGCGTTAAAGATGTTACTTACAATTTAGTAAGAAATGGAAGCGGCGGTAATTTAAATTTTTCCGTATTTCTGCAGAACTTTTCTAAAATTAAAGTCGATTCAACAAATCCAAATTTTGATGGAAACTTTAAGATCCAAGCATCAATTAAATTTAATTTTGATACTTCTGCTGTTTACAACAATACTTGGAATATCAATTCGCAAACAAATAAATCTGAATTTTCCGTACCATTAGCCAAAATTGTAAATTGGAAACCCAATTCTCCAAAATCTTACATTGTTAAAATTATTCTTACCAATGGCAGCGGCGTTGTACTTGATGAATTATCTAAAAACATTGCTTTGGTTGATATTAAAAAATCCGAAAGAATGTTAAAAGTCGATGGCAATGATTTTTTAATAAATGGAGTAACATACATCCGCTCAAACTTAGCATCTATTTCCAGTTTTAGAAAAATTGAATTAGATATAAAGAAAATTAAAGAAGCCGGATTTAATACTGTCAGATTCAGTAAAACAATTCCCCACCCTTATGCTATTTACCTTTGTGAGAAATACGGGCTTTTCTCCTTAATTGAATTACCACTAAACTCTGTACCGGAAAAGTTTACATCAGATGTAAATTTTAGAAGCAGAGTAAGTTCGTTTTTAAACAGAGTTATTAAGTACTATGATAAATATAATACAGTTATTGGTTTAGGCGCCGGCGGTTCATTTATAAGATCATCTCAAACTCACGGCGAGTTTATTGTATATATAAATAAAATTATTAAATCTTCCTCGCCAGATAAATTAACATACGCTTCTTTCTTTGGTAATTACAGCAACAACATTATCGATGGTTTGGATTTATACGGAATTGAAGTTTACGGAGTAGAACCTTCAATTTTCTTTAACAATTATCTAGATAAGACAAGCGAAGATTCTTCATTTTATTTTATCAGTGAAGCTACTTATCCGACATACAATGGTGGTACTAACGGATATTTAAATGAAAATTCATACGAAGGACAGGCAAAATTTTTTGACGGAATAATTGATATTACTAACGAATCAAATCTTAAAGGATTTGTACTAAATTCTATGTTTGATTATCAAGGCGACTTTGCTCCTTTGTTTTCCGGCTACAGCAGCGTTGATAATTATGCAATTGGAATTCTGCCTCAAAATGTTGAAGATACAAGATTGAGTTTTAACGTTATAAAATCACGATTGAATAACGGCACAAAGACCTCAATCCCAATTGGAAACAGCAGCGACGATGCTCCGATAATTTTCATTATTGCCGCTTTATTGAATTCTATAATTATTGCTCTGCTAATTAACTCAAAAAGGAAATTTAGAGAAGATACAATGAGAGCTTTACTTCGTCCCTACAATTTTTATTCGGATATTAGGGATCAAAGAATTCTTAATGGATTTCATTCAAATATATTAATGTTTTTATTGTCAGGCTCTAATGCGTTATTGGTTTCAATTATTTTATACCACCTTAAATCCAATATTCTTTTCGAAAAAATTATTATTGCTTTCGGCAATTATAAATTAAGCTCAATTATTTCCTATTTAGCGTGGAATCCAATCGAATCATTTCTTTACATTTATGTTGCTACTATAATTTTATTTTTTGTTATCAGTATTCTTTTCCACTTATCATCATTTTTTGTAAAGAACAGAATCTTATTCTCTAGCGTATATTCGGTTGCAATATGGGCATTTTTACCAATGGCATTGCTTGTTCCAATTGAAACAATATTATATAAAATTCTGGAACTGAACTTGTATAATATTATCATATATTTCGTTTTATTTTTGTTTATTATCTGGATAATTCAAAGATTTTTAAAAGGGATTTACGTCATTTTTGATGTCAGACCATTTTTAGTTTATCTGTACAGTTACTTATTGATTATCATTATAGCAGTATCCGCAATTTTCTATTTACAATATTTTTCTAACACTATTGATTATATAACATTAGCGTTAAGACAATTTTCGCTGATATAGAGGAAAAATTATTTGCATCTATCCAAAGTTGAAATATTCGGTTTCAAATCATTTGCTAATAAAACAGTAGTTGATTTTACAAGAGGTATTACCGGAATTGTCGGTCCAAACGGCTGCGGCAAAACAAATATTGTTGATGCCATTAGATGGTGTTTGGGAGAACAAAAAAGCAGTACTTTAAGAAGTGATAAAATGGAAAATGTAATTTTTAATGGAACGAGGACCAAAAAACCAATGGGTATGGCTGAAGTTTCATTAACAATTATGAATGATAAAGGAATTTTGCCGACAGATTTTTCCGAAGTTACTATTACACGCAGAATATTTCGTTCAGGCGAAAGTGAATATTTGCTTAATAAAAATATTTGCCGATTAAAAGATATTACAAATCTTTTTATGGATACCGGAATGGGAACAAACGCCTATTCGGTTATTGAATTAAAAATGATTGAAACAATATTAAGCAACAAAGCTGAAGAACGTAGAAGAATGTTTGAAGAAGCCGCTGGCGTAAATAAATATAAGTTAAGAAGAAGACTTTCGCTTAATAAACTTGATGAAGTAAAAAAAGATTTAACTAGAGTAAATGATATTGTTTCTGAAGTTGATAAAAATGTTAAGTCATTAGAACGACAGGCAAAAAAAGCTGATAGATATAATCAGCTGCAGACAGAATTAAAAGAATTAGAACTTGGTTTGTCCGAAAGAGAATATTTTTTATTTACAAGTCAGCTTGAAAATTTTAGAAATGAATCTACAGTACTTCAAAACCAAAAAGAAGAAATTGATAATCAGCGAAGAGAGATTGAAGGAAAATTGATTGAACTTCGCCAGCAAATAAGTTCAGTTGAAAGTTCCTATCGCGAAAAATCAAATTTTATTTCTCAACTCACTGAAAAATTATTTACACTTAATAAAAATATTTCCGTTTCTCAAGAAAGAACAAAATCGCTAAATAATAATATCGAAAGATTTGAAAGAAATATAGAAGATTATATAATTGAAAAAGAAGACGCAGACGAAAATATAATAAATTATACGCAGAAAATAGATAAGATTACAATTGACCTAAACGATAAAGAAAAACTTGTTGCCGATAATAAAATTCTGCTCGATTCAAAAAGAACAGAATTACTGAAGAATAAAGAAATCTATAAATCAAAGTTTGATGAATTTAACAATTCGCAAAAAGAAATTACTTCTCTCGAAAATAAAATTTCAAACAATACAAAATCGGTTGAACAGCACAATCAGACTTTGTTGAAGCTGAATAATAACATTCAAAACATTACTTCCAATGTTGCTAAAAGCGTTGGTTATCTTGAGGATTTAGAAAATGAAAAAGCGCAAGTTGAATTAAAATTAAAAGAATCTGAACATGTTTATTCAAAAAATCTTCAAGAAAAAGAAAATTTAGAAAAAGAAATTTCTGAATTGCGCATTAAAGAATTTGACGAGAAAAGTAAGATAAATAATGTTAAGAATAAAATTGAGTTCTTTCAAAATTTAATAAATAATTTAGAAGGCGTTTCTAAAGGTTCAAAAGCTTTAATTGAAAGCGAAGGCTGGACGACAAAGATAAATTCATCCTTGCGGATGTTGGGCTTCCCAAAGAAGAATATAGATCTGTTGTTGAAACAATTTTGAAAAATGTTTTAAATAATATTATTATTGTAAATTTTGATGAATTGAAATCGACAATTAATTATCTAAAAAAAAATCCGTTGGGAAAAGCTTACTTTTTATTGAAAGAAAATACTTCGGAAAAAGGGCTGTTAAAAAAAATCAACAGTTATTCAATTTCCAGAAAAATAAAAAAGATTGAAAAGACCGATGATTTTATAAGCTGGACAGATAACCTTATTGAAGTTGAACCAAAATGGAAAGAATTCTTCAGCAAAAGCTTAGAGAAAACCGCAATTGTAAAATCATTGGAAAGCGCATTCAACTTAATAAAAATTTATCCCGATTTTAATTTTATTACTTTGGATGGCGATTACATTACTAATAATGGTATTGTAGAAGCCGGTTCGGCGGATAATTTGGAAGATTCACTTTTCGGTAGAAGAAAATTACTTGAAGAGCTTAAAAATGAATATCCGAAGTTAGAAAATAGTCTGCTTTCTTTAAGAAACATCATAGATGGAAAAGAAGAAAGCGCTTCAAAAATAAATTTGAAAGTTATTTCGGATCAAGGAAAAATTCTCATAAACGAAATTAACAATATTGAAAAGCAAATTTCTCAATTGGAATACGAAAAGAGTAAAGCTGCCAACGATATTGAAAATATTCAAAATGATATCCAGGAAAACGTTTCCGAATTAAATTCAACCGAAACCGAATTGACAAATTTTATATCGTTATTTGAAGTTAAGAAAAATGAAATAGAAAATTTTCGAAATGAGCTGAATGATTTTGAAGGAATTCTAAATACGGAAGAAGATGATTTTTCAAAATTCCAAAGCGAATACAATTCGTTGCGTATTGAGCTTGAAAGATTAAAAGGCGAAAATAAAAATTTAAATAACCTACTTAACAAAGCCCGTGAAACCAGCGAATCACTTTCCAAAACAATTGAAAAACTTCATAAAGAAATTGAAAATTCGAAAAATGAAATTACTTCTATTGAATCAGCAATAGAAGATTCTCAACTTGAGCACGATGAAATTAATTCTGATAAAATTACAAACTCCGAAGCATTGGTAAAAATTGAACAGGAACTTATTTCAAAGAAAAATATTTCTAGTGAACTTGAACACAATTTGAACTCCGTTAGAAATGAAAGACAAAATATTTCGGATAGAATTCATCATATTCAAGTAAAGGAAAATGAAATTTCTATAAGACTTGAAAATCTTGTAAATCATATTAAAGATGAATATGCCGTTCAGCTTGAAAGAAAAGAATTTGAGGATATTGAAACTTATAACTTCAACTCAATTTCTGCGGAAGTTCATTCATTCAAAGAAAAATTGAAAAACCTGGGTCCAATAAATCTTTTAGCTTATTCAGAGTATGAAGAAGAAAACGAAAGACTTAAATTTTTAGAACAGCAAAGAACCGATCTTGTTAATTCCGAAAAAGATTTGATAAATACTATCAAGGAAATTAATGAAAGCGCGGAAAAAGTTTTTATGGAAACATTTTCGGTAATTAAAGATAATTTCATAAAAATATTTCAGTCAGTTTTTAATCCAGGAGATGAAGCTGATTTAATTCTTGAAGAAGGTGTCGATCCTTTAGAAGCAAAAATAGAAATTATCGCAAAACCTAAAGGTAAACGTCCAACCGGAATAGAACTTTTATCCGGAGGAGAAAAAACACTTACCGCTACAGCATTATTATTTGCGATCTATTTAGTTAAACCAAGTCCGTTTTGTATAATGGATGAAGTTGACGCTCCACTTGATGATGCAAACATTGATCGATTTACAAAATTGCTGAAAGATTTCAGCGATAATACTCAGTTTATTATTGTTACGCATAACAAAAGAACAATGGAAGCCGCGGAAAATATGTACGGAGTTACAATTCAAGAAGAAGGAATTTCAAAATTAGTTGGAGTTCAATTTAACCAAGAAATAAGTGTATCGGCTTAATGCAATTTGATGTAAGAAATAAATTTAATATATATATTGATTTTGACGGCACAATTACAAACATAGACGTTGGAGAACAAATGTTTGTAAAATTCGGTGATCCGGAAAAATGTAAAAATGTTATTGATGAATGGGTTGATGGAAAAACAAGTTCCAGAACTGTTTGGATAGAACTTTGTAAAACTGTTTCTGATTTTAATGAAAATGATTTTGATAAATTTATTGATGAAGTTGAACTGGATCCATACTTTTTGGAATTTATTGAATATTGTAAATCAAACAATTTTGCGGTCACAATTTTGAGCGATGGTTTAGATTATTATATAAATAAAATTGCGTCAAAAAATAAATTTGATGATTTAAAGATTTTTTCAAATACTTTGAAAGTTGAAAAGGATAAACAGCTGGTTCCATCATTTCCTTTCGGAGATGAAGAATGCAGCAATTGCGCAAACTGTAAAAGAAATCATATTTTGAATTCGTCACGCGATGATGAAATAAATATTTATATCGGCGACGGATATTCTGATACTTGTGCGGCTCAGTACTGCGATTATATTTTTGCGAAAAGATCATTGTTGAAATATTGTGAAAAAAATCGCATACCGTATTATCCGTTCAACAATTTTTCAGATGTAAAAAAAATAGTCGAACAATTATCAGCAAAAAGAAAAATTAAAAAAAGACATCAAGCATCACTCAAACGACGAGATGCGTATATGCAAGGGTAACAATGAATAAAAAATTAGGGAAATTTCTTTTTAAGAATCGAAGCTATACACCGATACCATTTGTAATATTAATGATCATATTTCAAAA
Organism: Ignavibacteriota bacterium; assembly: GCA_016713565.1. Lineage (NCBI taxonomy): Bacteria > Pseudomonadati > Ignavibacteriota > Ignavibacteriota bacterium. Next base: position 505,440 of record JADJOX010000007.1, read on the forward strand.
CGCAAATTTGGCAAGCATAATTATTGGATTGATGATAGTATTAACCGGCGAATTTTTCAGATACTGGGGAGTTGTTTACGCTGGAAGCGCGACAAGAACTACATCTGGAGTTGGAGCAAATCAGTTAATTGTAAGCGGAGCTTTTGCGCATTTAAGAAATCCACTTTATTTAGGCAATATACTAATTTATCTGGGATTCGGAGTTATGTCCATGGCTTTATTTCCCTACCTTCAAATTATCGCATTGCTTTTTTTTGTTTTTCAATACCATTTAATAATCGCGGAAGAGGAAGAATTTCTGTTAAAAACTTTTGGCAAAAAATATGAAGATTATAAAGCTGCAGTTCCAAAATTATTTCCCAGTATTTCAGCTTATAAATCCGATGATTCTAAAAATCAGCCATTAAAAATGCATGCCGGTTTGAAATCAGAAAGAAGAACTCTGCAGGCAATTATTGTTATATCTTTAATAATTATTTTGACATTTATTTTTAGTTAATGTGAATAAAAAAATTATGATTATCGCTGGTGAAGCATCAGGAGATTTGCATGGTTCATCTTTAATTGATGAACTCTTAAAAATTGATCCGACATTAGAAATTTCCGGAATAGGCGGCGATAAAATGATAAATAGCGGACTGAAAAAACTACATCATATTAAGGAAATGTCATTCTTGGGTTTTGTGGAAGTAATTAAGCATTTACCGTTTATTAAAAAAGTAAAGTCAGATCTTATTGAACATTTAAAATCAGAAAATATAAAAACCGCGGTTCTTATTGACTATCCCGGTTTCAACTTGAGCATAGCAAAAAGTTTTAAAGCACTTGGTGTTAAAAACATATATTATATTTCTCCTCAAATCTGGGCATGGGGAAAAGGCAGAATAAAAAAAATTAAAAAGTTGATCACCCGAATGATAGTTTTGTTTCCTTTTGAAAAAAAAATGTATGACGAATTTGAAATTCATTCGGATTTTGTGGGACATCCATTGATCAGCAAAATTGAAAACTATAATTTTTTGGATAAAGATTCGCTGTTTGGAAAATATAATTTTGACCCTTCTAAAGAATTATTGGTTATACTGCCAGGAAGCAGAAAGCAGGAAATTGAAATGTTCTTTACAGATCTGTTTCAAGGGGCAAAGAAAATTTCACAAGAATTTAATTTACAAATTGCCATTGCTTGTGCTGATAATATTGATGAGAATTTTATCGGCTCATTTATGCCGAATGAAAATTTCTTTTTAATAAAAAATGATACTTATAATTTACTGAAACATGCGAGTTTTGCAATTGTAAAATCCGGTACATCTACGCTTGAAACTGCAATAATTGGCACTCCTTTTATTGTAGTGTATAAAACAAATTTTTTAACATACTTGATTGTTAAGAGTTTGATCAAAATCAATAACATTGCACTCGTTAATATTGTAGCCGGTAAAACGGTCGTTAAAGAATTAATTCAAAATGATGTTAATTCTGAGAACATATTTAATCAAATAAAAGAAATTTTAAGCAGCACGGAAAATTTAAATAATTTAAAAAGTGAACTTAATTCGGTTAAACGCAATCTGCATACGGAAGGCAATCCAAGTAAAAAAGCAGCTGAAATAATTTACTCGGAATTAAATGCAATTTAAAAGTATTAGAAAAAGTTCTTTGAATTTTATTGGAAATCATTTTGCCGAATTTGCGATCAGGCTTCTTTGTCATTCTTTAAGTATTGTAGAGACTAATAAGGAAGTTTTATTAGATCTTAAAAATGAAAACCGGAATTTTATTCTCGCGTTTTGGCATGGTAAAATGTTAATACCATGGTTTATGTTTAAGGACTCAAATGCTTCCGCAATTGTTAGCACGAGCAAAGATGGCGGTATTCTAACAAATATATTGAAAAAATGGAATTACAATGTTCAGCGCGGATCAAGCAGTAAAGGCGGAAAGGAAGTTCTGGAAAATTTGTTGGCGGAAGCTGAAAATAAAAAAAATATTCTTATTACTCCCGATGGTCCGAAAGGTCCTATTTATAAAATGAAAGCGGGCGCGGTTATAGTTGCAAAAAAAAGGGGAATTCCAATTGTTCTTGCTGGTGTTTATAATTATAAAAAAATAAAATTAAAGAGCTGGGATCATTTTGAAATACCTTGGTTCTTTAGTAAATCAACTATAAAATATTCACAGCCTTATTTTGTTGATAATGAATTATCCTATGAAGAAACGGATAGTATGATAAAATTTATTGAATCAGAATTAATACAATTAGAAAATAACTTGGAGAACGCGGCTTGAAATTTATTCGCATAATGCTCTCTCCATTGACAATTTTATACAAATTCATTATTGAAATTAGAAATAAACTATTTGATAGGAACATTTTTAAACAAACAAAAGTTGATTGCAAAGTTGTTTCAGTTGGTAATATAACCGTTGGCGGATCGGGAAAAACTCCATTTGTAATAATGTTAACAAAATATTTAAAGAGCAAAAATAATAAAGTCGGCGTATTAAGCCGCGGCTATGGAAGAAATAGCAAAGGCTACCATTTGGTTTCAAAAAATGGAGAGCCTCTGTTAAATGTAAGTCAATCCGGCGATGAGATCCTGCTAATTTCAAATGAATGTAAAGTATCAACTGCCGTAAGTGAAAAACGTGTTGAAGGTGCACAAAAATTTCTTAAAGACGTTGAATTGAAAACAATAATCCTTGATGACGCTTTTCAGCACAGATGGATTAAAAGAGATTTAGACGTTGTTATAATTGATCAAAAATTTTTAAGCAACGTTAATGATATTGAGCAAAATATACTTCCGCTTGGAAATATGAGAGAACCTTTTGATTCGTTAAATAGAGCCGACATAGTTATTATCAACAGAAAATTTTCGCCTAAAATAAATATCCCGACAAAATTGAAAAATTATTTTTTAAATAAAGATGTCTTTTACTCTTTCTATAAAGCTGAAGGCATATATGATGTAAAGAATAATAAAAAATATTCAATTGCCGAATTTGAAGGTCAAAAAAGTCTTGTTGTATGCGGTATTGCAAGACCATTTTCATTTCTTAGAGTTCTTGAAGAAAATAACATAAATATTAAAAATAAATTGATCTTTACTGATCACAAAAATTATACTTTAAAGGAAATTGAACAGATAAGAAAAGAATTTTATTCAACCAATTCGTACTCTGTTTTAACAACTCAAAAAGATGCAGTAAAGTTAATGGAGTTCAACAAAGAGTTAGATGATATTGATATTTATTTTCTCAAAATTGAGTTGCTAATGGAAGATGAGGAAAACTTTTTCACAATTATAGATAAACAAATTTTTAACTAATTATTCTACAATAATAGATTCGAGGAAAAACAATGGCAAAGAAACAAAACTCAAAATTCGTTTATTTCTTCGGTGGTAAAAAAGCTGATGGAAAAGCTGAAATGAAAGCTTTACTTGGCGGAAAAGGTGCTAACCTTGCCGAAATGGTTAACATCGGCTTACCGGTTCCAGCCGGCTTCACAATAACAACCGAAGTATGTACTTATTATTACGACAATAAGAAAAAATATCCAAAAGAATTGGAAAAACAAGTTCTTGATAATTTAGCAAAAATAGAAAAAGAAATGGGCGCTAAATTCGGTGATAAGACTAACCCATTATTATTATCTGTAAGAAGCGGCGCTAGAGCATCAATGCCAGGAATGATGGATACTATATTAAACTTAGGCTTAAATGATACTACAGTAGAAGCTTTAATTGCCCGTACAAATAATCCAAGATTCGCATATGATTCTTACAGAAGATTCGTTCAAATGTACGGCGATGTTGTTTTAGGATTAAAACCAAAAGACAAACATGATCATGATCCATTTGAAGTAATTCTAGATAAAAAGAAAACAGATAACAATATTACTAAAGACACTGATCTAACTGCTGAACAATTAAAAGAATTAGTTGCCGAATTTAAAGCTGAAATTAAAAAAATTACTGGATATGATTTCCCAACAGATCCTATGAAACAATTATGGGGAGCTATTGGCGCTGTATTCAGTTCATGGATGAACGAAAGAGCAATAGTTTACAGAAAATTAAACAGCATTCCAGCAAGTTGGGGAACCGCAGTTAATGTTCAATCAATGGTATTTGGTAACATGGGTGAAGACTCCGGTACCGGTGTTGCTTTCACACGAGATCCTGCTTCAGGTGAAAACTTATTTTATGGAGAATATTTATTTAATGCTCAGGGCGAAGATGTTGTTGCCGGAATTAGAACTCCTCACAAAATTGAAGAATTGAAAAAAGACAATGCAAAAGTTTATAAACAATTAGATGATATTAGAAAGAAATTAGAAAAACATTATAAAGATATGATGGATATTGAATTTACAATTCAGCAAGGTAAGTTATGGATGCTTCAAGCAAGAGTTGGAAAACGTACCGGTTTTGCCGCTGTTCAAATTGCGGTTGATATGGTTAGAGAAAAATTAATTTCTAAAAATGAAGCTTTATTAAGAATTGACCCTGAACAATTAAATCAATTATTACGACCAATATTTGATACAAAACAAAAAACACAAGCAATTGCTCAAGGCAAATTATTGGCAAAAGGTTTGAATGCGGGTCCTGGCGCAGCTGCAGGTAAAATTGCTTTCTCGGCTCAAGATGCGGAAGAGATGGCTAAAAAAGGCGATAAAGTAATACTTGTTAGAATTGAAACTTCACCCGAAGATATAAAAGGAATGAATGCAAGTGAAGGTATTTTAACGGCAAAAGGCGGAATGACTTCACACGCCGCATTGGTAGCCAGACAAATGGGTAAAGTATGCGTTGCCGGATGCGGAGCTTTGGAAATCGATTATAAAAAAGGAACATTGAAAGTTGCCAATTCTGATTTAGTTGTTAAAGAAGGTGAATATATTTCTATCGATGGTTCAACTGGTGAAGTTATTCAAGGAGAAATTCAAACGAAACCATCAGAAGTCGTTCAAGTATTAATTACAAAAGAATTGGATCCAAAAGATTCAAAAGTTTTTAAAACTTACAAAGATTTAATGAGCTGGGCTGATGCAGCAAGAACACTTGGAATTAGAACCAATGCCGATCAACCTGATCAATCGGCAAATGCAATTGCATTTGGCGCAGAAGGAATTGGATTGTGCAGAACCGAGCACATGTTCTTTGGTGGCGATAGAATTCTTGCTGTTAGAGAAATGATACTTGCTGAAACCGAAGCAGGAAGAAAGAAAGCTCTTGAAAAATTATTACCTCTTCAAAGAAAAGACTTTACAGAAATTTTTGAAGTTATGAAAGGTAAACCTGTTACAATAAGAACTCTTGATCCTCCGCTGCACGAATTTTTACCTCATTCAGAAAAAGAACAAAAAGAAGTTGCGGATGCATTGAATGTAACAGTAGAAAAACTAAAAACTAAAATGGAATCATTGGCGGAATTTAACCCAATGCTTGGATTCAGAGGATGCCGTTTGGGAATCAGTTATCCTGAAATTACGGAAATGCAGGCCCGCGCTATATTTGAAGCCGCAGTTGACGTGGCTAAAAAAGGCATAAAAGTTAAACCTGAAATTATGATCCCGTTGGTTGCTACTCTTGAAGAATTAAAACTTCAGGAAGCAATTGTAAGAAAAGTAGCTGCTGATGTATTCAAAGAAAAAGGTAAAAAAGTTGAGTATTTAGTCGGAACAATGATCGAACTTCCAAGAGCTGCGTTGATTGCCGATGAAATTGCAAAAGTTGCACAGTTCTTCAGCTTTGGAACAAACGACTTAACTCAAACAACTTTTGGTTTATCTAGAGATGACGCCGGTAAGTTCTTGCCTCTCTATGTTGATAGAGAAATTTTACCACGCGATCCATTCGAAAGTATAGATCAAAACGGTGTTGGTCAATTAGTTCAAATAGGAACACAAAAAGGAAGAAAAGTTAATAAATCTCTTAAAGTTGGAATTTGCGGCGAACACGGCGGCGAACCTGAATCTGTAGAATTCTTCCATAGAACAGGTTTAAATTATGTTAGCTGTTCACCTTTTAGAGTTCCAATTGCAAGACTTGCAGCGGCAAGAGCGGCATTACGAAAATAAACTAAATAATAAAACCAAGTTTATTTTTATAAACTTGGTTTTCTTTGTCTTGGCAAATTCTTCAAATTGCATTTAAGAATGAGCCATATTAAAAGATAATAGGAGAATAAATGAAATTATCTGATTTCAAATATACTTTACCTAAAACTTCAATTGCTAAATTTCCCGTTAAACCAAGAGATAACGCAAAGCTAATGGTTTTTAAACGGGAAACTACTAACGTTGACCACAAAAAATTCAAAGACGTTGCCGATTATATGGAAAAGGGCGACGTATTAGTCGTTAACAACACTAAAGTAATGCAGGCAAGACTATTCGGTCAAAAAGAAAGAACAAATGCAAAAATTGAAGTTTTTGTGTTACGCGAATTAAACAAGGAAGAAAAAATATGGGATGTTATTGTTGATCCCGCAAGAAAAGTTAGAATAGGTAATAGAATTTATTTTAATGATAAATTATGGTGTGAAGTTATTGATAACACAACATCGCGCGGAAGAACTGTTAGAATAAATTATGAGGGTGATGATATTTTTAAAGCAATTGAAAAAATCGGACAAACTCCCCTTCCGCCTTATATAAAAAGACCAACGGAAAAATCAGATAGAGAAGATTATCAAACTTTATTTGCAGAAACAGATGGTTCTGTTGCTGCGCCAACCGCAGGCTTGCACTTTACACCTGAATTGATAAAGAAAATTAAGAAAAAAGGCGTGGGCATTGTTCCTGTTACTCTCCATATTGGATTAGGAACTTTTAGACCGGTTGAAGTTGAAGACTTAACAAAACACAAAATGGATTCTGAATATTTTGATATTCCGGATGAAACCGCTAAAACAATAAACGAAGCATTAAAAGCCAAGAAGAATATTTTTGTAGTTGGAACAAGCGCAACTCGAGCATTGGAAAGCAGCGTAACCGCTGAGGGTTTTGTTAAACCTAATTTCGGATGGACTGATAAATTTATTTTTCCGCCATATGATTTTAAAATAACTAAAAAGTTGATCACCAATTTTCACCAGCCTGAATCTACTTTGTTAATGCTGGCAGCTGCCTTTGGCGGTTATGATGAAGTAATGAAAAATTACAAAAAAGCATTAAAGGAAAAATATAGATTCTTAAGTTACGGTGACGCGATGCTGATTTTATAATGAGCAAAATTGCAATAATTCCATCTGCCGGAAGCGGCTCAAGATTTAATTCCCCAATTCCAAAACAATATGTTAAGGTTTTGGGGAAAGAGCTTATCGTCCACACTATCTCCGTATTTCAAAATTCAAATGAAATTGATGAAATAATTATTCCGGCTGATACGAATTATTTTGATCTGCTCAACAAACTAAAAAACAAATATAATCTTAACAAAATTACTAAGATCATTGAAGGTGGGAAAGAACGGCAAGATTCAGTTTATAACGGCTTAAAAGCAAAGCTATTCAATGACAATGATCTGATTCTTGTCCATGATGCCGCGAGACCTTTACTATCTCAAGACTTATTAAAAGCATCTTTAAAAGAAGCCGAAAAATTCGATAGTGTTGTTGTTGCGATTAAAGCCCGTGATACTTTGATCTCAGGTAACGAATTTGTGGAGAAATATGAAGACAGATCAAAAATTTTTTATGCTCAAACTCCGCAAATTTTCAGATATAATATTTTGCTTAAATCATTTGAATTTGCATTAAAACATAAATTTATTGCAACAGATGAATCTATGATAGTTAAAAATGCCGGTTACAAAGTAAAAATTGTTAACGGAGATTTTACAAATTTTAAGATAACTGAAAGCGGTGATTTAATTATTTTGGAAAAATTGCTTAATAAATAATTTTCAATTCTGCTAATTTTTTCTGTTAATTTTATCATTGAAAATAATTCGATAATTCAATATTTTGGATAAAATTTTGAGGAGAATATGCCAAATCTTCTGTTTATAATTGTTTTATCTTATTTAGTAGGTTCAATCCCGACTAGCATTATTCTGTCAAAACTTATTAAAGGCGTTGATATACGTAATTTCGGCAGTGGAAATGCCGGAGGAACAAATGTATCCAGAGTTCTTGGAAAAAAATATGGAATTTTAACAATTCTTCTCGACGCGCTTAAAGGCGTAATCGCCGTAATTTTTGTTTCTAGACTTTATTTAGGCGATTTCCCGTTTCCTAATAATACACCTTTTGATGATTTTACTTTAGTACAAATTATTGCAGGTATTTCTGCAGTAATTGGACATATTTGGACGATCTTTGCCGGATTTAAAGGCGGTAAAGGTATTGCTACCGGATTAGGTGTTTTAGTTTCTATCGTAACTTTAGATATGATTATGGCTTTAGGGGTTTTCATTATTGTTGTATATTTTTCTAAATATATTTCTTTGGCATCCATATCTGCTGCAGTTTCTGTACCTCTTATTATGATAATTAGAGAAAATATATTTGGCGTTGATATTCCAAGTTATCATAATATATTGCCTTTTGTTATTGCGTTGGCATTACTCGTTATATATACACATAGATCAAATGTAGAAAGATTATTAAACGGTAACGAAAATAAAATATCCCTCTTCAAAAAAAAGAATAAATAATAATGCGAATTTCTGTTTTAGGAGCCGGCAGCTGGGGAACGGCTCTTTCAATTATTCTTCAATCCAATGGTCACGATGTTACTCTGTGGGAATATAAAAGAGGTTATTATAAAACATTAAAAAAATCTCGTGAGAATAAAATTTATCTCCCCAAAATTAAAATTCCTCATGAAATTGAAATTACAAATTCGCTTAGTGATGCTTGCAATGATCAACATATGATTGTGTTGGCTGTTCCTTCTCAATTTATTAGAAACGTATTGAAGAATATAAAAAGTTTTAATTTTGGCAATACAACATTTATAAGTGTCGCAAAAGGAATTGAACAAAAATCTTTATTTACAGTTTCACAAATTATTAAAGATGAAATTCCAAAAGTTGAATCAAAAAATATTGGTGTTCTTTCAGGCCCGAGTCATGCTGAAGAAGTAGCGTTGAAAATTCCAACTGCGGTTGTATCCGCGTCAAGCGATTTGGAAACGGCGCAGCAAATACAAGCCGCATTTATGACATCATATTTCAGAGTTTATCATTCCACTGATATTATTGGAGTTGAGCTCGGCGGTGCTTTAAAAAATGTTATAGCTATTGGAGCCGGAATGGTTGACGGCGCTAAATTCGGCGATAATACCAAAGCCGCTATTATGACGCGAGGTATTGCTGAAATTTCAAGAATTGGAATTGAAATGGGCGCAAGACCTGAAACATTTGCCGGACTTTCAGGTGTTGGCGATTTAATTGTTACTTGCATGAGTAAACACAGCAGAAATAGATATGTCGGCGAACAAATTGGAGCCGGAAGAAAATTGAAATCTATCTTAAGTTCAATGCAGATGGTTGCCGAAGGTGTCGCTACATGCCAATCTACTTATGAATTGGCTAGAAAACATGACGTGGCAACTCCTATTGTTGACGCAGTTTACAGCGCGCTCTTTTTAGATAAAGATCCAAGAAAAGCGACTTATGAACTAATGGCAAGAGACATGAAATCTGAACATTAATTTTTTTTATAACTTTCCTACCAATGATATGCATACCAAACAAATATCAGATTCAATTCAATTTTTAAGCGGCGTAGGACCAAAGCGGACTGAATCTTTTAATCAGCTTGGTATTAAAACAATTGAAAATATTTTATTTTATTTTCCAACCAAATATTTAGACAGATCAAAAATTTTCAGCGCGGTTAAAGTTTCACAATTAGTTATTAACGGCTTTGACGGCGAAGTAACGATTGTTGGAAAAGTTTTAGATACTGAAATGATAAATTACGGAAAGAAACAAATTTTTAAAGTAATTTTTAAAGATAACAGCGGTCTGTTTGAAGGCGTTTGGTTTAAAGGTATAAAATATTTTAAAACATATTTTAAAGTTGATGAATATTATGCCGTTTCCTCCAAACCAATTTTAACTAAATACGGCAATCTTCAATTCACACATCCAGATTTTGATAAGTTCAGCATTGATGAAACTAACGATTTTATCAATACCGGTAAGATAATTCCATATTACTCTATACCCAAAGAATTAAAAAATAAAAACATCGGTGATATTGGTCTAAGAAAAATAATTAAGCATGCGCTGGATGAATATAGGGAAATGATATCCGAAACACTTCCGGCAGAATTGATCTCTAAAAACAATTTATTATCATTAAAAGAATCAGTTCAAAATATTCACTTCCCAGATAATATGGAAATGCTTGAACAAGCTAAAAGCAGATTTAAATATGAAGAATTATTTTATATCGAATCACTCGTTGCGCTTAAAAAATATAAATTTGTGAATAATTTTAAAGGCATACAATTTTCACTTCATTCTGATATAATAAAAAATTTTCATTCATCTCTTCCTTTTGAACTGACAAAAGATCAGCTTAAAGTTTTAAGCGAAATTAAAAGTGATATGACAAGTTCTAAACCAATGAACCGTTTATTGCAGGGAGACGTTGGAAGCGGAAAGACCATCGTTGCTGTTATTGCAATGCTTATTGCCGTAAGCAATAATTACCAAGCGATAATAATGGCACCGACAGAAATATTAGCGCAGCAGCATTTCATAAACATTAGTGAATTATTAAGAAATTTAAATGTTGATGTTGAACTACTAATCGGAAGCACAAAAAAAAATGAAAGACAAAATATTCTTGAATCAATTAAAAATGGAAAATGTAAAATTATAATTGGGACACACGCGCTAATTGAAGAAAATGTAGAATTTAAAAATGTTGGGTTAATTATTATTGATGAACAGCATAGATTTGGCGTCGCTCATCGAGGCAAACTAATAAGCAAAGGTGTTTCGCCGGATGTTTTAATTATGACCGCGACTCCAATACCAAGAACATTAACGATGACATTATACGGTGATTTAGATTTATCAATAATAAGTGAGATGCCTAAAAATAGAATCCCGATTAAAACAGTTTTAAGAGGAGAAGAAAGTTTACCTGAAATTTATAAATTTATTATTGATAAAAATAAAGAAGGATATCAATCATTTATTGTTTTTCCGCTTGTTGAAGAATCTGAAAAAATAGATTTGAAAGCGGCGGAAGTTTATTATGAAAAATTAAAATCAACTTATCTTCAAAATCTAAAATTAGGATTAATGCACGGAAGAATGAACTGGAAAGAAAAAGATGAAACCATGCACCGATTCAAAAACAAAGATTTTGATGTTCTAATTTCAACAACTGTGATCGAAGTAGGAATCGATATTCCAAACGCGAACATTATAATAATAAACGACGCGGAAAGATTTGGATTATCTCAACTGCACCAACTAAGAGGAAGAGTTGGCAGAAGCAACATCCAAGCTTATTGTATTTTGGTTACTAAAAATGAACTTTCGGCTAAAACAAGAAATTTCAATTTTAATTTTGAATATTTGTCAAAAGCTCAAATAGAATTTCACAAATCTAAAATAAGATTAAACGCGATGGTGAAATATTCCAGCGGGTTTGAATTATCTGAAGTCGATCTGAAATTAAGGGGACCGGGTGATATTTTTGGTAAAATGCAAAGCGGTTTTCCTAATCTGGTTTTTGCCGATTTAACAACCGATCAGGAAATATTAATAAACGCAAAAAATGACGCATTTACAATAATTGAAAAAGACCACAATTTAAATAATGCGCACAACTATATGATCAAGAAAAAGCTTAAAGATTACTATTCGGAAAATTTGAGATATGCTGCAATAGGATAAAAATTATTCCACAATGTTTAATAAATCCATTTCTAAAGTTTCTTCGGGAGTTTCAACAATTCTGCCAATTTCTTCATCATTTTCATAAATTATAAATGTAGGAACAAGTTCAATTTCCAAATCTTCGGTTTCGTTCGCAATTCCATTTTTGGTTCTATCTACATTAATCAATTTCAAATTATCATCGCAAAAACCAATGTTATCCAATACTTTTAAAAATCTTGGAACTTCCCTTCTGCTGTCACTGCACCATGTACCCAAAACAATTGTAATTTTTTTATCAACAATTTTTGGCATTAGTTCTTTAGCGGCTGAGGAATCAACGTTATAATTATCATATTCTTCGTTAAACCAAATTTTGAAATTCAGATCATGATATGCGTCTCTGGAGGTAATACCGATCAGCATTGGATTATTTGTTTTGGGATCTTCAATTAATTTTGATTCTTGTCCAAAAAGAATAACTGAAATAAAAAATAATAAAATGATTTTCATATATAAAATTTTAATTGTTAATTGTTATTGTTTCTTATATCAAGTCCCCAATAAAGTTTTTTCCTAAGAATTTCAAAATAACGTTTATGAATATTGTGAACTAAATTTAAATCATATTCACTTTTTACTATTTCGATTACCGCAGAAGTTTTTAAGTAGCTGACTCTTTGACCGTCACAAATAACTTGCACATTTTGATACGGCGAAAATGCCTTAATTACAACTTTTTGATCACTTGAAATTACTAATGGGCGCATGGTTAATGTATGCGGTGAAATTGGACTTAATGTAATTGCTTGAGTTCTGGGATTAACTATTGGTCCACCGGTTGAAAGTGAATATCCGGTTGAACCGGTTGGAGTAGAAATTATAATTCCGTCCGCCGAAAAAGTACTTACGTATTCATTATCCACCTCAATTGTAATTTCAATCATTTTAGGATATTTACCGCGATCAATTACAATATCGTTTACGGCATAAAATGTATCTGATTCTTCAGATAAACATTTTCCCTGAAGCGTAATTCTTTTTTCAATTATTAAATTACCTTTTGTTAGATTGGTAATTACTTCATCAATTCTATCAGTATCGTATTCGGCTAAAAATCCAAGTTTGCCGAAATTAACACCAATCAAAGGTGTTTGAGTTAATCTGGCATGAAAAGCCGTATTAAGCAAAGTACCGTCGCCGCCTATTGAAATAATAACATCACAATTTTGAGATAAGATTTCGTCTTTGATTAACTTTATGTTTTTCCAATCAATTTCAGAATTATTTTCCGATTTAAGAACGGAATCACTAACAACGAAACTGATTTCTGCTGAAATTAATTTTCTTATTAATTCTTTAAGAAAAGGAATGATTTCTTTTTTTTGAAAATTAGTTGTTATCCCAACAATCATTTTAATGTCTTTTTTTTATAAATTTTACATTTCAAAATTTTATTCCAAATTCCTGAACTGAAGTTCATACAGTTTTCTATATAAACCTTTTTCATCATTAAGCAATTCTTGATGATTTCCCTGCTGAACTATTTTGCCTTTATCTAAAACTAAAATTCTGTTTGCGTTTCTAATTGTACTTAATCTATGAGCAATAACAAATGTTGTTCTATCGGCCATAAGTCTTTCAATTGCTTCCTGCACAAGCATTTCAGATTCATTATCCAAAGCCGAAGTCGCTTCATCAAAAATCATTATCGGCGGATTTTTTAATAATGCACGCGCGATTGATAATCTTTGCCGCTGTCCTCCTGATATTTTTGTTCCATGCTCGCCAATTATTGTGTCATAACCATGCGGCATTTCCAAAATAAAATTATGCGCGTTTGCAATTTTTGCCGCTTCCACAACCTTTTCAAATGGAAAATTTTCCAATCCATACGCGATGTTGCTTGTAACCGTTTCGTTAAATAATACGGTTTCCTGTGTAACTATTCCCATTAATTTACGCAGACTTTCTAATGAAACTTCTTTTGTATCTATTCCATCAATTAAAATTTGACCTGATGTAGGATCATAAAATCTCGGAATTAAATCAACAAATGTAGTTTTTCCCGCACCGCTTCCGCCAACCAAAGCAATTATTTCACCTTTATTTACTTTTAACGAAATGTTATCCAATATTAGTTCATCCGAATCGTCATATTTAAAGTACATATTCTTAAATTCTATACCTTGTGTAAAACTTCCAATGGTTTTTGCGTTTTTTATATTTTTGATTTTTGGTTCGGTATCAATAACTTCAAAAATTCTATCGCCCGCTGCTATAGCTTCTTGAATTCGATTATTTACAGTTGCCAAAGTTTTCATCGGAGGAATCATTTGAAAAACAGCAAGCAAAAATCCTAAAAATTCACTCGCCTTCATTGATTTATCGATTAGCACCAAAACTCCGCCGTAATAGATGATAACAACTCCGACCAATACTGCAATAAATTCTGTGCTGGGTGAAGATATTGATTGGATTCGTATTTTCTTTATTGCCGTTTTAAAGTAATTATTTGTAAAGTTCATAAACTTTTTATTTTCATAAGCTTCCATTCCGAACGCTTTTACAATTTTAACACCGGAAATAGACTCCTGTAATATCGCGGTTATATTTCCCATTTCTCTTTGCAACTGTTTTGTCTGCCTTCGTAATTTAATACCAATTGTGCCAATAATCGCGCCGGAAACCGGAAGTATTACAAGTGAAACCAAAAACAATTTCCAACTAATGGAAATTGCGATTCCCATGAAAACAATTATTGTTACTGGTTCCCTGAATAAACTTAGAAATACAATTGAAAAGCTGTTTTGAACAACGTTTACGTCATTAGTAATTCTTGAAATTAAATCGCCTGTTCTTTCGTTTTTGAAGTAACTCATCGGCAATTTATGCAAATGATTATAAGCAGTATCTCTTATTCTTTTTATTGCTCCCTGCTGAACATATGACAAAAAATAATCCTGCAGATAATCAAATATTCCTTTGGCAAAAAAAGCTATAATAATAAGTAAGCAAATTTTAAGAAGAATTTGAGTTATTCCTCCGTCGAAAATAAAATTATGAAATGCTAATGAAATTGTATTGATGAAATCCGTAATAAATTGAGGAACGAAACTATTTTTGATATTTTCATTTATTGAATTTACTTTTGGTACTGTTTCGGATTGGTTAAATAAAGTATCCAACAACGGGATTGTCAAATATACCGAAGCACCGTGCATCAACGAATATAAAAAAGTAAATAATACGGCTAAAATAAGGTGTTTCCAAAACGGAAGGACAAAAGTTAATATACGCCTGTATGTGTTCAAATTTATTTAAGAATTAATGAATAATATGTAAAAATAGTCATTGCTTAATCTGTAATCAAATTGAATAATTATTATGTTTCTGTGATGAATAGATCAAATTAATTTTTATTATTGTTAAGTTCAATTAAATAAATAATCTAATATAAATGAAAATTGATATTGTTTTTACTTGGGTTGATGGTTCCGATAAAAATTGGCTGGAAAAAAGAAATTTTCAGGCGAAAAAAGCCGGGAAAATTTTAAATAGTTCAATCAGCGAAGCACTTTTTACAGACAACGATGAATTAAAATATTCATTAAGATCAATAAATGAATATGCTCCGTGGATAAATAACATTTTTATTGTAACCGATAACCAAATTCCTAAATGGTTGAATACAAATAATCCAAAGATAAATATTATTGATCATTCCGATATAATTGACAAAGAATTTTTACCTACTTTCAACTCATGTGTTATAGAAAACCATCTTCATAAAATAAAAAAACTTTCGGAACATTTTTTATATTTCAATGATGATATGTTTTTGGGAAACATAACTGAGGTAAATGATTTTTTTTCATCCACCGGAAAACCTCGTGTTTTTGTTTCCGAACTTATTCCTGTTCCGAATAAAAAACTGATTGATATTAACCTTAGACCAATTGAAAAAAGAAATTCATACCAATATAATATGGTAAATTGCAGAAAATTAATTTTTGAGAAGTTTGGTAAAATTACTTACAGAAGTATCAGACACAGCGTAAAACCATTCTCGAAATCGAATTTAACTGAATTGGAAAATATATTAACTGAAAAAGTTAATGAAACAAATAAAAATAAATTCAGAACAAATGACGATATAATTTTGACTTACTTATTTGAATTTTATTCTATTGTAAGTAAAAACGGTATGCCAAAGTATTTAATGACTACTGATACTAATAAAGGTTTCTATAATTTATTGAATAAAATTTATAAAAAATTTACATTTGGATTTATCAATATGCATGAAAAAGACGCGGAGGAACACTTGATGAGAATTAAATCGGCAAAGCCATTTACATTTTGTATAAACCAAACTCCTGAAACACCTGCGGATAATTTGCCAAAATTAAAATTATTTTTTGAAGATTATTTTCCGAAGAAATCACCTTACGAAATTTAAGTTTTAAACTTTCTCCAAATATTTCATTATTATATTTGCAGCTCTTTCCCCGGCTTTCCCATCTAATTTATAAAACAAAATTTGATTTGCCTTTTGTCTCTCATCGGCTTTTAAATTTGGATTCTGTAAATAGGAATTAATTGCATCATAAATTTCATCAAAATTTTCTATTTGAACGCTTATCTTTTTTATTAGTTCTACAACTTCAGGAATTGCTCTATCGGAAGAAGGAACTTTGAAGCTAATAATCGGTTTATTAAAAGCACAAAATTCTCCCATGAGTGAATTGTAATCCCCGACAAAATAATCCGCAATCATTAAATATGGAGTTATATCAAAATCTTCCAAATAAAATGCATTTTTTACTTCTTTTAATTTGGTAAGATAATTTTTTGCAGTCCAAGTATGAGCGGTTAATAAAATATTGTATTTGTCGGTTAACGTATGTACTTTATCAATCCATTTATGAATTTGGGATAATCCGTCAACATTCCAAGTGGAAGTAAAAATAATAGTTTTTTTATTTGGATCAATTTTTACTTTTCTTTTTATTAATTCCAAATATTCTTTGTCATATACTCCATTAAAAGCGTTATCTAATTTGGGATAACCAACAGCCACTGTTGAATTTATTCCTCTTGCTTTAGCTTTGTTAACTTGGTCTTGGCTTGATACAAAATAAGTATTAAACCCATTATAATTTTTTGATGATGTCCATCTTTTAAATTGATACAATCCATGATCGAATCCAATCTTCACAATTTGTTCAACCGGAAATTTATAATGCTCATGTCTTCCCATTATAACCACCTTTGGAAAAACCGGCATTGTTTTATATTCAATTTTTTTTTCTCTCAAATAATCTTTAGTCTTTTTATTCTTTGCAATAACGGTAATTTTCAATAGATATTTTTGAATCGGAAGGAACATTTCGTAATCAAGCGGATCGGCGCAGTAAAATATAATTTCTTCTAATTTAAAGATTTTTTTTAAATGCCAAATAAATTTATACGGATACTTATACAGATAATATGAAAATACCATATTTATTCTACTGTAAATTTTAATTTAATTTCATTCAAAACAATGCTTGGCTCAATTAGTTTCATACAATTATGGTGACCTAACGGACAAGAATTTGATCCGTGACTGCTGCATGGACGGCAATCTAAATCAATTTCCATAACTTTGTCATTTTCTCTAAATGGAAAATATCCAATCTTTTTTACAGTTGGACCGAAAAAAACTATCACATCGGTTTTAACAGCATTTGCAATATGCATTGCTCCGCTGTCATTGCAAATCAAAACGTCACATTTTTCAACAACCGCGGCAGATTCCAACAATGATAATTTTCCGGCAAGATTGATAGAATTTATTACGGGTGAAACTTCTTCGCATAAATCAATTTCATCTTTGCTGCCTATGAATATTATTCCAAATCCTAATTTTGTTAATTCTTCCGCTAATGTTTTGTAGTGTTCTTTAAGCCATCTTTTTGTGAACCAATTTGAACCAGGAGCAATTGCGACTAATTTGACTTCTTGAGAAATATTATTAGACTTTTTAAAATCCAAAAGAATATTTTCAGCTTTTTGCTTCATTTCATTTGAAGGAAATAATTCCGTTTGAATTGAAAATTTTTCATCTGAAAACGGCGAGAGCAAAAATAAATTTTTCTCAATTTTATATACATTCTGCAAATGCGGAATTCGTTTTGTTAAAAACCATCTCGCTATCCATCTATCAAAACCAATTCTAATTTTAACAAAACCCAAATAAACTAAAAGAACAGAAGTCAGCGAACTATGCGGCAGTATTGCGATGTCATATTTATTGGAATATATTTTCTTTAATATCCGTAAAAACGACTTTAACTTACTTTCCTTTTTATTGAAAATAATTATTGAATTTATATTTGGATTATTCTCTAAAATATTTGCTGTTTGAGGTATCGCAATTATATCAAGTAGAGCATTTGGGAACAGCTCTTTTGCGGCTTTAATCAATGGCGTAATAAGAATTACATCGCCAATAAACGCGGTTTGAATTAGTAAAATTCGCTTTATACTTTTTTTATCTTCTTCGCTTGGTAATAATTTCGGCATTATCAATTCATTTGCAATTCGTTATACAATTCAATGTATTTATCAATATTTTTTTCTATAGAAAAATTTGCAGAATCCTTTTTTGCATTTTCAGATATTTTCAGTCTCAGTTCATTATTTGAAATTGCTTCAATTACCGCGCTTGATAATTGATCAGGATCTTTGGGTTCAACTAAAATTCCATTGTGATAACTCTTTATTAATTCCGGAATTCCTCCGGTATTTGTCGCAACTATTGGAAGTCCTACAGACATTGCGTCAATAATAGATGTTCCAAGTCCTTCTTTTTTTGACGCAAGCACAAAAATATCAAACGTCTTTAAGTATTTTCCAATTTCACTTTGAAAACCCGCAAATATAATATCATCATAAATACTGAGTTCTTTCGCTAAATTTTCAATATCATATTTTAACGGACCATCGCCAACAATGCATAATTTTGTATTCGGCATTTTTCTTTAATCAATTTAAATGCTTTCAGTAAATTGGGAAAATCTTTATGTCCGGCAAATGCCGCTATAGTTCCAATCAAAATTGTATTTGGGTTTTGCTTAAACGAATTTTGAAATATTTTATCGACATTAACATCATCAAACTTATTTACATTGGTTCCGCTTCTGATTGTAATTAACTTATTTTTATTAACTCCGTCTTCCAACAAAACTTTTTTAATGAATTCGGAAATGCACACAATTCTATCAATTTTCTTTGTGCCGTATTTTAATTTACTTAACATATTTTTATTTATATGGAAGTCAACTCGTCTTACCGCAATAAGTTTTAATTTCGAAACCAAGAATTTTACGAATATGGCTATTGTTTGAGAATGTGCCGAATGTGCTTGTATAATATCAATGTTATTTGATTTGCAGATCCTTGATATCTTTATAGCCGATAAAAAATCCAGTTCGCCGAGGATATTTATTTCATGATATGGAAGTTTTTTTTCCATACATCTTTTTTTTAATTCAGAGTTTTTTTCGCAAACCAACAAAGAATTAATTCCGCGTTTAACTAAACCTTCATGAAGGTAAAAAACTTGCTGCTGTCCCCCGCGCCAATATTTTTCACTATCAATGTGAAGAATTTTCATTATTCTTCTGCCATATTTTTATATACTTTAGATAAACGCCAAAAGCTGAATGTACGCAAAGCAAAAATCCAATTTTACCATCTAAAAATCCTTTTTGTAAAACGTACATTTTTAAGAATTTATTTATTCCAAAAAACATTGAAGCTAAAATAGAATATTTTTTATTTTCGATATTTTTACTTTGCGCAAGCTCAGAGTAACGATTCATTTTGCTTATGTGAAGATTAATTGTCGGATAAGTATAATGAAGTAATGGCTCACTAATTTTAGATTTCTGTTCTTTTAATACAACAGATTCATGAACCAAATCTTCATTGAAATTTCCATATTTTCTGTTGAACAATCTCAAAGGAAAATCTTTATCCCAACCGCAATGTTTTATTTCCCTGCCAAGATAAAACGATCTCCTTCTAATCTTATATCCGTTGAATCCAGGCTTTGATAAAATATCTTCAATTTTATTTTTTAATTCAACCGTAACGACTTCATCAGAATCAATTGATAGTATCCAGTCATTTGAGGCATTATCGACTGCAAACTTTTTTGTTATGCCAAAACCTTTCCATTCGGTTTGAAATATTTTGCAGTTATATTTTCTGCAGATATCGATTGTTTTATCCGTTGAAAATGAATCGACAACGACAATTTCATCAACCCATAATAATGACTTTAAGCACCTTTCAATATTGGCTTCTTCATTATTTGTAATAATAGCCGCAGATATTTTATTCGCTCTTTTATTCATTCAATTAAATTTGATTTGCTGTTTAAATTAAAGATTTTTTTTAATTCCTTCGCTCGATTTATCCATAAAAATTTCTGTGCATATTCTTGAATATTGTTCCTCATTTCATCTATTATACAATTGCTTAACAACAATTCATCAATTTTATCCGCCAAATCACTAACACTTCCGAAAAATAATCCGGTTTTAGCTTCGATAATTAATTCCCTTGTTGAAGGTAAATCGCTCGCAATTACCGGAATACAGAAACTGTAATAATCAAATAATTTTAAAGGCGATGTTAAATATTTATTAAAAAATGTATTTTCCAAGGGAATAATTCCAATGGCGGTTTTCGCTAAATATTCACTCATTTCTTTCTTATTTATCCAGCCTGTAATTTTAACATAATCCGGGTTATAATAATTACTAATTATATTTTTCGTTTCTTCAACTTCAAATTCTGTTTTTCCGCCTATAATTAAAATTTCCGGTTTTGATCTTGATTGAGCTGCCGCTTGTATTAGTTGATCTACACCTTTATGTTTGTCTAATGAACCTATGTAAGTTACATATTTTTTTTCATGATTAATATTTTCAATATCACGCAATCCGGTTCTCGTAACAAAGATGTTCACGTTAGGAAAATGTTCTTCATACAATTCCTTTTGCGAATTCTGAAGACAAATCACTCCGTCAATTCGGGGAATAAATTTATTTTCAATTTTTTCAATTTTTCTTTTTTTACTATGATTGATATCATCGCGTAATTTTAAATTGGCATAAAAATCATGAGTTTCGAAATAAACTTTAATTTTGAATTTTAATTTAATTTTAATAAGATATTTGAGAAAAGTGGGATTTCGAGTAATTACTATATCGACATTATTTTGTCTAATTAACTTTTTTAATGTTTTGAATACATTCCTATAGTAAAAATAATTTGTATTAATAATAGAATTATTGGCGAATCTTATTATTGTAAGATTTTTAGGAAATGAAATATTGAGTTCATTATTAATTATTTCATCAGAAGTTTTTTCTGAATTATTTTTCACAAATAAAAAACATTCTTCAAATTCTTGAGCAAGAGCAACCGCGTTGTTTGTTGCAAAAGTAAAGCTTGGAGAATTGGACGGCCATTTGCCGGTATGTACGTAAGCAATTTTCATTTATTTTTTTTTACATAATACAGCTAAATAAGTTGCTTTATACGGAAATAGCGCGTTGAATATTTTATCAATTTGAAGTGTAAAGATGTTTACCGGAATATTAAATTTGGCGAAAAATTTGTTTGTTCTTTTATTCACCAATAAATATGTTTTGATTAATTCAAAACCACAGTTATCAATACTTTTTTCCAATTTCTCTTTTGTAAAACTATGCAGGTGACCAACTTTATGAATTTTATTACCTGTTACAGGATCTTCGATCATTTTAGCATTTAGGTTTTCATTATACGGAACGCAAAATAAACCAATACCATTTTTCTTAATAAATTGATTCATTTTAGAAATTGCCGATTCATAATTTTCTAAATGTTCCAGAACTTCTTGAGAAATAACTAAATCAAAATTCTCTAGAGTGACGTTAAATAGATTTTCATGAATTTGAGTAATCCCAAATTCTTCCGCTTTCTGTTTGAATAAATCCAAACTATTTTTAGATAAATCAACACCAGTAATTTTTATGCCTTCTCTCGATAAAAGAAAATCTAAATATCCTGTTCCACAGCCAATATCAATTATTGATTTAACGTTTGGACAGCTTTTAATAATTTCGCAGAGATGCTTATTTCTCAGCATTTCATTTTTAAATAATTTTGTCGACTTATCCGCCTGCCAAATATTATATAATTTATCACCGCCAATTATGGTATAATCACTCATTTTTTCCCGCTGTAATTTTTTGAAATAATTTAAATAGTTGTTCTGCCTGCTTCTTTCTTTGAAATGAGTCAATAAAATTTTTATCTACTTTAACTTTCAGTTTATCATTTTTAAAATCCGCTAAAATTTTTAAAATGCCTAATTGAATTTGTTCGATGTCAGATTCAATTGCAATTAAAGAATTATGATATTCATTAACTGTATCACTTAATTCGCCCAATGAAGAAATAATAGCGAACACATATTTTTCCAATCTAAAATATTCAAACATCTTTGCGGGAAACAATTCCGTTGTATTCATATTGGTTGCCAGCAAGAGCATAACATCCGCCTCATTTAATTTTAACAACATTTTATCATGCTGCAAATATTGAATAAACGTTACAATTTCATTTAATTCCGGAAATTCATTAAGCCACTTATCGTTTCCGGAACCGCCAATAAATGTAAAAGATATTTCTTCCGGATTGATCTTTTGGCTTTTAAATAAATTAGACAATGCGGCAAATAAATTTTTCGGTGAGTGAAGTTCGTTCAATCTTCCCGCATAAGCAAATTTTAATTTTCTGTTTTTAGATTCAATTTCTTTTATTTTAATTTCAGTAAAATCATCTTCGTCATAACCATTGCGAATTACCGAAATTTTATCATTAGAAATTCTTTGTGAAAAATTTTGCTTTGCTTTATTCGTTATTGTTGTTATATGTGAACAATCATTTAAAACACTCAACTCTAATTTTGTTTCGTTTTCTTTCAATTTTGATCTGTGAAACAATGAATTGTCTATCCATTCGTCTCGAAAATCGGCTATCCACTTAACGCCGGAATGTTTGGAAACTGCTTGTGCAATTAAGTGTGTTGAATGCGGCGGAGATGTGGAAAAAATTATATCAATTTTTTGTTCACTAATAATTTGCAATCCTTTTTTAAGCGCAGTTAATTTCCATAAAGATGATTTATCTGGAATAAAAAAATGTTTTAAAATTTTTTTAAAATCGCCGCTCAAAATATTTCCCAAATCATAAGTCGCATAAACATTACAATTCTTAATTTCATCTAATAATGAATTATCAATTATTTTATTCCTTTTTTTTCGCGGTTAAAACAAAAACGTTGGCGCCAAACTGAGAAAGATATTTTATAAATTTAGAAATTCTTTGAACAGCGGGTCCGCCTTCCGGAGGAAAATTATATGTTATAAATAAAATATTCACTAATAATTCAATTTCTACTTATCTAATAATATATAATTTTTAAAGCCGCCTATCGCGTTGCCGTTATTAAAAATTTTTTCAATCAATGAAATAAATCTGTACTTTATTGTTTCGTGTTTATGCGGTTCTCTGTATTTATTTGGTTTACCAGAATATTGAAGTTTGCTTTTCCAAGTAAAATTATTGATCATGTCTTGCATAACTTTTGGATGCGTTTCTTTAAATTCACCGATTAAGTTTAAAGGGCCGTAGTCAAATTCTTTCGGACCTTTTTCATAATAATCTTTGGCACGGTTCAGACCCCAATGAACAGAATCTAAAGCCTTTTTTTTATTCTGCATTAAATGCGGAGGACGAACCCAGCCGTAATGATAAACTTCAGCGTCAACTTTCGCAACTTTTAATTTACAATGTCCATCGTTCTGCCGTGGATTGTCATAGTATTCAAATTTTCTAAATGATTGTGCGCTTTGCCATGAATGTATATCCGGTAGATTTCGTACGATCCTAATCTCATTCGGATACCATCCGTGTCCATTTTGAAAATGATTATAATCACCCCAAAAATGTTTGTATCTAAAAAGTAAACCTTCAACATCTTTATCATTCAATAATTCTTCGCAGCGATTATAGATATTGTTTAAGTATTTTTCGTGAATTACTTCATCGGCTTGTAGATAAAACAGCCAGTCGCCGCTGCATTGTTTCATTGCGATATCGGTTTGTAAAGAATTTATTATTCCTTTCTTAAAATATTTTTCTTCCCAAACAGTATCGATGATCTTAACTTTAGGATTATTAATACTTTCAATTTTATCGCGCGTATTGTCACCTTCGCTGCTTTTTCCAACGGCAATTATAAATTCGTCAACAATCGGCAGAATAGACTTAATAGATTCAACAATTGGATAATAAAGTGAAACACCGTTACGAACAAAAGAAAAACCGCTAATTTTCATAAATGTAAATTTTATCTTAATGTTTAGTTTGGAAAAATAATAACAAGTATTTGCATCTCAAAATTCATTATTTACATAACGAAAAATCCGTTAATCCAATCCACCAAATTCATAAAAATTTTCCACAAAGGCGAATAAATGAATAGGAACAAAATTATTGTTCCGTAAATTCCTAAGTTCAAAAGTTTTGCCGTATATTGATTTGGGAAAAGATCAAAAAGAATATGCGACCCGTCAAGCGGCGGAAATGGAAGTAAGTTAAAGCAAAAAAGAAAAACGTTAAAAATTACAGTCAAACGAAATATATTATATAATGTATTACTGATTTCAATATCAAAATTTGCCAAAACATTAAAAATAAAATAAACTAAAACTGCCAAGATTAAATTTGAAAATGGTCCTGCAAACGATACAAATGCATCATCTCTATTTTGATTTCTTAACTTATTTCTGTTAACCGGAACGGGTTTTGCCCAGCCGATTAACATGAATCCGGAAGTAAAAGCCAAAATTGGCATAACAATGCTTCCAATTAAATCTATGTGTTTTAATGGATTTAATGTTAATCTTCCTTGCGATTTTGCGGTATCATCTCCTAATTTATTGGCTACAAATGCATGCGCAAATTCATGGATGCTTAATGAAACCAGAAAAATTGGAAGGAAATAAAACATTAATATTAACTTTTGACTTATTTGAATATCTGGCAAAATTAACCTCTCGGATGAAAATCTTTGTGAACTTGTTTTACATATTCTCTGTCTATATGCGTGTAAATTTGTGTCGTTGAAATATCAGAATGACCAAGCATTTCTTGAACCGCTCTCAAGTCAGCTCCGCCTTCAAGTAAATGAGTTGCAAATGAATGTCTGAATGTATGAGGATGCACTTCTCTATTAATTTCCGCTTCATCGCAATATCTTTTAACTATTTTCCATATTGCCATTCTTGAAAGTTTAGTCCCTTTTGAATTTAAAAAAACAATATTTTCGCTTTTCATATTTTTTTCAAGCATCGGTCTTAACTTAATCAAGTATTCTTTTACCCATTTTCTCGCGCTTGAGCCAATAGGTACAATCCTTTGTTTTGAACCTTTGCCAAAAACTCTAATTACTTCATCATCAAAAAAAAGATCGGACAATTTTAAATTTGTGGCTTCGGAAACACGCAGACCAGAAGAATATAAAATTTCTAGAATTGCCTTATCTCTTAAACCGAATTTTTCTTCAACATTTGGTTTATCCAAAATTTTTTCAATTTCGTTGAAAGATAAAACACTCGGTAATTTTCGAGATAATCTGATTGAGTTTAAGTTCGTTGTGGGATTTGTTTCAATATAATTTTGATTTTTTAAATATAAAAAAAAACCTTTAAGGGATGAGGAATATCTTCCAACTGTAGCAGAAGTAATTCCCGTTTTTCTTTGTTCGGAAAAAAAATCAGTGATTTGCTTGAATGTAATTAAATTAAGATCTGATATTTTATTCAGTTCTATAAATTCAAGAAATTTTGTTAAATCATTTCTATATGAGGAAATAGAATTCACCGAAAGATTTTTTTCAATTTGCAGCAATGTCAAATATTCTTTTACAAACTCATGCATTACTTTTCTTTATCTTCACTTATTTCACTTTCCATTTCATCTTGTTTAGGGTATCGTATTCTCTTATGATGTAAAGCTACCAACGTAGCCAAAAATGATTTTCTAATCTTTGACAAATCTGAGAATGTTAATGGAGAGTCTTCAAGCTGTCCGTCTTTCAAACGACTGCTGATAATATTGGAAATAATGTTTTCAATTTTTTCCGGAGTAGGTTCAGCCATTGCCCTCACAGCTGACTCACAGGCATCGGCAAGCATTAACAAAGCTGTTTCTTTTGTAAATGGTTTTGGTCCGGGATAACGGTATTTTTGTTCTTCGATATTTGTATTAGCGTTTTCTTCAATTGCCTTATCATAAAAATATGAAACTAAAAGTGTTCCGTGGTGAGTCTTAATGAAATCTATAATTTCAACGGGCAGATTTTCCTCTTCAGCCATCTGAACTCCTTGCGGAACATGGTCAATTATCATTGCGGCACTTTGATCAGGCGTTAGCTGGTCATGAATATTATAGTTGTCAATCTGATTTTCAACAAATGCGCTTGGATTCTGTGATTTGCCTATATCATGATATAATGCGCCTACTCTAACTAGCAAGGGATTCGCACCAATATCAGCAGCGGCACTTTCTACCATATTTCCCATTGTTAATGAGTGGTTAAATGTGCCTTGTGCATTTCTTGCCAATTCTTTCAACAAGGGATGATTGAAATCCGTTAGCTCCAGCAATGTTATGTCTGTAGTAATTTTAAATAATTTTTCAAAAAATATTATTAGTCCGTATGTTAAAACAGGACTAAACAAAGCATTTGAGGCGGCAAATCCGCACTGAATTAAAACTTCTTCCCAAGGCGCAAATCTTTCCAAACCAAAGGCAAGAATGCTTGCTATATAGCCAATTAAAATAAATAAAAATGATCTGAAAATTTGATTTCGATTTTTAATATCTCTAACTGTATAAGCAGCCAAACCACCTGCTACAATATTCATAACGGCTAATGAATAATCATTTCCTCTTAATCCACCAACAATTAACGAAATAACTATTGTGCCGTAAAAGCCTATTCTGGAATCGAAAAATATTGTGAGTAGCATTGAAACTACAGGAACCAAAATCAGCAGTTCTATTGGCGCGTTAACATTGATCCTATTAATTGAGAATGCGATAAAGCTTATTAGAAGAATTATAAATGTTATTAAAAATATTTTAGAATTATCATTATAAATTTTGGGTCTGAATAAATAAACATATAGACTAAATAACGATATGATCACCAACACGTGCAAAATTTTTCCTAGTGCCTGCAAAATTCTCGACCAAATACCTCTTTCTTCTCCGCGCGCAATTCTATAAGAATCAATTTTTTGTTTTATATCAGGAGTAATTCTGTTATGCTTTGCAACAATTCGCTCGTTTTCTTCTACTAAACCGATATTCTTCGAAACTCTTTCTTGAGCTAATTTAATTTCATTATTAGTTAAATTTTCATTAAATGAAATTGTGGATTTTAAAAAATGCTGGATATACTCAAAATAAATTGACATTTGTTCAGGATCAGTGGTAGAATAAGAAGCGATTAGATTATCAATCCTTTTTTCATTTTCACTTTTATCCAAAAATTTATTTTTGGGCAGAAGATTTTCAAATTTTCCGTCGCGTAAAGCAATTGAGTCTTTCTCAATTTCATCAAAATTGACATCCAAAAAATCTTTATCATATATCTTATTGAAAATTTCGACAATGTTGCTGAATAACTTTTCAGTTGTAATTGGATATCTGACCGAAAGCATATTTTCATATTTTCTAATTTCTTTAATTTTGTTTACGCTTTCGGAACTTAAAAATTTAAATTTGCTGTTTGTTGAATTTTGTTCTAATTCTTTATCAACTTTGGAAATAAGTAACTTATTGAATATTTCAACAGAATCTAAAACCTGTTCTTTCACATTGTGTTTTTTTTCAAACACAGAAAAAACTCCCTGCGATGCTCTTAATTTTTCAATTCGATATGATTCAGGATCCTTAAGAATTTCAAACGGCATAGTTGCAATTAGATCATCCTGAATCCAAATTGATCCTACGGATACATCAAATTCGAGAGCTTCTCCTCTTGGAAACATTGCGGCAATTAATATTGATCCGATAAGAATTATTAGTATTTTAAGATTTTTATTTTTCTTTAAATTCTCTAATGAATTTGAATTAAATAATTTTGCCATTTTTAGCTCTTAATAACATTTCCAAAAATTCTGCTGTTCCGTCTTCTTCATTAGTTTTCGACGTAACATAATCCGCCATATTCTTAATATCATCAACCGCGTTTGCAATGGCAATTTTCAAAGCATTTGTTCTAAACAGTGATCTGTCATTGTACCAATCACCCATTACGGCGGTATTTTTAATATTTATATTTAAGTGTTTTATCAATTTTAATAGACCATCGCCTTTTGAACAATTTTTATTTCTTATTTCTAAAAAATAAACCCCATCTTGATCTTGAGATTTATAAAACGATGTCTTTAATCCAAATGCATATGGAAATTTCATTTTATTTTCAATCGCTTTAATCGAGTTTTTAAAATCTCCGGTAACAATTACTTCCAACGTACTGTCAACTAAATCATCATATGAATTGATTTCTTCAAAGACGGCTTCATATTTTTCCATTAGTCTTGGAATTAGAGAATTTTGCTCTGTATAATAAATAGCTTCATTATGACTTAAAGCGGATTTTAATAAAAAGTTATCCGCCATTTCAAGCGCTCTATTAACATATTTTGCTTTTATAAATGATTCGAAAATTGTTTCATTTGCAGGGTAACTTTTTATAACCGCGCCATCTAAAGAAATTAATGGAGTCTTAAGATCCAAAATTTTCGCGTATGCAATCATTGAATGATGTATTCTGCCGGTTGCAAACGTAAACCGCACACCTAATTTTTTTAATTCATTGACCAATTCAATTGATTTAATTCCAATTTCTGAATCACCGTTGAGCAGTGTCCCATCAAGGTCAAAAACAACTAAATCAATATTTTCTAATATTTTAGGATTTATCATATTTTAGATTAAAGGAATTAAAGATTTATTTTTTATTTAAGAAAGATAAAAAAGTTCCAAGTAGTATGGTAGCTGTAACACCTATAATTGTGTACCAAGTCCACGCGGTTAATTTTAATGAAATTACCGTAACCATTATAAAAATTCCGCCGGTAAATGCCGCAATTGCATCTTCCTGCTTTGCGCGTTTAACAAACAATCCTAGCATAAAAGTGCCTAATAGTCCGCCATAAGTAAATGATGCTATGCTTAGTGCTAATTCTACAACTGTCTGCGGTGAATTCATAAAAATTAGCGCCGCAAAAATCAGCATAACCGCCCAGAATATTGTAAAAAGTCTTGAAATTTTTAAATCATTTTTAACAACTCTATTTTTTTTAAATGCCTGATAAATATCCAACATTGTTGATGAAGAAAGTGCGCTTATTGATCCCGCCAAAGTTGACATAGCTGCGGCAAATAATCCGGCAATAATAACTCCGGAAAAGGGCGAAGGAATATTTTCTATTATAAATTTAGGAAATATTTCATCCGATCTTATATTCAATTTACCGTAATACGCAAACAATGCGGCACCGACTAACATAAAAATTACAAACTGCAATATTACAACAATTCCACTTCCAACAATTGCTTTCCGCGCTTCTTTTAAATTCTTTATGCTCAGCAGCCTTTGCACAATTAACTGATCCGTACCGTGCGAAGCCATTGATAGAAATGCTCCTCCTAAAATTCCGCTTGGCAAAGTATAAGGCTGACTGAAAAACTCAGCTAAGGAATTACTAAAATTCAAATTTATAACATTAAGTTTATTTTCCGGCTGAGCAGCAAAGATAATGCTGTTAAAACTATCGGGTAAAAATTGATATAATAAAAAATATAAAGAAAGCAATGCCCCGCCTAAATAAATGAACATTAAGAGAACATCAACCCAAATAATTCCTTTCATTCCACCCGTAATTGTATACATTAAGGAAATTACAGCAATTATTATTATAGCGTAAGAATAGTCGATTCCAAGCATTAATTTTAATGGAATTGCTGTTGCAAATAATCTAACACCATCAGCTGCTGTTCTTGTAAACATAAATACAATTGATGAAAACGACCTTGTTTTATAGCCAAATCGTTTTTCTAAAAACTCATAAGCAGTGCTTAGTTCGCCATTGAAGTAACTTGGGAGAAAATATTTTGCGATAATTATTCTTCCGATCAAATAACCGAACGTTACCTGAAGGAAATTTAGATTTGCCAAATATGCCAAACCGGGAATTGAAATAAATGTTAGAGTGCTGGTTTCAGCTGCAACTATTGAAAAACAAACTGCCCACCATGGTATATTTTTTGAACCTAGGAAATAATCTTCAACAGTTCTTTGTTTTCCGCCTTTAAAAATTCCAAATAAGGCAACACCAATGAGAAATAGAATAATAATTAAATAGTCAAAAGTTTTATCCACAATAAAACCTAAATTGCTTTTAACTCATTGACGGCTTCTTCAACTGTATCTTTTATTGGAAGTACTCTATTTAATTGTGAAATTTCTATCAATGTTTTAACACTTTTTTGAGGAGCTGCAAGTCTTATGTGACCGTCGTTTGTTTGAAGAATTCTAAATGAAAGTAATATGGCGCTTAAACCGGAACTATCACAATACTCAATTTCCGAAAGATCAAAAACTAATTTTTGAATATCTTCGGAAGAAAGTAAAATTGTCAATTCACCTTTTACCAAGCCTGCAATTGATGCATCGAATGTTTTTTCATTTAATTTAAAAACTGCAACATCGCCAGTCTTTTTGAATTCAAAATTTACATTTTCGTTCATATTAGTATTATTTTGTGAATAAAATTAAATCAAAACATCTTTAATGAATTTAACAAATTTCTATATGATATTTCGGAATTTATTTTCGAATTAACAAGCTGAAAATTGTAAAGATTTTCAACGGCATTTTTTTTGAAACCCACTTTAAATTTTGCTTTCATCAAACTCACAACCGAAACTAAAAATAAATTATCTTCACGCTCCAAATCAATTAGTACATCAAACTTTTGATTAAGCAATTTTTCTTTTAATGGTTTATTCGGCAAGCCAAGCCTTGAAATATCTTCCAAAGAATAACTTATAGTTTCATAATTGCCGGAAAGCCTAATTAAATTTTTTCTATGTTCGGGTAAAAAAAGGGTTACATTTTTTTTATGAATTTGAAAATATTTCGCTACGTCAAAACTGTTATTGAAATCTAAATCGTTAAGTGGAAGTATCAAAAGGTAATTTACCGATTCTTCAACAAAATTATTGAACGTAAATTTATCGTCAAAATTTTTCAGCATTTTCTTTTTGAAAATGAAATAGCCGATTCTATTTTTAAATTCTTCAAACAATTAATGTTTCTCTAACATTTTTTCAAAATTTTCTTCGTCAATAATTTTGATATTTAATTTTTGAGCTTTGTCCAGTTTTGAACCCGCGCTTTCACCTGCTAAAACATAATCAGTTTTAGAACTTATTGATGAACTTACTTTACCGCCATTCCGCTCAATTATATTTTTTGCTTCGTCTCTAGTATATTTTGATAATGTTCCCGTAAGAACAAAAGTCAATCCTTCAAAGATAATATTTCTTTGGGATATTTTTTCTATTTCAAAATTTAAACCGGCAGCTTTTAATTTATTGATAATTTCTAAGTTTTTAGAATTATTGAAAAACTTTGTTACGCTTTCGGAAATTTTAGGACCAATTTCCGGCACGGCTTCAATTTCTTCTGAAGATGCATTAATAATATTTTCAATATTTTGAAAATGGGCCGCCAATTTTTTTGCAACTCCCGCGCCAACAAATCTTATCCCAATTGCAAAAAGAACTTTTTCAAAGGGTTTGGACTTACTTTTCTCAATTGCATTAAGCAAATTTAAAACACTTTTTTCACCAAATCTATCAATGGATATTAACTCATCTTTCCGTTCTTTAAGATTATAGATATCGACATAAGAATTCAAGAAATTCATATCTACTAAAATATTTATAATAGATTCTCCCAATCCTTCAATATCCATTGCTCCGCGCGACCCAAAATGCTCTATGCTGCCTTTTATTTGAGCGGGACATAAATTATTTACACAGTATATTGCCACTTCTTCTTCCGGGTAAAATAAGCTTTCGCCGCAGACCGGACATTTTTTTGGTATCTCGGTTTTCTTAACTTCACTTACGCGTTTTTCCAAAACAACTTCTGAGATTTTTGGAATTACGTCACCGCCTTTTTCTATAATTACAATATCGCCAATTCTGATATCTTTTCTTTCAATTTCATCTTTATTGTGCAGAGTTGCTCTGCTGATTGTTGAGCCGGCTAAAAATACAGGTTCAAGCTCTGCAACCGGTGTAACAGCTCCAGTTCTTCCCACCTGCCATGTTATTGAAAGTAATTTTGTTGATATTTTTTTTGCAGTGAATTTAAAGGCAATTGCCCATCTTGGTGATTTTGCAACATTACCCAATTTTTTTTGAAGTTCAATACTGTTTACTTTTATAACAACGCCGTCGGTTTCATAAGAAAGTTTTTCCCTTTCTGTATCCCAATGTTCGCAGTATTTTATTACTTCGGCAATATTTTTACATACTTTATATGATTCATTTACTTTTAATCCGAATGATTTTAAAAGTTTTAAATTATTTTCTTGTGATACTAACTCAATATCGTCGGAAAATAAATAATAGGTGAATATATCCAATGGTCTTGATGCTACAATTTTCGGATCTTGTAATTTCAATGTTCCTGCGGAAGAATTTCGAGGATTTGCAAATAGCTTAAGATTTTCGGATTCACGCTGTTTGTTCAATTTTTTAAAATCCTCAATTCCCATAAAAACTTCACCTCTGACTTCAAAAAGACTTGGAATGTTAGATTTATTTATAAGTTTTAAAGGAACTGTTTTTATAGTTTTTACATTTGCAGTAACGTCTTCGCCAATAATCCCGTCGCCTCTTGTCGCCGCTTTTTTAAGAGTTCCATTTTCATAAATTACACTAATTGAGACACCGTCAATTTTCAATTCGCATACATATTCTATATCAGCTTCGCTTTTCAGAAAATTTTTAATTCTTTTATCGAATTCAAAAAGCTCTTGTTCGCTGTATGAATTGGCTAAACTTAACATTGGAATTTTATGCTCTACGGGTAAAAATTCTTTTGTTAAATCTGAACCGACACGTTGGGTTGGAGAATCAGGTGTAATAAATTGAGGATTTTCGTTTTCTAATTTTTGTAGTTCTTTAACAAGTTGATCATATTCATAATCGCTTATTTTACTTTCCGCTAAAATATAATAACTATAATCATAAACTCTGATTTTGTCTCTAAGTTCTTCAATATATTTTATTATATCAGCCTTCATTTTGAACGGTATTCTTTAAAGATAAATATTGAATTCCATTTTTGTTTATTATCATTTTTCTGGATCTTCCCGGGGCTTTATTGAATTCCAACTCTTTGTTGTTTAGATAAAGTTTTATAGACCCAGAATTTCCGATGTGAAGTAAAAATTGATCCTTTGCGTTAAAACTTCTTGTCATATCTTTTGACAATATGAATTCATTATTATCTTTTTCATCTGTTACAACTCTAACCCAAGCTTTATCGTCGCAGGTTATTTTCAGTTCCAGTCCCGAATTAAAAACCTGAGTTTTTCCAATATCTTCATGCTCATTAACAATTTGATTTGTAGAATCTTTTGAAGAACTATCCGTTTTAACCGCTTCAGTAGTTGAATCAATTTTATTTGAATTCAAAATTTCATTGGTCGTAAGCGTTTCTTCAAAAGGTTTTTCCGTAATAAAGGAATTGTCAGGATCCCTTAAAAATGTATTGTAAACGACAAAAATAACAAGTAATAACACAATCGCAAAAAGAGCATAATACAATGAATTATTTTTTTGTAATTGCTTGGTAATATTATGATTTACGGATTCTTCGCCGATCACTTTCGGTTCTTCAACAACGTTTTCTTTGACGGGTAAAGTATCTTTTTTGGCAGCTATTGTTTCTTTCTTGGTAGATTTAGACTCACTTTTTTTAGGCTTTTCAGTTTCGGATTTTGGTTCACTAACTTCATTTTCAAAATTTAATCCTTGTTTTGCCAATTCATATTTTGAAATCATTTCATCAGTATTTAAACCGATAAAATTGCAGTATTCTTTCAAAAAAGCTTTCATATAAACTTCCGGCATCAATGAAAAATTACCTTCTTCTAATGCTTCCAGAAATTTCTTATCTATTCTAGTTTTTGAATGGATTTGATCGAGTGTAATTTTTTTAGCTAATCTCTTGGACTTTAATTGTTCAGAAAATTTTCTTAAAATTTCACTCATAAATACCCCCAAAAGAATTTTATGATTTCTTTCTTAATTTCGCAACGAATGCGCCGTCCATATTATTTTTACTAGGTAGTGTTTGAATACACCCATTTTCATCAATTACTTCAGAGTTAAAAATCCCATTTAAAATAATTAATTCAAAATTAGTGTCTGAAGATAAGAATTTATTTACAATTTCAATATTTTCTTCAGGTTCAGTAGTGCATGTGCTGTATACTAGGATTCCGTTCACTTTTACCAAAGTGGAAGCTTTTTGAAGAAGTTTTAACTGAATTTCATTTAATTTTCTAATGTCACCAAGATCTTTTTTCCATTTAATATCAGGTTTTTTTGTTAATGTTCCTAAACCGCTGCAAGGCACATCGGCTAAAACTCTGTCAAATTCATTCTCATTAAATTTCAGCGAATCAACTGCTACAGTTCGAATATTTGTAATTCCCATTCTTTCAATGTTTTTCTTTAATACATCCAGCCTGTTTTCAAATTTATCAACAGCAACAATTTCCCCTGTGTTTTGCATTTCATCCGCAATAAAAGCCGTTTTTCCGCCGGGTGCTGCACAAAGATCAAGAACTTTCATTCCGGGATTTACATCTAAAGCTTTAACCGCAAATCCGGTACTTTCATCTTGAATTGAGAAAAAACCCTTATGAAAATATTCCCAGCTATTTATATTTGTTAATGATGAAAGTTCAAGATATTCTTGAAGATACTTTCCATCTTTATATTTTAAATCAACCGAATCCAAAAGTGACTTAAGCTCATTTAAATTTGTTTTCAATTTATTTACGCGCAATGTGTGTTTGGGACGGTTATTGTTTGCGATCAATAATTCTTTAGTATCTTCCTCGCCAAATCGTTTAAGCCATCTTTTTACCAACCATGTTGGATGCGAATAAACAACGGAATAATAAGCAACAATATCTTCATCTTTATTTGGATATCTAATTGAATCTTTACTTCTAATAATATTCCTGAGAACCGCATTTGTTAAATTAGCAGATTTTTCGCCTTGTATTTTTTTTACAAATTCAACCGATTCATTTACCGCCGCGTGTTCGGGAATTTTATCTAAAAATAAAATTTGATAAAGAGCAACTCTCATCGAATTCTTTACATTGGGAATACATTTGGAAAACTGACCTTTGTAAAATCCGTTTAAAATCCAGTCAATTTTTGACAGCCATCTAATTACTCCATGAACAATCTCAAAAAGCAATGCTTTATCTTTTCCGCTGAGCTCTGAGTTTTTTATTTCAATATCCAACAGTTTTTCGAGGTAAGCATCAGTTCGGTCAATTCGATTAAGTAATTTTACCGCAATTCCTCTTACACCGGAATATAAATTTAATTCAGAACCTATAACGACTTGCTGCATAATTTTAAAATATTTTAATTATAAAAAGTGAGTTAAATTTACTAAAAAGAAAAGAAAAAACTTATTTGGATATTAAGAAATGAAAAGCTTTCATAAAATAAACAAAAATTGAATATTTTTTGAAAGCTTTAGATTATTTTTTTAAACCGTATTTTTTGTTGAATCTGTCAACTCTACCCGTTGAATCCAATAATTTTTGTTTTCCGGTAAAGAAAGGATGACATTCTGAACAGATTTCTAATTTTATATGATCTGTTGTTGATCTTGTAGTAAAAGTATTTCCGCAAACACAAGTTACTTCACAATTTTGGTAAGTTGGATGAATTCCTTTTTTCATATCTAATCCGTTAAATTTTAGCTTATAAAGATATTAAAACTTTATAAAAAATTCAATTATGTTAATTATCTTCTTTCTTTTTCGTAAAATTCTCTTTTTAATGAATCTAATCTGGCTTTTAAAGTTTCAACGTACTTCTTATCTACCTTTTCTCTCATAAAAAAACCATCAAAAAATTCTGTATTACCGCCGCTTGTTAATGTAGCTCTATTGTCTATATCTTTAACATTATTTTCATTATGCAAGGCTTCGTCTAAATTTGTTGAGCTGGATTCTTTAAATGGGAAAGCTATTTTAGCGGTAATTTCATTATTATTATTTACATCGCTCATACTTATTGTTTTGGATTTCGTTACTACTTTCTTTTTTTTCAAAATTACATCGTTGGAACTTATAACTCCATCCGTAATATTTTTTTTAGAATTAAGTAAATTGCTGCTTACGCTAGTTCTTAAGCGTGGAGATATCTGAAATGGATTTTCAAAATTTTCTTGTGAATTACTCATAAAAAACAGTGTAATCACCAAAGCAGCAGTCGTAAAACTTCCTATAGGCACTAATATTTTCCAAGGAAAAATTGAATTTTTTTGCTCTGTTTTTAACTCAAAGTTTTTATTTTCAATTCTAACTTTAAGATTATATTCAAAATTATTTTCTGCTTTAACTTTGGGAAGTTCCCTAAGTAAGTTTACTACATGCTTGTATTGCTCATCATTAGAATTGTAGAGTTTTTGCTCCATAAATTACCCACTGTAAATATTTTTTAATAATTCTTGAAGATGTCTTCTTCCTCTATTTATTCTTGATTTAACCGTTCCGATAGATAAATTAGTTATTTCTGCAATTTCTTCATATGAAAGTCCGTCAATATCTCTTAAAATAACAACTTCTCTATAAACCGGCTTAACTTTTAACAATGCTTTTTGTATTATTTCTCCTTTCATTTCGCTATCGGTAGCTCTTTCAGGAGAAACAAATGAATTATCTTCTATTTGAATTTTCTTTTCGTCATCGTCATTATCAATAGAAAAAATTTGTCTTCTTTTTCTTCTTTTCAATTCATTACGGGCTAAATTTCCGGCAATTGTATAAATCCATGTGGAAAATTTTGCAAAGGATTTATAAGAGTCTTTATGCAGATAAAATTTGATCATTGTATCTTGAACAATATCCGTACAAAGATCTTTATCACCTAAAAATCTGTAAACGTAATTTGTCAACGGATCTTTAAATCTATTAACTAATGTTTCATAAGCTTCAAGCGTGTTATTTTCTTGAAACTCTTGGATTAACTCTTCGTCCGTTAAGTCTTTTAGTTGCTTATCCAATGATGTTTATACTTTTTAGTTATAAAAAGGTTTCAAAAATTAATCAAATCTAGAATAAAAATTTTGTTATTCGTTAAAAATTTCCGTTAATAAAATTGTTGCCAATGTTTTTTGGTCAATTCCGGATGTTTTTAGTGAAAGATCCGCATTAAATAATGCAAAAAATGCATTATAGACTTTTTTTTCACTGTTAAAATAAACCGCATTTTTACAATTTATATAGTAATATTTTGAAATCCCAATCGCTTGTGAAGCTTCCACATCGTTTAAGCCTCTTTGTTTAAGTTCAAAGGATTGGGCAATAACGGTAAAATATTTTATCAGCATTGAAATTATAAAGATCATATCTTTACCGGTATCCAGCAGATTAAATATCACTTTTAGTGAATTGCTTTTATTCCCTTTTCCAATTGCATTCAGTAGATCAAAAATAGAATATTCTTTAGTTGCCGAAGCTAAATTTTTTATTTCTTCGGCAGTTATTTCTTTTTTATCATTAAGGAAACTTTTGATTTTCTGAAACTGCATATCGAGTAAAGATTTATCTTCACCTACAATTTCAATCAGCATTTTTATATTTTCCGAAGAAATCTCAATCTCCAACTGAGAACAACGTGATTTTACCCAGTTTTCTAAATCGGCTCCTTTAAGCTCTTTAGCTTCAAACAAACATTTTTTTTCTGAAAGCAGTTTATATGGATCAGAAGTTAAATTTGAGATAGAACCATAATTTGCTATTACAAGAATTGTTGTTTCAACCGGATTTTTAACGTATGATGTCAGTTGTTTTTTATTGCCTAAGTTTTCAAAATTTTTAACTATTAGCAATTTCTTGCCTGACCCGAAAGGAAAAGTTAAAGCTAAATCAATAACATTTGAAATTGAATCCTTTTTCTCCGCGTCAATAACTTCTTTATCAAAGTCACTTGAAATATACTCGGAAGCTTTTATTTCAATTAACTTTAAAGCGTTATTAATTGTAAAATTATCTTCGCCAAAAAAGAAATAAATAGGTTTTAAATCGGATTTTGGCAAGTCGGATATTAAAGAATATATAGATGGTGTATTTTCTTTATTTCTATACATTTTAAAGAATTTTCACCATCAAAATAATTGATGGTGAAATTAATTATTTAGATCTCTTTTCAATTGTAACACTTTGCATTACAACATCTTTAAGCGGTTTATCAAACGGTTTGGAAGTTTGAACTTTGCCAATATTTTTTACAACATCCAATCCATTTATTACTTGACCGAAAACAGAATGTTTTCCATCAAGCCAAGGTGTTGGTACCAATGTAATAAAAAATTGACTTCCGTTTGTATTTGGTCCGGCATTTGCCATTGATAAAACGCCAGGTCCAAAATGTTTTAAATCTTTATGAAACTCATCAGCAAATGCTTTGCCGAAATAACTCTCTCCTCCGGAACCTGTTGCTGTAGGATCACCGCCTTGAATCATAAAATTATCTATTACTCTGTGAAAAATTACCCCATTGTAATAATTTTGCTCAGCTAAACCCACAAAATTTTCTACAGTTTTTGGAGCTTTATGCGCAAATAATTCAATTTCAATGTCACCCATGTTTGTGCTAATTTTTGCAACTAGCATTTCGTTTTCATTTAGTGTCATTAATTCTTTCACTTTAACCTCAATTGGATTTTGTTTTGTAATTTCAACTTTTGATAATGATTGTTTTTCTTTACAATTTATAATTGCCATACTAAGCAATAAAATTACTAAATATTTCATTTACACCTCTTATGGTTGAATAACATTGTTCAGAATTAAAATAATTATAACAACTCCTATCACAATTCTGTAAACAATAAAAACAAATGTAGAATTTTTTCTTAAAAATTTAAGCAAAAATTCTATTGTTAAATATCCGCTTACGGCAGATGTTATTGTTGCAATTATCAGTGTTAAAATTCCCGACGTATCAATAAAAGCAAGTGCTTTGTACAATTGTAAAAGACCGCTTCCCAAAATTGCGGGGACACTTAATAAAAATGAAAATCTTGCTGCGGTTTCACGTTTAAATCCTAAAAATATGCCGGCAGTAATGGTTGTTCCTGATCTTGATGAACCGGGAATTAAGGCTAATGACTGAGCAAATCCTATAATTAACGCATCGTACCACTTTATTTCTTTTAATTCTTTTTTGAATTTTCCAAATTTTTCTGCAAATGCTAAAATTATTCCCAACAAAATTAAACTTGCCCCAATTACATATAAATTTTTGGTTAATGATCCTTCAATTAAATCTTTAAATACTAATCCAATAAATACAACCGGTATTGATCCAAGTATAATGTACCAACCCATTTTAGAATTTTCAGATTGATTGTTAAAACTTTTTCTTTTCAATAAGTTATCGTTAATAAAATCAATTGTTATCCTCCATAGATCATTCCAGAAATAAATTAGTATTGCTACTAAAGTTCCCAATTGAATAACAGCAATGAAAGAAGTCCATTGTTC
Organism: Ignavibacteriota bacterium; assembly: GCA_016713565.1. NCBI lineage: Bacteria > Pseudomonadati > Ignavibacteriota > Ignavibacteriota bacterium. Next base: position 545,323 of record JADJOX010000007.1, read on the forward strand.
CGGATGTTCTTCAGAAATCAATCCCATTAATTTTCCGGCTACAGTTAAATGACCCGTACTGCTTATGGGTAAAAATTCTGTCAATCCTTGAATTATTCCTAAAATTATAGCTTCAATTATATTCATTTAATTTCCTAATAATAATAAATTACACCTAATTTTAATCCAACTCCAAAAGAACCTAAATCGAAACTATTATTTGTCAAAGTTTTTATTTCTCCGGGTAAATCATAATTTAATTCACATGCGATAAGCGCGTAAAAATTACTGCTTAATTTAGTATCGCCTTGTGCTTTTGCAATAAATCCGATTCCGGTAGTATTATATTTTTCAACACTTCCGTAAAGTTCTTCTTCGGCTTGACAAATTCTTAAGCCCAAACCTCCGCCTAATTTTAATTTAAAACCATTGCCCGCGTAATAGTAGTATCCTAAAATTGAAGGTTTATGATGCAGCAGCTGCAAATCATATCTGCCAATTGCAATTTCTGAATTATAGGAATAAATATTAAAATCATATTCAAATCCCAATTGGTATTTTGAAGAGATATTATAATTCACCAGAATAAAAAAATCAGCAGAAGTTGAAAATGAAGGTAGTTGGCTTCCGTTTGAAAATTTCATATTTAGGTAATCATTCAAATCAGGCTTATTAGAAAATGATAAACCCATTCCCCCGCCAATTTCATATTGCGCAAAAATATTCGAAATCGAAAAAAGAAATATTATTAAAAAGATTTTTTTCATTGTAATTTTTCTTTACTTCTAAATGCCGTTAAAAAATTGGCTACAGGCATTCCTTTTCTTTTTTGGTTATTGTTAATTATAATTGTAAGAATAACTGTAGAAAGTATAAACAGAATGTATGTAGAAGTATGTGTCAGAATTGCAAATGCTCCGCTAATTTCATTATTAAAATTATATAAGTTTACCAGCACAGAAATAACTATTAAATGATACGAGCCAGTTGCGCCAGGAGTTGGAATTATAATTCCAAAAGCACTAATTGTCATTATAATCCAGGCCATTGAATAAGAAACCGGTTGATATTTATCCATGTGAAGACTTAATAATGAAAAATACGCTGTTAATCCATACAGATACATAATAAATACCGATAAAAGAACTACCATTGTAATATTTTTCGTGCCTTTCAAACTCGAAAATCCTTCTGTTAGCAAATGAAATCCTTTTGCTAAAAGATCGGCTAATTTATGAGAAAATTTTCCTACAAATTTTAAAATTGCATTATAGAAATTTTCTTTAAAGCGAACAATTAGAATTAAAAATACAATAATTCCTATAATTACCGTAAAACCCACATAAACCGTAGATTTAAGCCAGCTAATTTGCGTGAAAAGATTTCCCGAATAAACTGCTACACTAATTAAAACAGAAATTCCAAGAACCAGTATATCAATAACGCGCTCAACGACAATCGTTCCGACCATAGACGAGCGCGAAATATTTTCCCAACGACCTAAAAATAATCCGCGATATAACTCGCCGAGTCTTGGCACAACACAGTTAACTCCGTAACCAACCATTACCGCGCTAAATAAATTAAACATAGACGTATTTTCTTTTACAGATTTTATAATAATTTTCCAGCGGTATGCTCTAATAACATGTGAAAAAAACCAAACCAGTAAATAGATAACAAACCAATAAACCGACATATTCCCGATTAGACTAAATACTTCTGAAAAATTAATGTTACTGAATGCCATATAAAGAAATATCAGCATAAGAAGAACCGGAAACGAATAACTGAATATCTTTTTAATTTTACCAATGAACATATTATCTGAGGTCAATAATTTTATATTCCTTATTTTCATTATATTGAAAGAACGATTTAGACAAATTGATATTTATATCAATATTAGAAAAAGCAAATTCTAATTTACTGTTGCTTAAATCTTCGACCAAAATCTTTGTAATAAGATATTGTTCATTAACCCAGAGTTTTGCCTGCTTAAAATTTAAATCGGAATTTGCGGCATCCAAAGTAATCAAATAATTATTCGCGTCAATCTTTTCTTCACTTACTTTACATTTTGATGGATAGCTGTAAATATATTCTCTTAATGAAAACGCCAATGGATCATCTTCAATATTTGAGATAATAACTTTCTTTTTTGATTTATCAATATTCCAAATTGTTTTTCCGTTGCAGATTATTTCATTTTTTTCCAACTCAATTTTATAATTGTTCTTTTGGAAAAAATAAAATTTACCTTTCATAACATTTACATTATTAGACGATTGAACAAAATCAGATTTCAGATCTTTCGTATCTTCAAATTTCTGCTGAATTTTTGAAATAATTGTATCGTTTTGAAAAGTAATAAAATGTAATAATACCGCAAGCATTAAAAATTTCATATGGACCTTAAAAGAGTTTCTAACTGTTCTTCATTTTCAATAATTACTTCTCGAGCTTTGCTTCCTTCAGATGGACCAACAACTCCCGCTTCTTCAAGTTGATCTACAATTCTTGCTGCTCGCGAATATCCAAGCTTAAGTCTTCTTTGTAATAAAGATACAGATCCTTGCTGATGACGTACAATAACTCGTGCGGCATCCTCAAACATTGGATCTTTATCTTCAAGAAAATTGCCTGATTCAGAACTTTTTTTATCATACATTGAAGGAAGAAAATATCTTTTGGAATAACCTCCCTGCGCATATATGAAATTTGTTATCTTTTCAACTTCATCAGTAGAAACAAAAGCATTTTGCATTCTTATAGGTTTAGGAACTCCACCAGGTAAAAATAACATATCCCCGCGGCCTAATAACTGTTCAGCACCGTTCATATCTAGAATTGTTCGCGAATCAATTTTTGTCGCAACTTGATATGCAATTCTAGCCGGGAAATTTGCTTTAATTACACCGGTAATAACATTTACCGATGGTCTTTGAGTGGCAACAACAAGGTGAATACCAACGGCTCTTGCCAATTGAGCCAATCTTGTTATAGGTGCTTCAACTTCCTTTCCAGAAGTCATCATTAAATCTGCTAATTCATCAATAATTACAATTATATATGGCAATTTATAATGTTTCATATTATCCGTATCAAGCGGTCGCTGTTTAGGATTTGCGATTTTTTTGTTATAATCTACAATGTTTCTAACACCCAATTTTGCAAGTTTATCGTATCGTTTTTCCATTTCGCTTTCAACGGCTTTCAATACCAATAAAGCATTTTGAGGATTAGTAATAATTTCCTCATTTAGGTCGGGAGAAATTGCCAAATAATGCTTATTCAGTTTTCCGTAAAAAGACAATTCAATTTTCTTTGGATCAATAATTACAAATTTTATATCCGATGGATGTTTGGCATAAATTAAACTTGTAAGAAGCATATTAATACCGACACTTTTTCCTGAGCCGGTGGAACCGGCAATTAATAAATGCGGCATAACCGAAAGATCAGTTATATAAACTTCTCCTGTAATTGTTTTACCCAATGCAATCGGCAGTTCTGCTTTTGATTTGCCAACATGAGCCAATACAGCGCGGGCACTTACTAACTGCGATTTTTCATTTGGGATTTCTACACCAATCGCACTTTTGCCGGGAATTGGGGCTATAATTCTTATTCCTCTCGCGGCAAGAGCTAACGCAATATCGTGTTCCAAACTTACTATTCTGCTTATCTTTACTCCAGGCGCTGGAACGATTTCATAAAGCGTTACAACTGGTCCGGGTGTAACGGAAATATCCTCAATATCTATATCAAAAAGTTTTAGCTTTTCTTTTAACTGTTCGGCGTTTTGTTTTAATTCTTTTTCCGAAACTTCAATTGATTCGTCTTCAGAATATTCAAGCAATTCCAAAGAAGGAGGAATAAACTTTATATTTTCTTCCCACTGATCCGGTAGATCAGCTTCAATCTTATAATCTATGGCGGGAATTATTTCTTCAGAGTCTTTATTTTTGCTAGATGTTACAATTACTTCCGGCTCAACTTGAGGCTTAGTTACTTTAACTTCTTCTTCCGTTCTAACAATTCTAATTTTTGTTTCCGGAATTTCTTCTTCTCTATCTTCTGCATCAACTTCTACTTCAGGTTTTTCTGACTTAAATAATTTCTTTTTAGGTATTGTGATCTTTTTAATTTTTTCGATGCTTTCAGAAAACTTATCTTTTTCTTCAACATTTATTTTAATTTTATCTTCGCCTTTATCGCGATTTAAAAATTCATTTATATAATTTCTAATTGTTCTGAATCTTACATCAAATGAAATGAACAAAGCAATGAACATTCCGGCTAAAAGAACAATCATACCTCCAAGCATTCCAAATATTCTGCTTATAGCGGCGCCGAAAAAGTCTCCTATATTTCCTGAAAGAACAATACTGTTTAATAAAAAGTCTTGATCGCTGTTTAATCTAATAACTCCGAAAAACGAAGCCAAAAGAATTCCAAATATCAAAAGAAAATTTGAAATATTTAACGATAGTTTTTTATCCGTTTCTTTAAGTATGGTGTATCCCCAAAGAAACAAAATTAATGGGATAACAATTGAGAATATTCCAATAGTGGAATGAATTAAAAAATGCGCGGAGTATGCTCCAAATATTCCAAGCCAATTATGAGTAAATTGTGTTCGATGAACATAATCCGGATCGGAAGAAAATACTTTGAAAAAATCAGTAAAATTAAAATGCAGTCTTGCTTGATCATAACTTGAGTATGAAAGAATACTAAGCAGAATCAATACCGCTGATATTACCAAAAATAGTCCAAGCAATTTCTTCTTTTTTTCTAAAGAAATTATAAAGTATGAATGTTCTTCGGTATTTTTATTATTTCTGTTTTGTTTTGGCATCTACTTTAAAATTGGTTTGATAACACCAGTTTGATAGAAAGGAACAAAATCGGCAATATTTTGCTGAGCTGCAAAATCCAAATCATCTATAAATCCGCTTTCAATTAATTTTTTGCCGTGTTCGGTTTCTTTAAGCATTTTCTTAATGCTCTTTTTGTGCTTTTCATAAATTAACTTACAAATTTTACTTGCGTCGTCAAGCTCTATGTTTTTATCAGCATTGTGAATTAATGAGATCAGCATGCCGGCACAAGCCGAATCCTCATAAGAAAATCTGCCGTTATTTCCCGAGCATAAAATTTCCCAATCTTCATTAATTTCCAACATTTTTTCTTTTATTGCAGATGCATTCAAGAAAGATAGAATAAATAAATTTGATGCATATTTCGCTTTAACAATTGCCCTTGAACCATTGGTTGTAAATAAAACAATTGATTTGCCTTCTACAATTTCTCTTTTGTATTCAAGTGGAGAATTGCCAAGCGCAAAACCCTCAATTTTAATATTATTTCTTTCACCACCCAATAAAGTATGGCCCTTAAAGGAATTGCCGGAAACAGCCATTGCAAATTCCACGGAACTAACGGGAATTATTTCTTTTGCACCATTATGCAAAGCAGTAACAATTGTTGAAGTCGCTCTAAGTACATCAATAACTACAACATTCTTTTTTGTAAAATAGAGTTCTTCAGCGCTTAACGGAGTAAGTAAAGTATTAATTTTCATTTTTGTTCTTTATAAATGGTAAATTAGTTATTGTTGCAAATACCCCTTTCCCTCTTATACTTGCTTGAATAATTGAACCCATTTCAGAAAATTCCTTTTCCACATAAGCCAAAGCAATTGGTTTATCTATAATTGGACTTACCGTTCCACTAGTAATTTTACCGATTATTTTACCATCCTTCAATATTTCATAACCTTTTCTTGGAAAAACTTTATCATCAAAAATTATGGGAACTAATTTTCTTTTCAAACCGTTTTCCTTAATTTTTTCTAATGCTAACCTGCCAATAAATTCACCTTTTTTCATTTTCGTTATCCAGCCTAATCCGGCTTCAAGAGTATTAGTGGTTTCATCAATATCATTTCCATAAAGACAAAATCCCATTTCCAATCTAAGTGAATCTCTGCAGCCTAAACCTGCGGGCTGAATACTAAATTCTTTGCCGGCTTCAAACAATCCTTCCCATATTTTTTCCGCCAATTCTTTAGAGCCTTTAAAATAAAGTTCATACCCTAATTCACCGGTATATCCGGTTCTTGAAACAATAATTTCATTTTGTTCAAATTGGGTTTTTAAAAATGAATAATATTCTAGTTCTATCGTTTGATTTAAAAGTTTTTCAACAACCTTTTTTGAATTTGGTCCTTGAACTGCAAGCAATGAATAATCATCCGATTCGTCACTTAGTTCTGCATTGTTTTTGTTGTTTTGTTTCATCCATTCAAAATCTTTTTCTTTGTTGGCGCCATTTACTACAAGCATATATTCAGTTTCAGAAATTTTATAAACTAAAAGATCATCAACAATTCCGCCGTCTTCATAACACATTGCAGAATATTGAACTTTACCATTTACTAAATTTGCGGCATTGTTCACGGTAATGTTCTGAATAAAATCCAAAGCATTTTTTCCTCTTACAAATATTTCACCCATGTGTGAAACGTCAAATACCCCAACAGAATTTCTTACGGCTTTGTGTTCCGCAATAATTGATGAATACTGAATAGGCATTTCAAAGCCCGCAAATTCAACTAGTTTTGCTCCATATTTTTTGTGAGCGTCAATAAATTTTGTTTGTTTCATTTCTTATCCGTTAATTTTTTCCAGTCATTTAAGAAAGTTTCCAACCCGCTTTCAGTAAGCGGATGATTAAATAATTTTTTTATAACATTAAAAGGAATGGTTGCAACGTGTGCGCCGAGTTCCGCAGCTTCAACCAAATGTATTGGATGTCGGATACTTGCAACTAAAACTTGTGTTTGGTAATTATAATTTTTATATATTTTTACGATTTGACTTATCAACTGCATTCCGGAATGACTTATATCATCCAATCTTCCTACAAAAGGACTAATATATGTCGCGCCTGCTTTTGCGGCAATTAAAGCTTGTGAGGCTGAAAAACATAATGTTACATTTGTTTTAATATTTCTTTTAGATAAAGTATTAACCGCTTTAATACCTTCTAAAATTAATGGAATTTTAATAACAATATTAGGATGTATTGATGATAATTCTTCAGCTTCTTTCAGCATTCCGTTGTAATCGGTTGATACAACTTCCGCACTTATTGGACCATCAATAATCTTAACTATTTCATTTAATAATTCTTTAAAATCCCTGCCTTCTTTTGCGACTAATGACGGGTTTGTTGTTACTCCATCCAATAATCCCATTGAAGACGCTTCTTTTATTTCATCTATATTTGCCGTATCTATAAAAAATTTCATCTAAACTCCTTTTATTTCAGTTAGAAAATCACCCCAATTTTTCTCCGTTTTTCTTAGATTTAACTTCAAAATCTTGCGGGTTTAAATGTTCATTTTCTTCTAATTTAATTCTGTAAAAGTGTTTAAGTTGAATTTTATTCAAAGTGGAAAACAATCCAATTTTAAGGTCATTTCTTAAGGATGGATGAACAATTAAAATAAAACTTCTAAATTTACCTTGAGATTTGTACCTTTTGAACCAGCCTTCAATATCATGAATTATGCTTGATCTTTTTGTTAATAATCCCGAACCGTTACAATAAGGACAAACCTCATTAATCGATTGAATAATATTTTGTCTTACTCTTTGTCGTGTAATTTGAACAATTCCAAAATCGGTCATAGGAAGCAGCGCAATTTTAGCTCTGTCCTTTTTAAATTCTTTCTTAAGCTCGTCGTAAATTTTCTTTCTATTCTTTTCTTCTTCCAAATCAATAAAATCTATAACTATTAATCCGCCGATATCTCTTAATCTTAATTGTCTTACAATTTCTCGTGATGCTTCGAGATCTGTTTTTAACGAATTAAGTTCTTGTTCTTTTTTTGCAGCGTAACGTCCGCTGTTAACGTCAATAACTGTCATCGCTTCAGTATGTTCAATTACTATATGTCCGCCGTTGGGAAGCGGCACTTTTCTGCCCATTAATGTTTTTATCTGCTCTTCAATTTTGAAGGTTTCAAAAACCGGCATTCGTGATTTATAAAACTCAACCTTAGAAACCAGCTCCGGCTGAACTAGTTGAATATAATCTCTAATTTCTCTAAATAAGCTTTTTGAATCGATAAAAACTTTTGAAACATCCGGCGTAAATAAATCTCTAATAACGCTCGTTGTTGTTGATAGGTCATTATATAGTAATGTTGGAGGTTTAGATTCTTTAACTTTTGCTTGAATACTTTTCCAACTATTCACTAAATATTTCAAATCACCTTCTAATGTATTTTCTTCCTGTTCTTTTGCGGCGGTTCTAATTATGAGTCCACAGTTATCGGGAAGTATACTTCTGGCTAAAGTTCTGAGTCTTTTTCGTTCCTTAAAATCAGCAATTTTTTTTGAAATTCCGATTTTATTATCAAAAGGTAGCAAAACACAAAATCTTCCAGGGATTGAAATTGAAGAAGTAATTCTTACTCCTTTATTTGCTACAGGTTCTTTAATTATTTGTACAAGTATATCCTGACCTTTATGAAGTTTAGGAACTTGCGGAACTTTTTTTTCTACTTCAACTACTTTATTTTGTTCGGGTTGGTCTTCATCGTCAATACCAATTTCCGTAGTTTCATCATCATCATCAAGCACGTTTTGAAACTCGCGAAATTGATCACCGATATCGGAAAAATGAAGGAAGGCATCGTGCTTCAATCCGATATCAATAAATGCGGCTCTAATACCGGGAAGAACTCTTGCAACTTTACCGAAGTAAATGTTGCCAACCATTCTGCCTTTTTCTGCACTATCCACAAAAAAATCAATTAAAGTTCCATCTTCTGTAATGGCAACTCTATTTTGCGTTGTGGATGAGTTAATTATAATTTCTTTCTGCATACTAACTCGTTTTGCAAAAGTTCTTAATGCACTGCAAACGAAAACAAATTACACATAACTATATCAAATATGGAATAAAATCAATCATTTTAAAATTTCATTGAGTTAAGAATTCATTTAAAGGAATTTTCTTAAGCAAAATGTTTATCAAAAATGCTGAATTTTCTTTTACATATTTCATAATAAGTTACTTAAATCTTTTCTTCCTCTTTTGCCAGCCAAAATAGAACTTTATTATTAAATTTTCTGTTTATGTCTTCCACATCAATTTGTGGATAAAAATTTTCATGTAATTTGTCGATATGCATTTTTAAAACTTCTTTAATTCCGGTAAAAGTATTTTGCGCATAAAGTTGATCGATCAATTCCCAAATACCATTTTGATCTTTAAAATACCAAATTACATTTTTTTTCGCTTTGTCTAAACTTTTTGTAAAACCTTGTTCTTTTTCAAGTAATTCTACATGTTGATAAGCAACGTTGTAAATTTCAGTAATATCCGGATTATATTTAATTCCTTTTAATAATGATTCAATTTGCTTAAAAACAAATGGATTTCCAAGTGCACCTCTTCCAACCAAAATTGCGTCACACTTTGTAGATTCAATCATTTTTACTGCGTCTTCCGCCGAAAATACTGAACCGTTTCCAACAACCGGAATACTAACGGCTTCTTTAACTTTAGCAATCCATTCCCAATCCGGAACGGCAGCATATCTATCATTTCTAGTTCTGGCATGAACTGTAATTACGGAAGCACCGTTATCTTCAATAACTTTTGCATTGTCAAGCACGTTAACTTTATCTTTTGGTCCCAATCTTATTTTTACTGATATTGGTACACCTTCCGAATTTCTTACCATTTGCTTAACAATCTTGCCCAAATGTTCGGGCTGCGAAAGTAAATAAGATCCCATCTTACTACTGTAAACTTTATCAACCGGACAGCCTGAATTAAGATCAATAACATCAGGTTTGTACTTAACAATTTCTTTTACAGCTTTACCTAAAATTTCCGGCTCATTACCTAATAACTGTACACCGATAGGTTTTTCAGAGCGGCTGAAGGTGAATAATCTTAATGTTTCAAAATTATTTTTAATAACTCCTTCAGCACTCACCATTTGAGTATAGGTTAATCCGGCGCCGTAATCTTTGGCAATTTTTCTAAATACGAAATCGGTAACTTCAGCCATTGGAGCTAAAAATGCTCTGCTGTTCACATTTAAATTACCAATTTGCATTTGGTCTTCCTTTCTTAAAACAATAAAAAATAAAAGAACAATTTTTAATTAGTTTCTGCTAAATCCGTTTTTTCCGCGGTATTATTTTGTTCTACTTCGGGTTCTTTCAATAATGCCTTTCTTGATAAACTGAACTTTCCGTTTTCAACTTTCAAGAGTTTTACTTTTATTATTTCACCTTCTTTTAGAACATCTTCAACTTTGTTTACTCTGTTAATATCAATTTGCGAAATATGAAGCAAGCCCTGTTGATTTGGTAAAAATTCGACAAATGCTCCAAACTCGGCAATTTTAACTACTCTGCCTTTGTAAACTTTTCCTACTTCAGGTTCGGCAACCAATCCAATTATTTTTTCTCTGGCAAGTTTTACATTTTCTGTAAGTTGACCGGAAATAAACACATTTCCGTTTTCTTCAATGTTAATAACAACTCCGAATTCTTTTTGTATTCCTTGAATAACTTTTCCACCTGGACCAATAACAGTTCCAATCTTTTCAGGATTGATTTGTGTTGTTAACTGTTTAGGAGCGTAAACGGATAATTCTTTATTTGGTTCTGGCAGAACGCTGTTCATTTTTCCCAATATTTCAAGTCTGCCAATCTTTGCTTGTCTTAAAGCATTTTCCATAATTTCAAGGGATAAACCTTGAATTTTAATATCCATTTGTATAGCTGTTATTCCATTAGCCGAACCGGCAACTTTAAAATCCATATCGCCGAGATGATCTTCATTTCCGGAAATATCCGATAAGATTGAGTATTTATCATCTTCTTTAATTAAACCCATTGCAATTCCTTGCAATCGCGCATTTTGAAGGAACACCGCCATCCATTAAAGCTAATGAACCTGCGCAAACCGTTGCCATTGATGAGGAACCGTTTGATTCTAAAATGTCTGAGTTCAATCTGATTGAATACGGGAATACTGTTTCAGCTGGAATTACATATTTAAGCGCGCGTTCAGCTAAATTTCCATGACCAATTTCTCTTCTGCCAGCTCCGCCGAATTTTCCGACTTCACCAACACTGAATGGAGGAAAGTTATAGTGAAGAATAAATCTTTTTGAATATTCTTCATCCAATCCGTCAATAATTTGTTCATCAGATTTGGTTCCCAAAGTTAAAGTTGTTAAACTTTGTGTTTCACCTCTTGTGAACAAAGATGAGCCGTGAGTTCTTTTAAGAATTCCATGTTCAACTGTGATAGGACGAATTTGCGTTGTTGCTCTTCCATCCAATCTTTGTCCGCCATTAAGAACTTGTTTTCTCATTAAATCTTTTTCAAGATCGTGCAGAATCTCTTTAATGTTTTTTTCCTGATCAGGATATTTTTCAGCTAATGATTCGAGAACAAATTTATTTAATTCACTATTCTTATTTGCTCTTTCTTCTTTGCCCAATGTTGTTCCAACAATTTCCGAATATTTATTAAAAGCCAAAGTATTTACATCATTTAATAATTGTTGATCAATTACTTTCTCTGAAAATTCATATTTAGGTTTACCGCATTCGGCTCTAAATTCGTTTTGTATCTTTACAATTTTCTTTATCTCACCATGCGCAATTCTTAATGCTTCCAAAAATTCTTCTTCACTTATTTCATGAGCTTCGCCTTCAACCATTACAATAGAACTTTCAGTTCCGGCAACAGTTAATTCCAAATCGGAAACTGCCGTTTGAGATTTAAAAGGATTTACTATAAACTTACCATCATTTCTTGCAACTCTAACTTCTCCAATAGGTTCCAAAAACGGAATATCGGAAATTGTAAGCGCTGCGGAAGCGCCAATTGCAGATAACACATCTGGATCATTTTGACCATCATAAGAATAAACTTGAGCAATAATCTGAACTTCATTTTTAAATGAACTTGAAAATAAAGGTCTGATTGGTCTGTCTATTAATCTGCCCGAAAGAATTTCTCTTTCAGTCGGTCGGCCTTCTCTTTTAATAAAGCCGCCTGGATATTTACCGGCTGCAAATGCCTTTTCTCTATATTCTACTGAAAGTGGAAAAAAGTCTTGATCTTCTTTTGGTTCTTGAGCCATAGTTGCAACAACTAAAACCATTGTTTCTCCGGAGGTAACCATAACCGCTGCATTTGATTGTTTAGCATATCTTCCATATTCGATGATAATTTTTTTACCATCTATTTCAACTTCTTTGGTGTATATCATTAATTGCCCCATTATTTTCTAATATTTAATTCTTGAATTAAAGTTCTGTATCTTGCCACATCTTTTCTCTTAATATAATCCAATAATCTTCTTCTTTTACCAACCATTTTCATCAAACCTCTTCTTGAAGCATGATCTTTTGAATGACTTGAAAAATGATCTTTCAAATCGTTAATTCTTTCTGTTAAAATTGCAACTTGAACTTCCGCTTTTCCGCTGTCTTTTTCGCTAACACCAAATTTCTTAATTAATTCAAGTTTTTTTTCTTTTGTAACCGACATTTTTTACTCCTTTATTATTATTCGATTGAGTTCCAGTTTTTACCGGAACTAATTAATTAGTTTTACTTATTAAGCTTTTTGAATACTCAACATCTTTTTTTATTTGAATTTCTAATTCTTCAATTGAATTAAATTTTACTTCATCGCGAATTTTTTTAATAAATTCGATACAAATATTTTCGCCGTAAATATCTTTATTAAAATCAAAAATATAAACTTCCGTAATCGGTTCTTTTACATTATTGAAAGTTGGACGTAACCCAATATTTGCCACGCCAAAATATTGCTTTTGATCATACTTAATTCTAACAAAATAAACACCGTTCGGCGGAACTAATTTATTGTTTTCAGAAGGTTTCAAATTAGCGGTAGGATAACCTATTGTTCGTCCTCTTTTTGCGCCTTCAACAACAACTCCTTCAATAAAATAATAATGCCCAAGCATTTTATTTGCAAAATCAAGATTATTGCTTTTTAAAGCTTCGCGTATTTTTGTACTGCTTGCAGCATTTTCCTCACTTTTTTCCGGACCAACAATCATCATATCTAAATCTTTTTCTTTAAGGTATTCTTTCAATTTTGTTATGTCGCCTTCTCTGTTTTTGCCGAATTTATGGTCATAACCAATAATTAAAAATTTTGCTTTTACTTTATCAATAACAATTTCATTCAGAAATTCTTGATAAGTTTTTTTCGCAAATTCCTTGCTGAATGGAACAACAAGTAAAAAGTCTATACCAAAATTCTCGAAAAGTTTTACTTTTTCTTCAATTGGAGTAAGTAACTTTATATCATTTCTATCACCCAAAACTACTCGCGGGTGCGGATAAAAAGTAATTACAACACTTTTCAAATTCAACTGCTTCGACTTTTCCATGAGCAGTTTAATTATTTTTTGATGTCCAATATGCAGACCATCGAAAGTGCCAATTGTAGCAACACTGCCGGAAATTTTTAATTCTTTGCTTATATCTCTAATTATTTCCATTTACAGAAATTCTATATTCAATTGTTTTGAATAAATTCTATTTCTTTTAATTCATCAATGTTTAAGGCATCATTAATCCCAAATTCACCGATTTTTATTCTTTGCAACTCGCTTAAGTATCCGCCGAAACCAGTTTTAATTCCAAAGTCATTTGCAATTACTCTAATATAAGTACCTTTTGAACATTCAATTTCAAAACTAATTTGAGGCAAATTTATTTCTTTAATTTCGAAATTATAAACTGTAACTTTTCTTGGTTCGCGTTTAATTTCAATTCCTTTTCGCGCGTATTTATAAAGCGATTTGCCCTTGTATTTCAACGCTGAGAACATTGGCGGAATTTGCTCAATTTCGCCAATAAATGAATTTTTAATTTCATGAATTTTTTTTTCTTCCAAAAAAACATTCTCACTAATTTGCTGTAATTCTGTTTCGCTATCCATCGAAATTGTTGTCGCGCCTAAGGTAATTTTTCCGGAATAAACTTTATGCATCTCTTGAAACCTGGAAATTTCTTTTGTTTTTTTTCCAATGCAAATTATAAGTAAGCCGGTCGCTACGGGATCTAATGTTCCTGCATGTCCGACTTTTTTTATTCCAAATTTCTTTTTTACTTCATTAACAATAAAAAAAGAAGATTTGTTTTTTGGCTTATCAATTAAAAGAACAGCTCCATCCAACAATTCGGAAAGATTAATTTTCTTCGTTTCTTTCTTTATCAGCATTTTTCAGTGAATTCAAAATTTCATTCATTTTATCTACATAATCCTGCGTATCATCCAAGAAAAAATTCAATTCGGGTGTAATTCTTAAATTTACTCTTTTAGCTAATTCGGATCTCAAGAATCCTTTGATAGATTCTATATGTTTCATTACATATTCGCGTTTTTCCTTTTCATAAACGGAAATGTATATATTTGCGATTTTTAGATCCGGACTTACTTTAGCGCGTAAAATTGTAATAAATCCTAAACCAGGATCTTTAACTTTCTGCAGAAAAATTAAGCCTAAGGTTTCTTTAACAAGATTCGATATTTTTCTTGACGTAATGACATTATTATGATTCAAGTTTTTGTTTTGTTTCAACAAGTTCAAAAGATTCAATAATATCACCGACTTTAATATCATTAAAATTATGAATATTAAGACCGCACTCATAACCAGCGTCAACTTCACGAACGTCGTCTTTAAATCTCTTCAATGATGCCAAAGAACCTTCATATATTTTTACACCGTCTCTAAATAATCTAATTTTATTATTCCTTATAACTTTACCGTCTTGTACATAGCATCCGGCAATAGTTCCAACTTTTGGAACTTTGAAAGTGTCTCTTACTTCCAATGTAGCAACGAGTTTTTCAGAAATAATAGGAGCAAGCATTCCTTCCAAAGCGGATTTAACTTCAGTGATTGCGTCGTAAATAATATTATATAATCTAATATCTACTTTCTCGGCTTCGGCTAATTTTCTTGCATTTGTGTTTGGTCTAACGTGGAACCCGATGATAATAGCATCTGAAGCTGTTGCCAAAAGTACATCACCTTCAGAAATAGCGCCAACACCTTTGTGTATAACCTGTACTCTTACTTCACTGTTTGATAATTTCATTAAGGAATCAGAAAGAGCTTCAACAGAACCGTCAACATCACCTTTAACAATAATCGGAAGATCTTTTAATTCACCTTTACCTATTCGACTGGCAATATCATCCAAAGTTACCATTCTAACCTGTCGCTGATCTTGTTCGCGCTGAAGCTGCTGACGTTTAATCGCAACTTCTCTTGCTTCTCTTTCAGATTCAACAACTACAAATGTATCACCTGCTTGAGGCGCGCCTTCAAATCCTAAAACCAATACAGGAGTAGAGGGTCCTGCAAAATCCATTTTGGAATTTCTTTCATCGAACATCGCTCTAACTCTTCCATGATAATTACCGGCAACGAAGGGATCGCCAATTCTCATTGTTCCTTTTTGAATTAGAATTGTTGAAGTAATTCCTCTGCCTTTATCAAGCTGAGTTTCAATTACGGTTCCTCTTGCTAATCTTTTATGATTGGCTTTAAGTTCAAGAATTTCAGCTTCAAGAAGAATTTTTTCAAGAAGTAAATCAATGTTTAATCCGGTTTTTGCCGAAATTTCAACACATTGGTATTTACCGCCCCAATCTTCAACTAAAACTTTTCTATCCGCCAATTGCTGTTTTATTTTATCAATATTTGCGCCTGGCTTATCTACTTTATTTATTGCAATAATTATTGGAACACCGGCGGCAAGCGAGTGATTTATGGCTTCAACAGTTTGCGGCATTACCGCATCATCTGCTGCAACAATAAGAATTACAATATCAGTTACTCTTGCTCCTCTTGCTCTCATCGCTGTAAATGCCTCATGACCAGGAGTATCCAAAAACGTAATCTCTTTTCCTTCGCTAAATTCTACTTTATAAGCTCCAATGTGCTGTGTAATTCCGCCAGCTTCACCCGCAACTACGTTGGTTTTTCTTATATAATCCAGCAAAGAAGTTTTTCCATGATCAACGTGTCCCATAATTGTTACTATTGGAGGACGCGGTTCCAATGTCTCTTCATCATCTTTAGAATCTTCCAGAACATCTGAGGTATATTCTTCTTGAAATTCAACTTCAAAACCAAAATCATCAGCAATCAATGTAATTGTTTCAACATCTAATCTTTGATTAATAGAAACCATTAATCCTAAGCCAATGCATTTTGATATTACTTCGCTCACCGATACTTTCATTAAATTTGCTAATTCATTAACGGCAATAAACTCAGTTACCGATAATTTTGTATTTTTTTCGAACTGTTTCTGTTCAAAAATTTCTTCCTGCATTTCATGTTTTTCTTTTCTTTTTTTCTTACGAACCGCGGCTCTTTCACCTAAGCCCGTATTGCCTACTCCCTGCAGTGTTCTTTTAATTGAAGCATCAACTTCTCTTTTATCTATAGTGAACTTTTTAACTTTTTTATTCTTCTTGGCTTTAATTGATTCTTCACTAATCTCAATCGATTTAGATTTATTTTTTACTTTAAGTTTCTTTTTCCTTTTTTTACCATCGGCATCTACTTCAAATTCATCATCCGCAGCTTGAGAAACTGCCTCGGTGGTTTTAGCTTTAGGTACTATATTTTCTTTTTCTTTAACCGGTTTAGTTTGTTTCCGTTCAGTCAGATCCATTTTTCCGACAATTTTTAATCCGGATTTTCTCTTCTGCAATTCAATTTCAGATTGCGTCTTGAAATTTCCATTTTTATCTTCAACAATTGCTACCGGTTCAACTTCTAGTTTTTCTTCTACTTTTTCTTCAGTATCTTCTTCTTTTCAACTAAATCGTCGGCAGAGATTTCTTGAACTTCTTCAACAACTTCCGCACCTTTTTCTTCTTGTGCTTCTTCAACTGATTCTGCAACTTCAGTTTGCGCAGAAACATCTTCCGCTTCACTAACTTCAGTCTCCTTAGCCGAAGCAGCTTCCTCTTCTTTTTAACGTTTCCAAGACTTTTTGGAATTCTGAAATCTTTCTGTAATGATGTTCTGATTTTTCAATGTCCTTTTTAAAATGAACTCTGATATCATCAATCATTTCATCCGTTAAAATAGAAGAATGCGATTTCACGTTATAATTTTTAGCCTGCAGGAATTCGAGCAATGAATCCGTAGATAAATTATATTCAGCAGCAAATTTATAAAGTCTTAATTTTTTTGTTTGTTATCATCAGACATAATTTATGTACCGTTTTTATTCTTCTTCTTCAAATTGACTTTTAATGATCTCAATTATTTCTTTAGCTTTTGCTTCATCTATTTCAACAATCTCTTTCAGTTTATCAACTCCGGCTGAAAGAACTTCAACAGCAGTATCATATCTGTTGTTAATAAGCAGATCAACTATATCAGTTCCTAATTCTTCTCTTAGGCTTACCAATTCTATATCATCTTCATATTCGTCGTAATGTTTTTCTTCTCTTATTATATCAATTTCGTAACCGGTTAATTTTATAGCGAGTCTTATGTTAACGCCGTTTCTACCGACCAGCAATGAAACTTGGTCACTATCCGCGGTAACTGTACACGTTTTTCATCTTCATCTAATTCAAGTTGTTTTATTTTTGCGGGTGCAATTGCTCTTTGAATATAAATGATCGGATCATCTGAATAATTGATAACATCAATGTTTTCATTGCTTAATTCTCTTACAATTGCATGAATTCTAACGCCCTTCATTCCAACACATGCGCCAACGGCGTCAATTCTTGCATCGTGAGAAATAACCGAAACTTTGGCTCTTTCTCCAGGCTCACGTGCTATATCTTTAATTTCAATAATCCCGTCATAAATTTCAGGTATTTCAATTTCAAATAATCTTTTCAAGAATAAATTATCCGCTCTGGAAATAACAATTACGGGGCCGTTTGGTGTTTTCTTAATTTCTTTGATAACGGCGCGAATAGTATCGCCTTTTCTGTATTTTTCTCTTAAGATCTGTTCCGATCTTGGGAGTATCAATTCATTTTTATTATGGTTCACGAGAATATCATTTTTTCTAACCTGATAGATATCTCCGACAACAATTTCGCCAATCATTTCTGCGTATTCTTTATAAACAATTTCCTTTTCAATTTCTCTAATTCTTTGATTTAAATTTTGACGGGCAAGATTTATGTGTCTTGTGCCAAAGGCGCTCAAATCTATTTTTTCTATAAAATCTTCACCAATTTCTAGTTCATCTTCGTTTCCTTTTTAATTTACTTCATCAATAGTTATTTCCATGTTGGGATCATTAACAACTTCTACAATTTCCCTTTCCAAGAAAATTTCAATATCGCCTTTGTCCATATTTACCACAACTTCATATTTAGCGTCTTGACCGTATTGTTTTTTAACCAATACGCCAAAAACATCTTCAATAATTCCGCCAAGAACGTCTTTATCTAAGCCTTTTTCTCTTACCATATAGGAAAACGATTCAACAATAGAACTATTCATTTGTTAAGCCTCCATCATCAAAAACTTGTTTTTACTTTTGCTTTTTTAAGATTTTTATAATTTATTTTTAACTCTTCTTTTTAAAGGTGAATGTTAAATCTTCACCATTTATACCTACTAATTTTGCTTCAATACTTTGAATTGCTTGTCCGTCATCAAACGAAATTTTAAATTCTCTGTTAAGATGCTTGTGGAACTGGTCAAGATATTTAAGAGGTTCGTCAACTCCCGGAGATGAAACAATTAGAAAATAATCGTTTTCAGAAAATTCAGTTGATTCAATTCTGCTTTTAACTTCTCTGCTAAATTCAGCACAAATATCAGTAGTAATACCTTCTTTGTTATCAATATAGATTTCAAAGCTGGGTTTTCTGTTACTTCCTCTTACTAATAAGTTTACAAGATATAAACCTTTTTCATCGGCAATATCCTGAGCAATTTTTTTACGTATTCTTTCATAAATTCATTGAAACAAAAATCGCCCTTACGGGCGAAAATTAGATTTATAAATTTAATATTAATGTTACATAATTACAACAACATATTTAGTGTTGCCGTTATGAAACTATTTTTGAGTATAATAAAAATACTTTATCGTCTCTTGATTAAAATTAAATCAGAACAATTTACTTTTTTAAATTTTTATTCATTATTCGCGTAGATTTTTTGTGCCTTTTCAGCTGCCGTAACAATTCCTTTTATCATAGAAGAACTGAATCCATTATGTTCCATTTGATTTAATCCGGATATTGTAATTCCTTGCGGCGTTGTAACTTTATCAATTTCTCTTTCAGGATGTTTGCCTTCTTTAAGCAGCATTGAAGCGGCGCCTTTTGCGGTTTGCGCTGCCATAACCAATGCTTCCTGAGCATGAAATCCAATTTCAATTCCACCTTGAGAAGCTGCACGAACGGCGCGTAAGAAAAAAGCGGTTCCGCAAGCACAAAGCGCGGTTGCGGCTCCCATCAGTTCTTCATTTATTTGAATTGTTTTTCCAACCGAATCAAAAATTTCTTTTCGCAATTTTTACCGATTCCGAATCTTTTTCATCTGAAGCAATACACGTCATTGACTCTTGAATTGCGATGGCTGTATTAGGCATTACTCTTACAACGGAAACATCCGACTGTAAATGCTTTTTGATTTGTTTAACTGTCGCACCGGAAACAACCGACATAATAACATGCTTTTCCGGTTCGATAACTGACTTAATATCTTCGAGAACAGCGTTTAATTGCTGAGGTGTAACCGCAATTATAATAATTTCAGATTTTGATATTGCGGATTTATTGTCCGTCGTTGTATTAAATCCCAACTTAGTAAATTCTTCAAATTCGTCTGATTTTCTTTTTGTTAAAAAAATATTTTGCGGCTTATAATTTGACTTAATTAAACCGTTCGCGATTGCCGAACCAATATTTCCACATCCAATTATTGTAATTGTCTTTTTAGAAGTATTCATTTATTTTCCTTAAACATTTAAAATTTCACCTTCACTTTTAGCTATTATAACTGCACCGCAGCTGTCGCTCCAAACATTAATAACTGTTCTGCTCATATCCAAAATTCTATCAACAGCTAAAATTAGCCCAATACCTTCTAGAGGCAAACCAATAGCAGTTAATATAATTGTAATCATAACCAAGCCCGCCATTGGAACGCTGGCTGCACCAATTGACGCAAGCAACGAAGTAAATATAACAATTATTTGTTGAGTAACAGTTAAATCTATCCCATAAGCTTGTGCAATAAAAATTGCTGCAACACATTCATAAAGCGCAGTTCCATCCATATTTATTGTAGCGCCCAAAGGTAATGTAAAACTCGTTATTTTATTTGAAACACCCGAATTATACTCGACGGCTTCCATTGTTAATGGCAGTGTTGCGCCAGATGAAGATGTAGAAAATGCGGTTAACAAAGGGATTCTCATCGCTCTAAAATGCTTTAAAGGATTTACTTTTCCGATTAACCTTAATAAAATAGGTAAAGTTACAGAACCATGAATTATTAACCCAAGCAAAACCGCAATTGAATAAATCCCAAGACGACTAAAAATTGATATAAGTGCGTCTATATCGCCGGCCTGTTCGGCAACAATTCCCGAGACTAATCCTAAAATACCTAATGGAGTAAATTTTATGATGAACATTGTCAATTTCATCATAACTTCAAATGTTGAATTGAAGAAATCCGTTAGATTATTTCTATATTTTTCATCGGCCTTTGTTATAAAAAAACCGAATAATAGTGAGAAAAAAATTATGGACAGCATTTTTCCTTCTATAAAAGCTTTGAATAAATTTGAAGGAATTATGTTAATTAGAGTTTCACCCAAAGATTCGCCGGAAGATTTTAAGCCTTCAACTTCTTTTACAAAGCCCAAATCAGCTCCAACTCCTGGTTTTAGAAGGTTTACTAATAATAATCCAACCAAAATTGCTAAAAGACTAGTTGACATATAATATGAAAATGTTTTAAGGCCTAGTCTTCCTAAATTATCTCCGCCGCCAATATTCGCGACTCCGGAAATAA
Organism: Ignavibacteriota bacterium; assembly: GCA_016713565.1. Classification (NCBI taxonomy): domain Bacteria; kingdom Pseudomonadati; phylum Ignavibacteriota; species Ignavibacteriota bacterium. The sequence goes on from JADJOX010000007.1 coordinate 566,441, forward strand.
TTGAGCTTAAAAGTAGAGGAATAACAATCATATTTAACGCTCTTAAAAAAACTTTTCCCATCCAACTTATCAAGAAAACATATTCTGTCAAATATATTCCAAATAGTACTGCAATAATTAAAGCCGCAAAAATTTGCCAATGTAATTCTATTTTTCTCATAACAGTTAAATTAATTTTGATATTATTTCATCACAAATCAAATAGCCTTTTGATGTGCAGCTTATTATACCAGCTTTTTGAATAAGATATCTTTCCTTTATAAAGGTATTAATATTTTCTTTATTTTCAAAATACCAATTATCCGAAAATATTTTAATACTATTCAAATCAATTCCTTTGCTTCTTAATCCGAGCATGATCATCTCTTCAAGTTTTTGTTCAACTGTTAAAATTTCAAAATCTCTTACGGCGGATTTATGTTTATCAATTTCTAAAATATATTTTGACAAACTTGAATAATTCCACCATCTTTTCCCGTTTACAAACGAATGCGCGGCGGTTCCAAATCCAAAGTAATCTTTATATTCCCAGTAGTATTTGTTATGTAAACATTCAAATCCGCTTTTGGAAAAATTTGAAACTTCATATTGAATAAAATTTTCCTTTTCTAAAAATTCCATTGTGAATTGATAAAGCTCGGCGTCGTAATTTTCCGATGCCATATTAACTTTTCCATCAAGCACTAATTTATTTAAGATTGTACCTTTTTCTAAAATTAAACTGTATGCGGAAATATGCTTGATGGGAAGTTCAACGGCTGTTTTTAAATTTTCACTCCACGTTTGTTTTGTTTGATTTGGCAGACTGAAAATCAGATCAATATTTATATTTTCAATTCCAATTTCCGCAGCATTATCTACTGTTTTAATTGCGGTTTTCTTATCATGAATTCGCGTCAAAAATTTCAATTCATCTTCATCAAAAGTTTGAATTCCAATACTTAGTCTATTTATACCGCTGTTTTTAAATTCAAGTAATTTTGATTTATCGACTGTTCCAGGATTTGTTTCAAGAGTGATTTCAGCGTTTTATCAACTGAAAAATTCTTTGAAATGCAATTAATTATTTCACCGATATAATTTGGTGTCATAAAAGACGGAGTTCCGCCGCCAAAAAAATTGTGTTAATCACTCTTTCTTTAGAATATTCTTGAGCATAATGCTGAATTTCCATTTTAAGTGATTTTAAATATGTCTCAACATTCTGATAGTTAATAAGCGAGTAAAAATCACAATAAATACATTTGTGATCACAGAAAGGTATGTGAATATAAACGGCTGTTTTTTTCCAATGGTAAAATCAATAAATTATTTTAGGTAAGTATAATAAACTTTGCGGAAAGTTATGTAAGAAAAAGAGGACTTTGAAAGTCCTCTTTTATTTAAAGTTCTACATCAGCTTCTATTACAATCTCAACTCTTCCAACTAATTGATAAGGAGTTGATGTACCGGAAATATCGGATATTGTAATGCTTGCATTAAAGCATTGGTCGTTGCCGTTTTCAGAAATTGAGCCAAGATAAGTGTTTAACGCTTGAATTTGGGCTTCACTTAATTCCAAAGTAAAAGGTTTATCGATATTATCGGAAGCTTTGAAATTATTCAAAGTAACCGAAAAAGTGTATTTCCAAATTGATCGGAAAGATTAACATTTATATCTCCTTGCAATCCGGCTGATGTGCTTTCAGTCCAGTAAGCCGCACTAACAAAAGTTGCTGATTTTAATTTTTCCTGATTCTCTTGCCATTTATCATAGTCCGAAAGGCAAAAACTTTGTGATTCGGAAATCGTTGTATTGTTTCCCGAAGTCGAAAAATTTACAACAATTGGAATATTAAGCGGCAGATTGTTCAACTCGTCACAGCCGCCTGAAAAAAGAAATTCCTGCAAAAATTGCCAACATTAAAAATTTGCTAATTATTTTATTCATCTTTTTCTCCTTTAAAATACAAAATTTAATCCAGCAACAAATGCTGTTTGAGATCCAATGTTCGCGTCGGCATTTAAAACAAATACCGCTTAACTTCAATGCTGCGCCCAACGTTAATCTTACATGATTTTCACCTTCTAAATTGACTTTCAATTTATCATTTTCAAAAACACCTTCTAATTCATCACCGGTAAAGGTATATTCAATATCCATAGTTGTTTTTCATACTGAAGTCCGCCGTAAAGAATAGCGAGACCAAAAGATTTACTGACATGCGCGTTTATCGCAAAGTTTGTAGTGGAAATATCCAAATCAGGCGAGCCTATTGATAATTTATTGTACATTGCCTGTACCGCAATATCAACCGGGCAAAGCGGTATATACTGACTAATGCTGTGTTTAACAGCTCCGCCAAGCAAATCAATACTTACATCTTCAATTACCGTTTCGGGAACAAATCTTGCCATAAGTTCAGTTCCAAGCGCGCTGAATGCAACTTGCGGAATTGCAGCGGGAACCGATGTTTGATTAACTCCGGGAGGATAAACTAGATAGCCTTCGGTTTCCGGCACAGCGGCGCCTTTTTCTCCAAAGAATGTTGCGGTTTCTGTACCGTCACTTAATTTAAAAGTTCTTTGATCCTCTGGAATCATTATCATCATTCCAACTAAGCTTAATTTAAACCCAAAAGTTTTTGAAACACCTGCGGTAAAATATCCGCCGGAATTCAAATATGTTCCGGTCCAAGTTGCTAAAGGCGTAGTATATCCTTTCTGCAGATCCTCGGAAAGCTCATTAATTCGATCTTCAAATTGTGCATTTAATTGTATAGTGAAAATAATGAAAAGTAAAAGAAATATTTTTTTCATCTATAACCCCCTTTTGATTTTTTTGCAGTGTAAATTAATAATAACTTCGGAATTATAATTCTAAATAAAAGAAATATTATAAAATGGCAATACTAAACCGTGACTATAATCGAATATTTTAATAATTATTTAATAAAACTTTTAAAAATTTCTTGAATATTCTTATCACTTATAAATTTTATAAACGTAAATTATGTTGAGTGTGTATAAATATTTATTTATCTTAGTTCACTTATCATTTGTCATATATCAATTTCTGTTCTTTTTACCGTTAATCTTTTTTTGATTATTACTCTTGTAATGAATAAATAAGGAGGTAATTATGCGGAAATTTCAAAGATTGTTATTAATCACTCTGTTTTTTTTCTTCAAAACATTTTATGCTCAAGATTTTAAAGATTACATTTCAGCCTATACCGGTGAAAATGGCAAAGGCTATCTTCAGCCGCTTGCCGATGCATTTAGCGCAGATGTTAATAGCGGATTTTACCAAACAGCATATATTCCAGAAAAAGGTATTTCTGTTTATTTGGGCGTAGTTGCGATGACAGCCATAATTCCAAACGATTCAAGATTATTTAAGGCAAAAACCGGAAAATTTTTCACGCCTGAAACAACCTTAGACGCACCAACAATATTCGGTCCTACAAACTCTGTTAATGTTGATGGAAACAACGGTCTACAATATACTTTCCCCGGAGGACTTGATATTAAAAAATTACCAATCGCAGTTCCGCAATTAACAATTGGATCAATTAAAGGAACTGATCTTACAATTAGATACATTCAATTAAATGTGAATAAAGATTTTGGGGAAATTAACGTATTTGGAATTGGAGTAAGACACAACATAAATCAGTATTTTATTGATTTACCGTTAATATTGCCGCAGGTCTGTATTATCAAAAATTTAAAATTGGAAATATTATATCGGCAAATTCAATTGCTGTAAATCTACAAACTAGTTATTCTTATTCCTTAATTACCTTATACGGCGGTTTAGGATATGAAAATTCACTAATGAATGTTTCATATAAAATTGAAACCGATACTGATTCCGAAAAAGTAAATTTTGACATTAATGCTGCAAATTCAATAAGACTCACATTGGGTTTAGCATTCAATTTAAGCTTTTTCAAAATTTTTACTGATTACAGTTTAGCTTCGCAGAATGTATGGACAGTCGGCTTAGGATTCTATTTTTAAAATTAGGAGAATTACTAATGAATAAAAGAATACTAATTTACATATTGGTATCATTACCAATTTTGATGGGAGGAAGCTGCGAAAAAAGAAAATATAATTTTTTAAGCAAAGTTAAAATGAATAAAATATATACTTTTGACAATAATGGATCATATGAAAAATTTGCATATATATCTGAAAGCGACACAAGAAAATTTCTTGATGATTTGCCCAAAGACGCAAAAGTTACTGATGTAAAAATAAATTCATTAAGCCTAAAAATTATCCCCGGGAATGGAAATGATGTAGGAATAGTTAAGTTAAGCGGTCAATTAACCGAAAACACAGATGACAATAATCCTCAGTTTATATTTACGGGTAATAACTATCCCGTGCCGGTTTCCGGTACCGCAGCTATGTTTGTAAATATTAATGATTTAATTGAAGCTGGAATAAATAAAGCCAAAAAGAAAATTAAAAATTACATATTGAAAAATGAATTCGGATTTTTTATTCTAGGAATTCAAGCGCAACCGGTTTCAGGTAACCGTTTGGTTTTAGATATTACGCTTAATATTGATATACAAATAGAGTATGAACAATGTATTGAAGTTTGGGATTACGTAAGCGGTGGAGAAAAATGTAATCAATAAAATATTTAATAAATTATTTTAACTAATTATCGGATGCGGCAAAATTTATTAGTTCTTTTGCCGCGTCTATATTACTTTGCGTAATATTTTCGCCGCTGAGTAATTTTGCCACTTCTTTGATTTTTGTTTCCTCGTCGAGCTTTATTATTTTGCTAATAACTCTTTCACCTTTCAATTCCTTAGAAATAGAAAAATGATGATTTGCATAAGCGGCAATTTGTGCCAAATGAGTAATTGAAATAATTTGATGTGACTTAGATAAATCGCTTAAAACTTTACCCACTTTCTGAGCAATTCTTCCGCTTACGCCGGTATCAATTTCATCAAAAATTAACAACGGTAGTTTTTCAGTTTTGGCAAGAACTGATTTAATTGCTAGCATAACTCTAGAAATTTCCCCGCCAGAAGCAATTTTGGATAGAGGTTTTAAATCTTCGCCTAAATTTGTAGAAATGTAAAACTCCACAACATCAATTCCATTGTTGTGAAGACTTATATTTTTTGAATCAATAATTATATAATTCTCTGTATTGACGCTTTGTTCAAAAGAAAAATTTATTTTAAACTTGGAATCATTTATCCCAAGGAAGCTAAGCATTTTGATAATTTCCTTTTCTACTTTCGTGGATTCTTTCTTTCTTTTATCGCTTAAAATAACTGCTATTTCCTTAATTTTTTCTCTAACTTTATTAGATTCACTTAATAAGCCTTCTAATCTATCTGAAAAATTTTCCGCAATATTTAATTCATCTTCAATTTTTGCTTTATGCTTAAGAACATTTTCTAATGTTCCGCCGTATTTTTTCTTCAGCAGATGAATTGCGCCCGCCCTGTTTCTTAATTCTTCTATTTTATCGGGATCAATATCAATTTTATCTTTATAATCTCTGGTAAAATACGCTATATCCTTTAATATCTCCAAAGCAGAATTCGCGTCGTCAAATTTTTGATTAAAGCATTCATCAATTCTTTTTAGTTCCGCGATATTATTTTGAATTTGCGTCAATGTTTCAAATACTGAATTTTCGTCATCGTAAAGTGTGGAATATATCTGGGAAGAAATTTCAAAAAGTTTTTCCGAATTTTCTAAAATCAACAGTTCTTTTTCAATATTTACATCTTCGTTCTCAACGGGCGAAACCGCGTTTATTTCCTTTAATTGAAATTGATAAAGTTCTGACTTTTCCTTTAAACTTTTTTCATTTGCTTTAAGCAAACTTATTTGCGATAAAATTTCATTTAACTGTTTTTTAAGTTCGGTATATTTCGCAAGGTCATTCTCCAAATCGCAAAACTCATCAAGAAATTCAATATGAGTTTCATTTCTAAGCAGAGATTGGTGATCATGCTGACCATGAAGATCAATCAGTAAATTTCCAATCTGCTTAACTAAAGTAAGCTGCACCGGAGTATCATTTACAAAGCATCTGTTAGTGCCTTTAATTGAAATTTCCCTTCTTAATATCAGTTCCGGGTTCACTTCAAGTTCATTCTCTTTCAATAACTGTGATACTTTTTATTATTGCCAATTTCAAAATACCTTCAATTACGGATTTATCAGCGCCTTTGCGTACTGTTTCCGTAGACGCTCTTTCACCGAGCAGCAAACCCAGCGCGCCAATTAAAATTGATTTACCTGCTCCGGTTTCACCGGTAATAATATTCAATCCGCTGTTAAATTTAACATGGATTTTTTCAATTAGCGCGTAATCTTTAATTTCAAGTGAAGTTAGCATATGCAATAATATAACTTGTTAATAACTCTTCAAAATTAGTGATTTGGTAATAATATTAAAAGTTTCTTGCATTTAAAGCTAAAAGGAATTAAGTTAGTAATCCAATTTAGAAATAACTTGTTCTTAAAAATAAATTTTGATCGCGGGATGGAGCAATTGGTAGCTCGTCGGGCTCATAACCCGAAGGTTCTAGGTTCAAGTCCTAGTCCCGCTACTAAAGCCCTTATTTTATAAGGGCTTATTTTTTATCTACACAATTACTACACACAATTTTTCAAAATTTTAATATTTTTCCTTTTATATCCATCCAACAATTATTTTAATTTGATCATAAACTGATTTTTAATTTGCTTATTATTAAAATAAACCATGATTTTTTTGTTTTCAACAACTCACAACAACGATAAAAAATCAATAATTGAAAATATTTTTTAAATAATTTTTATTTTTGAAAAGAAAATTTAGTTAGCAATTTTTTTATTGTTATAAAAATTAAGGATAATTTGAAGTTCGAGAAGGGAGATATGAAAATTATTATGTCAATTATATTGACTGTAATCTATTTTTATTTTATAGTAATTGGATGATTTAAGAGAGTTTAGTATTTCTTCTCTTTGAAAAAATATTCTTTTACCAAGTCTTTTATAAGGGATTTTATTATTTGCTTTCCATTTATTTAACGTAGATGGATGAATTCCCAAAAAATCACAAGTTTCCTTGAAATTCATTAGTACTTTTATATTTGTTATTTTTCTTTTTCGCTTAAGACTTCATTCAAGGCTTGTTTAATTAGAGAATAAAGTGAATCTTTTCAATTAGTATTATTTTATTTTCCACCTGACATTCCACTTAAATTTCTTCTAAATTTGAAGTTCATTCAAGTTGACTGTGGTAGAAATGTAAATTTTGTTTCATAAACTAAATTAATATCGAAAATATTATTAAAAGTGTACATAAAAAATTATTTATTATTATTATTACGTTCGATAAAGTATTAAATTTTATAGGATAGTAAAATTTCTATTAAATTGGTCGGAGGTTCAAGCCACGAACACTGGTATACTTTATAAAGTATGTTAATTTTAAGGGAACATTTTACTCCTTATAAAAGTTATTGATAGTTATTCAAGATTCATCCTCCATTATAGGTTAAGAATGAGCATGCAAGAGTATGATGTCCATATCGCTATTTGGAGAGTATTAGAGAAATACCTGAAGGCTGTACCACAACTAATTTGGGAGATTGCTCAAATATATTTCCAAAGATTTTGCTGAATTTATTAGTCTTGCCTATGTCCAGTATATTAAAACTTCTATTGCTTATCCTTAAGTTATTCGTAAAATCGAATTATCCCATAAGTCCTTTAAGAATAATACTTAAGGACTATTGCTTCGATTGACCTTGACGACACCTAAAACAAATTGCAGTCTTTATTAAAAAATACACTTCATAAAAAGTTGCATAGTTTATTGTTTTATCTTACCCAAGAATATTTTTTATTCCGAAGGATTAATGAAATATTGAGGTAATATTGTTAATTAAATCATGCAAAATTAACTAGATATGCGGTGAGAATTATTCCTAATTTTTTCCTTCTAACCCTTATCTCTATTTCTCGAAATTCTATTTCTCCTTGAATCATTGCACCTAATTTAACTATCGAATCACTTGAGAGAGATTATGTCATAGTTATAATTTTCACTAAAGTTTTATATTTATTTACTTTTAAATAAAACTAGTAAACCTGAGAAATTACCTTAATCTTAACCTATGCTATCATACATTCATATATGATAGCACAGGATTTAATTTTTAAAGTTTATTTTAATAGCGTGAGTTTTAATGTTTTTGAATAGGTTTTATTATTTCCTTCAGTTGAACTAGCTCTAAATTTCAAGAGATAAATGCCACTTGATACTTTTCGCCGTAATTATTTGTCCCGTTCCATTCTTGTACGTAGCTTCCTGTAGTGTTTGAAATATCGCTTAAACTTTTTTACTTTCTTCCCATAATATCGTAAATGGTTATTTCCACTTTTGAATTATATGGTAAATTGTATTTTATTTTGTCGCTGGGTTAAATGGGTTGGGATAATTGCTAAATAGTTCGTATTTGTTAATTATTGGTTCAGTACCTATTTCTATATCCTTTGCAAGATTTTGAATATTTTTTAAGTTATTTTCAGAATAATTTGACATTTCTTTTATAACGTTTATTGTATAATCAATATCATCCGATTTATTGTATTTTAAAATATCATTAAAAACTTCTTCTGCTTTTTCTTTTTCATTGTATAAGTTTAGTAAATCATTTGCATAGTTTAGTCTAATCTCAGTTCCTATTGTTTCTTCCGGAGATGTTAATTGAACTATATTTTCTGCTTCTTTAACTTCTCCAGCTTCGGAATGAAGTGTTTCTAACCACAGTAATGAATTTTCCCTTACTAATTTATTTTCATGTTTTATATTATTCATTAGATATTCTTTTTGTGAATAAAGATTTCCTTCCGATTTATTTAATGACATATCCCAAGCAATTGCTAGACCGGCATATTTTGATTCGGGATATTCAGCTATCAATTGCTTGAATTTTTCAGAGCTGCTTACTAATGATTTCATATCGCTCAATTCAGTGGCCTCTGCTAGTAACAATTTATCTGATTCAACTCCTAAATTTTTGTCTAAGGTTGATCCCGCTGATGAATTGGCAGATGAAAGATATGGATCGTAGGAAATACTTCCTGCAAACCAAGATGTTTGTGGTGTTCCGTTCCAATAATTTTTCTCGGCAAGGATTTCATTTGCTGTAGAATTAGCTATTACCGGAGTGGAATTTTTTATAAAATTATTTTGTCCTTCCAAATATGAAGAATAGCCATATTCTCCTAAATCTGCTGTTCCGCCAGTAACGTAAAGTATTTTATCAGAGTAATAATTTTGAATTAGATTTAGTCCATAAGAGTAACCAGAATAACCTCTTAATTTTATTGATTGGTTACCATAAGCATATATGCCACCATGGCAATAACTTAGAGTATTTTTTCTAATAAATGTATTTGTTGAGCCATTTATTGTTATTCCATAACCGGCAATATTGTATATATAATTATCAGTAATTTTGGGTGTACCTTGATATGAATAGATACCATAAGAATTGTCGTATATTTTGTTTGTTTCTATTGTAGGCGTATTATAATTTGTCTTTATACCGTAAGTACAATTATGTATTTTACAATTTGTTATTGTGGATGCCGAATTATCTAAATATATCCCATTATATGCATTTTTTATTTCTGCATAATTAATATTTGATATACCAGTAGAATTTATTTTTATGGAATTTGAGGATGTTTGATTAATAAAATCAAATATTACATTAGATGTTGAAGTTCCATTTACGTACAATGACCCATCAATAATAAGTGATGATCCATTTTAAATGTAATATAAGTATTTGGTAGAATATCTATAGTCCCATTAAAATTAACAGTTATATCCCCTGTAACATATATATTTCCAGACCATTCTACGTAATAAGGTATTAATCCCGACCACTGATAATAGAAACCTCTATTATTAAAAACTGAAACTAATGCCGCCAAATGTATACCATTATATATATCTCTATCAGCTTGTAAAATTGCAGCAACATGTTCCAAAACAGGTGAATATTGGGTAATATAAGAGAAAGACTTTAATAGTAATTTTGTAATAACAGTTCTTCCTATCGAAGTATTTAATTCCATATCCATCATTGTGGATGCCCAGAGTGTTCCACAACGATATCTGTCACTTGTCCAATCATTTGGATAAATATAACTTGATTCTAATGAACGTCCATTCCATGTTTCACCATTCCCATCCCACAAAAAAAGTTTATTAGACTGAAATGTTGATAATGTCTTTCTGTAACTAAGCGCAAAATAGTCCCCGATTCCTTCTGTTATTTTTGATTGATCGTAATAATAACCAACTCCAATCATTAATGCGTCATGCAATGCATGTCCATATTCGTGCAATATACAATCCTGATCTTCTCCATCATCAATTCCACCATCACCAACTGCAATAAAAGGAATTGATGGGACATAGTTAATATTGTCATAACCATTATTAGCATGAGCATCAAATCGAAGATAGTCTAAATTATTCCACTTTGGTGAAAAACCAAGTGTTTCAACAAATGTTCTATAGGTATCAATAATGTAGTATATGTTAACTTCTTCAAATCCCGGCTGACTTCGATTAAAATTGAAAACTGGAGAAGATGAAGAAACTATTGGAATAGAAGGTGGTTCAAGAGACTCTGATTTAGCGTATTTGCCCTGTAAATAATAAAGTCCACCTATAGGATCATTGAGGTTTTTGAGAGTCACATTTTTATACGCAAGTTGTAATGCAGGATAATCTGAATCATTCTGATCAGTTAGGGATATATTTGCAAGAGCAGCAATTGGATTTGGATTAAATACTTTTCCTGATCCATCTGAATAATTCACTTGTATGTTAAATATTTTAATTAAATTAGAATTAATTGCATCAACGAAAACTAACCAATCTCCTCGTGGTTTATATGAAACAAAACTTACTTTCCAAGTTAAATAATCTACATTAAGTGAATCTTGAAATATTGTTAATTCTGTTTCAGGTAATTTAATAAGCGACTTTTCGTCAACAATTAGCTTATCTAAAGCAATTCTAATTGCATTTTCATTTGAGATATTAACCGAGTTACTAAGCTTATTTATATTGATATTTTTATTTCCATTTACAACCATTGATATTCTATTTTCTTTATTTATGCTTACAACTGATTCAGTACCCCAAACTGGTATTCCATCAACAGTTTGAATAAATCCAACGTGTTTTACTCCATGAGATTCATTTGTCGCAATATATTTTAATTCTGATACATTAGCTATTCCTAAATCCATTTTTTTTTCATTTAAAAATTGACGGGCTATTTGTTCAGGACTACCATTATATACTTTTGAATTTACATTATACATTGCTGCAATTTTGTTGGTAAGAGTATTTATTTTTTTGTTTTCTAAATAAATAAATTTTTCAGAACTTTCTGATTGGGCTTGAAATCTAATATTTAGAATAAATAAAACAAGTAATAAAATTACAAAAATTTGCTTGGTAACAATATTTTTCATGGATTACCTCGAATTATATTAAAAAGTTATTTGAGTAAAATCATCTTCTTCACTTCATTATTCAAGTCTGTCATTATACTATAAAAATAAATTCCTGATGTAACTTCATCCCCCTGATTGTTTTTTCCATTCCATTCTATTTCATAATTCCCTGGAAATAATTCTTCATTTATAAGTGTCGTCACCTCCTTTCCTAAAAAATTATATATTTTTAGTTGAACATGTCTATTTCGATTAAGATTAAAATAAATACTTGTAATTGAATTGAATGGATTTGGATAATTTTGCGACAATGATAATTCATTTGAAATTATTTCTTTATTCTTTATATCTGAGATTGTGCTTAGATCTGCTTTAAGAAGTGTATGGGTTCTATTGTTAAAATCATCTCCAAAAATATATGCTACTTTTTCTTCCTTTAGGATTTGTATTTTATTTAGATTTGTAAGTAATCCTTCTATTTGTGTTTCCCAAGACACACCACCATCAATAGTTTTTAATATTTTTCCAACTCCGGTAATCCAACCATTTTTTACATCAAGAAATCCAACATCCCAAAACGCTTTTGCCCCTATATATTGTTCTATTTGCCATGTATCTCCGGCATTTTCTGTGTGGTAAATAAATCCAGTTCCAAAATTCCAGTTTGTTCCAACAGCATAACCAATATTAGAATTAATAAAATCTATACCATACAATAACATTGTTCTTGAATCGATAATTTCCCAGGATTCACCTCCATTTATAGTTTTAGCTAAAAAACCAGCATCCGTAGCATAATAACTTGAATTACCAACTATCCATCCGATTGAATCATTTATAAAAAATATTTCACAAGGAGGTGGAAATAGATTTAATGCATTATTTTTTTTTCCCCATTCATTACCGCCATCATTTGTTTGCCAAATTACATTATTAAAAGCAATTCCATATTTATCATTAACCATATAGATTGTAGTAATAAATTCTTGATAAATTCCACGATTGTCTGTATTATTTAATTCCCACGTGGCTCCATTATCATTTGTTATTATTGAATGCAGTGAAGAATCTTTTTGAGATATATATAATGCAATTAAATTGTTACTACTAAGTGAATATACTTTTGGTATATAAAATTCTTCTGACAATTCAGTTTTTTTAATAATCCAATTATTACCACCATCTTCAGTTTTATATATTTTTTTGTAAAATTCTCTTATTGGGCCATCTGCCTCGTAAACTTGGATTAACCACCCATGTTCTTTATCAGCAAAAGTAATTTCTACTTTACCAATTAATGAATCGCCATCAGAGAAAGTGGGATTTATTATTTCCCATGTTTGGGCTAGTAAATTAATATTTAATAAAAATTACTTACAAGAAATATTTTGGAGATTTTAATTAAATATTTTATTGCATTTAGATTTAAATTGTTAGATAACATATAGGAATAATTTATTTTAATTAAATCGTTTTTTAATAGTTCCTAGTATTTTAAAAAAGATTCATTATAGTATATAATTATTGTAAAATTTTTATTGATAAAATTGCTATGTTGTTTACATTTAATAATCATTTTTATTCTTAGTTGTAATTGCAGAAAAGATAATCTTTATATTTTCTGTCATTGGTAATTTGTAATAATTCTTTCGTTAATAAATTATATTTGAAGACATCAAATGCATCTTGAATTTGGTGTTTATAACTTGCAATAATAATAAGCTCCTTTTCATTTAAGAACTTACATTTGATTGGTTTAATAATTTTATCGTTATTTTTAACTGTAACGTTTTTATAAATATTATTTTCAATATTAAATATTGTAATTGCACTATCCAAATAACAAATATTTTTATTATTTGGTGAAAAATTGCCAATCTCTGTACCAAGAGATTTTGGAGAAATTTTTACTAGCACCGAATCTTTTTCAAGTGAATAAATCATTATACCTGTATCATTCCAATCATTTTCATTAGAATATTGGATTAAAAATAACTTATTATTATAATTGCAATTAAAATTATCAATATGATAATTGTTGTTAATAACAAATAGTTCAATCATCTTTTTATCAATGAAATCATATTGGAATATTTTTCCATATGTTGAGAATAAAATATTTCCATTATTGTTATAATTTATATGGTTTATTCTTGTAGAAACGTTATTTTTATTTAAATCTTCCTTTTCAATTAAACAGATCCATTGTTTAATTTCTAATGAATACTCATAAAAGAATAAATCAGCTCCAACGCCTTGAATTTTTTGAAGTATAGGATCATTGTTTATAGCACTCAGTAATGTAATTTTATTTAAATCATTTGATATGATTCCTTCCTTTGTCAAACTATTTCCGTCCGATAAATATATTCTTTCGCCTTTACTTAAATCATAAAGTACTAGTTTATCATATTTATAATTTTCATTTTTATCATTATTATCTTGTGCTTCAGAATAAATTAACTTATTAGAAAGGTTTTCCAAAATTGGAAATTCTTTGGACAGCATGTTAGAACATCCAATAGCTATAAATATTACAATAATTAAAATATAATATTTAATAATATACACTTTTTAATTCTTTAACTGATTTTGTATTTGTAATTTGTTCAATTTTATTTGTGTTCAAATTTAATAAATACAGATTTGTTGTTTCAAAGCGATCGGTTCCTTTTTTATATCCAGAAAAAATTATTTCATCTTCTCCAATAAAACGTATCAAACCAAAAATTTCTAATGAATCTCTTTCTATGGCGCCAATTGAATGAACTTCCATAGAAGGATAATCCATTATTTTTGGACCTTCTGAATTAAATAAAAGTTTTTGTTTGTTTTTGGATAAATCATTAAAAAGTGCATAGTACGGAAATACTTTGTAACTATTTCTTATAAAATCTTTAAGATAAATATAACTAGGTCGAATGCCATTATTTACTTCATCAAAAATACTATAATTAAATGCAATTAGATTTTCATTATAAACGATAAATTGATTAAGTAATGAATCTACAACATATTCTTTTTGTAATTTAAAATCATTTAATGAATAAGAAAATATTTTGTTTTGGCTTGCATAATAAAAATGGTTCTTTATAATGTTAATACTATTAAATTCAGACATCCCATTTCTACTTTTATCGATATCATATTGGCTATTATTTTCAATATCGTAAATAAATACCTCCCCAGTTGAATTATATGATTCTACAAAAATATTTTTACCCCCTTTAAAAAGTATAAAATTACTTCTTTCAATTTCTTTAAATTTATCAAATATTAAATTCTTTTTAGTATCAAGGTTTATAAGAATCAATTTAATATCAGAATTGATTTCACTACTATAGAGCACCAACCTTCCAGTAAAATCGTATTTGATACTTTGCTTATTACATTTAATAAGAAAAATATAATAAATGCCGTTGTTACTAAAATCATAATTTTATTTAATTTCAACATCATAATTATTCTCCCAAGTCCGTCTTTGGATCTAAAAATTCATTGCAGTTTTAAGTGCGATAATAAAAAAGTTGTATTATTTAAACTTGTTTCAATTAATAAATAATTTAACAAAAGAACCATATTTTTAAGTCTTGAAATTATGAAAATTACATAGTGATATTGCATAACCGTCATTAAAAATAGGATTTTCTATATTAAATAAAATAACTACTTAATGATCCATCCTTTTGTATAATTGAATCTGCAGCTACGATATAATTGTTTTCAGGTGTATAACTTACAGATAAAATTAAATGCGCAAATTTAGTTTTTGAAAAAATATTTTCTAGTTCGCAGTATAAATTTTCTTTAACAACACAAAAATTTCTCTTGTCTCTTGGTCAAATATTGAAGTTAGTACCTTTTTATTATTAACTTGAAATTCTTCTTTCGTCATAAAAGATTCTGTAACATATGCTCTTAATTCTTTAGAAAATTTTAATCCTTTTCGAACCATTGTTTTCATAGTCGTATCAGGTTTAGTGAAAGTTGCGTCTAGATCAATTTTATATTCCCCTTTATTATTATAGACAAAGAAAGTAAAAGTTTCATCTATAGAGTTAAATACTCCTAAAGAATATTTTTTCGTTACAACTTCAACTATTACTTCATTTTCATTTACAACTTCTTCTGCTAATCTTATATCTTGATAACGTTTGGGTAGTACTTTAGCTAAGTCTTCAAGACCATTTATACGTAAGTATTTACTATCTTTTCTTACATAATTTAATTTATTTTGTAAATTTTTCTCGTTCAAAAAAGTCTTTAACTGTTTGAATGGCTTCGGATTTACAACTTGACAATAAAATTGATAAAAAAATCAGGCTCAATAAAATTATTTTTTTCAATTTTTACCTTTGTTATTAGTTTCGCAAATATTTTATGATTTATTCTATAAATTATTCTTTTATTTATAATCAATCGATTGATTTAAATCATTTTTTTCCATATTCATCAATAAACTTATTCAGCGCCTTAGCTGCTCTTCTTTCTTCATCCTCTTGTTTTTGTCTTTGTAAAATAATTGATTTCATTGCATCATGGACATTACCATTATAAAACATATTTACATAATGTGGATTTAACATTAAGCTTAAACCATCCTCACTTGGTTCAAATAATGGTTCACCAGTTCTATTGTTTATTCCAATTATTTCGCCTTTGAGAAATGCTGATATTCCTTCACGATTATATTCACTTAGTTGCCTAAATAAATACTCATCATAAATAAAATTAGGTTTAATCTCTTTCCATTTAGAAAAACCACTTAAAAAAGTCATTGTTTTACTTACACGATTTCCTAACTCGTGTGAATAGATAGTGTTATCTCCGACATATGATGCTCCTAATGAAAATAAACGTTCGCCTATTGTTTGAACTTCATAACTAGGATCTCTTGGAAAATATTGTTCCTTTACTATTATTCCTAATTGAACTAGAGTAGGTAAAAAGCCTTCTATAAATGTTGCAAATTTTGCTGTATTTATTGACTCTCTATGTAAATAATAAGTATTTTTAATAAATTTTAGTGTAAATTCTCCATTGGGATCTATACCATTTAGTGGGTTAGATAAAATATAATTATAAGGACTCCAGTCAGGATATTTATCTGCTAGCGGATCCACACTTAACCATCTGGCAATTTTACTATCGTAATAACGTGCTCCAAAGTAGTCAAGTCCGGTTTCTAAATCTCTTTCCTTACTTGTATATTTATAATTAACTTCTGTTCCAGTATTATTACTTCTACCGTTCATTATCATTCCAAATGGGTAGTAGTCATCATATCCAACAACAGAACCGCTTTCATTGACTCTTACCTTAATATTACCCAGATGGTCTTTTAGATAGTAAGTTTTTGTTTCAACATAATTTGTATACACTTCTTTTTCAAATGTACCGGCTAAATCATTACCCCAAATATTATGTTTTATTAAAACCGGAGGATTACTGTTTTCTTTAATTCTTGCTTCGGTATTTCCATTAATCCCATTAGCATAATTCCAATGTATTAAATCATTTACTACTTTTTTAGTAACTCTATTTCCATATGCATCATAAATATACTCAACAACATCACCATTAATATAATATTGCTTAATTGGTAAATTATCAGAATTATATAAGATATATCCAATTCCTTGCTG
The DNA here is from genome assembly GCA_016713565.1 of Ignavibacteriota bacterium. NCBI lineage: Bacteria > Pseudomonadati > Ignavibacteriota > Ignavibacteriota bacterium. The sequence goes on from JADJOX010000007.1 coordinate 583,604, forward strand.
AGCGTCCTGAACCATGCTTCCATTACCATCATACAAATAATTACCACTGCTCTGGTTATCAACATCATTAACTGAAATAGAACTTGTGCCAGAATCATAAACGTAATTTAATTGATTTTTTCCACTCAAATAATAAAAAGTCTGGTTATCAAATATCTGACCATTATTCCAATATCTTCTTATTGTATTTAAGTTACCATTATTATCATATGTTATATTATTTACATCATAATTACTTGTCGCCTGCCAACTTGAAATATAATAACCAAAATTGGATGATAATAGTCTATTTGCATTATCATATGAATAAGTATTACCAACTAAACCGCTTGGAAACGTAGCACCAGACATATTATACATCATCCAACTGATATTTCCATTCCATTGTGCTGTTGCACTTTGGGTACTGCCAATATCTGAAATATTATTATAACCGATTACCATACCAAATTTGTCAACTTGTGGTTTTCCATTTAATCCGTTATCACTACCTGGATCTTGAGATGAGTTAATATTTTGATGATTAATTTGTGATAACCATCCTCGTGTATTGTACAAATAATCAAGACCTTGAGCTTTACTGCCTTCAGCACCAAGTTCCATTCGTTTTAAAGAGTTATCCGGATTATAGATATAAGTTATTTCTTTAAGTTTAGTTGCTCCAGAAGCAGAATTTTTGTCAGTGTATACATTAACTAATCTACCTAATTTATCATATTCAAAGAATTTGTAATAGTTATAAAAGCTCTGATCACCAGTAAACTCTTGTTTAGTTATATTTCTTTGTAAATCATATGAATATTTAATTTTATTATTTTTACCTGTTACCCATTTATTTAAAATCCATTCAATATTTCCTATATCATCATATGAATAAAAAGAAGTATATTCTAGATCATTCATTATATATGATTTTGTGTATGATAATCTACCTTTTAAATTTCTTTGTCCAACAGCAAGTATGTCTGTTGATTGTATATCATAAATAAAATCTTTGTTAATAAACTTCCCAGAACTAGGAAACGATATATTATCAGCATTTGATTGTTGGAAATAACTCGAAGAAGCATAATTGTAATAATTTTCGCCAGATTGTATTAATCTGTTAAAATTATCATAGTTATGATACTCAAACTGCATATTATTTCTGCTATCAACGTAAAAGTTAAATTGACTATTTGAAGCCCCAGTTGTTGTAACTTCCCACTTGAAACTTCCTTTAGGAAGTCTAAATGATTTAGTTACAATTAAACTACCATTATCTTCTGCAATAAGTTCAACAATAGTAACAACACTCGTGGTTGTATTTTTAATTTTTAAAATGATTTTCTCATTTATTGAACTATTTGTATTAAAGGATTGAGCATATAATTGCATAAGACTTGGTTTAACTAAAGTAAAAGTACCAGACCAAGAACCAACTCCAATTTTATTTTGATTTGTGTAAAATGAATTTATTGAAGTTGTGTTATGTTCCGAGGTTTGATAAAATCTCATGTTACTATTTTGATCGTATAAATAACGTACACTTCCCCTATCTGGTGTTGACTTTGTTTTTAACAGTTTAAGTGTATTAAAATCCATTGTTGATATAAATCCTTTTGGATCGGTTTTTTTTGTTTGATTTCCTAAGATATCAAAAGTATAAAATGTTTTTAAATTTAATCCAGTTGGGTTAGTTTTTTGAGCAATTAAATTACCAAAAATATCATTATAAAATTGTGTAACAATTCCGTTTTCATTAGTTAATTCATTTTTAAATAATGAATTGGCACTATAAGTTCCTGTCCCTAATGGAATTTGATCATTTGCAACATTTCCGCCATAAGTATAATTAATTAACTTATTGTTACTAAACCATTGTAAACCTTCAGGTATTTCCTGTATTTTTCTTTGAATCGGATCAGAAGAATATTTTATTTCATAATAAGGCCTATTTCCTGTTGCAGAATAAGTCCCATAATTCCCTAATCCACTTGTATAATAGTTATCAGAGTTAACTAAATAGTTATTATCATAACTAAAGGTTGTACCGTTCTTTGGATAAGGTTTATATAATTTTGATATACTTCCTAACGCATTATATTCCAATGTATTTCCAACAATTATATTATCAATTTCCAAATACTGATCTTGCATTTTTTTATTAAAACCATCATAAAAATCGCATTTACTTATTTTATCTGTTACATTAAAATAATTCTCTGATTCGAGTCTATTAGGATCATTAGAATTAAATACATCACCATTACCACTTCTACTTAAATAGTAATTTGTATGGTCAATGCGATTTTTATCCCCATTTAATAAAACATCTTTATTTATCATTCTTCCAAAATTATCATATTCATGGTATGTGGAATTGTTATTTTCATCAGTCTCTTCAGTAATATTCAAGGTAATTGGATCATAGGCATAACCTTTTTGCAAGTGCTGTATTGGGATAAACTCTAAAATTATCAAATTGGGTTATCGAGCTATATGCATACAAAGCAACATAACCAGTTGGAATAGGCAACTCACTATTGTAATCAATAATTTTTTTCCATCAACAAAAATTTTGATGTTATTTTGATTAACACTAACTGATAACTTTCTATTTTTTTGAAATGGAGTTAATCCAGTGCTCGCTAGTGCCAAATAATTACCAGTTGAATAAAGAATTACATCACCATTTTTTCTATACTGTGCTGTATATCCATAACCATAGTTTGCCGTTGTTGTTGCAAAATGAATTCCCGCCCAATATGTATCTGAACTAGCTGAATTTATATTCAATTGTACATCAGCATTAAATGACTGATATTGTTGTCCTTGAACATTTGCGTAAACTGTTGAGGAACTATTCGGGGACTGTAATTTACCACTTGTTACACTCCAACCAGAAGATTTTGTCCATGTATATGGATCTGAATCATCAATTGAATTATCATTAAAATTATCGACAATAATAGCAGATGTTCCAGTATTAACAACTTTCCCTATTAACTTGGAATTTTTATGTCCATATACGAATTTTGTTTTGTTTCCACGTCCGTCAGTTTCTTCAATTAAATTGCCATAATCATTAAAAACTCTTTGACTTGTAAGTAAATAATCGGGGTCATTTTCACCTGAATAATTCTTTGAGCTTATATCTTCTCTCCAGACTAAAGTACTACATGGAAAAAATCTATAAAACCCATCATTACCATTGTTAGCATCTACCCAAATTTGTTTTGTTGAACTATATGCATTGCTGTTACTTTCAGTATTCAAATAACTTGTTGAAGAATATATTTGTGACATCATGTTTATATTTTTCATATCATCATAATTTTCAAAGGCATATTTTACAACATCAATTTTCTTAGTCCCATTATTATTATCAGCATACTCTTCCGTTTTATAAGCTAAAAAATTACTTTGATCATAGGGTTTATAAGAATAGTTTTTAGTTGATGAAACCCCATCTTTATTTTTATTGGTTGATATTAATTTAATCCAAGTTGTCTTAGCTGGAAAATTATTCCCATTAAGAGTTTGCTGGCTTGAATGCCCGTAATTATCTTCATAAGTATAATTATCATTTATTGTCTCAACTGGTTGGTCCTGTTGATTTTTAATTATTTTTTTCCAAGTATTTCCTCTCTTAGCTGAATTATCTCGCCATACCCATGTATTATTATTTAGATTATATATTTTATGATCAGGAAATGCTTCTGAAATTACTGGAACATCAGTTGGTCCCGAAGAGTTATATAATAAATATTTACCACTAGTATTAACACTAGTTGTAAAATAATTTGTAACTGAACCAGAACTTTCCGGTAAATTTGTTTTTATCCACCTATAACCAACTTCTCCATTATAGCTTTTAGTAAAACCAGCATCAAAACTAAAATCCCTGTTTGAGGTTGTAAGCGGATTATTTAAAACACCCTCACCATATTGGTAACTATAAGTCTGGATGTTGTCCATTCCATTATCAATTAAGATTTGATTAATTCTATAACCAGCGGTATTTATTGCAGAACTATAATATATAGTATCTTTAGTAAGTGAGGAATTAAAGAAATTATAAAACCAACTATACGTATCAGGTTCAAATTGATAGCTTATTTTGCCTCCTTCTGGAAATTGAATAGTTTTGAGAGTCCAAGGAGCTGGAATGCCTGAAAACAACGAATAAGTTCTGGAATAATCAATTAAATTTGGGTTACTATCATATTCAAATTTATACCCTGGTAATTCATTAGAAAGACTATTTCCATAAATTTTTACTCCAACTAATGTAAGACAATTATTTTTAAGTTTTTCATTCTGTACCCAATTATTACCACTTGAGTTAACATTTTGTGCATACTTAAACTCCAAAATTTTGATTGTATTATTGTTATTATCTCTTAAAATAATTTTATCCAATTTTTTGGCACCTTGTAAATCGTCTCTAGCTGAAGTAACAAATTCAGCAGTATGGGTTGGTGTTTTAATATATTTAACATTTGAATAATCATATAACAAACTACAGTATCTATTTGATGCACCACATGCATTTGAAGATTGATTAAAATTCCCATAAAATTTTGACTCGCCCATAGGTAATAACTGTTGTAATGACAAGTTTAAAGCATTATTATTAACAGCATAATCGTCATATTCAATTTTAATCCAGCTCCCTTTATCAGTTGCATCTGCACCATTACTATTTTCATCAATATAATCTGATGAAAATATTTCTGTTAAATCCCAACTAATTGGGAATTTAACATTAATATCACATACTTGTTGATCATAATACACTTTCAGATCACTTCTATGGTTAAATTGATAATTTGTTCCATTTTCAGCGATAATTGAAAAATTCTCTAAAAATCCTCCAATAAATTCAGGAGGAGAATAACTAATTAACTTTGAAGTCCTTTTTTCAGATACAAAATCAACATATCCATATTCATTATATAAAGGAATTAATCTATCTGTAATATTTGATAATTGCAAAGTGTATAAATCCCATTCTTCATATTCGTTATCATGATATAACAAACCACTATGTTCGTCAAAAACATTTGCTTCATATTCATCAGAAGAGCCTAAGTTAAAATTTTCACCGCTTGAAGAATTGAAAATATAAGAATCTTGATCATCTGGTCTTTTAACTACTTGTCTTGAAATTCCTCCAATCTGCAGATTAAATCCTAGTCCAACCCAAGAACTCCTTTGCCTTGTTCGAATTGCGCCGTTATAGTCTAAGTATAGCGTATAATCAAGACCATTTCTTCCAGGAATTGTTAAAATAGGTTGTGAAAATGTTAAATCACCAGTAAAAGGTATTTCTGTAAAACTATTCATATTAAAGGTATTATATGTTAAGTAATTCACATTACCAGGTTCATTTTCGCCAGAATTCTGACAATAAATTTTGGTTGTAATGTTTATAAATATAAAAGTCAAACCTATAATAAAATAATTTTTAATTTTCATGATAATCTCCAAATAATCAGTTCAATTTTAATTTATTTCAAATAAACTTGTTTTTTTATTCCACTTAATTTTAGGTTCAATATCATTCCAGTACTTAATTTTTTTCTCCTTAGTAATTTTTTCAAAACTTATTTTATCATCAACAACAATTAACTTTTCATCTTGAAAATCTCCAAAATCTTTTCCAATCCAATTTTTAATGCCATTTTTACTTATCCTATCTAATTTCGTCCCATAATAATTTATAAATGTTGAATCCTCTAAATAATCAATAAAGTATTTAATTAATTCCTTTTTAGGTTCAATATCGTCTTCAATAATTTTCTGTTTGTATTCAGAATCAAGAAGTGTTAATGATATTGCTTTTAAATTTATATCATCTGATTTATTTAGTACTTTAAAAAGTATATCAAATGCATCAAAGCTGTTTATTCTCCCTAAAGCAAGTAAAGCATACTCCTTATTTGCATTTACTACAAAATTAGAAGCCTTTACTTTTTCACCATCAATTCCTATTAATTCCGGTAAATTTGGTTTTATATTATCTGAAAAGATTAAATTATCAATTCCATTAATACAGGCATTTCCCAGCAATTCTATTTCATTTAATACATCATAAAGATCAAATTTTCCAGTTTCTACTAAATAAAAACCATCCGCAAATTCTTGTGCTGTTGGTTTCTCAAAAAAAATTGCTTATCAGTTTCCTTAGCCCAACCATTACTAATTATAACATTTAAAAAAAATAACATTACAAGAACGACAATTTTCTTTATCATTTCATCACCCTTAAATTTTAGAATTAATAATTATTTTGTCAAAATTATTATTAGCTGTTAATACTTTCTTTTTATATAGATAAGTTTTTCATCGTTAAAGTTTTTTTGGTCGAGTTAATGCTTCCAAATAATTAAATATTTTTTAAATATTTTCTATTGGATATAAAATAATATAAAACTTGCTAATTGAAATCAGTAGTACTACTGAGGTTATTATTTATAGTAGAGGAAATTGAAATTAGGTTAGTTTTAAATCATTTTTTGAATGGTTAATACTTAAAATTTTAAATAAAATTTTGTTACCTGACAATCTTTTCTCAGTAGTACTACTGAGTTTTGTTGAGGCGATATATATAAAAATGAAAAATAAATAAGTTCTTTTTAACTGAAACAAACAATAATTAAAGATTTTAAATAATTATGTAAAAATCCGTAGAACTACTGATGTTTTTTAGATCCTTTTAGAGTTAGATTTGGGTGATTTTTTTATTCACAAAAAAAGGAGTAATATCATGTTATACAAAAAAAATTCATTTTTTTTTGTCATTTTTATATTATTAATTAATTCAACTTATGGACAAGAAATTGGTAAAATTTTTACAGCAAATGAAGCAAATTCATTATTTGGAAAAGTACTTGAAAGCAAAACTGTTTCAAGTTCAATTTTAAAAAGAATGGTTGAATAATACATTAGATAAAGTTATGTTTAAATTAGAAAATGATAAATTGACTGTATTGGGTGATCAAAGAAAAGTAATTTCTCCAAATACAATTGCTATTGAATCAAGCGAAGTATTTCATATGTATAGTAAGAGTAAAGTTATAGAGATTTTAATTAAGGGTGGTAACACACAAACTTATTTTGAAAATAGAAAAAATGTATTTTCAATAACTAATGGAAATTATACGTTGGAATATTCAACCCCGTGTCCACCTTATTGTAACTAAATGATTACTTATCACATAATAACCTTAACGTCGATTACGTTTTCTATTATTCTTGCTGTTTTATATATAAGAAATAATTTTAAATATTACTTTTTCTTGCTTGCAGTAAATGATTGTTTAGGTATAATAATATGGTATTTTTTTCATTCATCAGGCCAATTTTATTGGATTCCGATAAATTATTTTCTGATTTTTTCAATTAATAAAGATTTTTTTAATCGATGGAAATCAAAGATAATACTAGGATTTTTTTTTATATTAATTTTTAATTACCATTCAACTTCAACACTTCAACAATATTTTGTTTTATTTGTAAACATTATTTTAATCTTTTTATTTCTTCGTATATTAGTTAGGAAAATTGTACATCAAGATGTTTTGGATTTTATAACTATTGGATTGATACTTTATGAAGTGATAATAATTATTAATTTTACTGCCTTAATTAAGAATGTGAATATTGGAATAGCAATTTATTTTGCAGGCATGATTGCGGAGATTATAATTAAAATATTTTTAATAATTGCAAAAAAAGGTGTTTCAATCAATATAAAGAGAATTAATAAATTATAAATTTACTGAATTTTGTTCTCTAACAAAATCGCGGGCAAACATAATAAATCCGGGTAATGATTTTAATTGCAATTTTGCCATTATACTCATTCTGTGAGAATCAACTGTCCGAATTGATACTTTTAATTTTTCTGCGATTGCCTTACTTGAGTTGTTTTCACCCACCAAAATCAATACTTCTTTTTCCTTTTTCGTTAAAACATCTGTGTTTTCTTTAGATTTTTTATTACTGAGTAAATTAAACCTATTCATTATTGCATCTAATTCTTTTTGAGTTTTTCCTAAAAAATATTTTTCTCCCTTCATCACTGTATTAATTGCTAAAATCAATTCCGATTTCATACAATTTTTACTTAATAAACCATTACCTCCTGACTGAATTACTGCAAAAATGTAATCATCACTTGTATGTTGTGAGAGAAACAAAACTTTAATCTCCTTATTCCCATTTTTAATTGATTTTACTGCTTCTGGTCCATTCTTACCTGGCATTGAAATGTCAGCTAAAAGAATATCCGGCTTTTTCTCATTGTAATGAGCTATCAAAGAAAATCCGTCTTCAGCCTCTCCTACTATAATAATATCATTTTGTTTCTCTAAAAGTGTAATAATACCCTCTCTAAATAAATTATGATCATCAGCAATAAATACTCTTATAGTTTTATTTTTCATTAAAATTAAACTCCAAGTTTATAGTAGTTCCCATATTAATTATTGAGTCTATTTCGAATGTGCCTCCAAAGGATTCGGCTCTTTCTTTCATATTAAGCAAACCTAAAGAAGGTACTTTCATTTCATAATCTGATTCTATATCAAAGCCATTCCCATTATCTGAAATAGATATTTGTAAAAAATTATCTTTAAAATAGAAATCAATGTTAAATTCAGAACAACATGAGTGCTTCTCAATATTGTTCAATGCTTCTTGGCAAATTCTGTATATTTGTAATTCTATATCCTGATACTCAATTCTAAATTTTGTATTATAGGTTACATAACCTTGAATACTCGTTTTATTATTTATCCTATCGACTAAAGATTGAATTGCAGCTAAAAGTCCAAATTCATATAATATTGGAGGTTTTAATTCGTGAGAAATATCTCGAACTTCCTTGGCTAATTCATCCATTGAATGAAATATTTCCTTAAATTCATTTCGACTAATACTAATATTCTCAGAGTCTAGTATGTTTTGTAAATCAAGTTTCAAAAGTGAAATACTATGCCCAACACTATCATGCAATTCTTTTCCAAGTTTCTTTTTTTCCTCTTCATTAACCGTGTCAACTTTTGTTCTTAACATTTTCAAGTTGTCTTGATAATTTTTAATTTTTTCTTCATAATTAATTCTTAGAGTTATATCATGTAAATAAATGTGTTTAAACTCCAATTCTTCAATTTCTTTTATTGTTGAAGTGTAAAAATTTTCTTTAATTTTTACAATATTATTACTCTGATCGTTTAAATTTTCTTTAAATTTATTTATTAATATTGCAATTGAGTTTTTATCACTACCAAAAATATTTTTAGCTGAATTATTCATATCAATTAATTTCCAAGTGTTATCTATCCGAATTACTGGATCTGGATCAACTTCTGAGTACAATGCAGCTAGTTTTGCATTTTCAAATTCAAGTTTCCTTTTTCTAACAGTGAGTGGATGTATAAACTCTCGTTTAATCAAGAATACTAAAATCAAAATCATTGTAATGAAAACAAGAGCATACATGGCTGGATTTTCTAAACTAAAAAATATGTCAAATATATGATCTGGTTTCAATTTCGTTTACGCTGATTACTCATTAATATTTATTATTAATAAAAATATAGAAAATTTTTTTTTATTAAATCAGTAGTACTACTGATTCGTATCTTAACAATTGTTTGTATATTATTTCTAAAAATGAGTAAAAATACTTTGGAACGAGAAGTTATTAAAATTGAAAGGAATCAACGAGGTGAGATTGTCACCCTAAGGAATCAATTTATGGGTTGGTCACCTGTTGCTGTTGATTATGCTATCAAACATATAGAAGGTGGTTTATATAAATACTTTGTAAATATTCAAAATGTCGGGAAAATATATTTAACTGTAATAAATGAAAATGATAAAAAAATTATTAGAACAGACCCATCTGTAGTTTCAAGGAATTTACTTGAGGTTTTACCTTCATATGTTAGTTAACAAATCAATATTGAATTAAATATTTTCCTATTTATTTAATGAAAAATCATAACTGGATTTAAGCTAATTGAACTTAATCAAAGTACATACAAAACATAATTCTATTTTAAAAGTAATTCGGGTTTTGTTTTACCTTCAATTCTAATGATTGTATTACTAGTAACAATTATGCTGTTCGGTATTCTTACAATTATATTCTTTTATAATTCTACCATTCAAAAAGAAATTAATAAAAGTAAACTCGATCTAGCTTGTTTCTCAGCTTTACAAACTTTTATTTCTAAAAAAATATCATTTACAAATTCAGAATTATTTATAAAAATAGATTCAATAAATGTTAGTATTAGTCCAAGTTACAAAGGTTTATTCAGCGAAATAGTTGTGACGGCAAAAGACAATAATGATTCCTCAAAAATAAAATATTTACTTGCCGATAAGATTGATGAACAATTTCAATTTGGACTAATAATTTCTAAAGAAAATCTGCGTGCTTCAGTTGCAGGTAATACTAAAATAAACGGTGATTTATTGCTCACATCTGATAAAATTAAAATCGGAAGAATATCTGGTAAAAGTACCGCCTCTAGAGATTTTCAAAATGGTAAAATCATTGTTCAAGAAAATATAAATCCAAAACTTTTCAACGAAAACTTAATTCTTCAACAATTTTCAAAAAATACTTCTGACAGCATAATTTATAAATTTATTGATGGCAATTTTGAACTTAACGAATATACTTTCTCAGATTTAACCAACATACCTAATATAAATGTTAGCCAAAATCTAATACTTTCAGGTAAATTAACATCACTTAAAAACGTTAAATTAAATTTTTCTGTTTATGGTGAAGTTGTTATTAGTTCCTCAACTTATTCAAATATTGATCTTAATATCAGAACAGATTCTTCAATAACAATAGAAAGTAATTCTCAGCTTGAAAACATCATTCTTTCTGCAGAAAAAAAAATTATAATTAAAGAAGGATCAGAATTCAAGAACATTCAGCTATTTTCAAAAAAAGGAATTGAAACTACTGGGGTTCAATTTAAATATCCTTCTATTTTAGCTCTTTATTCAGATCTTTCTGAAGAAACGAATCTAAAAAATGAAATTAAAATTAATTCAAGTATTATTAACGGTGCTATACTTCTTGTCAATTCCACAACTGGATTATCTAACAATAAAAATATAATTGAAATTGATGATGTTTCAACAGTTCAAGGACTTGTTTACAGCGAAAATTATGCTACAATTTCCGGTAATATTTATGGTTTAATCTACACTTATGCTTTCTGGTATTATAAGGAACCTACGGAATATATAAACTGGCTTGTTGATGTCAAAATCGATAGAGAAAAGCTTGATAAGGATTTTTTAATTCCAGTTGGTTTCGAAAAGACGGACGATTTTAGGATATTAAAACAAACATGGATAAACTAAAGAATCAAAAAGGATATATAATTTTGGAAGCATTAGTTGGAATTATCATACTTGGTTTAGTAGTGACATTTTCAGTAATGTTTTTTAACCAGATTTTTGCAAATTCCAAAATTTTATTAAAAAGCGATGCGCTGTTGCTTGCTAAGCAAGAAATTGACACATCAATAAATTTCAGAACAACTACAGATACAAGTTATTTTAATCAGAAAGGTAATTTGAAAGTTATTAGAAATATTAAAGCGGAATCAAATATTTATAAAGCCGTTGTTACAGTCGCGAGTGATTCCGGGAAGAAAGAAATTTTATCATTATCAGTTTTATATATTAAATGAAACAGAACAACAACATAAACGGATTTACAATCATTGAAATTATTGTAGGAATAAACATAAGTTTTATGCTATTTACTGTTCTAGTAACCTTTTTCTATTTGCTTCCAAATTTGTTTCATCAACTACGAAAAATTTGGATGAACGACAAACTGTCAATGAATTCTTATTAAAACTGGAAACAACATTAAATAAAGCCGATCATTATTATTTTGAAAAAAAGAAAATTTATACTTATGCGTAGTTGATGATCATGATACTGTTTTAATAAATCAAGATTCGTGTTCACTTCGCAAAGTATATTCAATCAAGAATATAAATGATTACGATCTTGTTTTTAATATGCAAGACGGAAGAATTATTAAAATAAATAAGGACAATGTTGAAGGATTTAATTTTAATGAGCAGCAAAATACTATTTCTTCTAAAGATATACTGGAGTTAACTATTGATATTATGAAAAATCACAATACTTTTAGTTTGTATTATGTTAATCCAAATATAGGTATTAATAGGTTTAGGAATATTACAATTTGAATTTGTTCAAAAAAATATCAAATAAAGAATTTATTGAATTTAACAGAGTACTGAGCTTGTTGCTAATCTCAAAACTTTCTGTCATTGATGCTTTGCAACTTATTAATCAACAAATTCAAAATGAAAACTTCAAAGAAATTATTAAAAAAATTATACATGATGTAAAAACTGGAAATTCTTTATCAAAAAGCTTTTCAAAATACCCTGAAATATTTTCAGACATCTACATAGCAAATCTTAAAGTTGCTGAAGAAACCGGCTATATGGCAGAGGTAATTTCCGATTTTACTGTCTATCAAGAAAAATTTGTGAACTTAAAGAAAAAAATAGTACAGGCGGTTAGATATCCTATTTTCGTAATTGTTATTTCAATTGGTGTAATATTTTTTATGTTATTTTTCCTAATACCTACTTTTGAATCTTTATTCGTATCAGTAAAAGCAAAAATTCCAGCATTAACAAAATTCTTGCTTGATATCAGCAAATTTATGATTGACAATTATTTCATTCTTATTGTAACACTGATACTTTCTGCATTTGGTATTCGTTCATTATTAAAATCTTATGCTTTCAGACGAAATTACATTGACATATTAATTCTAAAAATTCCTCTTGTATCTAGTTTATATAAAATGAATTTACTTGCCCGTTTTTCTTTAAGCATGTCAATATTACTTAAGAGCAAAGTAACTCTTGTTGACTCATTAAAAATTTCAAAAAACGTAACTTCAAATTCTCAATTCCAGTTAGAAATATCAAAGCTGTTAAAAAAATTAATCAAAGGTGAAAGTTTCACGGATAATATAAAAAATTCAAAATTTTTTGATTTTACATTTACAAAACTATTAGCTGCCGGTGAAGCAAGTGCAGAACTGACTAATGTATTTCAACTCATTAGTGAATATTATAGCGAAGAATTTGATCATAAGCTTGATAATTTGACATCGTTTATAGAACCGGTTCTAATTTTATTTGTCGGAGGTATTATTGCTGTTGTTTTAGTTGCGATGTATTTACCAATGTTTGAGATAATTAATTACCTGGGAGTTTAATATGTTCAAAAATATTTATAAAAAACAAGATGGCTTTTCATTAACTGAATTGATGGTTGTTTTAGTAATAATTGGTGTTCTTGTACTTCTAGCTCTGCCACGTCTCATGCCAGTTGTTAATAAAGCAAAAGCTACAGAGGCAAAACTTAGTCTTAAACAAGTTTATATGCTTGAGAAAGCATATAAATTCGAATACGATAAATATTCAAATGATCTTAGTCAAATAGGTTTTGAACAAGAAAAATTGATTACAGAAAATGGAACAGCTCGATATATTGTTGAGATTAAAAATGCTGAAATTGGTTCTTTTTTAGCTACGGCTACTTCAGTAGTTGATTTTGATGGAGACGGCGGATATAATGTTTGGGAAGTAAAGGAGGATGGTATTATTATGGAAACAACCCCGGATTAAATATGAAAAAAATATTTGTAATAATAATTAGCTTACTTTTTATGATATTGCTTCAATACTGCAGTATCTTTTCTTCTTATAACATTGAATCACCTGATATTAAATTAACAGCACGGATTGATAGTGTGAATATTGCAGTCCTTCCATTTTCAAAACAAGGTCCTTTTCTACCATCTTTTTCGGGAAGTTTATTCTCTGAAAAATTATCAGATGAACTTTTTTTAGATAAAGATTATTTCATTGTTGATAAATCAAAAAATTAAAGAAGCATTTCATGAACTAGAAATAAAAATCCAACAAATCTTACTTTTTCAGAAATAAATAAACTTAGTTCACTATTAAATGCAAAATATATTATTACTGGAAGAATCCAACAATATTCAAATACTGAACTAATTGGAATGGAAACAGAGTACAAAATTAATGTAGCCTGCAGAATAATATCTTCAGAAACCGGAGATGTGGTTGGTCTCATAAATATTCTAGGTAAATCAAAAAAAGTAAATGTAATTGATGTCCTAGATTCAATAGCAAAAAAAATAGTTAAAGGATTAAATGATGGCTGTTGAGTTGATTATTTTTATTTCGGGATTGGCTTTTGGAAGTTTTGGAAATAATGTTATTTCATATTTTATTAATAATCAGAAATTTGATTTCGGAAGATCGTATTGTTTTTGTGGTGAAAAAAAATTGAAACTATTTGAAATTATTCCAGTAGCAAGTTTTTTATACCAAAGAGGTAAATGCAATAAATGTGATAAGAAGATTTCAACAAGATACTTTATTGTTGAGTTATTTACCGGATTATTAGCAGTAATACTTTACTTAAAATTCGGATTAACTTTTTTATTTATTACTAATTTTTTTGTTTTCTTTATTATGTTCCTTATTGCAGTCATTGATTTAATAAAATTTATAATTCCAAATTTACTTTTAGGAATTCTACTATTCATAACCATTATAAATCTTATTTATTTACAAGATGAGATTGTATTAAAAATGATTTTATCCACTGGTGTAGTAAAAGGTATGAACAAAAAATTCCATTTGGAACCTTTATAAGCCTAGGATATTTTTTATTAATGCTAATAGATGACAGCTTAATCAATATTTACAAACAATATTTTATGAGTATTTAATGCCGGAATCAATAACAATTACCGAAGATTTAAGTTCTATATTATCTCAAAAATTTGCTTTTGAGAATTGTGTTTTGCCGTTAAAAATAGAGGCCAATAAACTTCATTTGGCAGTACCAAGTAAATTTAATATTAAATTAATAAATGATGTTTCCTTTGAAACCGGTTATGAAATAAAAGCAATTGAATATCCTACTGAAAGTATCTTGAGCAAATTAAAAATATTATACCCGAACAAAAATGGTAATGGGAATGAAATTGTAACTGAAACTCTTGACTCAGAACACTCAAATGTTGAGTATGTAAACCAAGCTATTTCTAATGCAATTAGCCTTAAAGCAAGCGATATTCATTTTGAATCATTAGAAAAACTTTTTAGAATAAGGTATCGTATTGATGGACAACTAAGAGAGGTTTCCAGTTTACCAAATAATAGAAGCTTACCAATTGCAAGTAGATTAAAGATTATGGCTAACCTTGATATTTCTGAAAAAAGAAGGCCTCAAGACGGCAGGATTAAATTTAATTTTAAAGGAACCATTATTGATATAAGAGTTTCTTCGATTCCGACAAGTTTTGGTGAGAAAATTGTTTTAAGAATATTGGATAAATCGCAACTTAATTTAGATTTGAGAACACTTGGTTTGTCAGATCATCAATATAATATTTTAACAAACACCATCGTTGCTCCTTATGGAATGGTTCTAGTTACCGGACCAACCGGTAGCGGTAAAACAACTACTTTATATGCAGCATTGAAACATATCCATACTTCAGAAAAAAATATAATTACCATAGAAGATCCAATAGAATATAATATTGACGGCATAAATCAATGTAATGTAAAACATGACATTGGATTTGATTTTGCTAACGCTCTCCGTTCATTTTTAAGACAAGATCCAAATGTAATTATGGTTGGTGAGATAAGAGATAAAGAAACTGCTGAAATCGCTATTCGTGCTTCACTTACCGGGCATCTCGTATTCAGTACATTACATACCAATGATTCATTATCAGCAATTACAAGGTTGATTGATATGGGTGTTGAACCATTCTTAGTCTCAGCTTCAGTTAAATTGATAGTTGCTCAAAGACTGGTAAGGAAACTTTGCAGATGTAAAGAGATAAAAAAAAGTGATGCAAATAATTTTGAAGACGTTGTTGTTCCATCAATTGACGGTTGTGAAAAATGTAATTATGTCGGTTATAAAGGTAGAACTGCGATATATGAATTGTTGGAAATAAATGATGACTTAAGAGAATTAATTACCGAAAGAGCATCTTCTAAAAAAGTTAAAGAAATAGCTTTAAAAAATGGATTGATAACACTAAGACAATCCGGAATGGAAAAAATTAAAAACGGAATTACATCTTATGAAGAAGTCTTACGTGAAACAACATAAACACTTAGTTATATTCATAATTCTATTTTTGTATTCTTCAATCAATGCGAATGAAACGGATTCCTTAAAGATTCCGCCGAATAGTTATTCTATAATACCGGCATTAAATTTTAAAGATACAGATATAAGAGATATTTTTCGCGGGATTGCCTTAGAATATGAAACTAACATTATGCTGGATAATCAAATCAACAAAAGAGCCTCTGTTGCATTATTTAAAATTTGTGTGTTTGATGCAGTTAAAATAATAGCTGAAGATAATGATTTAGAATTTGCATTTGACGAGAACAGATTTTTTGTTAAGACAAAAGTAATTATTCCACCAAAACCACCGGAACCTCTAAACTTCCTGAACCAATTGTTATATATGATGAAATTAATGAAGAGATGGATGTTATTCTAAAAGAAGCAGAAATTAGTAAATTTATTGAAAAATTAAGAGAAGCAACCGGAAGGAATTTTTTAATTTCAAATGGAACTTCAGGCAAAATTAGTGGTGAGTTAAACAAAGTAAAATTTAAAATCGGACTTAAAAATTTATTGCAAAACAACGGGTTTTATATTTCTGAAAAGGATTCAATATTTTATATAACAAGGTCATCCTATTTTTCCAGTCTAGATCCAAATTTGAATAATCGAAATTCACCTTATTGGGTTAGTGCCGTAAATAAAAAAATCACACTTGATGTAAGCAATGCCAGTTTGGATAAAATACTTGATGATATTACTTATCAATTAAATTTGCAGATGATAAAATTGATTAAGCCGGAAGCGAACGTTACAATTAAATGTAGAGAAGTTCCTATTGAGTCTGCAATGTACTATTTATTTAAAGGAACGGAATTTACTTTTAAGTTGGAAAATGGAACTTATATAATTGGAAAAAAGATGTTAAAAATCTAGATAATGTTAAGCTGGTAAAATTGGAACATATTAGAGCTGATGAACTAATTAAAAATCTTCCTAAAAACTTATTCCCAACTGTAACAGTAAGTCTTTCAATTGAACACAACGGTTTAGTGCTGATGGGCAATAATGATGACATTTATTCAATGATGGATTATATAAAATCAATTGATCAACCAGTTCCTCAAGTAATGATTGAAGCTTTGGTAGTGGATTATAATCTAGACGATTTGTTTGAACTTGGAGTTACATTAGGGCGTGGAGATTCTACAAAACTAATGCAGCAGGATTCTTGGTTTCCCGGAATAAATGCTACTGCCGGTGGGAATAGAATAAATAAATTTTTAACTGATGTTGCAAGTTTGAAAATATTCGGACTGGACCTTGATATAGGTAAATTGGGAAAATTACCAGGAGATTTCTTTGCAAATATAAAAATGCTGGAAGAAAATGGTATTGCAAATATAAAATCAAGACCATTACTTTCAACACTTAATGGTCATACAGCATCTCTCAAAATTGGAACGACTCAAAATTATATTTTCAATGAAATAATGCCGGTCACGAATCAATTAAGCTCAACATTTTTGGA
This sequence comes from Ignavibacteriota bacterium, assembly GCA_016713565.1. NCBI lineage: Bacteria > Pseudomonadati > Ignavibacteriota > Ignavibacteriota bacterium. Next base: position 601,365 of record JADJOX010000007.1, read on the forward strand.
AAGGAATCATTACAAAAAATTGAAGCTTTTATTTCATTTGAAATAACACCTTGGGTTGGTCCGGATAACCAATTAACTGTAGAAATTAAACCGGATTTTCAAACTCCTTCCGGTGAATTTTCTCCGGATAAAAACAAAATTCCTTCGATTAATACGAGAACCTTGGAATCAACTGTTAGATTAAAGGACGGAGAAACAATTGTTTTAGGAGGTTTAATACAGGAAACCGAAAATACAACTATCAGCAAAGTTCCCCTACTTGGAGATATTCCAATACTAGGTGAATTATTTACAACCAGAAGTAAACAAACCGGGAAATCAGAATTAATGATATATCTAACACCGCATATATTTTATGCCGATGAATTTGGTGTGGAATATGTTAACTATGGCATGAATTAATAAACTCACAAAGTTGACTTATGCCTAATAATGTTTTTACAAAATATATAAAAAATCTAAGCTTCTTCAGAATTTCCGGAATTAGAAAATTTATAGTACTGGATATACATAAAGATGTTGCAGAACTATATTATGTGCAAATAAAAGAACCGCTTTACCGAATTAATAAATCGAAGTTGATTGAATCTATTAACTTATTATTTTCTGAAAATATTTATTTCGGAAATGATTTATCTCTTGTAACCGAACATCTGAAGCAATTTGTTAAAAAATATGAACTATATGAAACTTATATAATCATTGGAATAAATGATTTTCGATTTAAAACAATTAAATTACCTAAAGATGCTGAGGATAATGAATTATGGTTTGAAGAAAATACTGATAAGTTTTTACCTGAAGGAAGAGTAAGTGATGACTTTATTTTTTCTTATGAAAAATATTTTGAAGATGAAGATAATGATTATTATTACTTAGTCATTGCCAGAAGAAATTATATAGAATCGTTAACAAAGGTTTGCCAGGTTACTGGAATAACAATTATTAAAATTTCCCCTATCCCTCTTCAACTTCACTTAATTGAAATTATTAAAGATAAATATAAGTTATTTCTAAGTTTTCGAGAGGAGAAAATTATTTATACTTTTTCTGACAATAAACATAATTTAATATTTGGTGAAACTTTTTTATCAAATATTAATTCAGTCATTAAAGGAATTGAACTTAAAAATAATTCAATATCAAATGGATTAACAGAAATAAAACAGAATTTATCATCATTTATAAATGAATACGAAAGCGAGCTGAATATTTTTACTGTCTCTAATAATAAAGATAATGATAATTATAAATCAATTGTGAAATCAGTATTTTTTACTGAAAATGTAAATCCAGATATATTAAATATTGAAAAATTAAAGCTTGCAATTGCACTAAATAATACTTTTACAGGAAAGGATGATTCTATCAATCTACTACCTCCGGATATTTCTTCCAATAACTATGAATTATTAGAAAAGAAGACCAGTTTAAGAATTGTCTAACTTTCGGTGTGGCTCTAATTATTCTTCTACTTTCAATTTATTTGGGAGAGAATATTATAAACAAAGTAATAGAAAACAATGAAAATGACTTAGTGGAAGTAGAGTCGAAAACAAAGATGCTTGAAAATTATAAAAATGAGAATGCAAAATTAATCAGTAACCTCTCAATGCTTAATAAGTTAAAAAGTAAAAGAGTGGTTTTTTCAAAGATATTAAACTCGTTAAATGATGGAATAAACGATAAAAGTTGCCTTACAAATCTAACTATAAATGAAATTGAAAAAGGATTGGATATAAAGATAGAAGGTATAGCTTATTCACAAACTGATGTTGCTGAAATTATAAAAAAAATGGAAGAAATAAAAAACTTTACAAATGTATCTCTTGAATATGCAAACTCAAAAGATAGAACTAATTATAAAAATAATGTTAGGCTTCCAAATAATAATATGGTTGATTTTTCATTTTCGTCTAAGTACAATGAAAATTAGAAATAAAAAATGGAAAAATATTAATATCAGTATTATTGGTTTTACTGTTTTTGTAATTGTAATTGAATTTATGCCTAGATTTTTGAATTTAGGCTCACAAACTTTTAACGTGATAAGTGATAAGATTAAACTTAAAGAGACAAGTAGTATTGATAACAACATAAAGGAGCAATCCTTAATAAATAAAAATCTTGTAAGCCAGTTAAAACAAATTGTTTCTAATTACGAAGACGATAAAAATATTTCAACTGTAATGCAGTATCTCAATAATATTGCAAATAAATCCAATATTAAAATATCATCAATAAAAGCTCTTAAATTAAAACAAGAAGATAAGTTATGGCTGCAGCCTGTTGAAATTGAAATTACTTCTAATTATGAACAGCTTTATAATTTCACCAGATTTTTAGAATATTCATCAAAAGTAATTTTAGTAAATAAATTAACAAGTATCCCTAAAACAGCAACAAAAGAAACGTTGAACACAAAATTATTATTAGACGTTTACCTAAACTTATGAAATTCACCAAAGCAAAAGATCCAGTTTTCTTGTTATTACTTGTTGTTGTTCTTGTAATTTGGTCTTTAATATTTTAAAGTGATAAATCATTTTAGTAATGATGAAGAGCAACCTGTTGAAATCGTTGAAGATACTGCATTGCTATCTTTAAATAAAAAAACCTCTAATATTAATTCAAATGATAAAATTACATATGAAAAATTAGAGAGAGACCCATTTGTTTTAAAACCCAATTCAAGTTGTAAAAGTAGAAAGAAAGTTACCTCCAAAACCGGTTGAACCAAAAGAAACTCTTAATTTTATGGTTAATGGAGTTCTAATTAACAATAACAGTAAAACTTTGGTAATTGTTGATCAAACGGATAATCAAACAGTATTTCTTAAAGAAGGAATGGATTACAAGTCAATAAAAATTTTGAATATTACTCCTTCAGATATAAAAATCAAAGAGAATAATGAAATAAAAACTATATCAGTTAATAATTCTTCACAAACAAATAACCAAAACACTTTTCAAAATGATAATGTTCCAATGCCTTAGATTTAATCAAACATAAGCTTTCTAAAGTCTCTCTCTTAATTGATAGGCAAAACTGAAGTTAAGTTGGATAAATCCATTATTTTTTCAGCTGTCGAGATTCCTTCCTTTTTTACCCATTTCCCAGAAGTCGAGAACCATTTCTCGACTTTGAATCTTAAACTTTCTCAAGCTGATGTTGGGAAGCTTTCCGGCATTAATGGTGATATTATTGGTAAGTACGAACGTGATGAGATGAAGCCAAGTATTGATACTGCTAGGAAGTTAGCTGATGCCTTAAGGGTGTCTCTGGATTATTTGGTTTCTGATGGTGAGTTAAAAATTTTAGATAAAAAAACTCTTAAAAGATTAGAAGATATTGACAAGCTGCCAGATGAAGACAAAAATAATATTTTCTACACTCTTGATAACCTTATTAAAGCCGCCAAACTTAAAGCTATTTAATTCTTCTAAATAAAAACCATTATAAAAACAAAACCCCTGCCTTTAATAAAAAAGTAGGGGTAAATTCTCGCTGCTTATGTTACTTACTATTTCAGTATTTCAACTTTTCTAAAAGTACTCTTTAATAATTCAATTATTAGTTCATCTTTGGAAAATACCGTCCAATAACTAGAGTCAATTGCTTCAATAACAACATCAAATTTTTCTTCTAAATCTTTTATTTCAATTAATTCATTATTGAAATTTCCTTTGAATGCAATAAATTTTCCATCGATAACTTGATTAAATTTACTAGACAAATTTAACATATCAATAAAATTAATCTTAAAAAGTTCATTCTTAGCGTTAACTTCATTTTCAAATTCTAATACATTCAAATTACTATTATTCTTAGAGGTTAAATAAATATCTAAAATTGCCCAATTATAATTACTCCCAACATCTTTAATGCAGTTAAGTATATCAACTAAATCAAAAGTAAGTAATTCACCCCCATCTGTAATTTTTATCTTTTTCATTTAATTATCCTTTTTGAGTGGTTCCCATTTTCCACGTACAGGATTTTGGGGATCGCTGTTATTATACTTATGTTCATGTGGTCCATGTCTTTTATCGAATGGAGATACTTCACTTTCAAGTTGTCCTTCTTTATTAAAAGTATGTCCTTGTTTTTCTCCATTCCTTGTACTTAACGTTGAATGAGGTCCTTGTGCTTCAGGATCTGCTTGAGGTCTTCCTTGTTCATTCCTACTAGCTGGTTGATCATAACCACCACCATTATTACCTTCCATCATATTATTAAGAGCAACTGCACCTACACCAATCGCATCAGCAATTACGGCTACTCCTGCTGCCGTGGTTGCAATTCCTGCTGGAGCTAATACTAATTCACCTGGCCCAGTAGCAGCCCCTCCAATTGTAAGTGCACCTCCACCACCAACCATTGTTCCACCAGTAAGAAATTCAGCACCGCTTTGGACAAGAGATAATACATTTCCTATTTGTTCACCAATCCTACCATGACTTGAATTTTCATAATTGGCATTTGCTCTGGCTTTAGTCAATCCCATTGTATTATTATCTGAAAGAGAATTGCTGACTCCTGAAACAATATCCCAGAAACCTCTTCCATCGGGATCGACTCCTCTTATTGGATTATTTAAACAGTAATGATAAGGACTCCATCCCGGGTATTTATCCGCTAGCGGATCAACACTTAACCATCTGCCAATTTTGCTATCATATTGTCTTGCTCCAAAGTAATCTAATCCGGTTTCTGTGTCCCTTTCCTTTCCCGTAAATTTATATTCTTCAGTAGATCCAGTACTACTGCTTCTTCCATTCAATATCATTCCAAATGGATAGTAATCATCATAACCGGCTACAGTTCCATCTTCGAATAAACGCATTTTTATAGAACCCAAATGATCTTTTAAGAAATAATATTTTTCATCAGTTGATGATGAGATAGATTCTGTTATTCCCAACAAATCATTACCCCATAAATTATGCTTAATTAAATCTTGGCTATCTTGTATTCTTGCCTCTGTTTTTCCATTTGCGCCGTACGCATAATTCCATACAGTATTGCCACTTTCAATTTTGCTTACTCTATTTCCATTAGCATCGTAAATATACTCAAATACATTATTATTCTTATATATTCTTACTGGTAAATTTTGCAAATCATAAAGTATCAAACCTATACCTTGTTGAGTATCCTTTATCATATTACCCATGTCATCATATTCGTAGTTATTCTCTACTTGCATGTCAATATCAGTAGAACTATAAGAACTATTTCCTATATCATAAATATATTTTAGTTTATTACCGCCAGAGAAGTAATTAAATGTTTGTATATCAAATAATTGACTGTCCTTATTATATCTGTTGATTGCGGTTATGTCACCGTTATTATCATAATTTATATTTGTTACATCAAATCTGTTCGTTGATATCCAACTTCCACTATTATACCCAAAATCCGACTTTTTCAAACGATTTACATTATCATAAGTATATGTATTTCAACTAAACTTCCACCAGTGGTCACACCATACATTTTGTACATCAACCAACTAATATTTCCATTCCACTGAGCAGTTGCATTTTGTGCGCTAGCTATATTGCCCGATACATTATTATATCCAATTACCATTCCATATTTATCCAAAGGTAAACCATTTGTTCCATCTCCCCCCGGATCATCTGTGGAAGTAAGATTCTGATGATTTATCTGAGCTATCCATCCTCGTTCATTGTATTGATAATCTACTCCTTGTACTTTATCACCTTCTGGACCTAATTCTAAGCGTTTAACTGTACCATCAGCAAAATATTCATATTCAGCGACTTTTTCTTTATCAATTCCACTGGAATTATCCGCTGTATAAACATTTAATAATCTACCAATATCATCATATTCAAAAAATTTATAATAATTATAAATACTTTGATCTCCAAGAAAATCAATTTGGGTTATTCTTTTCTGCAAATCATATTTGTATTTTATTGTGTTATATTTACCGTCAACCCATTTGTTAATTATCCATTCTATTTCTCCCAAATCATTGTAAGAATAGTATGTAGTAAAAGCTAAACTATTCATATGGTAAGAGTAGCTATATGATAATTTTCCATATACATTTCTTTGGATTACAGCAATTACATCCGTAGTTTCTTCATCATAAATATACTTTTTATTAAGGTGCTGCCCACTAGTTGGAAAATCTCTATTGTTTGCATTTGTTTGTGTAAAGCATCACTGTTACTATAATAATAATAGTGTTCACCATTTTCTACTATTCTGTTCAATTCATCATATTTATTGTATTCAAATTCCATATATATATCTTGTATCCACATCGTAGAAAAATGTAATTGGTCCACTACCAGCTGTAATTGTTTCCCACTTATAGCTGCCTTTAGGAAGTCTTATGTATTTGGTGACATCCGTATTTCCATTTGATTCTGCTTTTACTTCTAAGAATTGGTACAAACCATCACTATTTTTTATTTTCACAGTTGTAGTAGCATAAAATCCTGTACTTGTAGCTAAAGCTCTAACTTTTAACATAGTCGGAGTTACTAGCGAAAATGTACCGGTTACAGTTGTTGGACTATACATATAGCTCGAAGATCTATATGTATTATTTGATGTTGTAATTTGATCCGCATGTCTTTTAAATCTTATATTTCCATTCTTATCATATAAGTATCTAGTTGTTCCAGCATCTGGTGAAGTTTGTTCTATAAGTTGTTTGATAGGATTATATTTATAATTTATTATTAAACTTGACGGATCCTTTTTCTCTATTTGATTTCCTAAAATATCATATTTAAATTGTGTTTTTAAATTCAATCCTGTTGGATTTTCAACTGTCAAAATCAAATTATTGAACTTATCAGTGTAATTCCAATTAATGATCCCATTTTCATTCGTTAGGATATTTTTATAAAGTGAATTTTGTGTATAATAGGTACCCGTAGCATATTGAATATAATTGGACTCATTGCCTGCATAGTCATGTGAAATCTTATGACTTGCCCAACTTGTTCCTTCAGGAGTTTCTTCATCAGTTCTATGTAATGGATCATCAAAATATTTCATTTCATAATATGGTCTGCCGTTCGTTGCACAATAATTATCATAAGCCCCTAGACCACCGGTATAATAATTATTTGAATTGGTTAAATAATTCGGATCGTAATTATAATTTGTTCCGCTTAATAAATATGGTTTATAATTTTTTACCACATTCCCGAAAATATCGTATTCTATATTTTTTGAAACTATAACGTTATTATCTAATGCTAATTTTTCCTGAATTGGTCTGTTTAGTCCATCTAGAAAGTTTATATTTTGAGTGTAATAATAATCATCATTGTATAAATAACTGGTTATTTTATTAGGATATGTAGGATTAAAATTTGTATAAGTATCTCTACTCAGAAAATAGTCTCGTGCTGCAACAAGTTTTTTAATACCGTAATATAAATATGAAACATTATCAATTCTGCCATTATCGTCGTATCCATAATATGTTGAATTATTATTTTCATCATTTACCTCTGTTATATTGCCGGTGATTGGATCATAAGCAAAACTCTGAGCAATAGCTCCTATTGGATAAACTCTAAAATTATCAAATGAGGATTGAGTTTTGTAAGAATATAATGAAACATATCCAGTAGCAATTGTTGTGCTAGCTGTTTCATTTATAAACTCTGTCCCATCAATAAAAACTTTTATATTATTTCCCTCAACACTTACAGAAATCTTTCTTTTTTATTTGGGAGAAGGTAAGTATTAACATATGCTAAATTGACTCCATTTTGATACAACGCCAAATAACCATTATCTCTATAATAAACTAGATATCCTCCAGTTGTATAAGCAGTTGAAGTTGTACCAAAAAGAATCCCGACCCAATAAGTTGTCAAGCCTCCATTATTATTTATCTTAGCTTGAACATCTGCTTTAAATGATTGGAATTGGTAATTTTGTATTCTAGCATAACTAATGCTATTCAATGGAGATTGTAATTCACCATCACTTACACTCCAACCTGAAGATGTTGTCCAAGTAAAAGGATCAGAATCACTAAAAGAATTATCATTGAAATTATCAGCAACAATATTTCCTGTGCCTGTATTGGTGGCTTTAAGTATTAAATTTGATTTTCCGTCAGCATATAGATACTTTGATATAACTCCGTTGGCATCCGTCTCAGAGAGAATATTTCCAACGTTGTCATATGCATTATAAGTATTTAGAGTAAAACTTTCAGAGGCACTTGGATCCTCATCTGCTGTTTGATCATTTGTTGTTCCATCACCTTTCCAAACATCTTCTTCTCTTGGTCTCCAATTGCCATCAGTGTTGCTCCAAATTGACCAATTTTTTGCTTCAACATCATTTGTTCCTATTTTTATTGTTGTAGAATATATGGGTGAGAGAATGTTTGAAGTTTTCATGCTTGCATTTTCTTGATAAGCATACCCAATTTCCGTGTTTGTCCCACTACAACTAAAGCTTTAATTTAACAAAATTGAGGCTTTTTTATTTTAGCTAAATAAATTTAGCCATTAACAACATTTTTTCCATCGTTATAAATAATATTATTTTTTGTTTTAAAATTTTCAATAATTATATCTGAAAATTATTTATTTTTATAAAATTATTAAAAATCTCCAAGTCATTTCATTTTACTTTCGGGGGTATTGTGGATCGGCTTTCTGAAGAATTAAATACGATTAAAACCAACAATTGGAAATATTTCCTAATTTTACTTTTCTTCATTGTTGTTTATTCCGCTTTCATAATTTATAATGCTCATATTGCGTATCATTTATTTTTTATTTTCGGCGCGGATTTTGGATGAAATTGATCTGTAAATATTAGACATTGTATTATTTGCTTCATCTATCTTAATTATTTTGTCTCGACATTAACGGAATAGAAATCGATTCTTCTTACATATAAATTGTTTAAGAATTTGTAAATTTAGTCTTCGACTTTTTAAGGAAAAAAATATGAAAAAAACTTACATTTTATTTTCAATTTTCATTTTCACTTTTTTAGCAAATTCAAATATTTATTCACAATTATTGAATGCAAGTTTTGAAGATTGGAATGACTTAGGTCCGAATTTTTGGACAACTTCAAATGTTCCCGGATATTTTGTCGGCATAACAAAATCTTCTGATGCGCACAGCGGTTCATCATCCGCAAAAATTGAATTAATTAGTTATTTAAATTTCCCATATCCTTCCAGCTTAACTTCAATTAATGATGATAATAGTTATGGTCATCCGGTTTCTGCAAAATATACTTCTTTAACAGGTTATTTAAAAAGTGATTTTAAATCATCCGGAATAATGGTGATAAGCGTTTATATGGCAGATGAAAATGACAATTATTTGGGCTTTGGCGGAATTAGTGTTAATAAAGATTATTCATCTTGGACAGAATTTAATATTCCAATTGAATACGCTTTAGATTCAACACCGAAAAATTGTTATGTTCAGTTTTTAATTTCAGATTCAGCAGATACTCCTGACGCAAATTCAATTGGATCTTATGTACTTGTCGATGATCTTTCTTTAGGTAATATTACTTCAGTTGAAACAAATGAAAAGATTTCGGACGATTTTTTATTGTATCAAAATTATCCAAATCCGTTTAATCCTAGTACGATTGTAAGTTTTTCAAATCCGGAAAAAAGCAAAATTAAAATCGAAATTTACAATGCTATTGGTCAGTTTATTAAAGTTCTTTCTAACAAGGAATATAATTCAGGTAAACATGAACTGATGTGGAACGCCGAAAATTTGCCGAGCGGAGTTTATTTTGTTAGAATTGAAGCAAAATCATCAGAATCTTCAAGAACTTTTTTAAATATTAAAAAAGCAATTTTAATGCGTTAAAAATTAATAAAACAGTTGAAGTACGGATCATAAATGATTCGTACTTCTAAAAAATTTTATTCCTTCCCTATTTTCTCTAATTCTTCCCATCTGTTATAAAGATTCTTAACTTTTTCTTTAGCAAAATTAAAATCATTATTTAATTCATTTGTTTTAGCGGCATACTTTTCATAAAAATCTTCAGATGAAAATATTTGTTCTATTTTATTTACTTCTTCTTCGGCTTTAATAATTTCTTCTTCTATTGATTCTAATTCTTTTTTCTCTTTCCAAGTTAATTTTCTCGGCTTAGGCTTTTCAATCGCCGTTTCTTTTTCATTTTTTTTAACAATTTTATTTTCTACTAAATTTCGCTGTGTTCTTTTTTCAATATAATAATCATAATTTCCTTCGCTAAAGTGAATTTTACCATCTTCTTCAAATGCCAGAATTCCGTTGCAGACCCTATTTAAAAAATATCTGTCGTGACTAACAACCACAACGCAGCCGTTAAAAGCTAACAGTGCTTCTTCAAGAATTCGTAAAGTCGGCAAATCCAAATCGTTTGTCGGTTCATCCAATATTAAAAAATTTCCGCCTCTTTGCAGAATTCGGGCAAGCGTTAATCGGCTTTTCTCACCTCCTGAAAGTCTTCCGACCAATGTATTAATTCTATCATCTGTAAATAAAAATCGTTTTAAATATGACCAAACAGTTATTTGCTGATCTCCAAATTTTATAAAATTATTTCCTTCACTTATGGCTTCAATAACGGAATCTTCATCATTTAGCAGTAGTCTAGACTGATCGATATAATTAATTTTTGTTTTCTCACCTAGTTGTATTTTGCCATTATCAGGCTGATTTTCACCTAGAATAATTTTTAATAATGATGTTTTGCCTACTCCGTTTTTACCAATAATACCTAATTTTCTATCCGGAGTGAAAATAAAATTTAGGTCATTAATCAGAAATTTATTATCAATAGAAAAACTGATATTATTTAATTCAAGAATTGTATTGCCTAATTTTTCGGGCGGGGGAATTATTAAATCTACATCTAATTCAACTTCCAAATTCTGCTGAGACGCAATTTCGTAATAAGCATCTAATCTGCTTTTAGCTTTTGTTCTTCTGGCTCTTGGTCCTCGTACAACCCAATCCAATTCTCTTCGTAAATAATTTTGACGTTTTCTTTCTTCAACTTCTTTTATTGCCTGCCTTTCCGCTTTGTTCAGCAAAAAGTCTGTATAATTTCCAATATGTGAAATAAATTCACCCTGACTTAATTCAACGATACGGTTTGCGATTCTATCAAGAAAATATCTATCATGAGTTACAAAAATACAAGTACCTTTATAATTGCTTAAGAAATTTTCAATCCATTCAATTGATTCCGTGTCCAAATGATTTGTCGGTTCATCCAAAATTAATAAATCCGGCTGCGCCACAATTGAACGGGCTAATGCAACTCTTCTTTTTTCTCCGCCCGATAATGTTTCTATGTTTCTGTTTCCATCTGGAACATTTAAAGATTGAAGAATTTTATTAATTTTAATTTCTAAATTCCATCCATCCAAATACTTAATTTTTTCTTCCAGTAAATTTTTCTTAGAAGAATCATAATGCAACGATTCATATTCTTTTATTAAGTTCAAAACATTTTCAGCGGCGGCTAAAACATTTTGGTACACATTTTTCGAATTATCTAAGGTAAATTCTTGGGTTAAAAATCCAACCACTAACTCTTTCTTTTTTGCCACATTTCCGGAATCAGGCTTTAATTGATCCGCAATAATTTTTAGAAATGTAGATTTCCCGGCTCCGTTGCGTCCAACTAATCCAATTCTATCGCCTTCATGAATACTAAGCGAAGCCTTGTTCAAAACTATTTGTTCACCGTAATGGACTTCAAGATCCATTGCGGTCAGTATTACCGGATTTATATTATTTTCCATCAACGATTTTAATAAAATTAGTTATCAAATATACTTAATTGTAAAAATTAAATTGACTAAAGATCAGTTTATTGTGATTTATGAAATGCTTTTTAAGTAATTTACTTTCTATTTTTAACTTCTTCGTTTGATTTATTCTCTAAAATTCCCTCGCCCAATTGGCGCATTTGTTTTTGAATCCAAAAAACTCTGCGCTGTCTGTAATTTGTCAATGAATTAACTTTGTACTTTTTGGGATTTGGTAAAACCGCCGCCAACATTGCCGCATTTTGATATGTTAATTTATTTGCGTCGCGATTAAAGAATTTTCTTGATGAAGCTTGAACTCCATAAACATTTTCGCCGAACTCAGCAATGTTTAAATAAACTTCTAAAATCCTTTTCTTGGACCAAAGTGTTTCCAAAAGTAAAGAAAAATAGACTTCCAAACCCTTCCTTACATAACTTTTATCAGACCATAAAAATAAATTTTTTGCGGTCTGCTGCGTAATTGTACTTGCTCCGCGAGTTATTTTACTTCTTTTATTTCTCTTAAGCGCTTTTTCAATTGATTCAAAATCAAAACCGTAATGATCAAAAAATTTCTGATCTTCTGCCGCGATCATGGCTAATTTAGCTGAATTTGATATTTCATTATAATTCACCCAATCATAATTTATTGAGTTAAAATTACCGTCAATTAAATTTGTAATTCTTTGCTGAAGCATAAATGACGAAGTTGGAATTGGAAGAAATCTAAATATTAAAACAACCAGAATTGTAAAAATGAAAAAAAACAATGTCAATGAAACAAATATTTTCCAGATTTTTTTTAGCATATCAATATTCAATTTTTATATCTGAAAAATAGTGTTTTCAAAAATCAAATTTCAAAAAAGTTCAAAATTAAATATCTAGCAATATTTTTTTTATCAAATTTTTTGCCAAAATAATTTTATATGAATTCATGTCCAAAGCTTCTGCTTTTGCAAATACTGAATTTGAAAGTTTATTTATATTTTCATCATCAATTTTAAAATTGATTAATTCTTTGTTTATTCCTTCTTCTTCCCAAGGAATTGGCGCAACACCGCCGAAAGTAATTTTACCGGACTTAATAATTTTATCTTTGATATCAAATATTCCTGCTATACTTAACAGTGCAAAATCCCAAGCGCCTCGTTCTTTAATTTTAATAAATTTAGAAATTTTATTCCCTGAATTTGGAATTATTATTTCGGTCAATATTTCACCGCTTTTCAATATATTTTCTTTTTGATCATCAACTACCGGTAAAATAAAAAAATCTTTTGCGGAAACTACTTTTTCATTTTTTCCGTCATTGATTTTAAATTTTGCGTTTAATGCCAACAGAGCAACCGCTGAATCTGATGGATGTACAATGTAGCAAGGTCCTCCCCCAATAATACAGTGATATTTATTATTTCCCATCACCGCAAAACATGTATCACCGCCTTTTCTTATGCAGTTATATTCGCCACGGAAGTAAAAACAACGTGGTCGCTGACAAATATTTCCGCCGATTGTAGCAGCATTTCTTAATTGAGGAGTCGCGATTTCTTTTACCGACAACTGTAATAATTCTGCATATTTTTTTACAGTTTCATTTTTTTCAATTTCACTAAGTTTTGTCAATGCTCCAATTTTAAGTCCAACATTTTCGTCATATTTAATATAATTTAATGACTCAATATTTTTAAGATTAACAAGTTGAGTGTAATTAAAAATATCATCTTTCATTAAACCTAATATATCCGTTCCGCCGGCGTATAGAATTGATTTACTGTTTTTTGATAAATAATTAGATGCTTTTTCAACTGATTGTGGCTGCAAATATTCAAAATCATTCATTTTGTTCCTCAATTTTTGTACAGTGCATTTAATATTTTATCCGGAGTAATTGGCAGGCTTTTTATTCTAACACCAATTGCGTTATAAACCGCATTTGCTATTGCTGCCGCAGTTGGAATGATTGCTGGTTCGCCAATTCCTTTAACACCCATATTATTCGCCTGATCGTCCATTTCATTAACAATTATTATTTCTATTTCATCCGGGGCATCCAACATTGTTGGAATTTTATAATCATGCATATTCGCATTTAACATTTTCCCATGATCTTCATCCATAATTCTTTCTTCTGTTAGCGCAAATCCTAATCCCTGCATTATTCCACCGTGGAATTGACTTTCCAAAGTTTGCCTGTTTAATGTTCTTCCGGTATCGTGAGCGGCAACAATTTTTTTTACTTTCACATTGCCTGTCAGAATATCTACTTCAACTTTAGCGAACTGTGCTCCAAAAGTCTGAACCGCAATTCCTTTTATATTTTCTTCTCGTGAACCTTTTGTAAATAAAATTTCGGGATCAACTTGTTTTGCTATATCTTCAATTGACATTATTGTTTTACTATCAGAGTAAAAAATTCCGCTTGAATACTTTATTTCATCTTCATTTTTATTTATGACGGCAGAAACTGCTGAAATTAATTTTTTCTTCATTTTTTCCGCCGCATCCCTAACCGCGGGAGAAATTGAAGGAGCCGTTGTACTTCCTCCGCTTGAAGGTCCAAATGGATAATCTGTATTTCCTAAGTGTACTTTAATTTTACTTAAAGGTAATTCCAAAATTTCAGCGGCTATTTGAGACATAAATGTATAAGTACCTGTTCCAATATCCTGGGTTCCGGAATAGATATTCACCAAACCATCTTTAGAAATTTTCATATTCGCGTGAGCCGGAGGTCCGCCACCTCCCCACCAAATTTGAGAAGCCATTCCAATTCCGGTTTTAATATAGTTGTTTCCATCTCCTGGAATTTTATTACGTTCACTCCAACCTATTTTTTCCGCTCCAATTTTATAAGCTTCCTTCAACATTTTTGAACTATAACTTGCGCCCCAAACTTGATCCTTATCGGCATAATTTTTCAACCTAATTTCCAATGGATCCATTCCTATTTTTTCTGCTGCTTCATCAATTATGGAGTCAAGAGCAAAAGTTCCCTGAACATGTCCCGGAGCTCTGAAAGCTCTTGCTCTGCCGGTGTTTGTGAAAACACTATAATCAATTGTTTTAACATTAGGAATTTGATACATACTTCTAGCCGGCCAACTGCACCCGCCGCCGCTAGGATATGAACCAACATTTGCGATAGAATTATGGCTCAATGCAGTAATTGTTCCATCTTTTTTTAGTCCGATCTTTAATGTTTGTTTTGAGTCAGGTCTGTTACCGACAGAAAGATTCATCTCTTTTCTATCCAAAACTATTTTTACCGGTTTGTTAAATTTTTTCGATAGTATTGCTGCCATTAAAGTATATTTTCCGGCTTCAAGTTTACCGCCAAAACCTCCGCCCATAAATTCTTTTATAACTTGAACATTTTCTTCATTCATACCCAAGGATTTTGCTATGTTGTTTCTAACTTCAAAAACCGCTTGCGTTGAATCCCAAATTTTTAATTTTCCGCCTTCCCAATTAACAACGCTGCAGTGAACTTCTGTTGGATTATGAATTGCAATTTGTGTTGTATATGTATCTTCAATAATAATTTCAGATTGTTCAAAACCTTGATCAATATTTCCTCTTGAATATTCATCCGGTTTTTCTCTGCTGATATTTCCGCTTTCATGAATTTTTAGATTCTCTGATTTTAGAGATTTTTCCGCATCAATTTCAAAAGGTAATTTTTCATATGAAACGATTATTTTCTTTGCCGCTTCTTCAGCAATTTTTTGCGTTATTGCACAAACACAAGCAATTTCATCACCTTCATATCTAACAGTCTGATCAAATAATTTACTGCTTTCACCATACCAATTATATTCTTGTGTGTTTTCAAAAGTTAAAATTTCCAAAACACCATCTGTATTTTTCGCTTTTGATAAATCCAAACTTTTTATTTTTGCGTGAGGAATTGTTGAACGCAGAATTTTTCCAAATACCATATCCGGTAAATTTATATCGTAGGTATAAATTGCTTTTCCGCTTACCTTTTTATATCCGTCGTATCTTGGAATTTTTTTTCCAATAAATTTCAAATCTTTATTTGGAGGAAGTTGTTTATAATTTTCGTCCGAAACTTCGCCAACTTTTTCTATAAAATCTTCTTCGAAAAAAAACTTTGATCTTTTTATTGACATTTTTTCTCCTTGATCAAATTTTACTGCCAATTGCATTTTTTACGGAATCAAAAATTTTGGGATACGCACCGCATCTGCATAAATTACCCGACATGCCGTTTTTTATTTCTTCATCAGTAGGATTTGGATTATTTTTTAATAATGCAACAGCTGAAATTATTTGTCCCGGTGTACAAAATCCGCATTGTAATCCATCATGCTCAATAAATGATTTTTGAACCGTGTGTAACTCATCATTATTCAATAATCCTTCAACTGTAATTATTTCCGAAGCATCCGCATCTAAAGCCAATAAATGACAAGAATAAATTGCTTCATCATTCATTAAAACAGAACAGCTTCCGCATTCTCCTTGATTGCAAACTAATTTTGTTCCTGTCAATTTTAGTTCGTCACGTAAAAATTCTGCTAAGGTTGTATTAGGTTTTATATTTGTTGAAATTTTTTCACCGTTTACAACTAAGGATAACTTGACCTTTCCTTCCATAGATTCTTTTAAATCCTTAGGAAGATTCTTTGCATTTAAATTTGGACTAATTGAATACGCGCCAACTAAACCAACGCTTACTTCTTTAATAAACTTTCTTCGGGATGAGTCTTTAGGATTGTCAGATTTTTTCATATTTCCTCAGTAGCTAACTTTGAAATGCTATGAGAAAATTAAAAATGTAAAGGCTAAATTGCAATATAAATAGTGAAGTAAAAGATGAAATTTGTGAGGAATTTTTAAATTATCGGGTGAGCTATATTTCGTTGAATATTTCTAAATCTTCAAAAATAAAATTTCGCGGATTTAATGAAACTCCTTTATGTCTTACTTCATAATGAAGATGTGGTCCAGTTGTCAATGTGCCCGTATTTCCGCTTAGAGCAATTAGTTCGCCTCGTTTTACGGTTTGTCCAATTTTAACATTAAATTCGGATAAATGACCATATAATGTTTCATAACCAAAACCGTGCGTAATTTTTATAACTTTGCCATAACCGCCGAGTTGACCAACAAAAGTTATTTTCCCGCTACCCGGTGCATAAACCTTTTCACCGATATTTGCTATAAAATCTAAGCCGTAATGCATTTTATTCTGCATCAAAATTGGGTGAAGTCTCATCCCAAATCTATCACCGATGGGACAATTAACGGGACGAACTGCAGGAATTGTTTTATATAAATTCTGATTTTCTTTGTACTTGTTTTCTATTTCTCCAAAGTTTATTCTTTCAATCTTTAATCCGGTTTCAATTTTATTAACAACATCAAGAATAGAACTTAATTTTAGATTATTCCTTTTCACTGAAGCAAATTCACTCTCAAATTCCGATCCGCCGATTCCGTAATTTTTATAATCTTGATTTAACTCGGGTAAATTTACAGCAATCCGTAAATTGCTTGATTCGTCTGCTAATTTATCAAGTTTTGATGACAATGCGATGTACTTCTTTTGAAGAAGTTCAAATTCATTTTCCAACAAATTATCATCCGTAAAATTTTTTAAACGATCATTATTACTCGAATAATTAAGAACGATTTTGCTGCTAGTAAAAAAAGTTATTGTTGCAGTCAAGAATACGATAAAAATTATAAACAACGCAGCTTTAGAAAAAACATTTTCAACATTCACCAGTTTTTGTTTTTCTGATGAATAATAATAAATTTTATTTATCTTCATTTTTAGCGCGTGATTAAAATTTGCTTTTTAATTAATTACGGAAAGATTTCTCTTTTCCATTTCGTTCAGAAGAGTGTTGTAAATTTTAGAATCTTCCAACCATTTTTGCGGACTGCAATTTCTAAGATAATTTTTTTTGTTTTTTATATCTTGAAAAAGGGAGATATCGTAAATAATTGCTCGCTTTTCCTGCTTATCTAACTTTCTCAACTTCTCTTTATATAAATAGTTAAAAGTATTTTTCAGAAAATAATATGAACATACAAGCTGCGCATTATCGAATTTCGAAATATCCTTTGATGTTTTTTCTAATTCAACCAAATACATTTTGTCTCTGAAATTTATTTTATCATTTTACATTTAAGCATAATTTGTGCCAAAAATCACATTATCCTAAAAACAATGTGCTTTGAACAATTGTTTACAACATATTGCTTTTCATAGATGGATAAATTGGTGCAAATATTATTTACAGAAATTATAAATTGTTGGTAATTTATTTATTATTAGGGAGTTACGAGGTTTAATAAATAATTCTTTTGCAATTTTTTTTTCATTGTTTAATATGTAGCAATTTAATAAATCATAATTGCTTGTTTGTGATTGGCATCATTTCATTGAGTTTTTATTTCAATAGATTTGAGTCAAGAAATATGTTTCATTTAAAAACTTAACGTGTATTAAGAAAAAACATTTTTTTGAAACAAATTAAAACACTTATGCAAAATAAAGAAATAAATACAAAACAAATTGAAGCAAAAACAGAGAGTTTTACTCAAAAAATTTCTTCAATTACAACCGAAAGAAAAATTATCAACTCATTTAAAAGCGGAATATTTGCTTTTAGCGTTGTTCTAGTACTTTGCTCAATGTTTAAAGTTTTAGCTGTAACTGCCAAATCTACTTCTAATTTTGAAATTACCGGAAATGATCTAATTTTTTCATTTTGGGCATTTATTGTCATTTCATTTATAGAAATCTCACATTATTTTAAATCGTAAATAAATTTATTCATTTTCCCAAGTCCGTTTTTTCTTCATCTAAGCTAAAAAAAATTTATCTTTACACTTTAATTCTAATCAAATCTAAAAAAATCATTTTATGAATGAACCAAAAGTAACTTTAGAGCTTGCAAAAGAGCATGGCTTAACAAAAGAAGAATTTAATAAAATTTGTGAAATATTAGGCAGAACTCCAAATTATACCGAATTAGGAATTTTCAGCGTAATGTGGAGTGAACATTGCAGTTATAAAAATTCAATTGCTTTGCTGAAAACATTGCCAAGAAGCGGAAAAAAATTACTCGTTGGCGCTGGCGAAGAAAATGCCGGACTTGTAGATATCGGAGATGGTCAGGCAATTGCTTTTAAAATAGAAAGCCATAATCATCCTTCCGCAGTTGAACCTTACCAAGGCGCAGCAACCGGTGTAGGCGGAATTTTGCGCGATATTTTTACAATGGGAGCCAGACCAATTGCGGCTTTAAATTCATTAAGATTTGGAAAACTTACAAATCCAAGAACCAAATTTTTATTTGAAGGAGTTGTTAAGGGAATTGCGGACTATGGAAACTGTTTTGGTGTACCAACAGTCGGCGGCGAAGTTTATTTTGATGAAGTTTATCAAGGAAATCCCTTAGTAAATGCTATGGCAGTAGGGATTGTTGATACTGATAAAACTGTTTCGGCAATAGCAAAAGGAAAGAATAATCCTGTAATGATCGTTGGCTCCGCAACTGGTAGAGATGGCATTCACGGAGCAACATTCGCTTCGGAAGAAATAAGTGAAAAATCTGAAGCTAAAAGACCTTCTGTTCAAGTTGGGGATCCATTCACAGAGAAATTACTTTTAGAAGCTACTTTGGAAATTATCAAAAAAGATTTGGTTATTGGAATTCAAGATATGGGTGCCGCGGGAATTTCCTGCTCAACTTCAGAAATGAGCGAAAAGGGAAAATCCGGAATGAATATTAATTTGAATAAAGTCCCTCTGCGTGAAAAAACTATGACAGCTTATGAAATTATGTTGTCTGAAAGTCAAGAAAGAATGCTGTTACAAGAAACATTCCTTAAGGTATTTTCATCACCAAATATTGCGTCAAAAAAATGGGTCTATCAGCAATATGATTACATGGTTAGAACAAATACTGCTGTTGGTCCGGGCTGTGATTCGGCAATTGTTAGAATTAAGGATACTAAAAAAGCTATAGCTATGCAGACAGATTGCAACGGCAGATATGTTTATTTAAATCCAAAAAATGGAGCAAAAATTGCAGTTGCAGAATCCGCAAGAAATATAGTTTGTTCAGGCGGTAATCCCCTGGCAATTACAAATTGTCTAAATTTCGGAAATCCTTACGATCCTGAAATTTATTGGACATTCAAAGAATCAATTGAAGGAATGGGCGAAGCATGCAGATTTTTTGATACTCCGGTAACAGGCGGAAACGTAAGTTTTTACAATGAAAGTCCAGAAACAACCGTTTATCCTACTCCAGTAATTGGAATGATTGGTTTAATAGAAGATGTTGATAAAATAATGACTTCATATTTTAAGAATGTAGGCGATAAAATTTATGTGATTGGTGAAGATTTTGAAGAAATTGGCGGCAGTGAATATTTAAGTGTAATTCATGGATTGGTAAAGGGAGATTCACCAAAAATAAATTTAGAAATTGAAAAAGAATTACATAGCACAGTTTTAAAATTGATTGATGAAAAATTGATAAATTCCGCACATGACATTTCTGATGGAGGAATTATTTCTGCATTGGCTGAATGTTGTATTATCAATAATCCCAAATTAATTGGCGCAAAAATTAATATCCCAATTAAAACAAGAGCCGACTTTTCACTTTTTTCAGAGTCGCAAGGTCGAATAATTGTATCGGTAAATCCAAATTTTGAAAATGAATTTTTAGAAATTATAAAAAAATCAAATTTACATTTTAATCTTTTGGGGATAACAGTGGAAAAGAATTTTGCTGTTAATTCAATTATTGATGTTAAAATTGAAGAACTCGCAAAGCTTTACTATGAATCAATACCTAGATTGATGAATGAGTAAATTCAAATTTTTGCGATTGATTGGAAATTATTTCACATTCAATCGTTATAGAAAAATTTTGCAATTTCTAAACCATTATGTTATTGGTTTATTAAAAAGATTAGATGAGCACCATATTTTTTTGGCTGGAGCCGGAATAGCATTTTCACTAATACTATCAACAATTCCAATTTTACTTTTACTTTTTGCTTTACTCGGAAAATTCATCGATCCTTTGACAATTCAGGATAATATTTCCAAAATTATTACTACAATGATTCCATATCCCGAATACGCAGAATTTATTAAAATTGCTATTTTAAAAAGAGTTCCGGAAGTTTATCAATATAGTACTACCGCATTTTTTCTTGGGGTAATTGGTTTGTTCTTTACTTCAACTTGGATTTTCAGCAGTATGAGAACCATATTGAACGAAATTTTCGGTTATGATAAAACAAAGGGAATTATTTTCGGATTGTTAAGAGATTTTGGAATGGTTTTACTAGTAATTGTAATGATTTTGGTTTCCACATTTGTTTTACCGTCAATCAACATATTTATAACAGCTACTGAGAATCTGAATTTTCTTGTAAATTTTAAGGTCGATAAAATTGTTCATGCCATATACTCGTTAACTTCCGTAATTGTTGTTTTATTTCTTTTCTTCTTATTTTATTTATTAATCCCATATTCAAAATTGAATAAAAAAGCTGTTTTTATCGGTGCGTTATGGGCAACAATTTTTTGGGAATTGGCAAGATTTTTATTCGGTTATTACGTAGAGAATTTTTTACAAACAAATCAATTTTACCAAGCGTTTTTGCTTGTTATTGTTTTATTGTTTTGGCTTTTTTACGCTTCAATCTTATTCTTAGTAGGAGCAGAAATAGCACAACTTTATATAGAAAGAATGAAACTGGGGGGAGATCAAACTTTCTAATTTTCTTAAATTATGCCTTTTCTGCTTCGCTTATTGAGTTAAAGACCTTAAAAACTTTATCCAAGCCGGTTGCTGAAAATATTGGCAATCTGTTTTGATTATTATAGACTATATAGAATTTTTTCCCCATAGCTTTAGTTCTTTTAACTCCGGCAACTAAAACACCAAAAAAAGAAGAATCCACAAATTCACAAATATTTAGATCAACAATTATACTTTTATTATCTTCTGCAATTGTTTTGTCTAAAAAGGATTTAAAACTGGACGCTTCACGTAAAGTCGCCCTTTCAAAAAGAATTTTAACAATTGTAAACTCGAAAGAAGATTTAGAATCTTTTTCAAAGAAATTTGAAAATTCTAATTTATTTCCAAGCAATGAACTGCCCTCTATAATAAATCTGTTCTTTAATCTATTTTGAAATTGGTCTAACGAATTGTTTTCGTTTTTCTCCTGGAAATTCACCATTTCTTCCTCTAATTTAATTAAATTTTTTCTAGTTCTCTTAATTTCTGAATTACCATTATTCTATCATCTTGATCTTCGATAGAATCTGCTATAACATGAACTTTACTTTCGCCAGTTTGATTTCCGGTTTTATCTAACTTAACTTCTAAAATGCTGAATTCATTTCTAATTAAGTAATCTCCAGCATTTCCTTTAATTGTTATACTCATTTTTGCTCCATTTTTACTTGCAATAAGTAGAAAATGGGTAGACCTCACAGTGATTTAAAACAATATTTTACTTATCCCTTTCTCTTTATTCGCTTAAAAACGTATAGGTATTAATCGGATTTTTTTTGATAAAGTTAAGTTTATAAATGTGATACAAAACACAAAATAAAAAACTTAGTCCTATTACTTTGAAACATTAAGAAACAGATCGTAAAAGTAGATTTTATTCAATTGCATATTGATTCAAATTTTAATATCTTTGATTAGGAGGAAATGGTGTCACAATATATTAAAAATCCAATCTCACATCCTGAATGGGATCCTTCAATGGGAGACTTTTTTTCAAAGCGGGTTTTTGAAGAAGATAAAATTCATTTAAAAAACCTAAATAAAAAAAGAATCTTTATTAGCTCTTTAGTTGTTGCACACTTTTTATTGCTAACAATCGTAGTCGTTTATTTTTCATAAATACTTTTTTTATTTTTCTAAATCTATTACTTTATTAGTACCAAAATTTATACTATTTTTGGAACATTTCGGTATAAATTGGAGGTACAATGAAAATAGCTGTCTGCGTAAGTCATGTTCCTGATACAGCAACAAAAATTAAAATTGGAAACGACGGAAAATCGATCGATCCCACCGATGTAACTTACATTTTAAATCCATATGATGAATTTGCTATTGAAGAAGCATTAAAGACAAAAGAAAAAGTCGGAGGTGAAGTTGTGATAATTTCACTTGGACAAGATTCATCAAAAGAAACAATTAGAAAAGCACTTGCTATGGGTGCCGATAGCGGAATATTATTAAAGGACGAAGGAAATAGAGATTCTTTAAGTTTAGCAAATGCACTGGCATCAGAAATTAAAGCTCAAGGCGCTGAATTAGTTTTCTTTGGAAAACAAGCCGTTGATTTTGATAATTCCATAACCGGTCAACTAACCGCTGAAATTCTAGGTTACAATAGTGTAAGCGTTGTAATTTCTTTTAATTTGGATGGAAATAAAATAATTGCGGAAAGAGAAATTGAAGGCGGAAAAGAAGTTGTTGAAACTTCAGTTCCCGCGGTTATTACTTGCCAAAAAGGTTTAAACGAACCAAGATATGCCTCATTGAAAGGAATAATGGCGGCAAAGAAAAAAGTAATTGAAGAAAAAAATGCTGCAAATTTTGAAAATAAATCAGAAATAATTCAAATGAATAAGCCTCTTGGAAAGCAAGCCGGTAAAATCCTTGGCAATGACTCAAGTGCCGTAAAGGAATTAGTTAGATTGCTGAAAGAAGAAGCTAAGGTTATATAGGAGGCGAAATGGCAAACAAAATTTTAGTTGTATTAGAACAAAGAAATGACGAAATAAAGAAAATTTCTTTTGAAGCCGCAAAAGCAGGTGCTGACCTTGCGTTAAAATTGGGCTGTGATGTTGAAGCAGTAATATGTGGAAATGAAATTTCTGATTTAAGTAAAATTGGAAATTTTGGCGTTAAAAAAGTTACATTGCTTAAGAATGAATCACTAATTAATTATTCTACCTCAGCTTACACAAAAGCAATTTATGAATTTGCAAATGAAATTAACGCCGATATATTAATTTTAGGAAATACTTCATTAGGAAAAGATCTTGCTCCACATTTATGCGTTAAATTAAATGCCGGAATTTCAATGGACTGCATTTCTTTAGATTTTAAAGAAGGAAATATTATTGCTACACGACCAGTATACGCCGGAAAAGCTTTGGTTGAAGTTAAAATAAATTCCGATAAAAAAGTATTTGTGCTTAGACCAAACGTATTTAATCCCGGAGAACCGAGTAACGATACTTCTGAAGTTAATGTTAAAAATATTGATTCACCAGATTTATCAGTAAAAGTTATTGAAATTAAAAAAGCCGAAGGTAAACTTGATGTTGCCGAAGCTTCAATAATTGTTTCCGGCGGAAGAGGAATGAAAGAAGCCGCAAACTTCAAATTGGTTGAAGATTTAGCTGAAGTTTTAGGTGCCGCCGTAGGAGCTTCGCGTGCGGTTGTTGATGTGGGCTGGAGACCACATTCAGAGCAAGTAGGTCAAACCGGGAAAACCGTTTCACCAAATCTTTATGTTGCTTTGGGAATTTCCGGTGCAATTCAGCATTTAGCTGGAATGCGATCATCAAAATGTATTGTCGCTATAAATAAAGATGCCGATGCGCCAATTTTCCAAGTAGCCGATTATGGTATAACCGGAGATGTTTTTGAAGTTGTTCCTGCATTGATTGAAGAATTGAAAAAATAATTAATACAAACCTCCAAGGTTTTAAAACCTCGGAGGTTTTTAATTTAACTAAATATTCAAATACTCATCCCAAATTTTATAAATTTCAAAAGTAGCTTTTACATCTTCACTACAATAAACAGCAATATCCTTTATCTTACCGGCTTTGTATAATTCCTTTATTTCCATGCCCGTTATTCCTTTTGATTTTGGTGATGTAATTCCAAATGCATGGCAATAAAAGTCTAAATTAAATTTTCTAGTAATGCCGTAAAAAGTGAATTGGTCAAGTAAATCAATATGATTTGTAATATTATATCGGTTACTTATTAAATTTATTGATGGTTTAATATTCAGCATTGCCGATCGAAGCATTAGAAAAGGAATATCAAAATTTCTACCGTTAAAAGTTATTACTTTATCAGTTTTTGTAATGTATTTCCAAAATAATTTTATCAGTTCGGTTTCAGCTAATCCTTGATAAGTAACTTTCTTTTCTATATTCGTCCAAATTTCTACATCGTTCGAATTATATAAAATAAGCGTACCTTCTGTAATTGTATTTAGCAACCCTATTGATATTATTTTTGCAGTAAATGGGTAAAGACTTAGATAACGCTCAGCTTCTTCAGTCTTTACTTTTTTTATGTGATCGTCATGTTCTTTTTCAGCGTATCTTAACAAAAATTCCTGCTGTGATTCCGAAAGATTATCTATATCAAAACCAACTGTTTCAATATCAATTACGATCCCCATTGCGCCCTCCTAGTATTTAGGAATTATTGATTTCTTTTTCCCCCTCAAAATTTTGAACTGCATTATGAAATTCTTCCGGTAATAAAATACTTTTCTTTGTGTTCTTATTTATATGAACCAAAACTCCGCGTCCTTCAGCAATATTTGTTTTGTCTTTTTCCCTATAAATAAAATGCTCAAAAGAAAAACTGCTTTTAGAAACATTTTCAATTTTTGAATAAACTGTCAACTCATCATCAAGGTAAGAAGGACTTAAATAATTTATTTCGTTTCTTGCTATAATAACGAAAGAATCCCCGACTAAAAAAGAATTAAACTTATACTCTGACGATAAACATTGCAAATATTTAATTCTTGCATCTTCAAAATAATTTAAATAAACTGCATTGTTGCAAACACCAAGCATATCAACTTCATGGAATTTTACAACTTCAAAAATTTTGTGTTTATAGTTTTTTCCATTCATGTTATAAATTTTTATAAAATCTAATAAAAAAATTTATCTAGTAACTGACCTAGAACAAATTAAAAAACTTTATCAATAATTTTGCATGCTTCATAAATATCATCAAAACTTACATCCAAATGAGTAACTGCACGCAATGTTCCAATTTGTCCGACAGAGAAAAGTAAATTATTTTCTTGGCAAATTTGCAAAGATTGTTCCACGCTTTTCTCTAATGGTTTAAATATAATAATATTTGTTTCAACTTCTTTATTTATTAATTCAAACTTTCCGGTTTTAACTAAATGTTCAGATAGGATTTTTGCTTTTTTATGATATTCAGCTAAACGTTCAATATTATTTTGCAGAGCGTAAAGTCCCGCCGCAGCTAATATACCTGCTTGACGCATTCCTCCACCCCACGCTTTTCTTACTCTAAAAGCTTCATCAATAAATGCTCGTGTACCAGCAATAACCGAACCTACAGGTGAGCCCAATCCTTTAGAAAGACAAACCGATACTGAATCAAAATATTTTGTATAGTCGGAAACTTTTATCCCGGATGCAACAGACGCATTCCATAATCTTGCGCCATCTAAATGGAATTTCAAATTATATTTTTTTACGAGTAACTGAATGTTTTCAATTTCTTCCAAAGTATAAACTGTTCCGCCGGCTCTGTTGTGCGTATTCTCAACTTCAATAACTTTTGATCTCGGCATATAATAGGCACTGAGGGGTCTAATTAAAGGTTCTACCAATTCAGGTTTTAGAATACCTCTTTCTGCTTTAATTGGATAAAGTTGAATTCCGCTTAATGCCGCGGGTGAACCGGATTCGTATTGAAAAATATGGGCATCCGCTTCACATATTACTTCATCTCCAGGATTTGTATGAACATTGAGACAAATTTGGTTCCCCATTACTCCGCTAGGTACATATAATGCGGATTCTTTGCCCAGTATTTCGGCTGCAAATTCCTGTAGTTTATTTAAAGTCGGATCTTCTTTAAAAACATCATCGCCAACTTCAGCTTCGTACATGGCTTTTCTCATTCCTTCAGTAGGACGAGTTACTGTGTCGCTTCTTAAATCAATATTTTTTTTCATAATTGTTTTAATATTCCAAAATATATTTAATAAAGAATAAATTTATTTTTTTCTTAAAATAAGCCTTGCAGTTATAGAATAAATGAGTGCAAAAATTGATAATGCAATACTAATGAAAGGCATAATTAATGGATGCTGCGTAAAAAATGTTTTATCATTTCTTAATTCAACATCACCGACTAAAACTGTTTTAGTAAACATTTTTGTTTTAGAAAGAGTTTTACCTATTGGATTTATAATGCAACTAATTCCACCATTTGCTGCCCTAACTAGCGATCTTTTATTTTCAACCGCGCGTAAAACATGTATCTCTTTATGCTGATAAGGTCCGCTAGAATTTCCATACCAACTGTCATTTGTAACAACGCTTATAAATTCAGCGCCTTTATCTACAAAAGACGAAATAAAATCGGGATATATTGCTTCAATACAAATTACACCGCCAATATTAATTTTCTTATCATTTATTTTTGCCGCATATACTAACGTATCTGTTCCGGTATTCCAGCTTGATATTCCAACATTCCATTTTATCCAATTACCAAGAATCGGCAAGATTTCTATCAGCGGAACTTTTTCACCAAAAGGAACTAGTTTAATTTTTCCATATTGTTCAACTTTTTTATTCGGTGAAAAAAATAAAATAGAATTATAACTTGTATAAAAATATTTACTGTTCTTAATCGGTTTGGCATCTTTAGGAGCCTTAAGCGAATCATTATAAAAGTTTGCGTGCGGCATACCCGATATTATTGGAACATTAATGCTGTCAACAAAATTCTGTACGCGGAGTGCTTCTGCTTTATAGTTGTCCGTCATTAAATAAACGGGTAAAGCCGTTTCCGGCCAAAATATTATTTCCGCACCATTTTCAATTGCTTGTTTGGTTAGATCGAAATATAAATCAATTTGAGTATTTAAATTTCCAATTTCCCACTTTTTATTAGGATTCAGGTTTGGTTGAATTAGACCGACTTTTACGCGATTTGTACTTTCTTGATAATTATTAACTTTTAACATTCCATAGATAATTGGGATTAACAGAATCAATAAAAACAGAATCGCATATTTACAACTGCATTTTTTATTTTCGCTGTATTTAACAAAAAACTTATAAGCAAAAATATTTGTATAAATAATTATTACTGTGAGACCATATGACCCAACGATATCAGAAATTTGAATATATGAATTAAAATATGGAACGGCATTACTAATTGAAAGCCATGGAAATTTAAAATCAGTTATGGAATAAATATATTCATAAAAGAGCCAAAACCATGGCAGCAAAAAAAGTGCATAATTTTTATTTATGTATTTTCTTGATAAATAATAAAGCGTTGAAGGAATTAAAAAAGTTATTGGATTAAAAAACATGAGTATCGAACCGGAAAGCATTAAAAATGGATCCGCGTCTTTTGTCCAGCTTCCAACCCAATAAATTGTTCCTAGATTAAAAAAGAAAATAGTAAAGTAAGTAAATCTGTTTACCTCGGCTAGAGTTTTTCTTTTCTCAATAACAAATAAATATGGAACAAAACCAATAAATATTAAAAAGGTTAATGGAACCGGAGGAAAAGATAACGCAAGTAATATTCCCGATAATAAACCCAGCAACAGTTCTATTTTATTTTTCTTCCTTTGTTCTGGAGTTTTGTATGATCTAAAAAGTTTAAGCATTTTTCTTTTTTCGTAAAAAATATCTTATAACAAAAAATAATATTACAACAACAGTTAATGCCATTCCAACATTTGAATAAGTAGTTAAATAATAATCAATTAACGGAATATTATTACCTAATGTCATTCCTAAAGAAATTATAATTAAATTCCAGGCAAAAGCACTAATCAAAGCATATATAAAAGTTTTGAAAACATGAAGTTCGTGAACCCCGGAAAAAAAACTAATTACCGATCTAGTTCCGGGCATGAATCTATTTGCAAGAATTATTTTATAACCGTATTTAGTAAACCATTCGTCAGTTTTCTGAATTGCTTCCGGACTTATAAATTTCAATTTGCCCGACCTAATTACTTTTTCGCTTAAAAAATATCCAACATAATACATAAGAATAAAACCCAACGCGCTGCCAAAACTGGTAATTATTAGCAGCGGAACAAAACCCAATGCTGTTGAAGCAATAAGCGAGGCGCCAACCACAACAACAACATCGCTTGGAGATGGCGGAAATACATTTTCAATAAATGAAAAAAAGAATAAAATTATATAGAGCCAAGAAGCGTCTAATGTACTGAGATAAGCAATAATTTCTTCTAACATCAATCACCTAAATTGTTGTAGATCAAAACAGTTGAATAAGCTTGCGCGCCTTTTTCCTGACCAACAAATCCTAATTTTTCCGAGGTTGTTGCTTTTACTGATATTTGATCAATATTTACATTCAAAATTTCCGCGATTCTTTTCCTTATCGTCAAAATATGATCTTTCAATTTCGGTTTTTCCATAACAACTGTTGAATCTATATTGGAAATTTTATAACCTTTTTCTTCTAATAGTTGGTTTACATTTCTTAACAATATTTTACTGTCAATATTTTTGTAAGCGGGATCAGTATCCGGAAAATGCATGCCGATATCGCCCAAAGCCAATGCGCCTAGTAAAGCATCGCAAACTGCATGCAGCAATACATCCGCGTCTGAATGACCGAGTAATCCTTTTTCAGACGGAATTTGAACTCCGCCCAAAAATAATTTTCTATTTTCAGAAAACGCGTGAACATCATATCCAAAGCCTGTTCTGAATTTCATCATTATCTCCTAATTTCAAAAGTGGAAAATTCACCGGTAAAACTTTGCCAAGAAATTTTAATATCTCTAACATCAGCGTGCATTGGTCCGACTTTTAATTTATTATATAGCGCTTCAATTTGATATTTCTCACCTTCCGCAACAGTTAAGACCGATCCATCATATTGATTTTTCGTATAGCCGACCAAATCTAAATCCAAGGCATTTCTTAAAACAAAGTATCTGAAACCAACACCTTGTACTAATCCGGTTACTATTATTTGAGCGCTAAACTTTTGATTTGCCATTTTTCATAATTAAATTTTCATACAATTCAGAAACAAACAAACCCAGCATAATCAAAGCGGCTCCCAAATATCCAAAATTAGTTATTTTTTCTTCTAATATAAAGAAAGCAAAAATTGCGGAAAAGATCGGTTCAAATGAAAAAATAATTCCAGCCTTTGCCGGTGTAACGTCTTTTTGATATTTTGTTTGAAGCGCCGTAGTTATCAATGTAGCAAAAATGGAAGTATATAATATTCCTCCAAGTAAATTTTTTGTAATATTAATTTTTAACGGCTCTAAATTTAATCCCGAAAATATAATCGAAAACGCTAAACCTAAAACAGCGGTGGTAATAATTTGAAGAAATAACAAAATCCAGAATTCATGTTTAACAGTTTCAATATCCAAATAAATTATATAAATGGCAAAAAAGAACGCGCAAATCAAAGTCAATCCATCACCTAAATTAAAATTTGTGGCGACATCATTGAACAAATTAAATATTGAATTTCCCCCGCTTGATAAAAACGCTATTCCTATCATAACCAATATTGAGCCAATAATTACCCCGTTCGTTGGCCTTTTCTTTTCGATTATTGTTTGAAGAATTGGAATCATAATTACCGTTGTGCCGGTAAAAAATCCGGATTTAGTTGCGGAAGTATATTTCAATCCAACCGTTTGAACGGCAAAACCTATAAACAACAAAATTCCAAGTAAAGTACCGGCTTTAAAATTAAGCTTTGTAATTTTTTTATTAATTACAAATGGAAGCAAAATAACTCCGGCAATAAAAAAACGAATTGAAATAAAAACCATAGAAGAGATATCTTTTAAGGATTCTTTAACAATTACAAATGTCGCGCCCCAAAGAAGTGTTATAAGCAGTAAAATCAATTCTGATTTATATTTTTGTTTGGAGTTCATAAATTAAAATAATTGGGGTGTCAATTTATGCTAAATATGATTTATTTGTACCTATTAAGAGTTTTATGATTTTTCAAAATATATTTAATTTGTATATCCAAAATTCTTCAGCATATTTTCATCCTTACGCCAATTTGCTTTTACTTTTACGTTTAATTCTAAAAATATTTCTCTCATTAAAAATTCTTCTATGGATTTTCTTGAAAGTGCGCCTAATCTTTTAATTGACGCGCCTTTTTTTCCCAATATTATTGGTTTTTGCGATTCTCTTTCTACAATAATTGAAGCGGAAATAAAGTCTTTTCTGTTTTCCCTTTCCAAGAATTGATCAATAACAACTTCAACAGAGTAAGGAATTTCATCTTGAAAAAGCTCGAAAACTTTTTCCCTAATTTTTTCTGTAACAAAAAATCTTTCATGTTCGTCAGTCAATTGATCTTCAGGATAAAACTTAGGATGTTCCGGTAAAATTTCTATAATTTTTTTTATTAAAAGATCTACATTATAATTTTCTATTGCAGAAATAGGGATTACGCAATCAAATATATTTTCTTTTTCAAAAATCGCAATTGAACTTTTTATCTTCTCTTCGTTTGATAAATCAATTTTATTCAACACAAGAATTTTATTCTGCTTTTTATTAGAGATAAATTTCTTAATATTTTCTTTTTCAAATGATTTTAACTCACTATCAATATTTTGGGAGTCTATCATAAAAACAATTACATCAGCTTCTTTAACCGAAATATCAATGTAATCAAGAAGTTTTTCTTGAAGCAAATATTTTGGTTCTAGAATTCCGGGTGTATCAAGAAACACTATTTGAAAATCTTTTTCGTCTAAAATCCCCAATATTCTTTTACGCGTTGTTTGAGGTTTATTCGTAATAATTGAAAGATCCTCGCCAATCAGTTTATTCATTAAGGTTGATTTACCAACATTCGGTTTACCGACTATTGTTACAAACCCGGATTTAGTTTTCATAATTGATTTTTAAATTTGATTTGTAAAGATAAGCAAAATTGTTTTGGAAATATTCCAAATAAGGCGGGAAGTTTTCTAATTATTTGTTTACTCAGCTAAACAATAAATCCATAATATTTTTAAATAATAAAATTGCACATTCTTTATAGCTGATTTATTCTGTTTCGGAAATCTTTAAATGAATTAAAAGTAAAATAAAATCCTAATAAAATTATGAAACCAATTGCAGCTGAAACCGTTTTAAAAATATTGGTACTTAAAACTTGTTTCAATTTTATAAAAAACGGTTTTATCAAATTCTGAGATTCCTCCAAACCCGAAATTGAGTTTTGTACAACCGGTAAGTTTAAGGCATAAAAAAAGAATAAAAATAGAATTACAAAGAGCATAACGGTTAAAACAGAAATAATTCCCCTAAAGAAATAACTTTTTTTATACTTAACGGAAATTGAACTCAAAATCCTACTCATTAACTTTTCAGCAAAATTATCGGATACATAATGAACAGGAAGATCAATTAAATTTTCATGTACGTATTTATGCGTTGCAAAATTTAATTTAAAATCGGCATCTTCTTTTATGAGATCATTAATATTGTTTACTTCCGCTAAATTCAATTCATTATCTAAAAATTTATTAATTAGCTCATCATACTTTTTCATAATATTTCCTCTTTATAATTGTGCAGCAAAAGTAAATCTTTAAGTAAATTTCTTGATCTGTGCAAAAGTACTTTTGTATTAACCAGACTTAAATCCATTACTTCGCTAATTTCATTTATGGAAAAATTATCCATATAATATAAAATTAGAACCAGCGAATTTCTAATTGGCAATTTGTCAACCATTTTTAACAAATATTGTTTCTTATTTTCTGATAAAGCATAAACTTCCGAATCTTCATCTTTAAGGTATTCCATATCATCAATTGAATTCATCTGCATTTCAATTTTTCTCTTTTGAGCCGATAAAATTGTCAATCCGGTATTATAGGTAATTTTATAAAACCATGTGGAAAACTGTGCTTCACTTCTAAAATTATTTAATGAATTGAATGCTTTAATAAAAGCATCCTGCAAAGCTTCTTCAGCGTCCATTTTATTCTTCAGCATATTTACCAATAACGAAAATGCCTTATGTTTATACCGGTCAATTATAAGCGTATAATCATTTACATTTCCTTTTAAAACAGAATCTATTATTTCTTTGTCAGTTAGCTTTTTCATCTTATTCTTTTAGACTGAAAATTATTTTAAAGGTTACATAAGATTATTACAAAAAGTTTGTAACCTTTTTATACACCATTTTAGTCAAAATAAATGAAAGTAAAATTTTATTCGTAAATTTAGGAGAAAAATATATGTCAGAGCAAGCAATGTACGCTGAAGCAATAATGGGACCATTAACCGGAATTTTAGTAACTTTAATTATTGGGTTAGTTATTGCAACTTATTTCTATTTTCGATCAAGAGAACGACAAATGATGATTGAAAAGGGATTAGCACCGGAACAAATTGCGGAATTATTCAGATCAAAAAAGAATCCTTATCTTTGGTTAAAATTGGGCGTTATTACTGTTGGCGCTGGTTTGGGGGTAGGATTTGGAGTAATGTTCGATGATGCCCATATGAATGAAGGTTTAATTCCGCTTTCAATAATAACTTTAACCGGATTGGGATTTATTGCGGCATTCTTTGTTTCCAGGAAATTTGAAAAAGAAGACGAAAAAAATGTAAATAGTTAATCTATTTCTTTTGTAATAATTTAGGAAAGATATAATTTTAAGATACGATCTTTATGGAGATCGTATTTTTTTTAAAATTAAATCTGAACTAAAATGAACACACATAATTTAGCCGGTAAAATAATTCATTTTCCCCTTACAAAAATTATTATTGGATTGCTGATCGTTGGAACTGCAATTACAATTGGCCAAATTGGTTCTTCAGCTTTACTTAAATATTTAGGATTACCAATCGAAATAGATAATTTAATAACTGGAATTATTTCAGCTTCATTATGCTTAATAAGTTATATATTTCTTTTCAAATTTTATGAGAAAAGAAAAATTTCGGAATTAAGTCTTAATAATTTCGGTAAAAATTCGGGTCTTGGTCTTGCGATTGGATTTATTTTACAATCGTTAGTCATATTAGTAATTTTTCTTTCCGGCGGTTATTCTGTTACAAAGGTAAATTCAATTATTTCGTTACTGCCCGCATTTACAATTTCTTTAACATCTGGTATAACTGAAGAAATATTGGTTAGAGGAATTATTTTTAGATTAACAGAAGAAAAGTTAGGAACAGTTATAGCCTTAATTATTTCCGCATTATTTTTTGGATTTGCTCATATTGCAAATGACGGAGCAACAATTTATTCTTCAATTGCGATAGCTGTTGAAGCAGGTATTTTACTTGCCGCAGTTTACGTTTATACGAGAAATTTATGGATCTCAATATTCCTGCATTTTGCATGGAATTTTACCGAAGGCGGAGTCTATGGCGCAATTGTTTCGGGATTTAATTTAAAAGATAGTTTGCTCACTGCAAATTTTTCAGGACCGGAATTTTTAACCGGTGGAAATTTTGGACCTGAAAATTCAGTTCAAGCCTTTATTTTGTGTACAATTGCCGGAGTTTATTTTTTGGTAAAAGCAAAACAAAAGGGAAATTTTATAGAACCGTTTTGGAAAAATAAAGAAGAAGAAAAACCCAACTTTAATTAAGCTGGGTTTCATATTTTTGTAAATTTTTAATGTAATTCTTGAGCTTCAAGCCATCTTTGTGCATCCAACGCGGCCATACATCCGGTTCCTGCTGCAGTAATTGCCTGTCTGTAAGTTTTATCCGCTACATCTCCAGCTGCAAAAACACCTTCAACATTTGTATTTGTGGATCCTAATTTTACTTTTAGATATCCGGTTTCATCCATATCTAATTTTCCGTTAAAGATCTTTGTGTTCGGCTGATGACCAATTGCTACAAAAATACCATCTACTTTTACTTCTTCGGTTGAGCCATCAGATGTGTTTTCTAAAATTGCACCGGTTACTTTTTTATGTCCCATTCCATTTACTTCGCCAAGAACTTCTTTTATTGTTTTGTTTAACTCAAATTTTATTTTAGGATTTCTCTTGGCTCTGTCTATCATTATCTGTGAAGCTCTGAACTCATTTCTTCTATGAACAATTATTACTTCTGACGCAAAATTTGTCAAATAATTAGCTTCTTCCATTGCCGTATCGCCGCCGCCAACTACAATTACTTTCAAACCTCTATAAAAGAATCCATCACAAGTTGCGCAAGCAGAAACGCCATATCCCATATAATTTTTTTCGCTTTCGGTTCCTAATAATTTTGCACTGGCGCCTGTTGAAATAATTACGGCATCAGCGGTAACTTCTTTATCTTCAACTTTTAGTTTAAAAGGTCTTTGGGAAAAATCGACTTCCGAAACTTCTTTAAATTCACAAATTGCACCGAATTTGCAAGCCTGTTTTCTCATTACATCCATTAATTCAGGTCCTTGAATTCCATTTTCAAAACCCGGATAATTTTCAACTTCAGTTGTAATTGTCAATTGTCCACCTGGCTGCATTCCTTCGTATATTACAGGATTCATATTTGCTCTTGCCGCGTAAATAGCAGCTGTTAAACCGGCAGGACCAGAGCCAATAATTACAATTTTATGATGATTTTCTGACATTTTTAACTCCGTATTACTTTCTTATTTTTATTAAAAATTAGATTCAATAATTTCTGTTTAGTTTCAGTTTATTTTTTAAGAAAATCAGAATTTCTCTTAATTCCTTTTAATTTGCTCCTCAATATTGGACTATCTTTGAATTTTGTTTTAAATTTTTGTTCATCCAAATTATCAATATCACTAAATAAAATATTTTTATTTATTATTTTATTAAATTCAATTGACTCAGTCGGAAATGAAAATTTAATGTTCCAAGGACATACGTCTTGACAAATATCACAGCCGAAAATCCAATCTTTAAATTTACCTATAAATTCATCGGGAATTTCATTTTTGTTCTCAATGGTTAAATAGGATATGCATTTATTCGAATCAATTACTTTATTATCAACAATCGCATTTGTGGGACAAGCATTTATACAAGCCGTACAAGTTCCGCAATAATCTGCAATCGGGTTATCATATTCTTTGAAATCATAATTTGTTAAAATTGTTGAAATAAAAAACCAGCTCCCAATTTCTTTATTAATTATGTTACTGTTTTTACCCTGCCAACCGATTCCTGCTTTAACAGCCCACACTTTATCCATAACCGGACCAGTATCAACATAACTTTTGGCTTCAAAGTTTGGATTTTCAAGTTTTGCGTATTCAATAAGTTCGTCTAATTTTTCCCAAATAATTAAATGATAATCTTTTCCCCAAGCATAACGTGAGACATTTCCGGAATTATCCGAAGCTTCAAAATTTTCATTTATATAATAGTTCATTCCCAATGAAATTATGCTCATACAATTAGGAAGGATTAAAGAAACGTCCTGTCTTTTTTCAACATTCCTTTCCATATACTTCATTTCTGCGTGAAATTTTTTTGAAAGCCACAATTCCAGATTATTTATTTCTTCTTTGAGAATTTGATATTTAGTAAACCCAATTAAATCAAATCCTAATGATCTTGCTTTCGATATGATCTTTTGTTTAAACAAATTTTTATTTCTATAATACTATTTGATAAATTTGCAATTCTGAACTAAATTCAAGATTTAAGATAATTTGATTACAAACTGAAATAATGCTTAAACTCCGTTTAGTATGAAAACGAAATTTTTCACAATTTATTATGATTTATCACCAATTCCACTTTTTATCTACTGCTTTAACGTAAATTTTTTCATCAATGATTTTTGTCTCAAAAGCATCCAAACCTTTGCTTCCGCCAAATAAATTACCTGTATCTAGGTTGAACATCCAGCCATGCAGCGGACAAAATACACATCCTTTTTCAACAAATCCTTCAAAAATCTGGGCTGTATGCTGATGAGGACAAATATTGCTAACCGCATATATTTTACCGTTTACTTTAAATATTGCAACGTCAACATCGTTTAAGTAAAATCTTTGTCCAATATTTTCTTTAAGATCAGAAATTAGACATGCAAAAATAAATCCATTAGTTTCATGGTTCATAATAATTCTTTAAAACTTTCGTCAAAAGTAAATCCTTTTTCTGTTTTTTTAATTGTTGCAAAAGCATTTTGATGGTCGTGTTCAAAAACTATTTTCCAATTTTCATCAACCGCAAGCTGTAAAAACTTTTTCTTCTCTTTTACAGTTTCCAGTGGCTGAATATCATAGCCCATTACGTATGGTATTGGGATATGATACATCGTTGGAATTAAATCCCCGCAAAATAAAAAAGTATTTGACGAATCCGAAATTTTTACCATTTGCTGTGCAATAGTGTGACCATTTATATTCAACATTTGAATTTCATTATCAAAATATTCATCGCCATCCAAAAACTTTAAAACTCCATTCTCAACTAATGGAAGAAATAATTTTGGAATAAAACTTCCTTTATCTCTATCGGTCGGATTATTTGCCCATTCAAAGTGTTTCTTCTGAACAAAATAGCTTGCGTTTGAAAATGCAGGAATAATTTTATCATTCTCAATTTTTGTTGATCCGCCTGTGTGATCAAAATGCAGATGTGTTAAAATTACATCCGTTATTTCACTTACATCTACATTCAGTAATTTCAATGATTTCTGCAAGTTGTTTTCGGTCTGGTCTATATTATATATTGAAGTTGACTTTTCATCCCACAAATTTCCCATTCCCGTATCGACTAATATTTTCTTTGAATCGGATTGAAGCAGCAAACATCTTACGTCCATTTTTATTCTGTTTTTTTCATCGGGAACAATTGATTTTTCCCAAAGCGGTTTGGGAATTATGCCGAACATTGCACCTCCATCCAAAGAGAATAATCCCGTTTCCAAAAAAGATAAATTATATTTTCCTATTTTCATTTTATTTATTAAAGTTTGTTTAAAAATAAAAAACCGTACAAGAAAAATCTTATACGGTTTTGATATAATTTTATATATAAATTATCTGCCTTCTACTTCGTCTAAGTGAGCTTTTTTTAGCTAACAGCTCTTCTTCTGATTCAACGTGGTTCGGATCTGGAACACAGCAATCAACTGGACAAACAGCAGCGCATTGTGGTTCATCATGAAAACCTTTGCATTCTGTACACTTATCCGGAACGATGTAAAAATAGTCCGATGAAAAGAATCCTTCAGCTCCAGACGGAGCGGCATCGCCGTCAGCATAAGTATTTCCGGCTAAACTCCATTCGTTTCCACCTTCATAAATTGCCGTATTCGGGCATTCCGGCTCGCATGCACCACAATTTATGCATTCGTCAGTTATCATTATAGCCATAACTAATCTCCTAATAATTTTTGTTAATTTGTTAATTTAATCTTTGGAATATGATTTATAATATTTTCTTTATCCAAGTTCATCAATAGAATCGAAATATCTTTAATTAATTTTACGTTATTAATTTTGCAATAATTTGAAGGAAATTTTTCTAATTTAACTTTTCCTTTTGTCAATTGACTTTTAGCGCCTTTTAAATTTCCGCATATTAAGTGATATAACCCAACTGAAATTTGAACTAATCCCTGAAAAAATTCTTTTTCGGAACTAGATGAATCCATCCAAATTTCTTCAAAAAAATCATGTGCCGAAAAGAAATCACAATCATTAAATAAAAGGACACCTTCAGAAATATCAATCATAACGTATCGAATAATAAGAAATCAAAAATCTAAATTCAAGATAAATTAGTATTATTTATCTTTTTTACCAGCTTCCGCTCGCACCCCCACCGCCAAAAGAACCGCCGCCACCGCTAAACCCGCCAAAACTTCCACCGCTGCTAAATCCGCCGCCGCTTGATCCTCCTCCGAATCCTCCGCCAAAATAAGTAAATCCGCCCGAACTTCTGCCGCCGCCTTTTCTTGAGAAAATAATAATAAGCAAAATAATTATAAATATTATTGTACCAAGCGGGAATTTGACTTCTACATTTTCTTCCGGATTTCCCTTATACTCTCCTTTTGTAGCGGCCATTATTGCATTTAATCCCGCGGCTGCACCTTCGTAATACATTTCATTCTTAAAATAGGGCGCAACTTCGTTTCTAATTATTGAACTTGAAAGCGCGTCAGGCAATGCGCCTTCCAAACCGTAGCCAACTTCAATCCTCATTTTTCTATCTTCTTTTGCGACATAAAACAAAACGCCGTTATTATTTTCCTTTGTACCAATTCCATTTTTTTCAGCTACTTCATGTGTGTACATTTCAATTGGATAACCATCGAGTGTTTTATTCATAAAGAAAATTATTTGATTTGAAGTTGAATCATCAAATGTTTTTAAAGTCTCACTAAGATAATTGATTTGATCATTTGAAAGTGTTTTTGTGTAATCAACCGCATAATTTGAAAATGACGGAATTTCCGGTTGTGCAAAAACACTTGTCGATAAAACTAAAACAAACAATATTTTCGTTATCTTATTTATCAATTAAAACTCAACTTTAGGCGCTTGGTCAGAACCTGCTACAGCTTTGAAATATTGCTTTTGCGTAAATCCAGTAAAACCGGCAATTAAACTTGCAGGAAATCTTCTTACCGTTGTATTGTAATTCTGAACAACTTCATTAAATTTTTTTCTTTCCACCGAAATTCTATTTTCAGTTCCTTCCAATTGAGCTTGAAGCTGAGAGAAATTTTCATTGGCTTTTAACTGCGGATAATTTTCTACAGTTACAAGTAATCTTGATAAAGCACTGCTTAATCCGTCCTGTGCATTCTGAAATTGTGCAAAGGCATTTGGATCATTTAACATTTCAGGTGTCATTTTAATTTGATTTACTTTAGACCTTGCTTCCGTAACTGCTGTATAAGTTTCTTTTTCAAAATTTGCGACACCTTTTACGGTATTTACTAAATTAGGAATTAAATCTGCACGTCGTTGATATTGATTCTCAACTTGACTCCAGCTTTGGGTTACATTTTCATCAAGCCCAACCAAATTATTATAAATTCCTGTTCCCCACATAATTGCACCAATAACAACTACAGCAACTACAATTAGTATTCCAATACCTTTACTCATTTATTCCTCCAATTATTTTTCTTAATTTGTTAAACTTCTTACTGGAGCGGGAATTCTTCCGCCTCGCCCAACAAAATTATCGCTCGATAAATTTCTAACACTCATTATCGGTGCTTTGCCAAGAAGTCCGCCGTAATCTATATAATCACCAACCTTTTTACCATATGCTGGAATCAACCTTGCCGAAGTGGTTTTATCGTTTATTATTCCTATTGCACATTCATCGGCAATAATTCCCGCAATTGTAGATGCCGGTGTATCTCCCGGAATTGCAACCATATCTAATCCAACAGAACAAACCGCTGTCATTGCTTCCAATTTTTCAATAGATAAATTACCTTTTGCAGCAGCTTCTATCATTGCCTGATCTTCGCTAACAGGAATAAAAGCGCCGCTTAAACCTCCGACAGATGAGCTTGCCATTAAACCCGCTTTTTTTACTGAATCATTCAACATTGCCAGAGCCGCGGTTGTTCCAGGCGCTCCAACATCCTCAACTCCCATCGCTTTTAAAATGTCTCCGATACTGTCTCCTGGAGCTGGTGTAGGGGCTAATGAAATATCGACAATTCCGAATGGGATACCATGTTTATCAGCAACTTCACGACCGATAAGTTCACCGGCTCTTGTAATTTTAAATACTGTTTTTTTAATTACTTCCGAAAGCTTATGCAAATCAATTTTCCCTGCATTTTTAATTGCGTCAAGAACGACTCCTGGGCCGCTTATTCCTACATTTAAAACTACTTCTGGTTCGGTTACTCCATGAAATGCTCCTGCAACAAACGGATTATCTTCCGGTACATTGCAAAAAACAACTAATTTCGCACAGCCGATTGAATCTCTATCTTTGGTTCTTTCTGCAGTTTGTTTTATTACGTCGGACATCATTAAAACGGCGTCCATATTAATTCCGGCTTTTGTTGAAGCAACATTTATGCTAGAACAAACTCTTTGTGTTTCGGAAAGCGCTATAGGTATGGATTTGATTAATTCTCTTTCTCCGTTCGTCATCCCTTTTTGAACAAGAGCGGAATAACCGGCTAAATAGTCAATCCCAATATCACCAGCGGCTTTATCTAATACTTTTGCAATTTCAACAAATTCATCTGCCGAAAACATATCAAAAGGTATTGAAGCCGGAGTTATTGAAATCCTTTTATTCGCTATTTTAACTCCATATTGCTTTTCAATTTCAGAGGCGTATTTTACATGATTTCTACCATACTTAATTATTTTATCGTAAATTTTTCTTTTTGAAACTTCCAAATTTCTATCTGCACAATCCCTTAAGCTAATTCCAAGTGTTACCGTGCGGATATCAAAATGCTCAATTTCCGTCATTTTAATCGTTTCAAGAATTTCCTCAAATTGGTATTGCATTTATTGATATCTCCTAATTTAAACTCTGTGCATATATTTAAAAAGATCTTCGTGCTGAAGATAAATTTTGATCTTTAATTCATCAGCTACTTTATTTAAATCCGCCTGCAGTTCCGATAAATTTTTTGGTGAATTTGAAATATCCAATATGATTATCATTGTATAAAATTCACTCATTAATTTTTGACTAAGATCTGAAACGTCGCAGTTTGCGTCGCTTAAAACTTTTGTAACCGCGGCAATTATACCGGGATGATTCATACCGAAAGAAGTAAGAATCACTTTGCCGGTTGATTTTTCAATTTGTGATAATTGATAATTTATTTCTTTGGCTTCAATTTTTTCCTGCACAAGTTTTTTTACCAAATCAGGTGAAGCACTGCTGCCCAATTCACCAATAATTTGCATTGTTAGTTTTCTGATTTCATTTTCGTTTAACGGCACGATATTTACCCTTATAAATTTTTCATTAAATGTAAATTTAGAATTTTTTATGATAATATTTCTTTCTGTAATTCGCGAGCAATCACAATCTTTTGTATTTCAGATGTTCCTTCATAAATTTCGGTGATTTTTGCGTCTCGTAAAAATCTTTCAACATGATATTCTCTTACATAGCCATATCCGCCGTGAATTTGAATTGCATCCAACGAATTTTGAACAGCAATTTTTGAAGCAAATAATTTTGCCATTGATGCATGCCTAATATAAGGTTTATTTGCGTCTCTTAAAGCTGCCGCTTGCAAAGTTAGTAATTTTGCCGCTTCAAGATCAGTTGCCATTTCGGAAAGTTTAAATTGAATTGCCTGATGATTAAATATTTCGGTTCCAAAAGCTTTTCTTTCGTTTGCGTATTTGAATGCTATTTCGAAAGCACCTTCGGCAATTCCTACTGCTTGAGCGGCAATTCCATATCTTCCGCCATTCAATG
Organism: Ignavibacteriota bacterium; assembly: GCA_016713565.1. Lineage (NCBI taxonomy): Bacteria > Pseudomonadati > Ignavibacteriota > Ignavibacteriota bacterium. The sequence goes on from JADJOX010000007.1 coordinate 643,649, forward strand.
TATCCATCGCAAAGTTAAATCCTTTACCAACTTCACCTACAATATTTTTTTCCGGAATTTTACAATTCGCGAAATTTAACGTGCAAGTATCGCTGCTTCTAATTCCTAGTTTATCTTCTTTCACGCCATGCGTAAATCCTTCAAGTCCCTTTTCGACCATAAAAGCAGTAATTCCTTTATGTTTTTTTTCTTTATCAGTTTGAGCCATTACAATATAATAATCGGCGCTCTGCCCGTTAGTTATCCAATTTTTGGTTCCATTTAAAATCCAATAATCACCTTCTTTATTTGCGTACGTCTGCTGATGAGTAGCGTCGCTTCCGGCTTCCGGTTCTGATAATGCAAACGCTCCTAATTTTTCACCTCTGGCCAACGGTTTAAGAAAAGTTTCCTTAATATGTTCAGATCCCCATTTTTGCAATCCGGTTGTTACTAACGAATTATTAACGGACATTATAACAGCTACAGACGCATCAACTTTTGCAATTTCAATCATAGCCAAAACATATGCTACCGTATCCATTCCGGCGCCATCATATTCGGGCGTAATCATCATTCCCATAAAACCAAGCTCGCCCAATTTCTTTACAATTTCAGCGGGAAATTTTGCTTCTTTATCTCTTTCAATTACAGACGGCGCAATTTCATTTTGAGCAAACTCTCTTGCGGTTTGCTGAATCATCAATTGTTCTTCAGAAAATTCAAAATTCATGGCTTACTCATAATTTTTTAATTTATAGGATTAAAGTATCTTTAATAATTGTCAAACTAAACAATGAATGATGAAATTTCAAATAAATAATTAAGTTAATAATTGATAATTTCAGAAAGAATGCATTGACTTTCTTATATTTGGTAGTATGAAAAATATAATTGATATAAAAAATTTTAATCTGGAAGAGCTTCAGAAATTCATAAAAGAAATGGGTGATTCCGCATTTAGAGGTAAGCAAATTTTTAATTGGATTTATGAAAATTATGCAATTGATTTTGATGAAATGACAAATATTCCTATTTCATTAAGAAATAGATTAAAAAATGAAGCAAATATAAATTCTTTAAAATTAACTAAGAAAAAATCCTCTACTTCGACCGAAACCGTAAAATATTTGTTTGAAACAAACGACGGGAAAAAGATCGAGTCGGTTATTATTCCCGAAAAAGAAAGAAGAACATTATGTATTTCAACACAAGTAGGCTGCCCGCTTGATTGTAAATTTTGTGCAACTGGAGTGATGGGATATACACGAAATTTATCTGTCGGAGAAATTCTGGATCAGTATTTGCTCACTTCAAAAGATATATTACCAAATGAAATTACAAATATTGTTTTTATGGGAATGGGCGAACCGCTTTTAAATTATTCTTCTACTGAAAAAGTTTTAAAAATTCTGCTTCAAGATCTTGGTAATAAAATTGGAAGAACAAGAATCACAGTATCAACAGCGGGAATTCCAAATAAAATTAGGGAATTGGCAGATTCTGGTTTAAGAGTTAAACTTGCGCTTTCGCTTCATTCGTGTTTTAATGAAGTTAGAAACAAAATAATGCCCATAAATTTAAAGTATAACATAGAAGAAAATATTGATGCATTGAAATATTATGCAAAGCAAACGAAAACTAAAATTATGTTTGAATATACAATGTTAAAAGGAATTAATGACAGAAAAGAAGATTTGGATGCGTTAAAAAAATTGTGCGGTCAATTACCTTCCAAAGTAAATATAATTCCATTCAACAGTATTTCACATATTGCAAATGATGGTTTTTCTTCAACATTAGAACCAACACCTTTTGAAGAAGTTAAAGAATTTGCTGAAAAATTAATGAGTAAAGATATTTTTGTAATGCTTAGAAATACTCAGGGTAATGACATCGCGGCAGCATGCGGTCAACTTGCAATAAAAGAAAAATAAAATATGAAAAAACTTTCGCACTCTGAAATTTCCATAAACAGAGCAAAATTAGATAATATTGATAAAGTAAATAAATTACCCGTTGTTGTAATATTAAATTCAATTAGAAGCAGTTACAACGTTGGCTCCATTTTCAGAACTTCTGACGGCGCAATGATAGAAAAACTTTACCTTTGCGGATATACACCTCATCCCCCGAATAAAGATGTTCTTAAAACTGCATTAGGTTCTCAGGATAGTGTTAAGTGGGAATTTATTGAAGATGCCAAAGAAATAATTTTAAATTACAAAACAAAAGGCTACACAATTTGTGCGCTTGAACAGACAAGTAAAAATATTTTGTATTCGGAATTAAAAAGTGAAAACTTGCCTTTATGTTTAATTGTCGGCAATGAAATAAGCGGCGTAAATCAAGAGTTAATTGATCTTTGCGATATATCAATAGAAATACCTCAATATGGAATTAAACAATCATTGAACGTTGCCGTTGCTTATGGCATTGCAATTTTTGAATTGAGAAAAATTTACAATTCTAAGTAAGATTGGTAAAGTAATCTTCACCGTCATCTTTTGTGTGAATTGCCAAAATATTGGCTCTTACTAAGTTTATTAGCGTTCTGGAAGCTCTTCTTGTAGATATGTTTGCGATTGCGCTTAGTTTTTTTGCGGATATAAAATCATTTTCTCTTAAATATTCAAAAACAATTTTTTCATTTTTTCCAATCGAATAGTTTTTAAGAGTATGTTCAGTGCTTCTGCTTTGTAAAATTTTGATCATTTCTTTACTTGCCGGAACACTTTTATCGTTAACCCGAATATAAACTTGTGCAGTATTTATATCTAATTTGGATTTATAATCTTGAATTCTATGCGGCTTATTTTCCGACTCAGGAATTTCAACACAAACAATTTCTTTGTTTTCCAGGCTGTGATAACTAATTTCATAATTGACCTTTGGTTCGCAATAATTTTCAAATGTTTCTTTTATTAATTCAGTCTCGCTTTTTTCACTTTCAACTCCGTAGATGGAGCCGTCGTCATCAATACCAAAAATAATTACACCGCCTTTTGTATTTGCAAAAGCTATAATTTCTTTCGCAATTTTAAGATAGTCTGAAAATCTTTGCTTAAATTCTACATACAAAGATTCGCCTATTTCAATTTTGCTCAATAATTTTCGGCGGTTCATTTAAAAACGGATTTTAAACTGAGGATTAATATTTGTTGAATTTCATTCGTACTTTTTTTGCTTCCATAAAAGAATTGAATGGACCAATAAGTACCCTAAAATATATTTTGCTTAAATTGTCAACAAAAGTTTTGACGAAAAAAGCGTTATGATTCTGCTCTTTTAATTTATCTACCTCGGATTTGGCGATTTTTTCGCTTTGCCACGAAGAAATTTGCACATAATATAGCTTATCATTCTTGTAAATATCTCTGCTTATAACTGGAATATTTGAGATATCAAACGAATTCGTAGTAATTGAATCGACTTTTTCATTAACTACTTCTGTAACTTCATTATCATTTATTTCTTTATCATTTATTTTATTTTCATTCGAATTTACTGCCTCATTATTTTTTAAATCATTTTTTTCCTCTATTACCTCTACATTGTCTGTTTCCTCTTTGTCTGACTCTACGTTATCAGATACTATTTCATTTTCAATAATACGTCCATCGTCAGATTTAATGTCTACTTGTTGCGTTTTTATTGAGTCTTTTACAGCAGCTTTTTTTTCAGTGTGATCTTTTTTATCAACCTTTGAATCTTTATAACCATTCAATTTAATTTGAATAGATTTAGCATATTCTGTTGTTTTATATTTGGTATTTAAAGTATCATAAATTGAAGCAGCGGAATCTGGTAAATTCAGTTTATTTTCCAAAATAAACCCGATTGTGTAAAGAGATTTGGAAGCGAAGATTGAATTTGGGTGTTTTCGATAAATTTTAAACAAATTCTTTAATGCATTTTTATAATCAGAATTGTTAAACATTTCTTCGGCTGCGGTATATTCTTCTTCAACCGGATCTTTGTCAAAATCATACAGAGGTTTACCTAAATGCTTTGCGGCTTCGTTTCTTAATCTGTTAAAAGGGAATTTTTCGAAAACCAAATTGAACATGCTGTCAGCTTTAGCTTTTTCATTTATTGTAAGATAATAACTTCCAATCGCATAATATGTTTGTGCTTGATTTGGATTTTCTTCCTTTTCATTTAAAGACAAATTATAATATATATAAGCCGAATCAGGGTAATTCAGTTCAGTGAAAAAAAGATTGGCAAGTTCAAAATACTGTTTGCTATTTAATGCGTGAATTGAATCAACACTAATTTTTGGTCGTGCCGGTTTAATTAATTTTGAAGTTATTGTTGTCTTTGTATTCCTTGTTCCGCCTCTTACATTTTGATTTGATCCTGAAGCCGTTTTTGCGGAGTCTAATTTTACCTGCTGCACATAATCAAGTGAATCTTTAATAAATCTTTCTTCATTTGTTAAATATTGAAAATCTCTATCTAATCTTGCTAATTCTTTCCTTAAGTTTATATATTTATCTAAAAGAACGGCTTTACTTTTAGCCTTATCCTTATATTCAACGGAGGCAGGCGAACTTATTGTTTTTTTGTAAAGTACCAAGGAACTGTCATAATCATGAATGTATTTTTCAATAATTTCTGCTCGATAGAATCCGGCAATTCCACCGGCTTCAGTTTTTGTAAATGTAGTATCAACATCGGTAAAACTGTCTAACGCTAATTCTATATTTCCTTTTTCATAATTTATCTTACCGATTTCCAAATTTATTTTATCAAGGTTATCGGCAAACTTTCCTTCGTCTCGTAATTCGTCAAGCAGTTCCAGACTGTTTTCTAAATTTCCGAATTTTTTTTGAATTTTAGCTAATTCAAATCTGCTTTTAAATTCAGTTTCAGGAGTTGGAGAATAATCTTGAACAAATGCTAGTGCTTTTTCGGCTTCTTTATAATCTTCTAGCTTAACATACAGCGCGCCAAGTTCATATAAAACTTCAGCTCTCAGTTCATCAGAAATATCGGTTTCTAAAAATTTTTTAATTTCTTCCGTTGAACTTTGGTAATCTTTATCATATAAAAAATATCCAATCTTTGCCTTATAAGCTTCTTCAATAATTTCCTGTTCATTTTCTTCAAGTGCAATTTTTTTTACATTATCAAGTTCTTCTAATGCTTTTTCTGTTTCTCTAAGTTGAAGATGTGATTTGCCAATCCAAAGTTTGTTTTCAAGGGATAATTTACTGTCTGGAATTAATTCCAATTCAGCAAATTTTCTTAATGCTCTTGAATAATTTTGCTGATAATAAAATGACTTTCCTGTCATAAGCAAAGCGTCTTCAAAATAATCTGAATCTTTATTGTACTGCATTATTGCTGAAGTTTTTTTAATTACATTATCAAATTTTTTGCTCGTATTGCTAGTAATTTTTAATTCCTCAAAGCCGAATAAATCTTTTCTTAGGTCTTTAACTTCTGATTCGGCTTCAGTAAAAATTTCCAGAGCATTATAATAAGTGTTAAAATAGGTTTTAAAATTACTCCAATATCCGCAGCCGCTAACGATAAAAAGAAAAATTATTATTACAATATTTTTATAATTTATATTCATTTTAGATTAAAGAGCTTCTGGACCGCTTTCTCCCGTTCTAATTCTTATTACATCTTCAACTTCGGAAATAAATATTTTACCATCGCCAATTTTTCCGGTTTTGGCTTTTTCAATTATTACATCAATAACTTTTTCAAATATGTTGTCATCAACAACAATTTCTAATTTTAACTTCGGAACAAATTCTATTTGATATTCATTCCCTCGATATATTTCTTTATGACCTTTTTGCCTACCATAACCTCTAATCTCGGATATTGTTAATCCGCCTATTCCTAATTCAAACAAAGCGTCTTTTACATTTTCTAATAAATGCGATCGAATTATAGCTTCAACTTTTTTCATTTTTCAATACCATGACAATTTTTGAATTTCTTTCCACTTCCGCATGGACAAGGATCATTTCTGCCGACTTTTTGCTCAACTTTAATAGGTTGTTGTTTTCCTCTGTTCCTGCTTTCTTTTGCTGTATCCGAATTCTGCATGCCTAAATTTTCAACACTATCTTTAACCGTTTGCATCCTTAATTGTTTTACTCTTCTTGCTTGAACTTCATCCGGTTGCTGCGGGAAAAATTTAAAGCAGAATGATAAGACTTCATTTCTAATTTCTGAAATGAGACTGACAAACAAATGATAAGCTTCAGCTTTATATTCAACCAACGGGTCCTTCTGTCCGTAGGCTCGCAAACCAATACCTTCTTTTAAATCATCCATTTCACGAAGATGCTCTTTCCATTTATCATCTATTACACTTAAAACTGCATAACGTTCCAATCTTGCCATTAAATCAGAACCCAACATTTCTTCTTTTCTTGCATAAAATTCTTTTGCTGCATAGGATATTAGTTCGGAAACTCCATCCTTACCTTTAATTTCAAATTCTTCCGGTTCTAATTTGACATCAATTAGCAAATGCTGTAATAATTCAGTTTTTATTGCATCAATATTGATATCTTCGAAGTATTTTTCAACTAATTCGTCAATATATTCGCTCAAGTATTCAAAAATTTCTGTTTTTAATCTTTCTCCTTCAAGCGCTCTTTGTCTCCTAGAATAAATCACCGTCCTTTGCTGATTCATAACGTTATCATATTCAAGAAGTCTTTTTCTTATAGCAAAGTTATTTTCCTCAACTTTTTTCTGAGCTCTTTCTACAGATTTTGTGATCATTGGATGAGTTAATGCTTCACCTTCTTCAAAACCTATTCGACTCATAATATTTGTAACACGATCACTGCTGAACAATCTCATTAAATCATCTTCTAGCGAAATAAAGAATTTAGTGGTTCCGGGATCTCCTTGTCGACCAGATCTTCCTCGCAACTGTCTGTCGATTCTTCTCGATTCATGTCGTTCGGTTCCTAAAATAAAAAGTCCGCCTTTATCAATTATTCCTTCCCCAAGTTTTATATCGGTACCACGACCAGCCATGTTTGTAGCGATTGTTACAGCTCCTGGCTGACCGGCAAACGCAACAATTTCGGCTTCACTTTTATGTTGTTTGGCATTTAAAACATTATGAGCAATACCTTGTCTTTTTAACATTCTGCTGATTGTTTCGGAAAGTTCAACGCTTGTTGTTCCAACTAGAACAGGTCTTTTTTCATCCTTTAGCTCTTTAATTTTTTCTAAAACTGCATTAAGTTTTTCTCTTTTTGTTCTATATATCAAATCATCTTGATCATCTCTTATTACAGGTTTATTTGTTGGAACTACAACAACTTCCAATTTATATATTTCCATAAACTCAGATTCTTCTGTTTCAGCTGTACCTGTCATTCCAGCCAATTTTTTATACAATCTAAAATAATTTTGAAGCGTAATAGTTGCCATCGTTTGAGTATCACGTTCAACTTTTACATTTTCCTTTGCTTCTATTGCCTGGTGCAAACCATCTGAATATCTTCTGCCGGGCAATACACGACCAGTAAACTCATCAACAATCGCAATTTTTCCATCTTCAGTAATTACATATTCATCATCTTTTTCAAATAAGCTGTATGCTTTCAGTAATTGATTTATTGTATGAATTCTATCCATTCTTTCACTGTATATATGATAGAGTTCATCTTTTTCTTTAATTTTTGATCATTACTCAAAGTATCGTCATCATCAATTTTACTTATTTCAGTTCCAAGATCTGGAAGTACGAAAAATTCTTTTCCTTCGCTTGAACCTGAAGCCAATTCTTCTCTTCCTTTTTCAGTCAAATTTATTGAATTATTTTTTTCATCAATCGCGAAATATAATTCTTCATCGATTTCGGGCATACGTTTTTCTTTTTCTTTTAGGAATTCCAATTCAGTCGCAGTCATTAATTTTTTATTATCGGGTTCACTGAAAAGTTTTGCCAATTTTTTATTTTTGGGAAATCCTCTATGCGCACGAAGTAAATTAATGCCAGCTTGCTCTCTATCACCGCCGTTTGAAATTAAATCTTCGGCTTCTTGAACAATTGAGGCTACTAAACTTGATTGTTTTCTAAATAGCCTTTCAACTTTTGGCTTCATTTCATCAAATTTATGTTCAGAACTTCCAACTGGTCCAGAAATAATTAAAGGAGTCCTTGCTTCATCTATAAGAACCGAGTCAACTTCATCTACAATTGCAAAGTTATGTCCTCTTTGTACAAGATGTTCTTTGGCAATTGCCATATTATCTCGGAGATAATCAAATCCAAACTCATTATTTGTTCCGTATGTTATATCGCACTGATATATTTTTTTTCTGGTATCATTATCCATTGTGTTTAAAATACAGCCGACAGTTAAACCATGGAATTTAAATATTTCACCCATCCATTCGCTGTCACGTTTAGCCAAATAATCATTCACTGTTACAATATGAACGCCTTTGCCGGTGAGTGCGTTAAGATAAATCGGAAGTGTTGCAACAAGAGTTTTACCTTCACCCGTTGCCATTTCCGCGATTTTTCCTTTATGCAAAACAACACCGCCCAATAATTGAACATCATAAGGGACCATGTTCCAGGTAATTTTTGAACCGGCAGCATCCCATGATTTTCCTATAAATTTTTCACAAGTAGCTTTTACAACCGCATATGCTTGTGGTAAAATTTCTTCTAATACTTCTTCATATTTATTATCAAGATCTTCATTTAATGATTCAAGTTCACCATGTGTATTTTCAATATCACCTTCAAATGTATTTGATTTTAAAGCCTCATTTAATTCCGAAATTTTAGTTCTTAAGTCTTCAGTCTCTTTTTCAATTTTTGCTTTAAGTTCAACCGTTTTTTGCTTAAGCTCATCTTCAGTTAAATTTTTTATTTTTTCGTATTCTAATTTAATTTCATCAACAATAGGCCATAATTCTTTCATAGCCTTAGTATTTTTATCGCCAAAAACTTTTCTAATTAAACTTGTTAACATTCTTTTTACTCCATTTTTTCAGAATATTAAAAGTAATTAAAGGTGGTTTGAAATGCAATTAACTGATATTTTATATACATATATTAGAAAATTTGAAATATTGAATAAACTGAAAAATTATTTTGATTAATTTTATAAATCTTATTTTTTATATAAAGTCAAAAATTTTTACTGTTTAATTTCTCTTAGAAGGAAGAAATTGTCAAATATGTTGAAGATTACACAAAATATTGAAATTAATGAGAATGATTTAATGTTTTCGTTCATTAGATCTTCCGGCCCTGGCGGACAAAATGTAAATAAAGTTTCTACTGCTGTTCAGTTAAAATTTGATTTGAATTCTTCCGATGATTTACCGGAAGATGTAAAGTTAAAACTTATTAAAATCGGCGGAAAAAAAATTTCTTCAAAGGGAATTTTAATTATTGAAGCGAAGAGATTTAGAACCCAAGAAAAAAATAAGTCGGATGCAATTGAAAGATTGATAAAATTAATAAAATCCGCGGCAGTTCAAGAAAAAAAACGAATAAAGACAAAACCTTCAAAAGCTGTGGAACAAAAAAGGATTGAAAGTAAAAAATATAATTCGCAAAAGAAGGAAAAACGTAAAAAATATTTTCAGAATAATTTGGAGTAAATTTTGTTACAAAATGCTTTTCCAAAGTTTAAAGAAAAAATGGCGGGTGAAAACCTTCCCCAAATAGTAATAGATACTTTTGAATATTATTATGCTCAATTATTGAGCGGGAAAACCGGTCTGCTTCCCGAATCCGAAATTCAACCAATTAGCGAATTGCAAAACTCAGAAAAATTATCAAATGATTTTAAGGAGTTCGGCAAAAAAGTTTTGAAGAATTCCGTAATGATAAAATTGAACGGCGGTTTAGGTACTAGCATGGGATTGAGTGAAGCAAAATCTCTTTTAAAAGTTAAAGATAGCCTTACATTTTTAGATATAATTGTACGTCAAGCAATTAGTTCCGAAATTCCAATAGTTTTGATGAATAGTTTTAATACACAAAAAAAGTCATTGGAAATATTAAACAATTATAAGGAACTAAAACAAACCATTCCATTTGATTTTCTTCAGCACAAAATTCCAAAAATAAATTCCGATAATTTTGAACCAATTGAATTTCATAATAACAAAAACCATGAGTGGTGCCCGCCCGGACACGGAGAAATTTATACCGCTCTTGTAACAAGCGGAATGCTGGAAAAATTACTATCAAATAATTTTGAGTATGCATTCATTTCTAATTCGGATAATCTTGGCGCAGTAATGGATTTCTCAATTTTGGGATTTTTTGCAAAAAATAATTTCCCGTTCTTGATGGAAGTTACCAACCGTACCGAAGCTGATAAGAAAGGCGGACATTTGGCAAAACATAGCAACGGTCAATTAATTTTACGTGAAGCCGCTCAATGTCATGTTGAAGATGAAAGCGAATTTCAAAATATTGATAAGCATAAATTTTTTAACACAAATAATATTTGGATTAATTTAAAATCATTAAAAAATATTTTGGAAGACAACAATAATATTCTGGGTCTTCCAATGATAGTTAACAAAAAAACCGTTGATCCAAGAAATTTAAAATCGCAAAGTGTATTTCAATTAGAAACAGCAATGGGTTCGGCAATTTCTGTTTTTAAAAATGCGTCCGCGGTCGTGGTTCCCAGAACCCGTTTTGCGCCGGTTAAAACAACAGATGATTTACTTGCGGTTAGATCAGACAATTATATTTTAACTGAAGATTTTAGAGTAATTGTAAATCCTATTAGAAAATTAAATCCGCTTTATGTAAAACTTGATCCAAAATTTTATAAGCATGTAGACGAATTAGATGATAAGATACCGCATCCGCTTTCACTTGTTGACTGCGAAAAGCTGATTGTGAACGGTAATTATTCATTTGGAAAAAATATTAAAATAGTTGGAAACGTTAAACTTGAGAATCACTCAAATGAACAAATGGTAATTGGCAACGATCATGTTTTAAAAACTAAACAATAATCAAACTATTAAAATTTATTTAATTGATATTTTTTTAAAGAAAGTGTATTTTAACCATGTTAGTTGATGGAAATTGGTTATGAAAAATCTTGTTTTATTCTCTGTATTAATTTTAGTTATTTCAGTTCATGCACAAAATCCTTCTCAAAGAAAAATTGTATTACTCCCATTTGTTTCCAATGGCATAGATTATCAGTCAACAAAAACTGCCGAATCAATTTTAAGATTAGAATTAAGCAAATTTTCTAACGTTGATATTATTTCTGAAAGAAAAACGATTGACCAAACAAATGAAAATGAATGTTTTGATGAAGATTGCGCAATTAAAATTGGTGCGGCGTTAGATGCAGATGAATCGCTTCTTTGTAAATTGAATATTTTAGGAGAAAAGGTAATTGTGCAATATTATCTTATCGATGTAAAATCGACAAAAAAAATATTGGTTGAACAAGCTTCTGCAGTTGGAGTCGGCGACCTTGAAACAGTTATGAAAAGAGTCGCGATTAGCGTTGTTAACAGAAATTCATTTCAAGAAAATGCTGAAGTGGGAAATATTGTTGCTAAAGAATCTGAAGAATCTTTGAGAAGATCATCAAGATATAATTTTGGCGTTGATTTCGGCTATTTGTTTCCGCTTGATGGTTATGATAATGACGATAAATCATTTACGGTAAATGCGTACTTTGATCATGAAATAGAAGATTATGCGGTAGGATTGATGGCAGGCGCAAGGAATGGATTTGCTATGAACATTTATGGTAATTATTTATTTTCACGCACGGATGTTTGTCCATACATAGGAACATCGCTTGGTTTTCATTGGGTTCAGCATGAATATTTCGGATTTATTGATGAATTTGGAAATTACATACAAAAAGATCTTGAAGCTCACGGAATCGAATTGGGTTTTAAGACCGGAATTAGAGTATTACATACCTACAATGTTCAGCTTTTTGTTAATCTTGAATTAATAATGACATTTAACGATTACAACGATAAAGCGATTGTTTTTACTTTTGGTATTTTATAAAATATTTTTGGTATAAATTAAAATCTTTGCTGAAAATTCATAACAAAATTATTTGGTAAATTAGGCTGATTTTGAAGCTCAAAATTTACCTTCCATGAAATATCGTTTGACAGTTGTTTATTATAATTATTTACTGCCCTAACAGCAAAAATTGCACTTATAATTCTATTTAAAATTAGTGCGCCAACGGCAAATCTAACATTATTAAAAGCGGTTTCACTTGATGACCATAATTCTCTATATTCCTTTCGGTTAGATGAATTTTGCCAATCCCAATAATGCGTTGCAGTATTATAAACTTTATCAAATTCTCTATTTAATTCTTTTTCCGTATTAAATTCATCTATGTTTTGATATAGACTAATGTTAGCAAAATATTCGCCGTCTTTACCATTAACATTTACGCTTCCATAAGATTTTGCAAATGATCTATAATCATTTTCCTTATTATTTCCATAAATTGTAAAGCCCGTAAAAAATCCCCAAATTACTCCGTCGGCAATTGTAAAATACTGCCCTGTTGAATAATTTCCGGCATATAACTCGCCCATGCCCGGCAATAAAACCGAATACACAATTGCTAGCGCGGCACTTTTCTTTTCATTATTTGAATTTACTAATAAATTACTTTCACTTTCATAATTGACCAATAAATTGTTTTTGAGACTTAACAGCTGTTCTTTTTGCGCATAGTGAATTGAACAAGTAGATATAACAAGTATAAGAATAAATAATTTTTTCATAATAGAATTTCTTGAGAATGATTAATAAAATTTTCAACTAAACAAATATTATCTTCAACACCTTTAATTTTAACAAATTTGAATTTATTTGCCAAGTCAGTTTCAAATGGATATTTTACCCTCACATAATTCGACGTAAACCCAAATATTGATTTTTCTTTTTCTGTTTCCTCAAAAAGAACTTTTAAATTTTTACCAATCATATTTCTGTAAAAAACATTTTTCTTTTTTTCACTTAAAATTCTCAGCATACTGCTTCTTCTTTTTTTATCTTCGATTGAAACTTTATCATTCATTGTAATTGCTTTGGTATTTGGTCTTTCTGAATAAGTAAATACGTGAAGATACGATGCGGGTAATTGATTTAAGAAATTATAAGTTTCCAAGAATTCATTTTCACTTTCTCCCGGAAATCCAATAATTACATCTATGCCTATTCCAACATCGGGAATTTTATCCGCAATTTTTTCTATAACCTCTTTATAAAAATTTGTGTTATATCTGCGCTGCATAAGTTTAAGAATTTTATCACTTCCGCTTTGAAGAGGAATATGAAAATGATTGCATATTTTAGAATTTTCAGCGGTTAAATTAATTATTTCATCAGAAAGAAGATTTGGTTCAATAGAGCTGAGCCTAATTCTAAAATCACCTTCTACATTTATTAACCTTTTTAAAAGAGAATAAAAATTCTCGCTAATATTTTTTCCGTAATCTCCTACATTAACTCCGGTTAAAATAATTTCTTTATATCCTTGATGTACCAATTCAGTAAATTGTTTCACCGCTAAATCAGTTTCAAGACTTCTGCTTCCACCTCTTGCCAAAGGAATTGTACAAAATGTACACTTATAATCACAGCCGTCTTGAATTTTAAAATATGCCCTTGTTCTATCATCACCATCTGAAGAATGCGCTGAATTAAATTCATTTATTTCCGAATTTACATAAATGCATGAAACTTCTTTCTTTTCAAACTCCTTAATAAGATCAAATATTTTAAATTTTTCCGAACTTCCTAAAACCGCGTCAACACCTTCAATTTTCGAAATTTCATCTGCTCTAAGCTGCGCATAACATCCGGTAATAATAACGTAAGCATTGGGATTAGTTTTCAATGCTTTTCTAACTATTTGTCTGCAGTCTTTTTCCGCATTTTCGGTAACAGTACAAGTATTAATTACATAGACATCAGCACAATTATCAAACTCAACTTTTTCGAAACCATTCTTTAAAAATTCATTCCCAATAATTGAAGTTTCTGAAAAATTCAATTTACAGCCTAGCGTATATAATGAAACTTTTTTATTCATTTACTTAAAACTTTCTATGGTCTTGATTATTTTTTTGCTCTTTGCTTTTTGTCTAACAATAAACTTTTTACTTTTAAGATGAAACATCAATAATCATTAACAATTGTGAAGAATAATTCTCTTAAAAAGATCAAAATTATATTAATAAAAAAAGGCTGCAATAATTCAATAATGAAAATATTACAGCCTTACAAAACAACTAATTATTTATTTTCTTTTTCAGCTTTTGCTTCACTCTTCTTTTCTTCAGTTTTTTCAGTACTGTGAGAATCAGGTTCATCAAATCCCGGGAAAATTGATGAATCAAATTTACCGGCATCAGCATTCTTTATATCTTCAACAGAAACTTTTTCCAACTTGTGCTTAGCAATATATTCTGAAATTTCAGCATCAGATTTTTCTTTCATTGCTGCAATTACACTAAGAACAATTTTTTTATTTTCCTTATCGAATTCAACTATTTTTGCGCTTAAAGTTGTTTCAACAGGGAATGATAAAGAAAGATTTTTTATCTTTGAAGGAGAAAGCTGTGAAGTTGGAATAAATCCGTCAACTCCTAAAGATAGTTCTGAGATAACACCTTTTCAATAATTCTAACAACTTTTACGTCTTCAAGTTTTCCAACATGATAAACGTTTTCAAAATTATCCCAAGGATTATCTGAAACTTGCTTGTGACCTAATGATATTTTTCTTTCTTCCGTATCGATGCTAAGTACAATTACATCTAATTTCTCACCTTTTTTAACAATTTCTCCGGGATGACGAACTTTTTTAGTCCATGATAGATCAGAAATGTGAACTAATCCGTCAATGCCAGGTTCCAATTCAACGAATACACCAAAATTGGTAAGATTTCTTGCGGTTCCAAGGTGTTTTGATCCAACGGGATATTTCTTCAATAATTCTTCCCAAGGATCAGGCGTTAATTGTTTCATTCCAAGAGAAATTTTCTTTTCAGATTTATCAAGGCTTAAAATAACTGCTTCGATATTTTGACCCATAGAAACGTGTTGAGATGGATGGCTGATATGTTGTGTCCAGCTCATTTCGGAAATATGGATTAATCCTTCAATACCTTTTTCAATTTCGATGAATGCACCGTAATCTGTAAGAGAAACAACACGACCGGAAACTTTATCGCCGATTTTATAATTTTCATCAATTTTTTCCCAAGGATGCGGTTGAAGTTGTTTTAAACTTAGAGAAATTCTTCTCTTTTCCATGTCAAAATCAGTAACAACAACTTTAATTTTTTCATCAAGTTTAACAATTTCACTTGGATGATTAATTCTTCCCCAGCTTAAATCTGTAATATGAATTAAACCATCAACACCGCCAAGATCAACGAACACACCGAAATCTGTAATTGCTTTAACGGTTCCTTCAAGAATTTGACCTTTGTCCAATCCTTCAAGAATTTCTTTTCTTTGATCAGAAATTGTTTCTTCAATAAGCGCTTTATGAGATACAACAACATTTTCAGTTTGATTATTAATTTTTACAATTTTGAAATCCATAGTTTGACCGACAAAAGCATCAAAATCTCTTACTGGTCTTATATCAATTTGAGAACCCGGTAAGAAAGATTCAATTCCCATAATGTCCACAACCATTCCGCCTTTAATTCTTTTAAGAATTTTTCCGGAAAGAATTGTTTCTTTTTCATGAGCGTCAATAATCTTTGCCCATACTTTAAGGAAGTCAGCTCGTTTTTTACTTAATTGTAAATTTCCGTCTTCGTCTTCAACACTTTCAATAACAACGTCAACATCATTGCCGATTTTAATTTCTTCGGTTGCTGTAAAATCACTTCTTGGAATTGTTCCGTCCGATTTAAAACCGACATCCAAAACAACATTATCTTCGGTTATTCCAACAATTTTACCTTTAATTATTTCGCCTTCTTTTAAATCATGAAATGACTGATCATAAAGTCTGGCAAGTGTCTGAAGTTCTTCATTAGAGTATTCGTCTGAATTCATGAATTTTATTGACTGTACAGACTTTTTGCTCTTTTTAACTTCTTCTTTTTGTTCTAACATTTAATCTCCAACTGCTTTTACTTATATTTCGTTTCATTACCATCAGAAGAATTGAAATATAATTTTGTTTAGTTTAACATTTGTTTTTTTTGATGGTGTTAAATTTTGCTTTTTATATTTTTAATTTTTTCAACAATTTTGTCAATTTCTTGATCGACAGTTAAATTTGTTGTGTCAATTTCAAAAGCATCTTCTGCTTTGGTCAATGGACTAACCTCTCGAGTACTGTCGATTGCGTCTCTGTTCAGTAAACTTTTTTCAACTTCATCCTGCGAAACGTCAATTCCCTTATCTTTATATTCAATAAATCTGCGTTTTGCTCTTTCTTTCGCGTCGGCAGTTAAATAAATTTTTACATCGGCGTTGGGAAAAACAACCGTTGTTGTATCTCTGCCTTCAACAATAAGATTATTATTTTCGCCGAATTTTCTCTGCAATTTCACTAATTCTGTTCTAACTTCTTTTATTCTACTAATGTCGCTGACTTTAGAATTAACCTTCGGTGTTCTGATTTTTTCAGTAATATCCAAACCGTCAATAAAGACACTTGTTATGCCGTTATTGTATTTTAATTCTAAATTTAATTTTTTTACTGCATCAATTACTGCTTGTTCATTATTTTCAATATTCTCTTCTTGGGCAAAATACGTAATTGCACGATACATTGCGCCGGTATCGACGTATAAAAATTTGAGTTTGTCCGCAAGCTTTTTGGCAACGGTACTTTTACCACTTGCGGCAGGACCATCAATTGCGACAATTATATATTTTTGCATAGTTAGTAAAAGTAAACAAATTATTTATATTAATCAAAATATTTTTACTGCTAATTTATTATATTACAATACTTTAGAAAATTTCGAAGGATTACAATGGGTATATTAAGCTGGATTATAGTAGGCGGAATCGCCGGATGGCTTTCTACAAAAATTATTGCTCCAAAAAATAAAAAGGGTTGTTTTGGGAATATTATTTTAGGAATTGTAGGAGCGTTTGTAGGCGGTTTTGTAGTTTCAAAATTTGGCGGATACGGAGTTACGGATTTTAACATTCACGGTATTTTAGTTGCCACTTTAGGCGCTGTAATAATTTTATGGATCGCTAAATTAATTAACGATTAATATTATTTACTTTTTAGAACTTCTATCATTTGAGAATGAACCTTGCCGTTAGTTGCCAAAAAATTTGGTGAATTTACTGTTACAGGGTTTCCGCTGTAATTTGATATTTTACCACCGGCTTCTTCAACCAAAATTAAACCCGCGCAAACATCCCACGAATTTAATTTTGATTCCCAGAAACCGTCAAAAACACCATTTGCAACAAAGCAAAAGTCAATAGCCGCTGAACCCAATCTTCGTACAGCTCGCGATTTTTTTAAAAATGTAGTAAAATGAATTATGGCTTCTTCGTAATTATTTTTAACTTCATAAGGAAACCCGGTTACTAATAAACTTTCAGATAAATTTGAATTTTCACTAACTTTTATTTTAACGTTATTTTCAAAAGCTCCTGAACCTTTTTCAGCGGAAAATACTTTATCCTGCATCACATCGTATATAACACCATAAATAGTTTCTTCATTTTTCTGAACACCAATTGAAATAGAAAATATAGGCAATCCATGCGCAAAATTTGTGGTACCGTCAAGCGGATCTATAATCCATTTATATTCTGAATTTTTCTCGTTAAGCCCGGTTTCTTCAGCAATAATTGTATGATTTGGATATTCCTTTTTAATAAAATCTGTAATAACTTTTTCAGAAGCTTTATCTATATTTGTCACAATATTTGAAGCATCGGTTTTAAATTCAATTGAAATATTGCTTTTAAATCCGTTCTTTATTATTTCGCCGGCTTCTTTAGAAACGGAGATGATCTTATCTAGCATAAATTTTTCCTAATTCATTTATTTGAATGCACTTTATTATTTTGGTATTTTGTGCAATTACATTTTTAAAATTATTTATTTAATATATCAATGACAAAAAAAATTACAACTGAAGATCAATCTGTTTTTAATGAAATTCCAAAACTTTTACCGGTATTGCCATTACGGGACAATATAATTTTCCCTTATATGATTTTCCCGGTTTTAGTTGGAAGGGAACAATCTATAAATGCCGCAAATTATTCTTTAGAACATTCAAAGTTTATTTTTCTTTCAGCTCAAAAAAGGGCCAATCTCGAAGATCCTTCAACTGAAGATATTTTTGAGGAAGGAACAATCGCAAAAATTATACAGATTTTAAAACTTCCAAACGGTTTAATGAAAATTCTAGTTGATGGAATTGTTCAAGGGAAAATAAAAAAATTTACAGATCGTAAAGAATTTTTTGAAGCGGAAATAGATATTATCTTATCCGAGGAAATTGAAGCTCAAGAACTAAATGCATTGATCAGACAATTAACTCTGCACTTTAAAGATTATGTAAAAAATAATAGAAACATACCAGCAGAAGCAATAGCAGCTTATGAAAATATTGATGAGCCAGATAGAAAATTATTTTATGTTGCCGCAAATATAAACCAGTCAATTCAAGTTAAACAATCTATCTTAAAAAAATTCTCTCTTAAAGAACAAATTTACGATGTTATAAAATTACTCAACTCGGAAGTTGATATTCTTAAAGTAGAAAAGGAAATTGAATTAAAAGTCCAAGAAAATATTACCAAAACTCAACGTAAATTCATTATTCAAGAACAAATAAGAATATTGCAAGATGAGCTTGGAAAAGAAGAGGAAATTTCTCCAGAATTTAAGAAGATAAAAGAAAAAATTAACAAAGCTAAAATGCCCAAAGAAGCAAAGGCCAAAGCTGTAGAAGAATTTGACAAATTAAGAAAGACTCCGCCAAGTTCACCTGAATTCACTGTTATAAGAAACTATTTGGATTGGCTCACTGATGTTCCATGGCAGAAAAAAACTAAAGATATTCTCGATATTCAAAATGTAAGAAAAATTTTAGATGACGATCATTATGGCTTAGATAAACCGAAGGAACGCATTGTTGAACATATTGCAGTTTTAAATTTAGTCAAGGAAATGAAAGGTCAGATATTATGTTTTGTTGGTCCTCCCGGTGTTGGTAAAACTTCACTTGGAAAATCAATTGCCAAAGCGCTTGGAAGAAATTTTGTAAGAATCAGTTTAGGCGGTGTAAGAGATGAAGCAGAAATTAGAGGTCACAGAAGAACATACATCGGTGCTCTTCCTGGTAAAATTATTCAATCTATGAAAAAAGCAGGAACAATAAATCCTGTAATATTACTTGATGAAATTGATAAGATGAGCATGGATTTCCGAGGCGATCCTTCTTCTGCAATGTTAGAAGTTCTTGATCCTGAACAAAATCATAATTTTTCAGATCACTATTTGGATGTTGAATATGATCTTTCTCAAGTAATGTTTATAACAACCGCCAATGTAAGATACAATATTCCACTGCCTTTGCAGGATAGAATGGAAATAATTGAATTGCTCGGTTATCTTGAACATGAAAAAGTTGAAATTGCAAAAAGGCATATTATCCCAAAACAGCTGGAAGCGCATGGATTAAATAAATTAAAAGTAGAACTTGATGAAATGGCACTGCAAAAAATTATTTTAGAATATACAAGAGAAGCCGGTGTTAGAAATTTGGAAAGAGAAATCGCTTCAGTATTGAGAAAAACCGCTAAAGAAATAGTTTTAAGCAAATCTAAAAAAAGTACTAAAGCCAAAATATTAAATGGATTTAAAATAACTCCTGAAAAAATTGAAAAGTATCTTGGAGTTCCAAAATTCAGGCTGCAGAAAAATCTTCGCGAATCAAAAATTGGAAGTGTAACCGGATTAGCTTGGACAAGTGTTGGCGGAGAAATATTAAATGTTGAAGTAACAATTATGAGCGGTCCTGGTAAATTAACATTAACCGGTAAACTCGGAGATGTAATGAAGGAATCTGCCCAAGCCGCATTAAGCTATTTAAGATCCAACGCTAAAGAATTAGGTTTACCCGTTAATTTTCACAAAGATAAAGAAATACATATTCATTTACCTGAAGGCGCAATTCCAAAAGACGGACCTTCAGCTGGAATAACTATGTCTCTTGCAATGTATTCCGCAATTAGCAAAAAACCGGCAAGTGGTGATGTGGCAATGACCGGCGAAATTACATTACGCGGCAAAGTTTTACCAATTGGTGGATTAAATGAGAAACTGCTCGCCGCAAAAAGGCATGGCATTTCTACAGTGTTAATTCCAAAAGGCAACGAATCTGACTTGGTAGAAATTAAAAGTGCTGCAAAGGATGGATTGCGAATTATTCCTATTGATGACATAAAAGAAGCAATACCATATGTTTTTGAAAAACAATTTAAGAAGAGAAAAATTAGAAAAACCAAATAATGAATCTTGAAATCAGTATAGATAAAAATCTAAATGTTGAAGAAACATATAAAGTTTTGTTGCTTCAAATAGAAAATTTAATTAACATAAATGATCCATTAATTACAAATCTTTCAAATATAACAGCCGCATTAAATCAGACTTTTGAAAAGATTAGTTGGGTTGGATTTTATTTTTCTAAAGATAATTTTTTATATCTCGGTCCATTTCAAGGAAAAGTTGCTTGCACTAAAATTAAATTAGGAAACGGTGTTTGTGGAAAATCTGCAGAAAACAAGCAAACTATTGTTGTACCTAATGTACATGAATTTTCTGGACATATTGCCTGTGACGTTGAAACTAATTCTGAAATTGTTATACCGATTATTATAAAAAATGAAATAATAGGAGTTTTAGATTTAGACAGTAAATTATTTTCGGCATTTAACGAAATTGATGTATATTATTTAAAAAATATTTGTGAACTAATTTCAAAGAAATTAGATTTATCATCAAATAAAATTTATCAAATATTATGACATTTGTTGTAACAGCAAGAAAGTGGCGACCTCAGTTATTTGAAGATGTTGTTGGACAACAGCACATCACTAAAACTATTAAAAATGCAATTGAAAATAATAGGATTGGACACGCATATATTTTTGCGGGTCCAAGAGGTGTTGGAAAAACAACTACTGCAAGAATTTTAGCAAAAAGATTAAATTGTACAAATCCAAATGGCGGTGAACCATGCAACAAATGCGAAGCTTGCGAAAATTTTCTTAAGTCGCAGTCTTTGGATATTATTGAAATTGATGGCGCCTCAAATCGAAGGATAGATGAAATAAGAACTTTAAGAGAATCCGTAAAATATGCGCCGACAACCGGGGACTATAAGGTTTACATTATAGATGAAGTGCATATGCTTACAACCGAATCGTTTAATGCTCTTCTTAAAACTTTAGAAGAACCGCCTGAACATACAATATTTATTTTTGCTACAACAGATATTCATAAAGTACCATTGACAATTATTTCACGCTGCCAAAGATTTGATTTTAGAAGAATTGAACTTATTGAAATTAAAAAGTTGCTTAAGAAAATTTCCGAATTTGAAAATATTATTATAGATGATGAATCATTGACACTTATTGCAAAAAAAGCCGACGGTGCATTAAGAGATGCAGAAAGCATTTTTGATCAAGTCGTTTCATTTTGCGGAAATAAAGTTGAAGTAAATCTTCTAAAACAAATGCTAAACTTAATTGATGACGAAATTTATTTTGAAATTAGCGACGCAATTATCGGCAAAACATTTAAAGCAGCTTTTGAGGTTTCGGAGAAGATTTATTCAAACGGCTGGAACTTTATCGATTTTACAAATGGTTTAGTTGAACATTTCAGAAATATAAGTACGGTTATTATTACAAAATCCCCAAATTTAATTGATTCTTCGGAAAATTTAAAAACTAGATATCTTAGCTATGTTGATAAATTTACCGAAGGTGACCTTTTAAGAATTTTAACATTTCTTTCAAAGCTACAATATGAAATTAAAAACACACAGAATCAAAAACTTAAAATTGAAATATCACTTTCTCATTTAATTGGATTTATTCAAACATCCACAATATCCGAATTAATAACCAAATTAGAATCCGATGATATAAGCGATAAAAAAAAAACTGATTTTTTAGATAATAGTAAACCATTGGAAAATGAAAATATCGTTACATATTCAAATCCATTGGAACAGAATGTTAATAAAGTAATTAAATCTGAAAAAAAACACGAAAAAAAAAACTTACCGAATTCGCCAGCAATAAATAAGGAACTAAGCGAAAAAACAATTCCTCAAATTGATGTTATTAAAGAAAGGTGGAATTCATTTCAGGAAAGTATAATTAAAGAAAAGTTTACCTTATCTATAATAGAATCAACAATCCCAGATCGAATAGTTAACAACACCATATATGTATTAGTGGATCATAAGGAAGATATTCCTATATTAGAAACTTCCGGTGAATACATTTCAAAGAAATTATCCACAATGTTATCATATAATTTACACATCAAATTTGAAGAAAAGAAAAGTTCAGATTCAGCAAATGTAATTGAAAATTTATCTGATGATTTAGAAAGTCAAAATAATCAATTGATTAAAAGTATAATTACTGAATTTGGAGCAAAAGAGGTAAAATAAAAAAACCCCAATCGGATAATTGAGGTTTTCAAAATAAAACTGGCGACTTCCTACTCTCCCACACTTAAAAATGCAGTACCATCGGCGTTTAAGGTCTTAACTACTCTGTTCGGAATGGGAAGAGGTGTTTCCCCTTAGCTATAGTCACCAGAAACTTTATAAAAATTAAAGATTGAATGAGAAATCTGTGAATATACTTTCTTTTAATAAAAAATTAATGGTTAAGTCTCACGACCTATTAGTACTGCTCAGCTAAATACATTACTGCACTTACACTTGCAGCCTATCAACCTTGTCATCTCCAAGGAGTCTTTAGTGCCATAAATGGCAAGGGATACCTTATCTTGAAGTATGCTTCGCACTTAGATGCTTTCAGCGCTTATCATTTCCGAACATAGCTACCCAACTATGCCACTGGCGTGACAATTGGTGCACTAGAGGTTCGTTCACTTCGGTCCTCTCGTACTAGAAGCGACTCTTCTCAAGTATCCTGCGCCCACAGAGGATAGGGACCGAACTGTCTCACGACGTTCTGAACCCAGCTCACGTACCGCTTTAATTGGCGAACAGCCAAACCCTTGGGACCTTCTTCAGCCCCAGGATGCGATGAGCCGACATCGAGGTGCCAAACTTTGCCGTCGATATGAACTCTTGGGCAAAATCAGCCTGTTATCCCCGGAGTACCTTTTATCCTTTGAGCGACGGCACTTCCATACGCAACCGCCGGATCACTAAGTCCTACTTTCGTATCTGCTCGACCTGTATGTCTCGCAGTTAAGCTCCCTTATGCCTTTACACTCGTCGCACGATTACCAACCGTGCTGAGGGAACCATTGAGAGCCTCCGTTACAATTTAGGAGGCGACCGCCCCAGTCAAACTACCCGCCTAACAATGTCCTAAACCCTGATTCAAGGGTTGTAGTTAGAATCCAAATAAACCAAGGGTGGTATTTCACCGTTGACTCCACTACAACTAGCGTTGCAGCTTCAAAGTCTCCCACCTATCCTACACATGACCCATCCGAACCCAATGTTAGGGTGCAGTAAAGGTTCACGGGGTCTTTCCGTCCATCTGCGGGTAACCGGCGTCTTCACCGGTACCACAATTTCACCGAGCTCGTGGTTGAGACAGTGCCCAAATCGTTACACCATTCGTGCAGGTCGGAACTTACC